>CAJWHM010000006.1 GCA_913041125.1 uncultured Bacteroidota bacterium | reverse complement strand
CATTTTATGTTGCCTTTTTTTGTTTATTTTTTGTAAAAAAATAAAACTCATAAAAGATTATTTTACAAGTAACATCGTATATTTGCGACACAAAATATTGTATAAATAATTAGTATTTAATAATGGCTCAAAGCATAGGTAAAGTCTCCCAAATTATTGGTCCAGTTGTTGATGTAGAATTCAGTGGTGAAAGCAACTCACTTCCAAAAATTTATGATGCATTAGAAATAAAAAAAACAGATGGTACAAAACTTATATTGGAAGTACAATCTCATATTGGAGAAGAAACAGTAAGAACAATTTCAATGGACTCTACCGACGGGCTCAGTAGAGGAACTGAAGCAATATCTCTTGAAAATCCAATCCAGATGCCGATTGGAGATGATGTTTATGGGCGTCTTCTTAATGTTATTGGAGATCCAATAGATGGATTGAAAGAATTACCAAAAGATGGGAAAAATGGGCTTCCTATTCATAGAGAAGCACCTGCATTTGAGGAATTGTCAACAGCTACTGAGGTTCTGTTCACAGGTATTAAAGTAATTGACTTGATTGAACCATATGCTAAAGGTGGTAAGATTGGACTCTTTGGAGGAGCTGGAGTAGGAAAGACTGTATTAATTCAGGAATTAATTAATAACATTGCCAAAGGGCATGGAGGTCTTTCCGTATTTGCAGGTGTTGGAGAACGAACCCGTGAAGGGAATGATCTTTTAAGAGAAATGTTAGAGTCAGGAATTATTAAATATGGAGACGATTTTATGAATTCTATGGAAGAAGGGGGTTGGGATCTTAAAAAGGTAGATAAAAAAGCATTAAAGGACTCTAAAGCAACCTTTGTTTTTGGCCAAATGAATGAACCTCCTGGTGCAAGAGCTCGCGTTGCACTTTCTGGATTAACTATAGCTGAGTATTTTAGAGATGGAGCAGGTGATGGTCAAGGAAAAGACGTTTTATTTTTCGTTGATAATATTTTTAGATTCACTCAAGCAGGTTCTGAGGTTTCAGCTCTTCTAGGACGGATGCCTTCTGCTGTTGGATACCAGCCGACTTTAGCTACTGAGATGGGAGCAATGCAGGAAAGAATTACATCAACAAAAAGAGGCTCAATTACTTCAGTTCAGGCAGTATATGTTCCTGCCGATGACTTAACAGACCCTGCACCTGCAACAACATTTGCACATTTAGACGCTACTACAGTTCTCTCAAGAAATATTGCAGCGTTAGGAATTTATCCAGCTGTTGACCCTTTAGACTCAACTTCACGAATATTAACACCAGAAATTTTAGGAGATGAGCATTATAGTTGTGCTCAAAGGGTAAAAGAGTTATTACAGCGTTACAAAGAGCTACAAGATATAATAGCAATACTTGGAATGGATGAACTTTCTGAGGAAGATAAATTAGCTGTTTCTCGAGCAAGAAGAGTACAAAGATTCTTATCTCAACCATTTCACGTTGCAGAACAATTCACAGGAATTCCTGGAGCACTAGTTGATATAAAAGACACAATTAAAGGTTTTAACATGATTATGGATGGAGAATTAGATCATCTTCCAGAAGCTGCTTTTAATTTAAAAGGAACTATTGAAGAAGCTATAGAAGCTGGAGAAAAAATGTTAGCTGAAGTTTAATAAGACATGGAACTCCAAATCGTATCTCCCGAAGCTGAATTATTTAGTGGTGAAGTAGAAAGTGTTACAATACCTGGAAAATCTGGTTCGTTCCAAATATTAAATAACCATGCCCCGATAGTATCTACTTTAGTATCAGGGAATGTAATAATTAAAGGGAATTTAAAACTTAATAAAGATCAGAAAGAAAAGTTTATCCAAGAAGGAAACCAGACTATTCTTCAAATCCAAAGCGGTGCAATTGAGCTAAATGCTAACAAAGCTATTCTACTTGTAGATTAATATTATAATTGATTTAAAGCATCAAATATTTTTTCATGTTCCCATCCTCTATAAGATAGGTATGAAAAAATTTTTTTCTTCTGCTGGTCAATGGGTAAGTGCTCCACACTCTTTTTTCTTTTTTCAATTAAATTATAAAAAGTTTCTTCATATTCAATGTCTGTAAATTCTTGCATACCCATTTTTATGTTGTAGTCTGAGATGTTTCGGGATTTTAATTCTCTTGAAATCCGATTTCTACCCCAATTTTTAATACGAAATTTTCCTCTGGCGAAGTTTTTTGCAAATCGTGTTTCATTTAAATAATCTTCTTGAATAAGTTGAGCTATTATTTCCTGAGACGCCGATTGGATCATTCCTAATTCTCTCAGTTTTTCTTTCACTTCTTTATGACAGCGTTCTTGATACGAACAAAAGTTTTCTAATTTTTTCTTTGCTTCGTTTAAGGAGTATGATTTCTTTTTAAGCATTTATAAAATTAAATATTCTTTTATTTATAATAAATATGAAGTTGTAACAAATAAAAAAGCCGCAGTTTTATTTAACTGCGGCTTTTTTTAATTTCGGAGTCTTCTTCGATCTTTATTCAAGAATTTAAACTCCAAATAATGGTAAGCATGGCGTGGAACAATACGAATCCACTTTTTGTACTCAAAATACCATTTTAAGCGTCGGGATGGATTCCCACTTAATATGTAAGCAGCTACAAAAGGGTGTACATGTAAATAGAACTTTTCCTTTTGATTGCGTTTATTCTTAGTTATCTTACTAAGCTCTGTGTTGATTTTGTCTATTAATACTATGGGAGCCTCTACTTCACCGTTCTCATTAGGATTGGGCTCTTTAGTTTTAATATTCATTTCTGGGCGTACTCTTTGTCGGGTAATCTGAATTAAACCAAAACGACTAGGAGGTAGAATTTTATGTTTTGTTCTATCTGCACTCATCTCGTTTGTTAGAAATTCAAATAATTTTTTCCGATTAGAATTAGAATTAAGGTCAATAAAATCTACAACTATAATTCCTCCCATATCTCTTAATCGTAACTGTCTAGCGATTTCACTAGCAGCTATCAAATTTACTTCCATAGCTGTATCCTCTTGACTTTTAGATCTATTAGACCGGTTACCACTATTAACGTCAATAACATGTAACGCCTCTGTGTGTTCGATTACCAAATACGCACCTTTTTGCATGGAAACAGTTTTTCCAAAAGAAGACTTAATTTGGCGTTCGATCCCAAATTTTTCGAAAATGGGAAGATGGTTATCATACAGTTTTACAATTGACTTTTTATCAGGAGCTATTTTCTCTAAGTAGTCCTTTATTTCATTTTGTATCTCTGCATCATCAACATGAATACCGGTAAAGTTATTATCAAAAATATCGCGGATTATACTTGAAGATCTATTTATCTCACTTAATACCTTTGTAGGGTATTTATCTATTTGTTTTAATTTGATAGACAAGTTTTTCCAACGCTTCAATAATTGCTCGATATCTGCATCTAGTGCAGCAACCTTTTGACCTTCTGCAACAGTACGAATGATAAGTCCAAATCCTTTTGGACGAATACTTTGTACAAGTTTTTTTAGTCTTGTTTTCTCTGCTCTATCCTCTATTTTTTGAGAGATTGAAACTCGGTCTGAAAATGGCATTAGGACCATAAATCGGCCAGCTAATGATATTTCAGAGCTCAAACGAGGGCCCTTAGTAGAAATAGGCTCTTTTACAATTTGAACTAAAACGGTTTGTTTTGGAGATAAAACTTCAGCGATATTTCCATCTTTTTCTATATCAGATTCATAACGGAATTGTTTTAAGAGATAATCTTTGTTTTTACCTGTGCTTACCTGTTTAATATATTTAATTAGTGAAGGAAGTTTTGGGCCTAAATCATGATAATGTAAAAAACCATCTTTTTCGTGGCCTACATTAACAAAAGACGCATTTAAACCTGGAACAGATTTTCTTATTTTTCCGACAAAAATGTCACCAACAGAAAACTTGTTATCTTCAACTTCTTTATTTAGCTCAATTAATTTCCCATCCTTGAGCAATGCAAAATCAACAGCAGAGGAATGAGAACGTATTATTAATTCTTTATTCACTCTGAGATATTTTGTGCTATCGCTAATATTTATAACGATAACGGATTAAACAATATTTTCAGGATTTTCCTGTAACAATACTATGATATTAGTATTGCATTTCAATGAACTTTTGGTAAATATTTAAAGTGGGTTACCTAACACTATTTTTTCTTGTGGCGATTTGCTCTACGACGTTTTTTTCGTTTATGTGTCGCTACTTTATGTCTTTTACGTTTTTTACCGCTTGGCATATGTTGTTATTTAATATTTTTATTTGGATACAGCTACTTTAGATTTAACTCCATGTGTAAAAATTTTAGCTGGTTTGAATGCGGGAATGTTATGAGCAGGAATTTTAATTGCAATATTTTTTGAAATGTTACGTCCAGTTTTTTCTGCACGTGTTTTGATAATAAAACTTCCAAATCCTCTCAAATACACATTCTCCCCTTTTTCTAATGAACTTTTTATTTCTTTCATAAATTTTTCAACTGTTGCTTGAACATCAGCTCTGTCTATTCCAAGGTCATCAGAAATGTTTAATACAATGTCTGCTTTAGTCATAATTATTTGTTTAAAACTCAAAATTTAAGGCTTGCAAATATATTAATTTTAAATTATAAAATCTTCTGTCTAAAGTTTTTATATTGCATTTGTATATAAGAAAATCTCTTTTAAATAAACAATATTGAAATGGACAGAAACATTATTAAACTGGTATTTTGAAAACAAAAGGGATTTTCTATGGAGACAAACTAAGGACCCATATAAAATATGGTTATCTGAAATAATACTTCAACAAACAAGAACATCTCAAGGCCTTCCTTATTATGAAAAATTCATAAAGGAATACCCTACAATAAAAGATTTAGCTTTATCTAGTGAGCTAAAAGTCCTAAAATTGTGGCAAGGCTTAGGTTATTATTCAAGAGCTAGAAATTTACATTCTACTGCAAAATATATTTTAAATAAATATGATGGAAAATTTCCAAACTCACATAAAGAAATTTTAAGCTTAAAAGGAGTCGGTGATTATACAGCGAGTGCAATTGCTTCTATTTGTTTTGATCTTCCTCATGCTGTAGTAGATGGGAATGTATACCGTTTTCTATCTCGCTATTTTGGAATAACAACACCTGTAGGCACTAGTAATGGTTTTAGAGAATTTAAAGAAAAAGCGACGTCTTTAATTGATAAAAGCCAACCTGGGGACTTTAATCAAGCTTTAATTGAATTTGGAGCACTACAGTGTAAACCTAGAAAACCTAATTGTGATTTGTGTCCATTTATTCAAAATTGTTTTGCATTAAATTATGATAAAATAAATATATTACCCGTAAAGAGTAAAATTAACAAAATAAAAAATAGGCATTTAAATTATCTGGTAATAATAGATAAAAACGAAAGAGTAATTATTGAGAAAAGGCAAGGGGTTGGAATCTGGCAAAATATGTATCAATTTCCTTTACTTGAAACAAATCAAAAAATAAAAAATATTAATGAGTTTAATACTCAAATGATCAGCTCAAAGCATAAATTAAATATGAGAAAAGAAAAATGGATATTATGGAACAAAACTTCAATAATACATAAACTTTCACATCAAAAACTACATATATTTTTTTGGATTAATCAAACAACTGAAATTTTACCAAATGCTTTGACCCTAGAAGATTTAAAAAAATTACCATTCCCTGTTGTCATACAAAACTTTATTGATAAATTTTTTATAACTTAAACATGTTGTTTAATTTTGAAAATTAAAATTTTACATGAGCGGTACTTTAAATAAAGTTATGTTAATTGGTCATCTCGGGGATGATATCAAAATGCACTATTTTGAAGGAGGTGGATCAATTGGCCGATTTCCATTAGCTACTAATGAATCTTACACTAATAAAAGTACTGGAGATAAAGTCACAAATACAGAATGGCACAACATCGTTGTGCGAAACAAAGCTGCCGAAATCTGTGAAAAATATCTAAGTAAAGGGGATAAAATATATTTAGAAGGCAGAATAAAAAATCGAAAATGGAGTGGTGAAGATGGAATTGAACGTTACACAACTGAAATAAATGTAAATGAATTTACATTTTTATCTACAAAGAAAGATAGTTCACAAGTAAACTTGTCAAATACTAAAATTAAAGATAATTTAGAGGGGAATTCTTCTGAAGTTAACGATTTGCCTTTTTAAAAAATTAATATTGGATCCTGACCCATTCCTAATAATTTATCTATCTATATTAAAGTCTGATTTATTTTGGATTCAAACCTTACTGGTACTAATCTTATTGTTTTTTTCAGCTGTAATATCGGGAGCTGAAGTAGCATTCTTTTCATTACAAGTTAAATCATTGGAGGATGATGACAAAGAAGAAATTTCTATTTCAAAAAAAAGAGTCATTTCACTTCTTAAAAAACCCAAAAGACTCTTAGCCACTATATTAGTTGCTAATAATTTTATCAATATCGCAATAGTTATCCTATTTACTTTATTGAGTAAAACTCTTTTTCAAAAAATTTATAATCCTCTTATCATATTGTTTATAGAAATAGGAATTGTAACTACTTTAATATTGATATTTGGTGAGATTTTACCAAAAATTTATGCTAATAGGAATGCATATAAATTTTCTGTCCGAATAGCACCATTTATTAATATTTTAGATAAATACATATTATTTTGGATCACTGGACCTATGAGTTATGCTACTGTTTTTTTGGAAAGACGTCTTGGAGACAAAAAAAATCAATTTTCAGTTGATCAACTATCACAAGCACTAGAACTAACAGACAATAAGGAAACTACATCAGATGAACAGAGAATTTTAGAAGGTATAGTAAATTTTGGCAGTACAGATACTCGAGAAGTAATGTGCCCAAGGATTGACATATTTGCACTTTCTGATAAACTTACTTTAAAAGAAATTATACCATTAATTTTAGAAAATGGGTTTTCGAGGATTCCTGTTTACGATGATAAGAAAGACAACATTAAAGGAATACTTTATATCAAGGATCTATTACCACATTTAAATAAAACAGAATACCATTGGCAAAGTCTTTTAAAAAAACCTTTGTATGTTCCTGAGAATAAAAAATTAGATGACCTTTTGAAGGAATTTCAAATGAAAAAAAATCATTTAGCAATTGTTGTTGACGAATATGGAGGAACATCTGGACTAATAACACTCGAAGATATAATGGAGGAGATTATTGGAGACATAAGTGATGAATTTGATGAAGTCGATTTAAGCTATTCAAAATTGGATGATTATACTTTCATTTTTGAGGCGAAAATAAGTTTAAAAGATTTTTATAAAGTTATAGACATACAAGATGAAACACTCTTTGATAACGTGAAAGGAGATTCTGAAACTTTAGCAGGGCTTATATTAGAGATTACAAAAAAATTTCCCAAAAGAGGACAAAAAATTTCTTTTGAAAGATTCAAGTTTATAATAGAGGAATTAGACCAATTACGTATTAAGCAAATAAAAGTGATACTTCCAAAAAATTTAAAAAAAGGATAATGAAAAAATACTTCCTTTTTTTAATTATAATGTTACAAAGTTGTAATTCTGACTTCCAACCAAAACCTTTTTCTTTTCTAAGATTAGATTATCCTAAACCTATTTACAGAAGAATAAAACTAAAAAACAAAATCTCATTTGAGACCAATAATAGATCATCTATTTTTAAAGAAAGAAAGAATGAATTTAATTTGGTTTATCCAAAAATGAAAGCAACTCTTTATCTAAATTATAACACTATCGAAAAAAACTTGGATTCATTATTAAATGATGCTTACCAACTTCCATATAAACACATAACAAAAGCAGAATCTATTCCAGAAAAAATATTTTTAAATCCTGATAAAAAAGTTTACGGAACATTATTTTCAGTTATAGGTGATGCTGCATCACAACATCAATTTTTTTTAACAGACAGCCTCAAACATTTTCTAGTGGGATCACTTTATTTTTATGCCAGACCAAATTATGATTCTATCTTTCCAGCCTCTAGTTATATTAAGGATGATATAATACATATTATTGAGACATTAGAATGGGATTAAAATTATTTTTTTAAAATTTAATAGCATAAGAAATAATTATTCCAACAGGATATTTCAAAAAAAATGCATTTTTGCACTGCTATGGAATTAAATTTCAAGAAATGGATATACCTGATATTACTCTCAATTATTTGGGGAAGCTCATATATTTTAATTAAAAAAGGGCTAATAGGGCTTTCACCCCTTCAGTTAGGTTCTGTCAGGATACTAATGACAACTATAATTCTAATAATTGTAGGATGGAAAAAAATTTTGCTTATTCCTAGAAAATCTTGGAAATGGATTTGTTTTACTGGATTCTTTGGAACTTTTTTCCCTAATTATCTTTTTGCATATGCAGAAACTGTGATTGATTCTTCAGTTGCAGCAGTTTTAAATGGAATGACACCACTGTTTACCCTAATACTAGGAGTTATTTTTTTTAATTCAAAAATTAAATATGGTAAAATTTTAGGTGTACTAATTGGTTTTATGGGAACCTTAATTTTAGTATCTAACGAATTCTCAATAAATAATGGATCTGAGAGTTGGTACTCAATATTAGTTATTATAGCTGCTATCTGTTATGCCATCAATGTCAATATAATTAAGTATAAATTAAAAGGAATTTCTTCACTAGGAATTGCTTCGGGAAATTTTTTAGCAATTGTCTTACCTGCTGTTTTAGTTTTATTTTTCTCTAATTTTCCATGGGGAGAAACTTTATATTCACCAAAAGTTAGCTCCTCACTGGGATATATTTTCATTTTAGCTTTATTTGGAACTGCATTAGCAAAAGTTATGTTTAATGAATTAGTAGCAATCTCCTCTCCTGTTTTTTCAATTTCAATCACCTATCTACTTCCTATTGTTGCAATAGGATGGGGACTAATCGACGGAGAGACTTTTACATTAGTTCAATGGGCAGGTTGTGTTTTAATTCTTTTTGGGGTTTATTTGGTAACAGAAAAAAAGCATTTAAAAAAGAAAAAAATATTGGTTGATATTTTCATACTTTTAAAAAAAAAATGAAAAATTTAATTACCTGTCTTATAATATTTTTGGCGACAAATTGTTTTTCACAAAAAAAATATAATAAAATTTTAACATCCTTAGATTCAGATCTTAAGAAATATGAAAAAATAGCTCAAGATATATGGTCATTTGCTGAAATGGGTTACCAGGAGGAAAATAGCAGTAATTTATTGCAAAAAACATTAAATGATGAGGGATTTAAAGTATCCGAAGGTGTAGCTGGTATTCCAACAGCTTTTGTTGCAACTTATGGATCTGGAACTCCTGTAATTGCTATTTTAGGAGAATACGATGCTTTACCTGGGCTTTCTCAAAAAGCTGTACCCTACAAATTAAGTAATGACGGTAAGGCAGGACATGCTTGTGGCCATCATCTTTTTGGAACCGCTTCCGCAGCAGCAGCTATAACAATTAAAAAATATATAGAGAATGAAAAATTAAAAGGGACTGTAAAATATTTTGGTTGTCCAGCTGAAGAAGGAGGTTCTGGAAAAGTGTATATGACAAAAGCGGGTCTTTTTAATGATGCTGATGTAGCTTTACATTGGCACCCCGGAGACAGAAATTCAGCTAGTTTTGGAAAAGCTATGGCAAATAAATCAGCTAAATTTAGATTTTATGGTGTTTCTGCACATGCTGCCGGATCTCCTGAAAAAGGACGCTCAGCTTTAGATGGCGTTGAAGCTATGAATAACATGGTTAATATGCTACGTGAGCATACAACTGAAAGTACACGCATTCACTATGTAATAACAAAAGGAGGAAACGCTCCTAACGTAGTTCCAGATTTCGCAGAAGTCTATTATTACGCAAGGCATTTAAATAGAAATGAAGTTATTAATGTCTTCGACAGAATTGTTAAGGCTGCCGAAGGAGCTGCTTTAGGTACAGGAACAACAATGGATTACGAAATGATTGGAGGAACACATGAGCTTTTAATAAATGAGACTCTTCAAAAGACTGTTCAAAAAAATTTAGAAAAAATTGGAGGTTATATTTATAACAGTGAAGAAAAAATATTTGCTGAACAAATTACTAAAAGCTTAGACGTTACTCTTGATACTAAATTTGTTGAGGGGATTAAAGCATATACTAGTGATGACGATGCAGGCGGATCAACTGATGTTGGAGATGTTAGTTTCACAGTCCCTACAGTTGGTTTAGAAACAGCAACTTGGGTTCCTGGAACACCTGCACATAGTTGGCAGGCTGTTGCCGCGGGAGGGACTAGTATTGGGATTAAAGGTATGTTAATAGCAGCTAAAACCCTAGCTCTCACGGGAATGGAGCTATTAGACAATCCAAAAATTCTATCTTTAGCAAAAAAAGAGTTTCTAAAAAGAAGAGGATCAAACTTTAAGTATATTCCTCTTTTAGGTGATAGAGAACCAGCTTTAGATTACAGAAACTAAGACTACATGTATGAAAACAATTTTTTATTTATTATTATTCTATTCAACTTTTTCTTTTTCTCAAGTCTATGAATTTGTAAAAACAAAAAAAAATAAAATAATTTCTCATAGGATAATTGTTGACAAAGAATATTTAATTGAAACACAATATGTAAAAGAACCAGCAGAATTTATTTTGACCAGGGGTGGATACTATAAGAAAAAGGGAAAAACATATAATGTCGAACTTGAGTTCAATTCTAATATTGAAAATGATGGACTTAAAATAATTGATTTAAAAAAAGAAAAATCATGGTCAAAATCAAAAAATGAACCCCTAGATTTAAATGGAAAGTGGTTAATGGCGGGTAGAGTAACTAAGGAAGGAGAGAGAAGAAGAGATATTACTAGGCCAAGGAAGACAATGAAATTTTTAAAAGATGGATATTTCCAGTGGATTGCATTTAATACTGAAACTTTTCAATTTTTTGGGACAGGAGGTGGATTTTATTCAGCAGAAAAAGGGATTTATACAGAAAACATTGAATTTTTTTCAAGAAATAATAAGAGCGTAGGAAGAATATTACCTTTCAATTATGAAATTCAAGATTCGGATTGGCATCATAAAGGTAAAAGCAGTAAGGGAAAACCTATGTATGAAATTTGGACTAGAAGATCAAATTTAATTTTCAAAAAGGTAAAATTTTAATATTTGGGAATTATGATCACAAGTGAAGAATTAATCAACTTGTTAACTTTAAAAAGAAAAGGGGAAAACCATTTTGAAGGACAAAACTATAAAACAGCTTGGGGTAGGGTTTTTGGAGGACAAGTTTTGGGACAATCACTTCATGCAGCTTATCAGACAGTACCTAAAGATAGAATAGCTCATTCTATGCATGGTTATTTTATCCTAGGGGGTGATATTAATGTACCAATTGACTATCACGTTGATACAATTAGAGACGGAAGAAGTTTCACTACTCGGCGTGTAGTTGCATTTCAAAATGGTAAAGCAATTTTTAATATGGCTGCTTCTTTTCATATAAATGAAAAAGGAGAAAGTCATCAAATTAATATGCCCAATGTGCTAACACCAGATTTACTTCTTACTGACATACAACAGGCTGAGAGATTACATCATAAAGATCCAGAACGATTTCTTAGAATAATGAAAGCCCATCCTCAAATTTTTGAATTTAAACCTGTAGATAAAGCGATTTACCTGCAGACTCAAAATTCAGCTCCTTTTGCACATATTTGGTTTAGAATAAAAGAGAAAATTCAAGTAGATCTTTCCTTTCAGCATCAAATATTAGCTTTTGCTTCTGACTATAGCCTTTTATTAACGGCCACTTTACCTCACAGAGAAAATTTGAATAACTCAAAGATGTATTATGCAAGTTTAGACCATGCACTTTGGTTTCATAGAGAATATAAAATTGACGATTGGTTACTTTACGTTATTGAAAGTCCCAGTGCTTCAAATGCTAGAGGTTTTTCGAGAGGGAGTATCTTTAATAAAAAAGGAATTATGGTAGCTTCAGTAACACAAGAAGGATTAATGAGAAAACATATATGAAAAATAAAATAATTATTATTTTGCTTCTTCTAGGATCAACAAACAATCTGTTTGCTCAAGAATACGAAAAAGCAAATGGTTTTTGGAATGCAACCTTTTTAGATCTCCCAATTTCAGATAAAGTTAGTTTAAGATCAGAATTTCATTTTAGAACTACATCCTATTTTAGGATTTGGGACCAACAACTTTATAGACCACAGCTATCCTATAACCCCTCAAAAAATGTTTCGTGGAGAGCTGGGTATACCTATATAAAGGGTTATGATAGAGATATAAGCGCAGATCCAAGAATTAGAGCAGAGCATAACCTTTGGGAACAGGTTCAATTTACAGCTCCATTAAAAAAATCATCATTTAGTACATGGATTCGTTTGGAACACAGATTTCAAGAGGAATTACCACTTCAAAAAAATAATCAATTGAGAACTTTTGATTTTTCTAGTAGATTAAGATTCCGTTTAACATACCAAAAAAGTTTGTCAAAACCAGACTCAAAAACAAAATGGAATCTCGTAGTTTATGATGAGATTTTTTCAATTTTAAATCGAAAGGGAATACCATTTAAGTTTAATCAAAATTGGACCTTTTTAGGCTTTAACGTAAAATTGAATGAAAAAGCTACGTTATTAAGTGGTTTTCAAAAAAATATGATTGCAAAACCAAATAATAATTATCTTATAAATAGGTTTTGGAATTCAATTTTATTTTATAAGTTATAGTTTTTGACGTTAATTTTTACGAAAAAGGTATATACTTCAATACATATTTGTAAGTTTATGTATGTGGGAATCACTATTTAAAAAATATATCAACATATTATTTTTCCTTTTTTTAACAATTTTTAAAGGTAATAGTCAAAAACCTTTTTTTAGATCAGATAAAGATCAATTATGGCTTAGTATGGATTTGCATATACATTCCGTTTTTTCTGATGGAAATGTTTGGCCTACAATTAGGGTAGAGGAAGCCAGAAGAGAAGGATTGGATTTAATAGCGATAACCGAACATTTGGAATACCAACCTCATGAAGAGGATATACCTAATCCTGACAGAAATCGATCATTTTTTGTTGCAACTGAATCTATAAACAAAGGCGAGAAACTTAAAGTAATAAATGGTTCTGAAATAACAAGAGAAATGCCTCCAGGCCATATTAATGCTGTCTTCGTAAAAGATGCAAATTTACTTCTACATGAAGATTCATTGTCTGGAATTAAGGAGGCAAATAAACAAAATGCATTTGTTTTTTGGAACCATCCCAATTGGGATGAACAAAGAATTGATGGAATAGCTCGTCTTGATCAGTTTCATGAATATTTAATCAAGAATAAGTTACTTCATGGAATTGAAGTAGTCAATGAATCTACCTTTTCAGAAGAAGCACTTCAGCTAGCACTGGAAAATAATTTGACCATTTTAGGGACTTCTGATATCCACGGAATTATAGATTGGGAACATCAAATTCCAAATGGAGGACACCGTCCAATGACTTTATTAAACGTAGAAAATGAATCAGAGAAATCAGTTAAATTGGCTTTATTTGAAGGGAAAACAGTTGTTTGGTTTAAGGATTTATTAATTGGAAAAGAAGAAAATTTAAAAGCTCTTATAAAATCCAATTTAGTTTTTGGACACTTAAAATATATTAAGGAAAAACTAATAGTTGAAGTTGAACTAACAAACAAAAGTATGAATTCATTTAAATTAGAATACCTTGGAGATTATTCATTTCATCAAAGAGCGAGTGTATTTAGTATACCAGCTAATAATAAAATAATTTTAAAGATTAAAACAATAACAAAGAAGAAGGAAATTTCACTTCCTTTCCGAATATTAAATACTGTTATTGCTCCGAAAAAAACACTCATTTATAATTTTATTATAAAATAGAAATGTTTTTGTTTAATTTTAAGTAAAGTTATTTAATGATTAAAGACAGTAATTGGAGGCCGTTACCAGATTTTCTAACTATCAAAACAAGTAAAATTGAAGGTCTTGGTTTATTTGCACTTAAAGATATTCCTGAAGGGACTGATCTTGGAATCACTCATATATTTGATTTCCGTTTTCAAGATAAATATATAAGATTGCCTTTAGGAGCATTTATTAATCATCATGAAATCCCAAATTGTAATGCTGTATTCGCAAAAAATGATTCTGAAATAGGAGAAATTAAACATATTAGAATCATAACATTAAAAGAAATAAAACAAGGAGATGAAATTACTGTAAAATATATAATTAACAAGCTTGAAAATCCAAATTGGGAACATGAGTATGAAGTCACTCAATAACTATAGTTTTATTTTTTTGATAACTATTTTAAAAAATAATTTTTCTCAGAAACAAAAAAAGTAAGCCTCAATCTATTGGAATTGATAAATTTTAGGCATTCTTTTTACAAAAATGTTAATTAATTACCTCTTTTTTTTAATAAAATTTAATTTTGATGTTATTTAATGTTTAAGTTTTTATTACATTTGTATCAACAATTCTTCAATTATGAATTGGTTTATGGTTATAGCCTTTAGGAATAATTCCTGAAGGCTTTTTTATGTTACTTTTATTTTTTCAGTACTGAAATTTAAGTATTCTTTACTGGCAACTATATCTTCTAATCTCCTAATGACAATATAAAGATCTTCAAATCGATTATATAGTGGAGAAATCCCAAAGCGAAGAAAATTGGGAGGCCTAAAATCAGGAATTATTTTAAAGCCATTATTATTACCTTTAATTAATGCCTGACAAATTTGCCAAGAAAATTTATGTGAAATAGTAATGTGTGCTCCACGTTTTGATTTCTCTTGTGGACTTTCAAGATTATATCCTAAAGGGACTAACCTATTCTTTAGATGTTTTATAAAAAACTCTGTTTGTAAAAGACTTTTTTTTCTAATTGATTTTATACCTGCTTGAAGTGTAATATCAATACCCGTTTCCATAGCGAAGAGAGATAATACTGGAGGAGTTCCTACGGAAAAACGATTAATCCCGTCATCTGGAATGTAATTTAAATCAAAATTAAAGGGCTTTTTATGACCAAACCAACCTTGAATTGGGTTAAAGAGTTTTTTTTGTAATTCATTTTTTATAAACATAAATGCTGGTGCTCCAGGACCACCGTTCATGTATTTATAACTACATCCAATACAAATTTTTGCTGCTGAGCTTTTAAGATCTATATCAATAGCTCCAATAGCATGACTTAAATCCCAAACTATTATACTTTTGAATTTTTCTGCCCACATATTTAAATCTTTCATAGGGTATAGAAAAGAACTTTTATATGTTACTAAACTAAGACAATAGATACCTGGTTTTCTTTTTATTTGATCTTTAAGAAGATTCAAATCGGCAAAAATTTCCTGACTGTATTTAATTAAATTGACATTTTGCAGAGAAAATTTTTTATTTATACCCTCAAGAATATAATTATCTGTTGGAAAATTAAGGATATCAGTTCCTAACTGTTTTGGATAAATATCTGTTAATAAAAGTGAATATACTATTTGATATAATCTTACTGAGGTTGACTCTCCAATAATAACCTCATTTTTTTTAACATTGAGAAGTTTAGAATATTTTCCAGCAATTTTTTTTGGTAGGTCTAACCAATTTTCGTTCCAACTTCGAATTAATCTATTACCCCACTGATATATTAATACTTCATTTAATTTTTTTTCTGTTTCCCTTGGTAATTTCCCTAATGAATTTCCATCCAAATATATTTCATTCTCCTGATGAATAAATTCTTTTCTAAAATGAGCTAAACTATCATTTGAATCTAAATTATGATATGTTTTTAGATTAGTCATTTTTAAAATTTAAAAAAAAAGGGATTATTTTTTCAACCCATTTTGAATATTGTTCTTTGCTTGGATGAAGACTATCTTTTGCTATCCAATTTGGATTTGAATAAATATTTCTAGTTATAGGAGTAATGTCAATAAACTTTATATTTTCAAAAGCACATACTTCATATATTATTTGATTAAAGTTATCGATTTCAATAGCTATTTTATTTGGATCTCTATCTTTTGCAAAGGGCATTGATCCCCAATCTGGTATTGAAATTACAAATACTCTTTCTTTTCTATTACCACTAAAAGCAATTGCTTCTAACAATAATGATTCAAATTGTAATTTGAACTCATCTAAGTCTCTGCCTCTGTATTGATTATTTACTCCAATTAATAAAGAAACCCAATCATAAGGGTAATCTAAACTAGAATCATTAATTGCCTTTTTTAATTCATCAGTAGTCCATCCAGTTTTTGCGATAATCCTTGGCTCCGATAAAAAAATATTTCTTTTTTTTAAAGAATCTACAAGTTGTTTGGGCCAAGTGTGTTTTTTAGAAATACTTTCACCCACAGTATAACTATCTCCAAGAGCTAAATAACTTTCTTTTAAACTCATCTTTTTACATGAACTAAATAAAATCATAAAACATGTTATACTTAAAAGATGGAATTTTAGTTTCATGCCTTTATATTGATTAAATCAAAAGTAAGTGTTTAATTATAGTTTTTTAAATTTAATATAAATGCGTAATTATCTCTTAATTGATATATTGCTATTTAAAAAATTAAATGAAACATTTCTTTATTCTTTTTTTCTGTAGTTTTCATGTAATATGTCAAATTGATATATCCACAATCAAAATTCCAAAATCACTAAATGAAACATCAGGGTTAGAATTTTTTGAGAACTATCTTATTACTCATAATGACTCAGGAGATAAGCCTAAGTTATATATAATCAACAAGTTGGGTAAAAAGATATTAGAAATAGAGATTAGTCAAATAAAAAATAAAGATTGGGAAGATATAGCATCAGATGAAAATCATTTTTACATAGCTGATACTGGTAATAATTTTGCAACTAGAGAAAATTTAAGAATTTACATTTTAAATAAAAATTTTACTCCAAAAGGGACGATTAATATTAGGTATAAAAAACAAACAACCTTTTCAAAAGAAACTTTTAATGAGTTTGATGCAGAAGGCCTAGCGGTTTTTGGAGAAGAGTTAATTTTATTCTCAAAAAACAGGAAAACACTTAATTCTGAAATATATACTTTCCCTAAAAAAGAAGGGAATTATATTTTGACACCGAAAGCTTCAATTGATACTAAATCTCTAATTACTGCTGCTGATTATAGTTCAAAAGATGATTTGATGGTTTTAACAGGATATAATTTCGATGGGGATCAATTTTTATGCATTTTGAAAGACTTTCGTAAAAAGGGATTTGAGAACATAGACTTAAAAAAATATTTAATCCCTATTAAACCCGCTCAGATTGAAGCAATAAAGATAATTGATTCTAATAATTTTTGGTTAACATCTGAAAGTGAGGATAAAGAAAATCCCAAATTATTTAGATTAAAATTAAACAGTAATTAATATCAAATGGATTGTTATTACTAATATATATTCCTATTTTGGAAGTAATAATTATTTATAAATAATATAATACAAGTTTAATGAGAATATCAATATCCTTAACGATTCTTCTAATTTTTAGTTTAAATTTTAGTTTTGGTCAAAAAAATAAAAGAATAAAGAAAAAAGAGACTCCATATTCATTAAAATATAATAATCTTAATTGGAGAAACATTGGGCCTTTTAGAGGAGGAAGAAGTGTTGCCTCTACTGGTGTTTTGAAACATCCAAATATTTTTTACATGGGAAGTACAGGCGGAGGGGTCTGGAAAACAGAGGATTATGGAATTCATTGGAAAAATATTTCTGATGGTTTTTTTAAAACAGGAACTGTTGGTGCAATTGCAGTATCAGAAAGTGATCCTAATGTAGTTATTGTGGGAATGGGTGAACATGCCGCCAGAGGTGTGATGACATCGATGGGAGACGGAGTGTATAAATCTGAAGATTCTGGAATAACATGGAAGCATATTGGATTAGGTTTTTCCAGGCACATATCTAATATTGAAATCCACCCATCTAATCCAGATATATTTTTTGTTGCTGTTCAAGGTGCACAGTACGGCTCAAGTAAAGAGAGAGGTATTTATAAAACCTTAGACGGTGGAGAAACCTGGGAAAAGGTACTTTATATTAATGATAATGTTGGAGCTTCTTCTTTGAGTATGGATATGAATAATCCTAGAATTCTTTATGCTGCTATGTGGGAACATGAACGTACACCATGGCAAATGAAATCTGGCGGCCCGGATTCAGGAATTTATAAATCTACAGATGGGGGCCAAAATTGGACAAAATTAGAAAAAGGACTTCCTAAAATTTTAGGTAAATCAGGTATTTCAGTCTCTAGAGCAAATTCGAAAATTATTTACGTAAATCTTGAGGCTGAAGGAGATAAGTCAGGGGTCTATCGTTCAGAGGATAGTGGAGCTTCTTGGAAACAAATTAATAATGAAAGAATTGCAGTAACTCGATCATGGTATTACATGGAAGTTTTTGCTGATCCTCAAGATGAAAATAAAGTTTATGTTTTAAATGCACCAGTTCTAAAGTCTATTGATGGAGGAAAAACATTTAATGTTTTGAATACCCCTCATGGCGATAATCATCATTTATGGATACACCCAAAGAATAATCAAATTATGATTAATTCAAATGATGGAGGAGCAAATGTAACGTTGAATGGTGGGAAAAGTTGGAGTACACAACAAAATCAACCAACTTCACAATTTTATAGAGTAATTGCAGATTCTCAAGTACCCTATCATGTTTATGGTGGCCAGCAAGATAATTCAGCTATTGGTATTTTAAGTCGTGATAGTGATAGTGGTATAGATTGGAAAGACTGGTATTCTGTCGCGGGCTGTGAAAGTGCTTTTTTAGCATTTGATCCTGAAAATCCACAAACAATATATGGAGGTTGTTACCAAGGAATAATTGAAAAATGGAATCGTAGAACAAAAACAGGGAAAGAGATAAAAGAATATCCTGAGCTATCGTTAGGAAACGTTCCAAGTGAATTTAAATATAGATTTAATTGGAATGCTCCTATTTTGAGTTCTCCTCATAATCGAAATACAATTTATCATGCAGGGAATGTTATATTTAAATCTAAAGACGGCGGTATTAAATGGGAAGTTATTAGCCCAGATCTAACAAGAAATAATAAAATTCAACAAGTTCCAGGTGGAACACCATTTACAAATGAGGCTGCTGGTGGAGAAAACTATAATACATTGATGAGTTTATCATTATCACCACATGACCCTAAAGTTATTTGGGCTGGTAGCGATGATGGACTTATTCACATAACTCGTGACAGCGGAGAAAATTGGAAGAACGTTACACCTAGAGGACTAAAAGAAGGGATTATTAATAGTATTGAAGTATCTCCGCATGATCCAGCAACAGCTTACATAACATTAATGAGATATAAGTTTATGGACTTGATGCCATACATTTTTAAAACAAAGGACTATGGATTAAATTGGGAATTAATTACAGATGGAATAAAAGGAGAACATACTTTTGTAAGAGTTGTAAGAGCAGATCCAAAAGTTCCTGGAATACTCTACGCAGGAACAGAAACAGGTTTTTATATATCATTTGATGAAGGAGAGAATTGGGAATCATTTCAAAACAACTTACCAATTGTCCCAATTAATGACCTTTTCATACGTGATAACGATCTTATAGCAGCGACTGCTGGACGTTCTTTTTGGATTTTGGACGATATTAGTCCGCTTCAGGAACAAAAAAATATTAATGGTTTACATCTTGTTACACCAAAAAAAGGATACCGAATTTTTTCAAGAAAAACTTCTAAAAATTCTTTTCAAGGAACCAATCCTTTAAGTGGTATAATTTTAGATTATTATCTTCCAGAAGTTAGCGACTCATTAAATATAACTTTAGAAATTATTGATGGCGATGAAGTAATTAGAACTTATAGTTCTGTAAAAGAAAAATCAAATAAATCATGGCCAGGCGGACCAGGCCCAAAAGAAATACTACCTAAAAAACAAGGATTTAATAGGTTTCATTGGGATTTAAGAAGGGAATCTTTACCTAGTGTAGAGAAAGTTTTTGTTTACGGTAGTTATTCAGGAAGTAGAGTATCACCTGGAAATTACAAAGCAAAACTAAAAGTAAATAAGAAAGAAAAAGTGGTAGAAATTAATGTTTTACCTAATCCTAATCTTTCAATTTCACAATCAGATTTTGATAAACAGCAAGAATTATTAGTGAAAATCGAAAACTCTATTCGAGATGTCCACGAATCAGTTACAAATATGAGAGAGGTCCAAAAACAATTAAAACATTATCAACAATATCTTAGCAAAAATCAATCTTATGAAGCTTTGATAAGTAAAGCAAATATTATAGAAGAAAAACTTAAATCTTGGGAAGTAAATTTAATTCAGCCTAATCAAAAAACTTTTCAAGATGTAATTAATTTTCATAATAAACTTAACGCTGAATGGATGTATTTAAAAGAATATGTTGATTCAGAGGATCCAAAAGTAACTCAGGGAGCTGAAATAAGACATAATGATTTAAATAACAAGTGGCAGGAATATAAAATTCAATTGCAAGAAATCATCGACAAAGATTTTAAAGATTTTGAAACTGAATTTAAATCAAAAAATATACCAGCATTAATTTATAAATAGATTAATAAAATACAGAGATGGTAAAGAGAGACTTAGCTTTAAAAATTAGAAAAACACATAGGTATCTAGGGCTTTTTATAGGCATACAATTTTTAGCCTGGACAATTTCTGGTTTATATTTTAGTTGGACTGATCTAGACGAAATACATGGGGATCAATTTATTAGAGTTCCTTCTGATAAAGCAATTTATTCAAATTTAATTCCTTTAGACAGTCTTAGCGTATCAATTAGAGAGCTTGATTTAGTAGATATAGAAGGGAAACCTTATTATTGGATTAATAATAATCACCTTTATAACGCAAAAACAGGGACCATAAAGAATAGAATAACTGAAAAGGAAGCTATATCAATTGCTCAAGAAAATCTAATCGAAGAGTTAATATTAGATCATGTTGAATATTTAACAGAAACAAATTCGCATCACGAATACAGAGGACAGTCATTACCAGCATATGCAATACATTATAAGCATAAAGACTTATTAGTTGCATATGTTGATGCTAAAAGTGGAATTTTTAAAAAAGTAAGACATCAAAGTTGGCGCTGGTTTGATTTTTTATGGATGGGTCACACTATGGACTATCAAGGACGTGATAATTTCAATAATATACTATTAAGAATTTTTTCACTTTTTGGAGTTTTTACTGTATTGAGCGGTTTTGTTCTTTGGGGAACGAGTTCAACTACAATAATTAAATTTTTAAATAGGAATAGTTAAAAACATTGGTTGTTTTAGCCATTAGTTTTTTTGACTTTCTTTATTTTTAAAATTCAAAGCAATTTTATGGAATTAATCGTTATAACTTTTCTTATCCTAACCACTCTTCTTGTTATTTTTTTAATTTTTAGGACAAAAAGTACTCAAAACAAGGGTTTTGAAACTTTTTTAAGTAATCAATTTCAAAAAGAATTTATGATTAATCGTGAAGAACTATCAAAAAATTTACAGGAAAACAGAAACGAGCTTTCTAGAAGTTTTGAACGTTTAAATGAAACCATTATCAAAAAAGCAAAAGATGATCGAGAAGAGTTAAGAAATACACTTAAAGATTTTCAACATACTTTTTCTAATAACGTTGAAGATTTTAATAAACTTCAAAAGGAAAAGTTTGACCAAATGAAGGCAAAACAAGAAGAAATGATAAAAACAACAGAATTACGTTTAGAAAGAATGCGTGAAACTGTTGACGAAAAACTGCATAAAACTCTTGAAGAGCGACTAGGAAAGTCATTTGAAATGGTAACTAAGCAATTACTTGTTGTCCAGAAAGGATTAGGTGAAATGCAAAATATAGCTTCTGGTGTTGGAGATCTTAAAAAAGTTCTAACTAATGTTAAAACAAGAGGGGTATTAGGAGAAATTCAACTTGGTAACATTTTAGAAGAAATTATGACTCCAGATCAATTTGATATAAATGTTAAAACTAAAGTTGATTCTGATGCAATAGTAGAATATGCAATAAAACTTCCTGGGAGAGGTAAAAATGATAAAAGTGTTTATTTGCCAATTGATGCAAAATTTCCCCAAGAAGACTATATAAGGCTTCAAAATGCATACGAAACAGGAGACTCTGCTTCTGTTGAATTATCAATTAAATCTTTGCTTCAAAGTGTAAAAAAATTCGCAAAAGATATTTCACTAAAGTATATTGATCCTCCAAATACAACTGATTTTGGCATCATGTTTTTACCAATAGAAGGCTTATTCGCAGAAGTTGTACGTCAACCTGACATGATAGCGATGTTGCAACGAGAATATAAAATTGTTGTCACAGGACCTACGACTCTTGCTGCAATGCTCAACAGTCTTCAGATGGGTTTTAAAACTCTTGCAATCCAAAAAAGAAGTAGTGAGGTTTGGAATGTTTTGGCAGCAGTAAAAAAAGAGTTCAACTCTTTTGGAGGTGTCTTAGAAAAAGCACAAAAGAAAATAAATGAAGCAAATAAAGAAATAGAAACTCTCGTTGGAACAAGAACAAGGATGATGCAATCTAAATTGAAGAATGTAGAACATTTAGAAGTCTCAAAAACAGGCGATTCCAAGTCAAATTTTCTTGAAGTTCAAAATCAAAATAATGATTAATATTATTTTTATTAAAATACCCTATAAAGAATTATAGGGTATTTGTGGTACCTCCAGGAATCGAACCAGGGACACAAGGATTTTCAGTCCTTTGCTCTACCAACTGAGCTAAGGTACCCCGCTCTAAAGCAAGAGCAAATATAGTCGCCTTTTGTATTCTCACAAAATCATTTCACTTATTTTCTTTGTAATTTTACTTTGTTAAGCAAAATAAATGAATCTTATAATCGATCTAGGGAATACTAGAATTAAATACTTCGTGTTTAATAACAAAAATGAAATTGATTCAACTAATTTAAACCTTAATGATTGGAAAATAGAATTAAATAGATTACTTGATAACTATCCTTCTATTTCGAGATGTATAATATCAGACGTTAACGGATGTATTACTAAGGAAATAGAAAATTTTTTATCCCCTCTACCCTTTATTTATTGTTCTTCTGAATTAAAGCTTCCATTCAAATCAAGATATAAACCTTTTAATCAACTGGGATCAGATCGCATTGCTTTAATAACGTCTTCTATGATTGAATATCCAAAAGAAGATATATTAATTATTGACTTAGGTACATGTGTAACTTATGATATTTTAACTAGTAATGCTATTCATTTAGGCGGTTCAATAAGTCCTGGTTATTTGATGCGCTATAGGGCCTTAAATAAATTTTCTGGAAAATTACCTTTGTTAGAGCCTGAAATAGTTTATAATGTAATAGGCGAAAATACTGAACAAGCTATTCATTCTGGGGTAACACATGGGATTATATCAGAAATCAAAGAAACAATTAATTTTTACAAGAAAGAATTCAAATTTCTTAAGGTAATTTTGTCAGGTGGAGATGCCCAAAAGTTGTCTAAAACATTAAAAAACACCATATTTGCAAACAAAAATTTTTTAGCTAAAGGTCTAAACTTTATACTATCAACTAACATAACTAAATGATCAGAATAAAAGAGACTCTTTTTTTTCTTTTAATTGCTCTTCCATTGATTGCGCAAAATAATTCATCATCACCATATTCTTCAACCGGATTAGGTGAAAATACATTTAATGGAACTCAAGCGACAAGACATATGGGTGGCCTAGATGTTTTCACCGATTCAATACATGCTAATTTAGCCAATCCTGCAAGTTATGGATTTTTAAAATTTACAACTTACTCTATAGGTGTCAATTACATTAATAATTATATTTCCGATATTTCAGAATCTCAAAATACTGATATTGCTTCTCTTGATTATCTATCAGTAAGTATACCTACGAAAAAGTTTGGTTTTGGTTTTGGAATTATTCCATTTACCTCTATTGGATATCGTTTACAGGATGTTAGTGAATTAGAAGACTCTAATATTTTTAATAGATATGAAGGTTCTGGTGGATTAAATCGAGCATACTTTTCCTTAGGAATACCTATTTCCAAAAATATATCAATTGGTTCTACGTTAAATTATAATTTTGGGAATCTGCTTTATAGGTCAGGACAATTTGTTGATGGGATTGATAATGGAACTTTTCTTGTTAATGAGTCAGATGTTTCTGGATTTAATTATCAATTATCATTACAATTGGTTTTACCTATCAATAAAAAATTTAAAGCTCAGGCAATGTTTTCTTTAGAACCCCTTTCTTTTTTAGATTCACAAAACAGGAGAATTTTTTATACACAATCACTATCCCGAGAGACAATTATTGAGTTTACTGAAATTGATCTAGCACAATCTAATTTAAATAGAACAACCCTAGAACTTTCTCCAATCACAAAAATTGGATTTGGTCTTGGGAAAAATAAAAAATGGTTTTTTGGAGCTCAGTACAATTTGGCAAAAACTTCTACATTTGAGAATAGATTCTTTGAAAGAAATAATGTTTCTTATCAAGATTCGAAAAAATGGTCTTTAGGAGGATATTTTATTCCTAATTATGCATCATTTACAAGTTTTTGGAGCAGAGTTGTTTACCGTTTTGGATTCCGCTCTGAGCAAATGAGCACAATTATTAATAATATTGCAATAAGAGAGAATGGTGTCACTTTAGGGTTAGGACTTCCATTGACTGGTTTGTCAAACGTAAACGTTGGTTTCGAAATAATCCAAAGAGGTCAATCAACATCAGGATTAGTTCAAGAAAGAATATTAGCTTTACGAGTTGGTTTATCACTAAATGACATTTGGTTTATAAAAAGAGTTTATAATTAAATATGAAAAAGATGAAAAAGAATTATTTTAAACATGCTTTACTTTTATTTTTAGTTTTTCAAAATTTCCTTTATTCGCAAGATACAGCTGCTTGCATGCAAGATTTATCAATTTTTGCTGAATACGTAAAAGTAAAAAACTACGCCTCTGCATCAGAACCTTGGATGAGAGTAAGAGAAAATTGTCCTGATATAAACGCAGCTATTTATACTTATGGTGAGCGTATTTTAAAGAATAATATTAAAAATGGAACACCTGAGGTAATTGAAGCATCTAAAAAAGATTTAATTAAACTCTATGATGAATGGTTACAATATTTTCCAAAAAATAAAAATAAAAGTATTGTTGGCGACGTAACAGGAAGAAAAGCGCAAGCACTTTTAGATTTTAAAATGGCTGAATTAAACGAAGTATATAAAATATTTGATGAAGCTTTTACTAAAGACGCTGCTAGTTTTACTAATCCAAAATTTTTATATAATTATTTTAAAACACTTTATGATAGATATAAAAAGGGAGATAATGAAGTCAGTATGGAAATGCTATTTAATAAATATGAAGAAGTATCTGAAAAATTTGAAGTTGAAACTGTATCTCTTGCAAAAAAACTTGATATTATTTTAAAAAAGGAGGAAGAAGGTAAGCCACTTACTAGTAGAGAACAAAGAAGAAAAAAAGTATATAATATAAATTCAAAAGCAATAGGAACTTTTCTATCAAACCTAGACGCAATAATTGTTAAAGAGGCAACTTGTGAAAATTTAATTCCTCTGTACAAAGCAAATTTTGATGAGTTTAAAGAAGATTCCGTATGGTTAAAAAGAGCTGCTAACAGAATGGATAGTAAGGAATGTTCTGATGATCCTTTTTTTGTCACCCTAGTTGAAGCACTTCACGCACTTGATCCCTCAGCAGATTCCGCATATTATTTAGGGCTTTTAAATGATAAATCAGGTAATGCAGAAGAAGCACTTAAATATTATGAGGAATCTATTTCTCTTGAAACAGATAATTATAGAAAAGCAAAAATACTTTTGAAAATTGCGAACAAATTTAGAGTAGCTGGCAGAAGATCTTCTGCGAGGAATTATGCGAATAAGGCATTAAGTTACCAACCATCACTAGGAAGAGCTTATTTATTGATTGCAAATCTTTATGCAGATAGTGCTAACGATTGTGGAAATTCTCAATTTAACAAAAGAGCTGTGTATTGGCTCGCAGCAGATTTAGCAAAAAAGGCTTCTCGTGTAGATAATTCTTTGTCTAAGATTGCTAAAAAGGCTGCAGATAGTTATAGTGGAAGAGCGCCAAGCAAAACTGATATTTTTACTGAGGGTAATGCAGGATCTGTAATAAAATTTGACTGTTGGATTAATAGAACAGTAACGGTTCCAAAGCTTCAATGATAATTGAATTTCTTAAAAACACCATTATTGTAGTAATTACTACAACTCTTTTTATTTCTTGTTATGACAACTCTAAAGTGATATCTGAAATTGAGAGTAATAGGCAGGAACCAATTGGAACCGCTTTAAACATAAGAATGGTTTATACAGACTCCTTGAAAATCCAAGCAATTCTGACAGCACCGAAACATGTTGATTATACAAATCTAGATTTTAGATACGCTGAATTTCCAGAAGGATTGAAAGTTGTTTTTTTTGATGAAAATGGAAATGAAAATGAGGTTTTAGCTGACTATGGGATTCTTTACAACGATACAAAACTTGTAGACTTAAAAGGGAATGTTCAATTGAAATCTTTTACAGGTTCAAAATTAAATACAAGTCAACTCTTTTGGGATGCCGAGTCAGAATGGTTATTTACCGAGAAGCCATTTAAATATCAAGATTCAGATTATAATTTCAATGCACTCAGATTGGATACAAATAAAGATTTTACTAAATTCCAAACAGGAAATTTAATTGGAACCATAACTGTTTCAGAGACTAAAGACACACTAGTAAAAAAATAATGAAGACTTATAAAATTTCAGAAGTCCTCTATTGGACAATTGCTGGGATATCCATTTATAAATTTATATCCCTTTGGGGATATGATCAAACAAGAGCTTATTATTTCATTGGTTTTGCTGTTTTATCAATATTTATGGCACTTTTTAGACGACATTTTAGAAAAAAGTATAACAAAAGGAACCAGAACTCTAAATGATAGTTTCTGATATTGTAATTCTCATAAGTATTTTACTTTCAGCTTTTTTTTCTGGTATGGAAATAGCATTTGTATCTTCTAATCGCTTTTCTTTAGAAATAGAAAAGCTTCAGCTAAGTTTCACATCAAGAGTTTTAAAAAATATTACTATTAATCCATCAAGATTTATAGCAAGTATGCTTTTAGGAAATAATATTGCATTAGTGGTTTATGGAATATTTATGGGTGAGCGTATTTTACAATTTTTATTCCCCTATACAATACTCTCAGGCGAAGATCCAAGTTTAATTGTTGTGTTCTACCAAACTCTTTTGTCGACAGGGATAATTTTATTAACAGCTGAATTTTTACCTAAAGTATTTTTTCAACTATACTCTAACATTGCAATTAAAATATTTGCTATTCCAGTTGCTTTATTTTAT
This sequence comes from uncultured Bacteroidota bacterium, assembly GCA_913041125.1. Classification (GTDB taxonomy): domain Bacteria; phylum Bacteroidota; class Bacteroidia; order Flavobacteriales; family Flavobacteriaceae; genus MS024-2A. Next base: position 59,669 of record CAJWHM010000006.1, on the reverse strand, counting down.
TATTTATTCTATCCAATTACTTATTTAATAATTCAATTCACAGATATAATTCTAAGTCGTTTCTTTAAAACAAATTCTGATAAAGTTCAACTTTCATTTTCTAAAGTTGAATTAGGAAATTTTATTGAAGAACAAGTAGAATCTATTTATGATAAAGATAATTTAGACTCAGAGATTAAAATTTTTCAGAATGCTTTAGAGTTTTCAGACGTTAGAGCTAAGGAGGCAATGGTTCCAAGAGCTGAATTAGTAGCAGTAGATCAAAATACACCAGTTGAAGAACTAAAATCGTTATTTATTGAAACAGGGTTATCTAAAATTCCCATATATACAAAATCTATTGATCAGATTTTAGGCTATGTACATGTTTTTGATATGATAAAGAATCCAAAATCCTTAAAAAAAATATTATTACCGTTAGCTTTTGTTCCAGAAACTATGTTAATTAATGATGTTCTAAAATTACTTACAAAACAACGTAAAAGTATTTCAGTTGTAATTGACGAGTATGGTGGGATTTCTGGAATTCTTACTGTAGAGGATATAGTTGAAGAACTTTTTGGAGAAATTGAAGATGAATATGATAAGGTAGATCATATTGAAAAACAGATTGATAAAAACACATATGATTTTTCTGCTCGTTTGGAAGTAGATTATATAAATAAAAAATACAATTTATCACTACCTGAAAGTGAATTTTACGAAACCATAGGTGGTTTAATCGCATATAACACAGGTGAAATACCTAAAAAGGGAGAAAAAATTGAAATTTATCCATATGTCTTTACAGTTACAAAAGTAACTTCAAAGAAAATTGAAGAAATAAATTTGATGTTTAAAAATGAAGAATAGAAATCCAAACCGATTTTTTTATTCTAAGGATCTTTCTTAATTCATAGGAAAAGAGTATTTTCGCACACTATTATAATAAAATACAATGGCCATTTTAGGGAAAATAAGACAGCGTTCCATTTTTTTGATTATCGTAATCGGGATGGCACTCTTTGCTTTTGTAATTTCAGGAGTATTTGATGGTAATAGTGCTAATAGTGGACCAACAGAACCAATTGCTTTAATCAATGACGATGAGATTGAAATTGATTTTTTTCGTCAAATGGTAGATCAAACACAGCGGAATTATAATTATTCTACTTTAAAGTCTGTTAATTTAGTTTGGAACCAAGCTTTGAGAAATACAATTTTTGAACAAGAATTTGAAAAGCTTGGCATAGATGCTGGTAGAGACCAACTAGAGCAAATTATTTCCTCAGATGATAACGTTATTAATAATCCTAGTTTTCAAAACGAAGCTGGGTTTTTCGATTTTGGAGTTTTTACTGATTATATAGCTGAACTTAAGGTTCAAAACCCAACTGCATATGAAAATTGGAAATTTCAGGAACAAAGCATAATTGGTGTTGCAAAGCAAAGAATATATTTAGATCTAATTATGTCAAGTACAAGGATGACTGAGTCTGAGGCTAAAACAGATTATCATCTAGAAAATGACAATGTGAATTTTAAATATGTTAAAATTCCTTATGATTCAGTTGAGGATAGCTTAGTTAAAATAACCGATGCTGAAATTAAAAACTATATCAGTGATAACGCATCAAAATATAAAAGAGAAGAATCTAGAAATATACAATTTGTTTCTTTCGAAGATACTCCAACCGAAGACGATTTAGCAATGATCCGCCTAAAATTAGATGGCCTTAAATCAGAAAGAATAGCGTATAATGATGTATCTAAATTGACAGATACCATTGAAGGTTTTAGCCAAACTAAAAATGTTTCTGATTTTGTTGACCAATATTCCGAAACCCCTTTTGATTCTATTTATAAGCCTAAAGGGGCTTTTAATAACGAATATGCAAATATTCTCTTTGAAATGAAAAAAGGTGAGGTATTTGGACCTTACCGTGATGGTAATGCCTTTAAAATTTCAAAGTTGCTAGATATTAAAAAAAATGCTTCACTAAGAGCAAGTCATATTTTAATCTCTTATGAAGGAGCTACAAGAGCTTCTGAAAATATAACGCGCTCAAAATCTGAAGCTAAAAAAGAAGCTAACAGAATATATCGCTTAGCAAGAAGAACTTCATCTGATTTCGAAGAACTTGCAAGACAGTATTCCGATGGACCAACAAGATTGCGTGGTGGAGATTTAGGTTTTTTCAAAGAAGGAGAAATGGCTACTGAATTTTATAATTATGTTAACAAAAACAGAGTAGGAAGAGTAGGAGTTGTTGAAACTGAATTTGGATTTCATGTAATAAAGGTAACTGACAAAGATGATTTGGCTCTTATAGCTGATGTAGTTGCTAGTGTTATTCCTTCAGAGAAAACCTCTAATGAGGTTTTCAGAAAAGCTACTCAGTTTGAAATGGATAGTAACAACTCTAACGATTTTTCAATTACTGCAAAAAATAATAATTACAAAATTAGACCTGTTAAACAAATAAATATATTAGAAGAAAACCTTCCTGGACTCCCAAACCAAAGAAATTTAGTTAGATGGCTATTTGAAGATAAAACCCGTGTTGGAGATATTAAAAGATTTACATTAAATGGAGGAGGTTATGCAGTTGTTCAATTAACTGAAAAGATAAAAGCAGGTCTAGCTTCAGTTAATGAAGTAGGATTTGAAGTAAAAAAAATATTATCCAAAAACAAGAAAGCCAGAATAATACAAGATCTCTATAAGGATAAAAATTCATTAGAAAAATTGATTGAATCGGATGGTAAATTATCTATCGAAAATGCTACTGCAGTAAATCAAAAAAACCCTACAATTGCTGGTGAAGGAAACGAACCCAAGGTTATTGGAACAGCTTTTGCTATGAATGAAAATGAAATTTCTACCCTGATAGAGGGAGAAAATGGTGTTTATAAAGTTGTATTAATTAAAAAAAATAAAGTATCAGAACTTGAAGACTATAGTCTTTATTCAAAACAAATGCAACAAAAAGCTAAATCAAGACTACTAGAAAATATATTTTCTGCTCTTGAATCAGTATCAGAAATCAAAGACAACAGGGCACTATATTACTAATATAATTTTAAAATTTTTTTGAATACTAATTCCGCTTAGTGATTTTTTTAATTGAAAACATTCAATGCTAGTAAAATTATAATCAGGGCTTATGTTCTAAACGACATATTTTATTAAAAGGTATTATTGTATTAAAACCTTTGTCTAAAAAATATTTTTTTGTAAACTTATTTCCAGTTGCAAGGATAAAATCTCCACCCCAAGCCCCAAGACTCTTTATACTTCCTTGGAAATCTGAAAAAAACTTTTCTTTCACGGTCTTTTTTTGAAGAACTTGACTTAATATAATTTCGTGCTGATTAAGATTATATTCAAAATTATCTAAAGTATCAGAAGCAATAATTTTATCGGTAATTGAGTTAATTTTTCTTATTGTTGAATTAGATATAGAATTATGATTAAAATTTTTTATAGCTTTTTGAGTGTCTATTTTTTTATTTAGATAAATGAAAAATAATTGATCTACAAATAAAGGGGAAAAATTCACATTTTCAATTCTTGGATTTAACTCTTTTTTAGTATATATAATTGGTCCACTAGCATGGCTACATGCTATATCATAACCACTACCACCAAAAATTTTTTTTCCTAATTGATATGGATTTACTTTAGCCCAAGAAGCAATATTTGATATTAGTGTAGATGAACTTCCAAGTCCCCAATTTTTGTTAAATTCTAGAAATGTTTTAACCTCTCCGCCTTCTAATAGGAAATTTGGATTTTCTTTTTTAGCTAAATTAAGTAGGGCTTTTAATTTTTTTGCTACTATAATTTTTGAGGACTTTATAATATCTACACTTGGCAATTCAAAAATCGCTTCAAACCAAAGAGTACCATTATGATCATAACTTTTCCAAGAAAGAGTTTGATTTTCTAAATTTTCAAATTTTAAATATTGACCTTTGTTACAAGGAATAGCAAAAGCTTTAGCACCTGCTAAGACAAGATATTCAGAAGTAATCAATATTTTACCGTTACTGTAAAATGATTTCATATTCAGAATACATTTTCATCTAAAAATTTTTTTACAGCACTCACTGAAACTATTTTATTTTTAAAATAATTTGTAGCTGCAATTTTTTGGGCCTTATCTGCTTTAAATTGGTTAAGTATATTAAGCAAATGCATTTTCATATGCCCTTTTTGAATTCCTGTTGTAACAAGTGATTTTAGTGCTGCAAAATTTTGTGCTAAACCTGCTGAAGCAATAATTGACATAAGTTCTTCTACATTTGGACTTCCTAAAAGTTCGAGAGACCAATTAACCATTGGATGAAGATTTGTAAGTCCTCCAACAGTGCCAACAGCCAAAGGTAATGTTAGTTCCATAATAAATTGATCATTTTCTATATATGCTTTACTTAATGATTGGTATTGTCCAGATCTTGAAGCATATGCATGAACTCCAGCCTCTATAGCTCTGAAATCATTTCCCGTAGCAATAATTAATGCATCTATACCATTCATTATTCCTTTGTTATTTGTTACGGCTCTATATGGTTCTACGTTAGCAATATTCAAAGCGTTTATAATTTTTTGTGCAAAGTTATAACCATTGAGACCGTTTTCTTCTAAAATAAATTCTTTTAAATTGCACTTAACCATAACATTTACTAAGCATTCTGGTACATAATTTGATAGAATACTCATGACTACCTCAAGGTCTTGTTTTTTATCATTAATTAAATTATCATTTTCAGCGTGTATCATAACATCCTTTGCGATGGATTCTAAACAAGAATTTATAAAATTGGCGCCCATTGATTCAGCAGTTTTGAATCTTAAATCTAATTGAAAGTAATAAGGTAAAATGTCTGATTTATCTATTAACTCAATACTAATAATTCCACCACCTCTGGCTTCCATATTTTTTGTTATAGATTTAGTTGAATTTAAAAAATCATTTTTTCTATTATCAAAAAAAGATTTTAGTCTTTCAGGGTTTCCTTTATACATTAAATGAACTTGCCCTACTTTTATGGTATTAACGATTTTTGTTTCAAACCCTCCACGTTGACACCAGAATTTTGCTGCATTGGAAGCAGCTGCAACAACGGAACTCTCTTCAATTACCATTGGTAAAGTATAGTATTTTTCATTAATCAAAAAATTCGGAGCAACTCCAAAAGGCAAATAGAAATTAGTCAAAGAATTTTCAATAAATTCATCATAAGTTTTTTGAACTTTTGTGTCTAAATTCCAATGACGTTCAAGTTCTTTTCTGGCTTTTTCAGGGTTTTTGAAATGAGTTTTAGCAATCCATTCTATTTTTTCAATTTTAGATAATTTGGAAAAGCCATTAATCTTTTTACTCATCACTGATTTTTGGTAAATATAAATAATTTGACTCCCTTCTTATATTATGATTAAGTCAATTTTCATACATTGGGCAATCAAAAAAAATATGATATTCAAATTGACTTTATTTAATTTTTTAAAAACTAAAGGGGAAAATGATTATTACATTTTCAAAATGAGATTTTTCTATCACATTTTTTTCATTATACAAACAATAATTTCTCAAGAATATAAAGTTGATTATGAAAAATTATGGGAAGGTGATTATGAACCTAAAAGACTCGAATCAATTCTTTCAATGAACGATGATAATCATTATACAGTATTAGAAGAAAATGCAGAATTAAATAGTAGTTCAATTATATTATATTCTTATATAAATTTAAAGGAGCGAGTCGTATTATTTGACTCGAATACATTTACTGAAAAATTTGAAATATCTAGTTATTCATTTTCAAAAGATGAGCAAAGTCTTTTATTGGAGACGCTTGTGGATCCAATTTATAGGAGATCAAAACAAGGGATTTATTGGATTTACAATTTAAAATCAAAAGAATTACAAAAGCTTAGAGATGAAAAAGTTCAAGAACCAACTTTTTCTCCTGACGGAAAGAATGTAGCTTATGTTTACAGGCGTAATATATATGTAAAAAATTTAGTTACTAAAGCCACAAGACAACTTACATTTGATGGAGATTATCAAACAATAAATGGTATTACTGATTGGGTCTATGAAGAGGAGTTTGGTTTTGTTCGTGCTTTTCATTGGAGTCCTGATTCTAAAAAAATTGTCTTTATGCGTTTTGATGAATCTAAGGTTCCTATATTTTCAATGGGAATTTATGGGAAGGATACTTACCCTTTTCCATACATGTTTAGATATCCTAAGGCTGGAGAAACAAATGCAACTATTGATCTTTTTGTTTTGGAATTAGGAAGTGGAATAAAGGAACCCATTATTTTTAATGAAAAACCATACTATGTACCTAGAATAAAATTTGATGGTGGCGAAAATACTCTCATAATTCAAACGATTAACAGACATCAAAACGATCTTAGGGTCTTTAGTTATGATATTGAAAAAAAAACTTTTCGGCTTTTGATTAAAGAACAAGATAAAGCATATGTAAGTATTCATGACGATTTAAAATTTATAGATGATAATAGTTTTTTGTGGACAAGTGAAAGGGATGGTTTTATGCACATATATCACTATGATAAAAATGGGAATTTAATTAATCAAGTTACAAAAGGTAATTGGGAAATAACCAAAATGTATGCATATAATCCTGATCTTAAAGAAATTTATTATCAGTCTGTAGAGGGCAGTAGTATTGAAAGAGGGATTTATGCAATTAAAATAAATGGCAAAGGGAAACGAATTCTTCAAGCAACAAATGGGACAAATGGTGCAAACTTTAGTAAAAAAGGATCTTACTACATACATTCATATTCCGATGAGAGAACACCTCCAAAATATTCTCTCTATCAAACCAGAAAAAATAAATTAATAAGGGAACTTTTAAATAACCAAAAATTATCTAAAACCCTAGCATCATATAACTTATCTAATAAAGAATTTTCAACTCTTAATGTAAATGGTTTCAATTTAAATATGTGGATGATCAAACCAGATAATTTTGATCCAAAGAAGAAATATCCACTTTTAATGTTTCAATATTCAGGACCAGGATCACAACAAGTTTCTAACAGATGGGGAGATTCCAGAACTATTTGGCATAAAGATCTCGCAAACAAAGGGTATATTATTGCCTGCGTAGATGGAAGAGGTACGGGTTATAAAGGAGCAGAATTTAAAAAATCAACTTACTTGAATTTAGTTAAATATGAATCAATAGATCAAATTGAAGCTGCTAAATCTCTTGGCTCATTATCTTATATTGATGAATCAAGAATAGGTATTTGGGGATGGAGTTTTGGAGGTCATATGGCAGCTCAATGTTTACTAACTGGAGAAGAAGTATTTTCTATGGCAATAGCTGTAGCCCCTGTTACAAATTGGAGATTTTATGACACAATATATACTGAAAGATTTATGAGAACACCTCAAGAAAATCCAGATGGTTATGACTTAAATTCTCCATTAAATTATGCAGATAAATTAAAGGGAAAATTTTTGATCATCCATGGATCAGCAGATGATAATGTACATGTTCAAAACACTATGCGTATGGTTGAGGAATTAATACAAGAAGATAAGCAATTTGAGTGGATGATTTATCCAGATAAAAATCATGGAATATACGGTGGGAATACTAGAAGACACCTGTATACAAAAATGACTAACTTTATTTTTGAAAACTTATAATCAACCAAATTGTAAACATGCCCACTTCAGATAAAATCAAACAATCACAAACTATTTTTGGTCATCCACCTGGACTTTATGTCCTATTTTTCACAGAATTGTGGGAAAGATTTTCGTATTATGGGATGAGAGCTTTATTTACCCTTTTTCTTGTTGCAAAGACAAATTCCAATAATCCAGGATTTGGATGGTCTAACTCAGAAGCAATAGCACTATATGGATGGTACACAATGCTAGTATATTTAGCGTCAGTTCCTGGTGGGTGGATTGCAGATAATTTTCTCGGCCAAAAGAAAACCGTTATGCTTGGTGGATTTTTGCTATGTATAGGCCATACGATTTTGGCTTTTGATACTGAATTTAGTTTTTATTTAGGTTGCTTTTTTGTGATTTTAGGTGTAGGAGGATTAAAGCCTAACATATCTAGTATGGTTGGAGGGTTATATAAACAAGGAGACAAAAAAAGAGATTTAGGGTTTTATATATTTTACATGGGGATTAATATTGGTGGATTTGCGGCTCCAATACTATGTGGTTGGGTTGGAGAGACTTATAACTGGCATTATGGCTTTGGATTGGCAGCAATAGGCATGTTTATTGGACAAATAACCTATTTCTATGGTCAAAAATATTTAATTGGAGTGGGAGATTTTATAGGTAAAAAGTCACATCCAGATAATGATTATATTAATAGAAAACTTACACCTATTGAAAAAGATAGAATAAAGGTTCTTTTAATTTCTTTTTTATTAATAATTGTTTTTTGGGGTGCTTTTGAACAGGCTGGTGGATTAATGAATCTATATGCAAAACAAAAAACAGATAGAATGTTAATGGGAATTGAATTACCAGCTTCCTGGTTTCAATCATTAAATTCCTTTTTTATAATAACATTAGCAGTATTTATTGGTGGATTTTGGATGCGCTGGAAATCAAAAGGAAAGGAAGCTTCTTCACTTTACAAGATAGCAATAGGAATCCTAATAATGGGTATGGGATTCATGTTCATGAGATTTGCAGCTTTAGACTATGAAGTAGCTGGCAAATCTGCAATGTATTGGCTAGTTATGGCATATTTATTTCATACAATTGGAGAGTTGTGTGCTTCTCCAGTATCTTTGTCGTTCATCACTAAACTTGCACCAGTAAAATATGCGGCTTCTATAATGGGACTTTATTGGGCAGCAACAGGCTTAGGGAATAAAATAGCTGCAGGTGTTGGTGGATTCGCTGAAACTGCAGGGGAGAAAAAAGTTTTTACAGGAATTTTTATCTTTTGTTTAATAATATCTTTATTAGTTATTCTGTTATTGAAACCTCTTAAACGTCTTACACACGGGGCAGAGGATATTGAAAAATAAAATAGTTTAGTAACTTTGTAATAGATTTCTTTTATATGAAATACTTAATCCTATTTTTTGTTAGTTTTAATCTATTGACAAATAGTGTTTTTGCACAAACTATCCAGTGGATGTCACTTGATGAAGCAAGAGCTGCCCAAAAAGTTAATCCCAAAAAAATTTTTATGGATGTTTATACCAATTGGTGTGGGCCTTGCAAGTTGCTCGAAAAAAATACTTTTCAAAACCCGGATGTTTCAAGATATATATCAGAAAATTATTATGCAGTAAAATTTAATGCTGAAGGAACTGATGAAATTAAATTCTATAACCAAACATTTTCGAATCCAAATTATGATCCAAATAGAAAAGGACGCAATGCAACTCACCAATTCACTCAGTTTTTAGGAGTGAAAGGTTATCCAACAATGGTTTTTTTTAGTGAAGATGGTGATCCTATAATGCCTTTAGTAGGATATTATAAACCAAAACAAATAGAACTTTATTTAAAAATGATAAAGCAAGGTGATTATCAAGTTTTTTCAAAACCAGAAGATTTTGAAAACTATAAGAAAAACTTTATCCCCAGATTTAGAGGCTAATTTATTTATAAAATTTATTTTAAGGATGCAAATATAAGTTGTGCGGTTTTTTTACTCGCACCTTTTCCCCCCAGTTTAGATTTTAGAAGTTTATAGTTTTTATTAATTTTTTTCAATTCATTTCTTTTCAATAATTTATTTAAAAAACTAATTAAGTTATTTAAATTAAAATCATCTTGTATGAGTTCAACAACTGCAGGCTTATTTAGAATTAAGTTCACTAGAGAAATATATTTTATTTTAATGAATTTTTTTCCTAACCAATATGTTATTTTATCTGTCTTGTAACACACAAGCTGAGGTGTATTAAAAAGTGCAGTTTCTAAAGTTGCAGTTCCACTTGTAACTATTGCAGCTGAACTGTAATATAATAAATCATATGTGTGATTACTTAAAAGTTTAATTGAAGAATTCTTAATATAGCTTAAGTATAATTTTAGGTTAATATTTGGCGCACAAGCTATAATAAATTGGTATTCTTTAAAATGACTTTCTAATTTTATAAATAATGGGAGATTTTTTTTGATTTCCTGTAAACGACTTCCTGGGAGTAATGCTACTATTGGTTTTTTGGTATTTAATGAATGTATTTTGAAAAAATTTTTATTTTTTTTGAAAAGAGAAAAATGATCTAACAGAGGGTGACCAACATAATTGACTAGTAGGTTATGTTTTTTTTCAAAAAACTCTTTCTCGAAAGGGAGCACAACATAAAGTGATTCGATATTTTTTTTTATCTGTTTTACTCTACTTTCTCTCCAAGCCCAAACAGAAGGGCTTATATAATAATGATTTTTGAAACCAATTTGTTTTGCCCACTTTGCTATTCTTAAATTAAAGCCTGGGAAATCAATATAAATTATTACATCTGGATTAAATTTTAAAATATCACTTTTACAAAACGCTATATTTTTCAAAATTTTTGGAATTCGTAAAATGACTTCCAAAACACCCATAAAAGCTAAATTTTTATAATGTTTTATAATAAAAGCACCTTCTTTTTCCATAAGGTCTCCTCCCCAAGCTCGAAATTCTGAATTTTGATCAATTTTTTTTAAAGCTGCAATTAGTTTTGAACCATGTAGATCACCAGAAGCTTCACCAGAAATAATATAATATTTCACAAAAAAATAGTTGGTATCAAGAATTAATTTTCAATAAAGCTATTATAATAACAAATAGCACAGAGATTGCAACTAAACCTGAAGCAAATTCAAACTTATTCTTCTTAAGTGCAATAAAAAATATTGGAAGATTAATTAATGCTGATAATGAAATCAATCCGCCTAATTTGTTTTGAGTATAAAGACTTGAAATACTTTTTTCAATTGTTAAGTCTGAAAGAAAAAAAAGTAAAATTATGACCCCGAAACTAGTCCATAGAAATCCTGTTAAAATACCCCAATAAAAATATTTATTTTTTACAAACTCCATGTATTTAGCTGTTGTAAACTATGGTGAGCTGTCAAATCAAATTGAGTCGGGACTATAGAAATATATCCTTTATTCAGTGCCCACTCATCAGTATCTTCTCCCTTATCTTCATTAATAAAAGTTCCAGTTAACCAGTAATATTCTCTTCCCATGGGATTAGTTCTTTTATCAAATTCTTCTACCCAATAAGCTCTAGCTTGTCGACAAATTTTCATTCCTTTAATTTTTCCATTTTTCAATAAAGGAAAATTTACATTTAGCACAACATCTTTTGGAATCCCTTTCTTTAGTGCTTCAAGTGAAATTTTTTTAATATATTCTTTTAAAGGTTTAAAGTTAGCATTCCATTTAAAGTCTAAAAGTGAAAACCCAATAGCTGGAACCCCTTCTATGCCAGCCTCTATAGCTGCACTCATAGTGCCGGAATATATAACATTGATAGACGAGTTTGAGCCATGATTTATTCCAGATACACAAAGGTCAGGTTTTTTATCTAAAAGCTCGTTTATTGCGAGTTTAACACAGTCGGCAGGAGTTCCTGAGCAACTATATTCTAGTTGAGGGCCGTCAGTTACCTTAATTTTATCACAATATAATGTAGAATTGATTGTAATCGCGTGTCCCATACCCGATTGAGGAGAGTCTGGTGCAACAACAACTACTTCTCCAATTTCATTCATAACTTCAATTAAGCTTCTAAGTCCTGGAGCTGTGATGCCATCGTCGTTAGTTACAAGAATTAGAGGTTTTGTTTTCATAAAGTTATATAATTGCTAATTTAAGAAATCTTTAAACGCTTTTTTTTTAAATAAATAATAACAAAACTTTTTTTATAAAATCTTTATATTTACAAGCTGTGAAATAGAAAAACCCAAACCAATTCCTATGCAAAATTACTCTAGGATATTTTTATTTTTTTTAGCTACTGTCTTAATCCTTGGTTATACTAAACAGAATGAGGATCCTAAAAAAGACAAGCTTTTAATTGAAATAATTTCATATGTAATAGAAAGAGGGCACTATGATCCAAAACAAATAAATGATAATTTTTCTGAAAATGTTTATTTGAATTATTTAGAAAATTTAGATGGGCAGCATAGATTTTTTCTTAAAAATGATATAGATACATTTAAGTCTCATAAATATAAAATTGATGATGAGATTAAAAATGCTCAGATTAATTTTTTTGATCTTACTTACACCAAGTTAATGCAAAGAATGAATGAGGTTGAAAATTTTTATGAAGACTTGTTGAGTACTCCTTTTAATTTTAATATAAGAGAAAAGATTGATTTGAATTATGAAAACTCACCTTATGCTTCCAATATTGTTGAATTAAAAAAAATATGGAGGAAGCGATTTAAATTAAATGCACTCGAAACATATTCAATAAAAAAAGAAGAAGAACTTCAAAAGAAAAATCAGGACACTGTATATCAGATGATTTCAGATAAAGAACTTGAGAATAACGCTCGAAAAGATATTATTGATAATATGAAAAATTTTTTCGAAGTATATAATGATCAAAAAAGAAAAGATTGGTTTTCTATTTATATTAATTCTATAGTTGCTCAATTCGATCCACACACTTTTTATTTTGCTCCTAGAGATAAAGATCGTTTTGATATGACTATGTCTGGAAAATTTGAGGGCATTGGGGCAAGACTTAATAAAAGAAATCAACAAATTAAAGTAGTAGAGATTATATCTGGAGGGCCAGTATGGAAAGATAAGCTTTTAGAAATAGGCGATGCGATATTAAAAGTAAGACAAGAGAACGAAAAAGAAGCAATAGATATTTCAGGGATGGTGATTGATGACGCAGTTAAATTAATCAAAGGACCAAAGGGGAGTAAAGTTTTTTTAACTATAAAAAGAGTTGATGGAAATATTGTAGAAGTTTCGATAACTCGAGATGTTGTCGAACTAGAAGAAACATATGCAAAATCAACTTTAATTAAAGATAAATCTGGAGATTATGGTTTGATAGAACTACCAAAATTTTATATAAATTTTGAAGACTATAATGAAAGGAATGCAGCTACAGATGTTAAAAAAGAACTTGAACAGCTTAAGAAAAAAAATGTAAAAGGTATAATTCTCGACTTGAGAAACAATGGAGGTGGATCATTGAAAACCGTTGTAGATATGACAGGTTATTTCATTGAAAAAGGTCCAGTGGTTCAAGTTAAAAGCACTGGTGGGCGAAAGGAAGTCCTTAGGGATAATGATCCAACAGTAGTTTGGGATGGTCCAATTGTAGTATTAGTAAATGAATTTTCTGCATCTGCTTCAGAAATAATTGCTGCTGCACTTCAAGATTATAGAAGAGCGATTGTTCTAGGAAGTAAACAAACATTCGGTAAAGGAACAGTTCAAAACATAATTGACTTAAATAGAATGATTTCAGGAGGCACATATGGTGATTTAGGGGCACTGAAAGTAACAACAGATAAATTTTATCGGGTAAACGGAAAATCAACACAGTTAGAGGGTGTAAAAAGTGATATTATTTTTCCAGACCGATATTCTTATGTTGAAATGGGTGAAAAAGATCAAGAAAATCCATTAGCTTGGGATCGAATTACTCCAGCAAACTTTAAACCGTTGATAATGACAAATTATGAGTATGCTATTGAAAGAAGTAAAAATCGACTCAAAGAAAACCCAATAGTATCGTTGATAAATGAACAAGCGCTTTGGGTTCAAAAACAACAATCAGATTTTTCTTATTTCCTGGACTACGATTCATTTATAAATGAAAAAGAGGAAAAAAAACAATATGCAGAACGTTTTAAAAAACTATCTGAATACAAAGCACCCTTTGAATTTCAGTGGCTTCCAGAAGCTGGAAGAAAGGAATATTTAAATTCAGACACAATTGAAAAAAGAAAACGTGCGATTGAAGTTTTAAGGGGTGATATTTATATTTCTGAGGCTGTAAATATTCTTATTGACCTTTCATCTTCAATAAAAAAAGACCGTGTTGTAGCACAAAATAAAAAAAGATAGTTTGATTTGGAGTTTAAACGTACTTTCGAAAGATTAAAAAAGGACGTTTGGGCTATTGTAAGCTTGACTTATATATTACTGATATGTTTCACTGCTGTCTTTGCTTATCAAATAGTTCCTGATAAAACTGAAAATGCTAACCAAATGCATCTTTCTATTCATTCCCAACCCCCTGGATTTTCATGTAAAATATTAATGATTCCTGGGCCCTTAGAAACAGAGGAAAAATTTTCTTTAAGTGGACAAATAAATTCAAGTGATGAAATACCAATTCAAGAAATCATTTGGAAGGAAGACGCAATATTTTTTAAACGATATGGAAACGCTACTAACTATTTTGAGGAAGTTTCTTTTGACCTATTTCCAAAAGAGTTATCAAAGAAAGAAATAGAAAAAAATTATTTAAAGAATAAATATTTTTTCCTTGGAACAGATAAATATGGTAGAGACTTATTTAGCAGATTAATAATAGGTTCAAGAATATCTATTTCAATTGGATTTGTCGCTGTAATTATTTCTTTGATTTTAGGCTTATTTTTCGGAATGCTAGCAGGTTTTTACGGAGGTTGGATAGATCGTTTTATCCTTTGGTTAATAAATGTGGTTTGGTCTATCCCTACCCTTTTAATGGTAATTGCCATAACATTAGCACTTGGAAGAGGATTTTGGCAAGTATTTGTAGCTGTTGGACTCACCATGTGGGTAGAAGTTGCACGTTTAACAAGAGGTCTTGTCAAAACTGCAAAAGAAGAATTATTTATCAAAGCAGGAAAAATTTTAGGTTTCTCAAAAGGGAGATTAATATTAAATCATATCTTACCTATCACAATAGCACCTTTAATAGTTATTTCGACATCAAATTTTGCAAGTGCTATTTTAGTGGAAAGTGGTCTCAGTTTTTTAGGTATTGGCGCACAACCACCAATACCAAGTTGGGGTAGTATGGTAAAGGATCACTTTAGATATTTACTTCTTGGAAAACCATTTTTAACTTTAGTTCCTGGTATTGCAATAATGACTTTGGTTTTATCATTTATGATTTTAGGGAATAGTTTAAGAGATGCGCTAGATGTAAGAAATTAATTTAAACGATTAGAATCTAAATTTAGATAAATGAATAACATAATACTAAATGCCAATAAGTTTGTCCCACCATAACTAATAAAGGGTAAAGGTATTCCGACTGTAGGAACTAAACCTAAAGTCATTCCTATATTGATAAAAAAATGAACAAATAACATACTGGCAAAAGAGTATGAAAATATTCTTGGGAAAGGTTGAGTTTGTTTTTCAGCACGAAAAATTATTCTTAAAATCAATATTGTATAAAGAATAATAAGGGTAAAGCTTCCTAAAAACCCCCATTCTTCTCCTATTGTACTGAAAATATAATCTGAATGTTGTTCTGGTACAAATCCTCCTTTTGTTTGTGTTCCATTAAGAAACCCTTTACCTAAAAATCCTCCAGAGCCAATTGCAATTTTAGACTGATTTATATTATATCCAATTCCTTTTGAGTCAGTTTCAAGTCCTAATACAATATTGAAACGATCTCTATGTCTTTGTTCAAAAACAGAGTTGAATATGAAGTCTACTGAAAAAATAAACAGAGCCGAAATACCAAAAACCAATATAAAGGGTTTTTTATTAGTCTTTGGATAAGTTCTTACTATTAAACGGTATACTAGTAAAAAAATAACGAGAATGGCTATAGATAAACCTATTGGATTAAATAAAAGAGATAAAATAAAAAGTAAAACTAATAATAATCCTAAATAAAGCACCCTAATATCTAGTCCTTCCCTTATTAAAACAAAGATCAGACCAAAAAAAACAATTCCTGACCCTGCATCTGGTTGAAGAAAAATTAATATAACCGGAATAATAATTGATAAAATAATTTTAATTAAATCAGAGGTTTTATTTAAATCTATTTGAATTGAACTTAAGCTTTTTGAAACTAATATTGCTGTTGTTATTTTTGCAAATTCTGATGGTTGAAAACTAAAACCACCGATTAAATACCAAGACAAAGCTCCATTAATTTTTTCACCAAAAACAAAGAGACCTATAAGGCTTACTAATGATAATACGTAAAAAACAGTAGATAAATGTTCAAAAATATTTGGGTTTATTAATAGAATTAATGGAAGTAGAAGCAGACAAAAAGTGAAGATCAAAAACTGTTTCCCAGCTGGAGTACTCCAATTAAAAATAGATACATGAATTTCAGAAAAAGTAGTTGAGTAGATACTTAAAATACCAAATGAAACTAAGAGAAGAAAAATCAATATACTCAGCCAATCTAAACGAAGAAAAATATTTTTACTCATTAATCACAAATGGTTTTCCTAAAAAAGGTTTTTGATATTCGGCAATGAGGCTTCCATTTATCATTTTTGTTTCAAGCCATTGACGCATCACTTTTCCTTTTAAGTATTTTTCAATCATTAAACTACCTATTGGAGCAGCCCATCTAGCTCCCCAATATCCATTTTCAATAAAAACAGCAATCGCTATTTTAGGGTCCTCTTTAGGTGCGAAACCGATAAAAATTGAATGATCAGTAAGTTGAGTTTTTTCATTATTTATGCGAATAAAATTTTCAACAGTTCCAGTCTTGCCACAAATTTCAACTCCTTTAATTCTTGCTATACGGGCAGTTCCTTTTTCAACAACTTGATGCATTCCTTCAATAACCGTTTCAAAATGTATTTTATCAATTAATGTTTTATTTTTAGGATACAATGAGTCTAGAAAACTTTTCGAGAATGTTTTTTTAAAATGAGGTTTTCTATAAAATCCACGATTTGCTATTGTTGCCGTAAAGTTTGCCATTTGAATAGGTGTTGTTAGGATCTCACCTTGACCAATTGAATTTGAAATTATTGTTGTAGCTCCCCAATTTTTATTTGGATACCATCTATCATAATAATTACTACCAGGGATAAATCCTCTTTTACCAATTGGCAAGTCATAGCCTAAATAGTCACCTAATCCAAATTTTTCTAAATGCTTTTTCCATAAATCGATACTTATTGAAGGTGAGGATTTACTTTCGATTAAAGATTTAAAAGTTTTAGCGAAATAAGTGTTACAAGAGTTATAAATTGCCCTTATTAAGTTATTATTGGTTCCTTTTTTACAATGACATTTCATGAATGCTCCTTTTGCATAATAATGTCCTTCATTGCAAGAAAACTTAGTTTCAGGCGTAATAATATTTTCCTGTAATCCAATTAATGCGTTTAATGTTTTAAAGGGAGATCCAGGAGAATATTCTGCTTGTAAACACCGATCAAAAAGAGGTTTTGCAATGGTATCATTAAGTAACTTTCTAAAATATTTAGACCTATTTCTACCAGTCAGTAAATTAGGATTATAGTTGGGGGCAGAAACTAAAGATAGTATTTCACCTGTTTGAGGTTCTATTGCTACAATACCTCCTCTTTTGTTAATCATAAGAGCTTCACCAAAAGCTTGCAAATTTGCATCGATTGTTAAAACTAAATTATCTGCTGCTTCAGGTGTTTGATCAAAAGCACCTCCTTCATATGCCCCTATTATTCTGTTAAATCTATCTTTTTGAAATAGTTCTTTGCCTTTTTTACCACGCAATAATTTTTCATAAGTTTTTTCAATACCTTGTCTGCCTATCATTTCTCCTAAATCATAATCTATTTTAGTTTTGATTTCTCTTTGATTTGTCTCACTTGTATATCCTAGCACATTTGGGGCAATAGGGATAATATAGTCCCTAGTAGATTTTTTTTGAAAATAAAATCCTGGGAATTTCCACATTTTTTCTTGTAAAATAGCAACTTCATTCACAGGTAATTGACGAACCACAACAGAAGGAAGTTTTCTTGAAAATTTCTCAGCACTTTTAATTTTACTTAGAAGATCTTTTTTTGATATATTCAAAATAGAAATTAAAGCTAATGTATCAAAGGCATTGATATTTTCTGGAACAACCATAAGATCATATACAGGTTTATTTGCAACTAGAAGGTTATTATTTCTATCATAAATTAGTCCTCTTGTAGGATAAATAGGCCTTTCTTGAATTGCATTATCTCTAGACCGTTCTGAATAATCAGAGTTAATTAGTTGTAATAAGACTAGCTGAGTTATAAATAAAAGTGAACTACCAACTGTAAAAACCAATAAGATGATTTTACGAATCATTTGATTTACTGTAAAAAATAGAGATTAAAGAAATTAAAATTAATGAAAAAATGAATGTTAATAAGGTGTTTTTAATAATCAGTGATGTAGCTTCCAAATTAAAGTAAACAAGAGTAAAATATAAAAAGTGATGTAAACCTACAATGGTTGACAAAAAAAGATATTTGTCAAAAATTCTATTATCATCTTGAAAACTTACTGGCATTTCTGAACTTACTGAAAATGTATATTTGATTATTGAAGGTCTAAGAAATCCAATTGTAAGAGTAGATAATGTGTGAGCACCACCCGATTGTGATAAAAAGTCAATTAAAAACCCAAGGATGAAACTTGATAAAATAAAAAAAGTTTGATCATAATCAAAACGATATATTACCAGAAAAAGAACATATACCATTGGATTAATGAATCCAAAAAGATATAAATTATTAAAGACTAGTGTTTGAAAGAAAACTAATAGAATAAATGAGATTAAAAGGGTGATATTGTTTCTGTTCATTTTAGAGTATTCTCTTGAAGTCTATTTATTTCATCCAGGTCTTTATTTTCAATCATATAAACATGATAAATCAATGAAGGATCTTCAAAAAGTTTTGCATTTATTGAATAATAACCAACCTTAGAATTGTCTTCAAAGTCTGTTATTTTTCCAATTGGGATCCCAAAAGGGAAATAAGATGACATTCCACCAGTAATGATGGTATCTCCAATTTGAATATCGGTATTTCTTACTATATCCTCTATTTGAAATTCTTTAGGATTAATTCCTTTCCAAGAAAGTGTCCCTATAGCATTGCTGTTTTTTAAACGGATGTTGATTTTTAAATCTTGATTTAAAATTGAAATTACACTAGAGTAATTTTCAGATACAGATTTGACTATACCAATTATGCCTTTTTCAGAAATAACTCCCATCTCAGGGTTTATTCCATTCGACTTACCTTTGTCAACTATAATAAAATTCCTTTGTTTTAAAAAGCTGTTTTTAATTACATTTCCTTTCTTTAATACAAATGGGTAGCGTTTCTCTTTGAAATAATTTCTAGGATATAGAGATACACTTTTTGATTTTAATTCAAATTCTTTAAGTTTTCTATTTTCTTCAAAGAGATCTGAGTTTATTTTTTTTAAGTCAAAGTATTTACTAATTGAATAACTTAAATAGTAGATACTTTGGGAAAAATATAATCCATATTTTTCAAGTTTATTTTTGTGAAAATTGCTATTTCTATTTAAATATAATAGAGATATAATTAGAAGAATAAGGTAGATGATAGCATTTCTATACTGTATGAGCGCGTTAATAATTCGCTGCATACTTAATTACTTTATTAGAACTGTTTTAAAACGTTCTGTATTTTTTAATGCTATTCCTGTACCTCTTACAACAGCTTGAAGGGGATCTTCAGCAACATAAATAGGTAAGTCAGTTTTTTGGGACAATCGTTTGTCTAGTCCCCTTAACAATGCACCACCTCCTGCAAGATAAATTCCTGTATTATAAATATCTGCAGAAAGCTCAGGGGGTGTTTGTGATAAAGCTTCCATAATAGCGTCTTCAATTCTAATAACAGATTTATCAAGTGCTTTAGCAACTTCAGCATGATTTATAATGACCTGTTTTGGTTTTCCAGTTAATAAGTCTCTTCCTTGAACGGACATCTCTTCAGGAGGATTCTCAAGATCTTCAATAACACTTCCAACTAGAATTTTTATTTTTTCAGCAGTTCTATCGCCTATGTAAAGATTGTGTTTCCCACGCATATAATTGATAATATCTCCAGTAAATACATCACCTGCAATTTTAATTGACTTGTCACATACAATACCGGAAAGAGCAATTACTGCAATTTCTGTTGTTCCACCCCCAATATCAACAATCATATTTCCCTTAGGCTGCATAATATCAATCCCAATTCCAATAGCTGCCGCCATAGGTTCATGAATCAAATATACTTCTTTGCCATTAACTCTCTCAGCAGATTCTTTTACTGCTCTCATTTCAACTTCCGTGATTCCTGAGGGAATACAAATTACCATTCTCAGAGAAGGAGAAAAAAATCGACGATGAAGTGTAGGAATACTTTTTATGAGCCTATTAATCATTTGCTCTGAAGCATTAAAATCTGCTATAACTCCATCCTTGAGTGGGCGTACGGTTCTAATATTTTCATGAGTTTTTCCTTGCATCATGTTAGCCTCTTCTCCTATTGCAATTACCTTATTGGTTGTCCTATCAATAGCTACGATAGAAGGACTATTAACCACAACTTTGTCATTATGAATGATTAAAGTGTTAGCAGTTCCTAAGTCTATTGCAATGTCTTCTGAAAATAGTCCCATTTTATAAGATAATAGTAAAATTAATAATTAATGTTTAAAGTGACGTGTTCCAGTTAAAACCATTCTCATATTATTCGAGTTACAATATTCAATAGAAAGATTG
Organism: uncultured Bacteroidota bacterium; assembly: GCA_913041125.1. Classification (GTDB taxonomy): domain Bacteria; phylum Bacteroidota; class Bacteroidia; order Flavobacteriales; family Flavobacteriaceae; genus MS024-2A. The sequence goes on along the minus strand of CAJWHM010000006.1, from coordinate 38,965 downwards.
TCTTTTATTGAACCACCAGGTTGTATAACTGATTTAATTCCTTCATTATTGGCAATTTCAACACAATCAGGAAAAGGGAAAAATGCATCACTTGCCATTACCGAATCCTTCAGTTCAAATCCAAAACTTTTAGCTTTGTTAATTGCTTGGTGCAATGCATCAATTCTTGAAGTTTGTCCTGTTCCAGAGGCTAATAATTGTTGGTTTTTAGCAAGAACAATGGTATTTGATTTTGTGTGTTTGCAAATTTTTGAAGCAAAAATTAAATCTTGTATTTCTCTATTATTAGGATTAAGTTTTGTAACAGTATTTAAATCAACTTCTTTATCCGTTTTATAATCTTTATCCTGCAAAAGAACTCCATTTAAACAGCTTCTAATATTTTCTTTAGGAAGCTTATTCTCTTTTTGTATTAAAATTATTCTGTTCTTTTTTTCCTTAAGAAGCTTTATTGCTTCATTACTGTATGAAGGCCCAATAATTACTTCGAAGAACAAGTTATTTATGTCCTTCGCAGTTTCTAGATCAACATTCCTATTACTTATTAATACTCCACCAAAGGCCGAAATAGGATCTCCAGCTAATGCATCTTTATAAGCCTTACTTATCTCGTCTCTAACTGAAAAGCCGCATGCATTGTTGTGTTTTAAAATTCCAAAAGCTGGTTTGCCATCATAAAATTCTAACATTAGATTTATGGCAGCATCGATATCTAGTAAATTATTATATGAAATTTCCTTACCATGAATTTGTTCTATTAATTCAGTTAAAGGGCCATAAAATAATCCTTTTTGATGAGGATTTTCACCATACCGTAATTTTCTCGAATTTTTAAAGCTTAGTTTTAGTGTATTTTGATTTTCATTAAAATAGTTAAAAATTGCTGTGTCATAATGAGAAGAAGTGTTGAATGCTTTTAATGCAAATAATTTTCGATCTTTTAGAGATGGAGAGCCATTAGAATCTTTAAATATTTTTAAAAATTCTGTGTAATCTTCTTTGTCTGATATACATAAAACATCATGAAAATTCTTTGCAGCAGCTCTAATCAGTGCTATTCCTCCTATATCAATTTTTTCTATAATTTCACTTTCTGAAACATTACCAGCAACAGTTTTCTCAAAAGGATATAAGTCAACAATGACTAAATCAAATGATGGAATTTCAAATTCGTCCAATTCTTCTTTATCTGACAGATTTTCTGCTCTATTTAGAATACCACCAAATATCTTAGGGTGTAAAGTTTTCACCCTTCCTCCTAGAATTGAAGGGTAACCTGTAAGTCCTTCAACACTATTTACCTGATAACTTAGATTTTTTATGAATGTTTCAGTTCCGCCAGTAGAATACAAAGTTACTCCATTATCAACGAGTTCTTTAATTATTGGTTCTAAACCATTTTTATCAAATACAGAGATAAGAGCAGAAGTTATTTTTTTTTGTTGCATAATGGAATTATAAACTTAAAAGAGAGTTACCATAGGTTTTTGAAATAAGATCACAACAAGCTTCAAGCAAAAGCTCATCTTCTTTACTAAACGGGTTTAATTTATTTGAGTCAATATCAATTTGGCCTATATTTTTTCCTTCAAGAAATAAGGGCACTACCAATTCAGATTTAACATCTAAACTGCAAGCAATATAATTATCTTGCACTTTTACATCAGGGACCATTAAATTTTTATTTGAAAGCGCCACTTGTCCACAAATACCAATACCAAATGGAATGTTTGTGTGGTCAGTTGGTTTTCCAGAAAAGGCCTTCAGATTAAGATTTTTCTTCTGGAAATCAGCAAAATAAAATCCTACCCAGTCAAAATGAGATATATTTTCTTTTAGGAAATGACAACATTTTTTGAGCCCACTTAAAATGTCAATTTTAGATGTTTTTAAAATAGTTTTAATTTCCTTTAAAACTTCAGTATTACCTAATGAACTCATATGAAACAAAAATACATAATCTAGCACTTTAAAACTTAATTTTTAAAGTACTTTTAAATCTCAGAATATCTATTTATTTTTTGATAAGATAGTTATAATTTTATCCTATAATAAAGATCGTGAATAAGAGTTTTATTATTACTGGAATGACTTGTATGGGATGTCAAAATTTTGTGAAACAAAAAATTGAATCCCTTGAAAATGTAATTAATGCTGAGGTTTCATTAGAAAGAGGTATAGCAACTATAAATTCTAAAAAAACTATTTCTGAAAATAAATTGTCTAATATTCTAGGTTCTAAATATTCCGTTAAAACAGAAAATAATTATAAGGATATAAAAAATAATAATTCCAAACTAAAACAATTACAACCACTAATTTTAATCTTCATTTATATTATAACTGTTACATTTTCCTGTGCCTACTATTTTGAATTAACTCCAAAAAGGGGAATGCAAATTTTTATGGGGCTTTTTTTTATTGTGTTTAGTTTCTTTAAATTTTTAGATTATAAGGGATTTCCTTACTCTTTTAAAAGATATGATCCCATTGCTAAAATTGTACCTTTTTATGCTGAATTTTATCCTTTTCTTGAAACAGGGTTGGGGATTTCTTATTTGCTTGAATATCAAATTCTCATTTCAACAATCTTAACCATTTTAATTCTATCTATGACTACTTTTGGTGTAACAAAGACTTTGTTTCAAAAATCTCAAATTGAATGCGCTTGTTTAGGAACCGCAATAAAATTACCAATGACAGAGGCTACTTTAATTGAAAATGGTATTATGCTTATAATGTCTAGCTTACTTTTATTAGACTATATTTTATAAAATTTAGTACCTTTACGCTATGAAAATGAGAAGGTTAATAAGTTTATCACTAGCGATTCTAATATTTGGATCCAACTTTGGATATGCTTTAAATATTCATTATTGTGGGGGGCAAATATCGAAAGTTTCTTTTGCATTTAACCCTAAAAATTGTGGGATGGAAACCAAAAAAGAAAATGAAGTTCCGTCAAAAAAGGAATTATCTAAAAAACCTTGTTGTGAAGATAACACATTAGTGTATCAGGGTCAATATCCCACAAAAGTTCAAGTGAAAGATTGGACAAATTTTCTGACTCCAAATAGTTTTGTTCCTCTAAAGCCTTTTGAACTCCAATCACAAGTTTTTTTTGTTATCGAAAATTCTCAGAAATGGAGTCCACCACCTATCTTATCAAAACAATTATTTCTGCATTATCAGTCACTTATTTTTTATGACTAAATCTATCTACTCCTTACAAAGTAGATTATTTAACATAAAAAAACACTAATGAAAAAATATTTAATTATAATAGTTACCCTTTTGGGTTTCAAACTATATTCACAAAACGATCTCAAAGGAAGAGTTCTCACTAAAGACGGTAGTGAAACAATTCCTTTAATTGGAGCTAACGTATTTTGGTTAAATACTGAAATTGGTACAATTACTGATGAGGAGGGAAAATTCTCTATACCTTTTCTAGGCTCGGAAGAAAAACTGATACTAAGTTATATTGGATATAAGTCAGACACTTTAAGTTTAAAGGAAAATAAATTGGTAGTCAGATTTTTAAAAGAGAGTGATTTTGAATCTTTAGATGAAGTTACAGTAACACAAAGAAGAAAAGCTATACAAAAATCATACTTAGAGGCTCAAAATATAATTAATGTAAATAGTGAGGAATTATTAAAAGCAGCTTGTTGTAACCTTTCAGAAAGTTTTGAAACTAACCCATCTATAGACGTTAATTTTTCTGATGCATTAACGGGGACTAAGCAAATTAGAATGTTAGGACTAACAAGCCCTTATTTGCTTATAAGTGAAGAAAATATACCAATGGTTAGAGGTGCTTCACAAGCTTATGGTTTATCTTTCACACCCGGTACTTGGATCGAAAGTATTCAGATTACAAAAGGGACTGGTAGTGTAGTTAATGGATATGAAAGTATAGCAGGACAAATAAACACTGAAATTAAAAAGCCCTTTTCAGATATACCATTATTTTTTAACCTTTTTACATCAAATATGGGGCGCCAGGAAACTAATATCCAGGGAAATTGGAAAATTAGTGATAAATGGAGCAGCGGTCTTTTTATACATGGTAATCAAAGAACAAAAGAAATGGATGGTAATGGAGACTCATTTTTGGATGCACCCTTAGCTAAACAGGTAAATATTTTGAATCGCTGGCAATATACAAATGCTAATAAAGGATGGGTTGGGTTTGGCAGTTTTCGTCTAATGCAAGATGAAAAAACTTTAGGCTCTTTAGGATTTAACCCTGAAGAAGATAGAAATAATGATACCTTTTGGGGGAGCCAAATAGATACAAATAGAATAGACACTTCTCTAAAAATAGGGTATGTATTTCCTGAATTATCATATAAGAGTTTTGGTTTTCAATCAGCTTTTAGTAATCACGACCAAGAAGCGTACTATGGGTTTAGAATATATAATATTAATCAGCAAAGTTTTTATTCAAGTTTATTATATAATTCTATAATTGGAAACACAAAAAATAAATTTAAAATAGGGATAAATTTTTCTTATGATAGATATTTAGAAACGGTAGACAGTTTTTATTTTAACAGAAGCGATCGGTCAGTTGGAAGTTTTTTTGAATATACATATGATAGTCTGGAAAATTTTAATTTAGTTACTGGGATAAGACTTGATTCTCATAATCGTTTAGGCACCTTCATTACTCCAAGGTTACATTTTAGATATGTACCTAAGGAGAACACGATATTTCGTCTTTCTGCAGGATCTGGCCGTAAAGCAGCAAATATATTTGCTGAAAATCAATCACTTTTTGGAACAAATCGACAAATTAACATTTTAGATAATGGGGGGTCTATTTACGGATTAAATCCCGAAAAAGCGTGGAATTATGGATTAAGTATTAGACAAATTTTCAATGTTTTTGATAAAAGCGGTGACTTAACAATTGATTATTACGTAACTAATTTTATTGATCAAGTTGTTATAGATTGGGAAACAGAAGGACAAATTTCTTTCTATAATTTAAATGGTCCGAGCAGAGCTAATAGCCTTCAGCTATCTCTTGATTATAACCCATCAGAATTTCTGAATTTGAGATTTGCTTATAAAAATTATGATGTAAAAACTTCATATAATTCAGGATTTTTGCAAAGACCACTGCAAGCACAGAATAGATTTTTTGCAAATCTTGGTTGGGAGTCAAGGCGAAATAATAATCAAGCACAATGGCGATGGGATCTTACATTTCACGCTTTAGGTAAACAACGCTTAGTTAGTACTATAAGGGATTTAGAAGGCAGTTATGCTCCAGCATATGGTCTTTGGAATACTCAATTAACAAGAGCTTTTACAGATAAATTAGAAATCTATGGTGGTGTAGAAAATATGGGTAATTATAAACAATTAAATCCAATAATAGGAATTGATGATCCATATGGAATTAATTTTGACTCTGCTCAAGTTTATGCACCAATTTTTGGTAGAATGATTTATTTTGGTCTACGTTGGAATTTATAACTATTTTTAAAAAAAAACATGAAAAAACTAATAATTATTTGTCTACTAATTGCACCACTATATCTAAGTGCTCAAAGTGAAAAAAATGTAAAATCTAATTTTGAAGTAAATGGGAATTGCGAAATGTGTAAAAAAAGAATAGAAAAAGCAGCTTTGTCAGTGAAAGGGGTAAAAATGGTTATTTGGGATATTCCGTCAAATATTATCACAGTAACTCATAACACTAATAAAGCACCTTTACTCAATATACAAAAAGCCATTGCAAATGTTGGACATGACACACCTTTAGTTAAAGCCTCAGATGAAGTTTACAATGAACTTCCTATGTGTTGTCTTTATGAAAGAAAAATAGAATAAAAAAAGCTCCATTTTGGAGCTTTTTTTATTTATGCAATGCTTGAATATATTACATCATTCCTGGCATTCCACCACCACCCATTGGAGGGGCAGCAGGGGTTTCCTCTTTGATATCAATTAAAGCACATTCTGTAGTTAGAATCATACCAGCAACTGATGCGGCATTCTCTAAAGCAACGCGTGTTACTTTTTTAGGGTCGATTATTCCTTCTTTAAGCATATCAACGTAAGTACCCTCTTTAGCATTATAGCCAAAACTTTCATTTCCTTCGGATACTTTGGAAACAATCACAGATCCTTCACCACCGGAGTTTTCAACTATAATTCTTAGTGGTGATTCAATAGCTTTCTTAATAATCTGTATTCCAGTTGCTTCATCAGAATTATCAGATTTAATTTTATCTAATCCTTTTTGAGCATTTAATAGTGCTACTCCACCCCCTGATACAATCCCTTCTTCGACTGCGGCTCTTGTAGCGTGTAAAGCATCATCTACTCTATCTTTCTTTTCTTTCATTTCTACCTCAGATGGTGCACCCACATAAAGTACAGCAACACCGCCAGACAATTTTGCTAAGCGCTCTTGAAGTTTTTCTTTATCGTAATCAGAAGTTGTAGTCTCTATTTGAGATTTAATTTGATTTACCCTAGCTTGGATGTCTTTAGATTCACCAGTTCCATTAACAACTATAGTATTGTCTTTGTCAATAGTAACACGCTCAGCAGTCCCAAGCATTTCAATCGTAGTATTTTCTAAAGTAAAACCTCTTTCTTCAGAAATTACAGTCCCTCCAGTTAGAATTGCAATATCTTCTAGCATCGCTTTTCTTCTATCTCCAAATCCAGGTGCTTTTACAGCTGCAATTTTTAATGCTCCTCTTAGTTTATTTACAACTAATGTAGCTAAAGCTTCTCCATCAACATCTTCAGCGATGACTAATAGGGGCTTTCCTGTTTGTGATACCGGTTCTAAAATTGGAAGTAGATCTTTCATTGTAGATATTTTCTTATCATACAATAAAATATATGGTGTCTCAAGATCTGACTCCATTTTTTCTGAATCAGTTACAAAATAAGGTGAAAGGTATCCACGGTCAAATTGCATTCCTTCAACAACATCAACATAAGTGTCTGTACCTTTTGCTTCTTCAACAGTTATTACGCCTTCTTTTCCAACTTTTTCAAAAGCCTCAGTTATAAGGCTTCCAATTGTAGAGTCGTTATTTGCAGATATGCTTGCTACTTGCTGAATTTTTTCTGATGAATCACCAACAGCAACTGATTGTTTTTCAAGTGAACTTACAACTGATTCAACAGCTTTATCTATTCCCCTTTTGAGATCAAGCGGATTTGCTCCAGCAGCAACATTTTTTAATCCTTCTTTTACTATAGCTTGGGCTAAAATTGTTGCAGTAGTAGTTCCATCTCCAGCCAAGTCATTGGTTTTTGATGCTACTTCTTTTACCATTTGAGCGCCCATGTTTTCAAGTGCGTCTTCAAGTTCAATTTCTTTAGCTACGGTGACTCCATCTTTTGTTACTTGAGGAGCACCAAATGATTTACCTATAATTACATTTCTTCCTTTTGGACCTAGGGTAACTTTTACGGCATTAGCAAGTGCATCCACACCTCTTTTAACGCCGTCTCTTGCTTCTAAGTCAAATTCTATTTTTTTTGCCATTTTATGTGGTTTTATTTTGTTAAACGATTGCGAGAATATCGCTTTCTTTCATTATTAAATAATCTTTTCCCTCATGTTGTAATTCAGTCCCTGCATATTTGCCATAAAGTACTTGATCACCAACTGAGACCGTAATAGGTTCGTCTTTAGTGCCTTTACCTACAGCGACAACGGTTCCTTTTTGTGGTTTTTCTTTAGCACTATCTGGAATAATAATACCAGATGAGGTTTTTGTTTCTGCTGCAGCTGGTTCTACAAGAACTCGATCTGCTAATGGTTTTATATTCATTTTACTATTGATTTAATTTATTTTACTTTTTCAGAAATTGTGCCAATATTTATTAGCTGTCAAAAGATGTCAGCATGTCAGTTTTTTGACAAAAATCAATTTTCTGGATTTGAACTATCGTTTGTTGTAGTTGGTATGTTTTCTATTGTTGGAATTTCAGGTATTTCTTGGATGAAATCATCAGTTGTTTCAGGTATAACTTCTTGATTTACAGTATCGTCTAACAGCTTTGATTCTGAAACAGAATTATTTGAAGACAAAGTAACATTTGAAATCAATATTAGCAATAAAAGTGTCGTTGCTAATATCCAAGTACTTTTGTCTAAAAAATCAGAAGTTTTTTGAACGCCACCAACTTGCTGTGTACCACCTCCAAATGAAGAGGAGAGTCCACCTCCTTTTGGATTTTGAACCATAACGACTAAAACTAAAAGGAAGCATACTAAAATTATTAAGGCAATAAAAATTGTAAAAGTACTCATTAGATCATTCTTTTAGTTTTTGTATTTTTTTTATTTGGTCTGCAAAGAAACTATTTTTTTCTGGATATTTCAAGCCTAAAATTTGATATGCCTCCAAGGCTTTATTATATTTTTTTTGTTTCATTAACACCTTTGCTAAAGTTTCAGTCATTAATTCGTCTTGTGAAACAAGACTTTTCTCACTCAAATCTTCAGTATTGCGGAAATTTCTGTCAGGATCTATTCTTTTTTTGTTATTTAAAAAATTATCAATAAGGTCAAATTTTTTATCAACCTTATTAGGATCAGGTAAAGTTTTATTAATTTCTATATAGCTAAACCATTTGTAAAATTCCATTTCTTTAAGTTCTGATTTAGATGTATTATTATTTTCACTAGAATCATTTTTGACAATACTCTTTTCTTTAACATTTTTATTTACCTTATCATGAATTTGTTCTTCTTTAATTTTATTTGGGATAATATATGTGTCTAGAAACTTGTATAGAAGTTCTCTATCATAAGTTGAGATTGAGGCATGTGATAGAGCTTTATCAAAATCTTTGGAATTTTGAGATTTTATTGATTTTAGATATAAAACTCTTAATAACTGAAAATTTGGGTGCTGAATTAAAACATCACCAATGTTTTCAAGTAGAACTTTATTATTTGGATCGAAATCATCAATCATAGAAAAAAAAGTATCCGAGCTATTAATTACCATTTTGCTAAGGTATCATTAAAAATATCCTGAGTAATGCGATCAAAAATTTCTTTATGAGCAGAGTCAATTACATCATAAACTTGAAGTTCAGCTGGGAAATCATAAAAAAATGAATAAGTTTTTTTAAGGTCATCATCTTCATTTTTTGAATTAAAATAACGAAGCGCTACTGACATTTTAAGGCGATTTTGAGCTGCAGTATTCTGTGATGTAGCTGTCATTGGAGTAACGCTATATTCTGTAATTTCACCCTCATATATTAATTGCCCATCCATACTAACTAGATTCAAATTAGTTTGATTCATAATTATGTCTTGTAATGCATTTGTAAAATCATTATCTAAACCTGGTTCTACTGTTGAACCTGGTCGATTTCCTGCTTGATTTTCAAAAAAATTGACTTGGAATGTTGTTACTCCTGGAGGTATAGAAGCACCAGTAAATGAATAAATACCACAGCTTTTTAGACCAATAAAAAAAAGAATTGATATAGTGTATATAAATTTATTCCAAATCATTAATGTCAAATTGTTTAATTTTTCTATAAAGTGTTCTTTCAGATATTCCAAGCTCTTCAGCTGCTAATTTTCTTTTTCCTTTACTTCTAATCAAAGCTTGCTTAATCATTTCAAGTTCTTTTTCATGAAGTGAAAGAGGTTCCTCTTCTTCAATAGTTTCTGCATACGAATATTTGTCCACTAATGGTTTAACATCTTTAATTTCTGAACTTTCTGATTTAAGAGAAACAGAACTAAAGGAGTTTTCTTTATTGTCAATTGAGGACTTTTCACCATATATTTTTTCAATAAGGCCTTGATTCTTTTCATCAAAGTCACTATTTTTTCCATTCTTTATAAGATCTAGAGTAAGTTTTTTAAGATCATTGAGATCACCTTTCATATCAAAAAGAACTTTATATAGAATTTCTCGTTCAGTTCCAAAGTCACTGTCTTGTCCTTTCCTTTCAATTAATGCTGGAAGCTGAGGTTTTCTATCAGGGAGATATGATCTAATTATAGAAGAGTTGATTTCGCGTTCTTTTTCTAGAACAGAAATCTGTTCCGCAACATTGCGAAGTTGTCTAATATTACCACTCCACCTGTAATTCATGAGTATTGCTTTTGCATCTTCATCTAGTTTTACAGGGGGCATGTGATATTTTTGAGCAAAATCAGAAGCAAATTTTCTAAACAATAGAACAATATCCTCTTTTCTGTCTCTTAAAGGGGGCAGCTCAATTTCTACAGTGCTCAAACGGTAATATAAGTCTTCTCTAAATCGTTCTTTTGATATTGCATCTAATATATTCACATTTGTAGCCGCTACAATTCTAACATTAGTTTTTTGAACCTTAGATGAACCTACTTTAATAAATTCTCCACTTTCAAGTACCCTTAGTAAACGAACTTGAGTTTGTAATGGAAGTTCACCAACTTCATCTAAAAAAATAGTACCTCCATCTGCAACTTCAAAATAACCTGCCCTAGTTTGATTTGCTCCAGTAAAAGCCCCTTTTTCATGACCAAAAAGTTCACTGTCGATAGTCCCCTCTGGTATTGCACCGCAATTAACCGCAATATATTTATTGTGCTTTCTATGAGAATATTGGTGAATAATTTTAGGAATACTTTCTTTACCTACACCACTTTCTCCTATTACCAAAACACTAATGTCAGTATTTGAGACACGAATACATTTTTCAAGAGCACGATTTAGTCCCAAATTGTTTCCTATAATACCATAACGTTGTTTTACAGTTTGTAGTGAATCCATATTAAATATGATTTGAAATTCTTACTGCCTTACCTTGAAGGGTTGCAGATGTACAGCTATTTATTTTAACATCTACAAATTCTCCAAGTTTAAATTCTTCTTTGGGAAAAACTACTACTGTATTTTGTGTCGTTCTTCCACTCCAGAAATCTTGAGACCGTTTAGAAGTTTTTTCAATTAAGACACATACAGTTTTGCCTAAAAATTCATTAGTTCTGAATAAGCTATGTTCCTGTTGTTTAAGGATAATTTCACTGAGGCGTCTTTTTTTTACTTTTTCTGGGATATTGTCTTTTATTTTTCTTGCAGCTAAAGTTCCCGGTCTTTCTGAATAAGCGAACATAAATCCAAAGTCATATTTAACATAGTCCATCAATTCAAGTGTGTCTTTGTGATCTTTCTCGGTTTCAGTGGGAAATCCAGAAATCATATCATGTGAAATTCCACAATTTGGTACTATATCTCGAATTGAGTTTATAAGTTGAATATATTCCTCTCGGGTATGCTGTCGATTCATTTTTTTTAATATCGCATTACTTCCTGATTGAACAGGAAGATGAATATACTTACAGATATTATCAAATTTTGCCATTACTTTTAGGACCTCAATTGACATATCTTGTGGATTAGATGTAGAAAAACGGATCCTAATTTTAGGATTTTCTTTCGCTACTAGACTTAAGAGATTTTCAAATCTTAACGCAGTCTTTTTTTGTAATGAATTAGCTTTATCAAAATCTTTTTTTAAACCACCACCGTACCATAGATAACTATCAACATTTTGTCCTAAAAGCGTAATTTCTTTATATCCTTTTGATACCAAGTCAGAAACTTCATTCAGAATACTTTTTGGATCTCTACTGCGTTCTCTACCCCTTGTAAATGGCACAACACAAAAAGTACACATATTGTCACAACCCCTTGTAATTGATACAAATGCCGTCACTCCATTTGTATTTAATCTAATTGGTGCAATGTCTCCGTAAGTTTCATCTTTTGACAAAAGAACATTTACTGCCTCTCTATTATTAGCTACTTCTTCTAATAGATTTGGAATGTCTTTGTAAGAGTCAGGGCCTACAACTAAATCTACAATTTTTTCTTCTTCAAGAAATTTATGTTTTAGTCGTTCAGCCATACAGCCTAAAACACCTACAGTAAAATCAGAATGATATTTTTTTTTAGATTTAAAATATTCTAAGCGTTTCCTTACTGTTTGTTCAGCTTTTTCCCGGATGGAACATGTGTTTATTAAAATTAAGTTAGCATCTTCAATATTTTTTGAGATCGAGTAACCTTCCTTCGATAATATTGAAGCAACTACTTCACTGTCAGCAAAGTTCATTTGACATCCATAACTTTCTATATAGGCATTTTTTAAAGGTTTATATTTTTTACCTTCAAAAATCACTTTATTATTGTTCTTTAAGGATTTTAATTCTTTTACAGACATTTTTTGTCTTTAAATCTTGTAATTTATTTATGCAAATTTAAAAAAAAGACGACTATATTGACATTTTGTCAGTATTATATTAAAAGATATTATTTTTTGTAGTCGAGATTATTTTGTTTCAAAAGTTTAAAACTAACATTAATTAATTTTAGTATAATTTTTAATCTTCAGAGATTATATTAATTTTTGTTTTTTTTATCTGATTAAAGCCTCCACTTACATCAACAAAGTTGTGAATTCCTCTACTTTTCAAAATTGAAGCTGCAATCATACTTCTATAACCTCCAGCACAATGTAAATAAAAAGTATTTTTATTTGAAAACTTATTCATATGAATATTTATAAAATCAAGAGGTGTGTTCTTGGCATTGACAACATGTTCACTATTGTATTCACTGTTTTTACGAACATCAAAAATTAATTGTTTTTTTTCTTTAATTAATTTTTCAAATTCATTAGCATCAACCTCCTCAACTGAATCAATTGACTTTCCATCTTTTCTCCAAACATTTATTCCACCTTTTAGATAGCCTAGTGTATTATCAAAACCTACTCTTGAAAGTCTAGTTACAGTTTCCTCCTCTCTACCTTCAGGGGTTATTAACAGAATTGGCTGAGAAACATCACCAATTAGAGCTCCTACCCAAGGAGCAAAATTCCCATCAATTCCAATAAATATAGATTGAGGTATATGTGCTTTTGCAAAATCATTTTGATTTCTAACGTCTAGAACTACCGCATTAGTTTGATTTGCAATCCTTTCGAATTCTTTTGTATTTAAAGGTTTGGTTCCTTTATTTATTATTTTATCTATATCATCATAACCCTCTTTATTCATTTTTACATTAAGAGGGAAATATTTTGGTGGTGGAAGCAAACCATCTGTTACTTCTTTTATAAACTCTTCTTTTGTCATATCAGACCTTAAAGCATAATTTGTTCTTTTTTGCTCACCTAAAGTTCCTACGGTTTCTTTACTTAAATTTTTCCCACATGCTGATCCTGATCCATGTGCTGGATAAACGATGATATCATTTGACAGAGGCATAATTTTTTTTCTCAGGCTCTCATAAAGTAACCCGGCTAGATCTTCCTTAGTAAAATTTTCAGTCTTTTGTGCAAGGTCAGGACGACCTACATCGCCTAAAAATAGAGTATCACCGCTGAAAATAGCAATATCTTTATTTTTATGGCGAAGTAAATATGTTGTACTTTCTATAGTATGACCAGGAGTATGCAAAACTTTTATGATTATGTCTCCTACTTTAAATTCTTGCTGGTCCTCAGCAATAATTGATTTGAATTTAGTTTTAGCTTTTGGTCCAAATACTATTTGGGCGTTTGTTTTTTTTGATAAAGTTATATGTCCACTTACAAAGTCAGCATGAAAATGTGTTTCAAAAATATATTTAATTACTGAATTATTTTTAGTAGCTTTTTTAATGTATGGTTTAAATTCCCTTAAAGGATCAATTACAGCAGCTTCACCATTACTTTCAATGTAATATGATCCTTGCGAAAGACACCCTGTGTATATTTGTTCTATGGTCATTAAGTCAAATTTAATTTTTTTGATTGTATTGTCTACTTAATTTTTTTTGTAAAGCTGTATTTTTTGCTTTTCCATCAAAACTGTCTGTTGCATCTCCTGATGTAACAAAAAGATTTTGTTTTTTAATAACTTTAATCAACTTACTGTTAATTATAATATCTCTTGAAGGATCTATAGCTCCAACAACCATAACTCTAATTCCTTTTTTTTGTAGCTTTTTAATGATTATAATTAATTCTTCGCTGGCTGTACTATCAATATAATTTATTGCTCTCGCATTAATAATAAAACCTTTTACTTTTGAAAGTTTTTTCTCTATTGAATTAAAAACCAATTTTTTGAAAAAATCAATGTTTCCAAAAAAAAGTTGAGCGTCAAATTTTAGGATAATTAAATCTTCTCTTACAACAACTTCGTTAGGGAATCTATCAATATTTTGGAAATAATTTGTATTTCCAATTCTTCCTAAAAAAGCAAAATGAGGTTTAGATGCCCTGTATACAAGAAGTAACAGTGATAAAATAATACCAAAAAAAATTCCTTGAATTATCCCAACAAATAGTGTCAAAATAAATGTTAACACCAAAACAGCAAACTCATCTTTTCTACTTTTATATAATCTTATTGCATATTTAATATCAATAAGCCTTAAAACTGCTGAAATAATTATAGCTGCCAAAATAGTTTTTGGAACATAAAAAAATAAATCAGTAAAAAAACTTAGTGTAAGAGCAATTAAAAGCGCACAAATCAAAGAGGCAACTCCTGTTTTTGCTTTTGCTTGACTATTAACAGCTGTTCTAGAAAATCCTCCTGTAGTAGGATAAGATTGGAAAAATGACCCAATAATATTTGCTGAACCTAGTGCTAAGAGTTCTTGATTTGGATTTAACTTATATAATTTATTTTTTTCAGCTAATCCCTTTGAGATTGATATTGCTTCCGTGAATGCAACAATTGAGATTGTTACGGCAATAGGGAATAAATTTTTTATGACTAGCCAGTCTAATTTTGGAAATTTTATTGAAGGGAGACCTTGAGGTATTTCACCAATGATTGCGACTCCTTCAAGATTTTTATCATAATAATAAACCCAAAGAGTACTAAAAAAAACTACTACTAAAGCTGACGGAATTTTTTTATTTAATTTTTTTATGAATAATAAAAAAAAGATGCAACTTAAACCTAATATTAGAGTTGTAACGTGAATTGGAATTTCAGATTTTAATATAAAAAAAATAAAATCTTGCAGTTTATTATTTTGTGCTATTGGGATACCTGTTAAATATTTTACTTGACTTAGGCTAATTATTAAAGCTGCACCAGAAGTAAACCCACTAATGACTGGTTTTGACAAAAAGGAAACAAAAAAACCCATTTTAAAAATCCCTAAAATAAGATGAATAATCCCTACCATTAGTGATAATAATATTGCCATTTGAATATAATCTGCAGTACCGACAATACTTAAAGTACCTAGTCCAGCTGCAACGAGAAGTGAATCCATAGCAACAGGACCCACGGCTAATTGTCTTGAAGTTCCCATTATCGTGTAAACAATTTGAGGTGTTAAGGCAGCATACAATCCATAAACTGGAGGGAGACCTGCAATTAAAGCATAAGCCATACCTTGAGGAATTAGTAAGATTGCAACAGTAATGCCTGCAAGCAAATCGTCTTTAAAATACTCAGGTTTATACTTTAATATCCAATTTAAAATGGGAAATATTTTTTTCAATTTTAAAAATTATCTACAAAATTAGTTAGTTAATTTATATCATCTAAAATATATGATTTTGACTTCACAGTTTTATTAAAATTGAAATATGACTAAGGCAAAATTTTAAACTTCCAAAAAAACTTATTTACTTTTGTCAGCAAATTAATAAACAAATGGCCAAAAATTTAGTTATTGTAGAGTCGCCAGCTAAAGCGAAAACAATAGAAAAAATTCTAGGTAAAGACTTCAAAGTAGCTTCAAGTTTTGGCCATATAGCAGATTTGCCATCAAAAGAATTGGGAGTAAATGTAGATGACGATTTTACAGCTAAGTATGAAGTAAGTAACGATAAGAAAAAAATTGTTAGTGAATTAAAAAAATTAGCAAAAAAAGCTCAAACAATTTGGTTAGCAAGTGATGAAGACAGAGAAGGTGAAGCTATTGCTTGGCATCTCTCAAACACTTTGAAATTAACTAATATCGATTCAAAAAGGATTGTTTTTTCTGAGATTACAGAGAGCGCTATTTTAAAAGCTATTGAAAACCCAAGGAAAATTGATTATAATCTTGTAAATGCTCAACAAGCAAGAAGAATTCTAGATCGCTTAGTGGGATACGAATTGTCACCTGTTCTTTGGAGAAAAGTTAAAGGGGGTTTATCAGCAGGTAGAGTTCAGTCTGTTGCAGTTCGAATTCTCGTTGAGAGGGAAAGAGAAATAAGAAATTTTGCACCAAAGAGTAATTACAAAACACAAGCAATTTTTAAAACTGTTAAAAATCAACAAATTCCATCTCAGCTTCAAAAATTATTTGATAATAAAGATGAAGCTAACTCATTCCTTGAGAGAAATAATAATTCAAAATTCAAGATTTTTGATATAAAGACTAATCCAGCTAAAAGAAAACCAGCCCCTCCATTCACGACATCTACACTGCAACAAGAGGCATCTCGGAAGTTATTTTTTTCAGTAAGTAAAACAATGAATTTAGCTCAACGACTCTATGAAGCGGGATACATTACGTATATGAGAACTGATAGTGTCAATCTGTCACAAGAGGCAAAAAAAAATATACACAGTCAGATTAATATCACTTACGGGAATAAATATTTACAATCACGAAATTTTAAAACAAAAAACAAAGGCGCCCAAGAGGCCCATGAAGCAATAAGGCCAACAGATTTTGAAAAAAAACATTTGAATATTGATTATGATCAATCTCGACTTTATGATTTGATATGGAGACGCACAGTAGCCTCTCAAATGTGTGATGCAGAGTTAGAACGAACACAAATAAGTATAGAATCTGAATCACATTCATATATTTTTAATGCAAAAGGCGAAGTAATTACTTTTGACGGATTTTTAAAATTGTACATGGAAGGTGTTGACGATGAATCAGAAAAAGAAGATTCTATTTTACCTAAAGTTAATGTAGGTGAAGAACTAAGTTTAGTAAATATGATTTCTACTGAACGTTTTTCCAGACCTCCATTTAGATATTCAGAGGCATCACTTGTAAAAAAAATGGAGGAATTAGGCATAGGTCGGCCTTCAACCTATGCTCCAACTATAACAACTATACAAAATAGAAATTATGTTGAGAAAGGGTCATATTTGGGGGAAGAACGTAATTATGATCAATTAATATTAAAAGATGGGAAAATTCAAGTTCATAATTTGAAAGAAAAAGTTGGAGCTGATAAAGGTAAATTGGTTCCGACAGATATAGGAATGATAGTAAATGATTTTCTTGTTGAAAATTTTGAAACTATATTAGATTTCAATTTTACTGCTGAAGTAGAACAGAACTTTGATAATATAGCCAGAGGAGTTAGAGATTGGAAAGAAATGCTAAAAAAATTTTACAATCAATTTCATTCTACTGTTGAACATGTTAAAGAAAACGCAAAACGTGAGTCTGGTGAGAGAGTACTTGGGGTTGATCCTGCATCAGGTAGACCCGTAAAAGTTCGTCTTGGAAAATTTGGTCCTATTGCTCAAATTGGGGATCCTACAGAGGAGTTAAAACCAGTCTACGCAAGTCTCGGTCCAAACCAGCAACTTGAGACTATAACATTTAAAGAAGTTTTAGAACTTTTCAAAACGCCTAGAACTTTAGGTTTATACGAAGAAGAAGAAATACAAGTAAATAACGGGAGATTTGGACCTTATCTTAAACATAATGGAATTTTTATTTCAATTCCTAAAAATATTATTCCTTCAGAAATAGATTATGAAAAAGCCGTTGAATTAATTAAAGAAAAACAGAAAGCAGATGCTCCAATTTTTAATTATAATCAACTCCCAGTCACTAGGGGTGTAGGAAGGTTTGGACCATATATAAAATGGAGTGGACTTTTTATTAATGTAAACAAAAAATATGATTTTGATAATCTAACTGAAAATGATATTACAACACTGATAGAAGAAAAAATTCAAAAGGAAAAAGATAAAATTATACATGATTGGAGTGAGGCAGGCGTTCGAGTAGAGAAAGCCCGTTGGGGGAGACATCATATTATTAAGGGGAAACAAAAAGTAGAAATTGGTAAAGATATTGACGCAAAAAAACTTACGCTTTTAGATGCAGAAAAGTATTTGACATCAATTAAAGACAAAAAGAAAAAAAAATCAAGTAACAAAAAATGAGCTTAGAATTACTAACTCCTGTTGATGACGAAGTTTTAGAAAGTTTCGATCTCCTACCTAAACAAATTATTGGTAAAAGTATTATTGTCCACACAAAAAAATCAGGCTTGCCAGAAATAAAAGGGTTAAACATTGTTTTAATAGGATGTGATGAGCACCGTAATAGTTTTTTCTCTAACACTCAATACAAAATTGATGAGTTCAGAAAATCTTTTTATAAACTTTATCCTGGAAATTGGAATTTAAATATTGCAGACCTTGGAAACTTGCCAAATGGAGCAAAAGTTGAGGATACATATTTTGCACTCAAAGAAATAGCGTATCATTTAAAGCAAATGAATATTATTCTAGTTTTGATTGGCGGTAGTCATGATTTAATTTTCCCATTATATAAAGTATTTCAGGATTTTAGACAATTAGTAAATATTGTTTCAGTTGATAGATCCTTTGACTTTTCTCAGCAGGATGAACTAATTTCAGGGCGTTCGTATATGAGTAAAATAATTATGGAAAAGCCCAATGTTTTAAATAATTATTCAAATTTAGGCTTCCAAAGTTATTATTGTGCCTTAGAGGAAAAAGATCTTATGAATAAATTGTATTTTGATGGTATTCGTTTAGGTCAATTATTAGATAATATGCGTTTGGCTGAACCTGTCATTCGTGATGCAGATATTTTAGGGATCGATATGAAATGTTTATCCTGGGAGTCAATAGCTGATCCCTTGAATGGACCCCCAAATGGATTTGATTCTAGATCAATTTGTGCAATAAGTCGATATGCGGGAATAAGTGATAGATTAAGTTTTCTCGGACTTTATGAACTTATATCTACACCAATGATGTCAAAATTATTAGCGCAAATGATTTGGTACTTTATTGAAGGAGTTCAGTATCGTTTTGATGAATATCCAGTAAATACAAATGAAGGTTTTTTAAAGTATACTGTAGCCCTTTCAAATCAAAATTTAGTTTTTTTTAGAAGTCAAACAAGTGATCGTTGGTGGATGGAAATAACAAATGATTCACATTTAGATAATAAATCAAAAACAACTACGTTATTAGCATGCACCCGAGAGGATTATGAACATGCAAAATCAGATATTATACCGGAAAGATGGTATAATGCAATAAAAAGAATGCATTAGTAATTAGAAAAATCATTTTCAAAGGTGCTAGTTTAAAGACCTTAATTTTAGAGGAAACTTAAGCTTATAGTAAAAAAATAACTAGTTTTATGTTGTTAAAACATAATTCTCGTTTTAATAAAGTATTAATGAAAAGACTTTTAGTTTTATTAGCGCTATGCTCAATTATCCTTTCTTGCGGTAGTGGTAATAGAGGTGAACTTATTGGAGTAAAACAAAAAAAGTGGTTTGGAGAAAAACCTTATGGTATGGTTCTCGTAGAGGGGGGCGCATATATAATGGGTAAATCAGATGAAGATCTTGCTCAACTTCAAAACGCTCCAGCAAGAACTGTTACAGTTCCGTCATTCTACATGGATGAAACTGAAATTACTAATAGTGAATATAAACAATTTGTTTATTGGGTAAAAGATTCTGTAGCACTTTCAATGTTAGCAAGAAAAGCGGATGAACTTGAATTAGGCGAAGATAACAAAGATGGGATTGGGGAATTTGCTTTTAAAGATTCTGACACTACAAAATTAAGTGAATTTCAAAAATACATGCGAGAAAATTATTATGATGTTTCAGAAGACTTATATGCAGGGCGTGCACTAAATTGGGATGCCGATCTTACGTGGAAAACAGACGACTATGTTGATAAAAATTATGCTGAGGTTATGGACTCACTATATTTACCACCTGAATATTGGTATAATGGTGAAATAAAGATTGATGTAGAAAAACTTGTTTATAAGTATACATGGTTTGATGCCGAAGCAGCATCAGCTGAGTCAAAGAGGACCAGGAAGCAATTCATAGACAGAAAACCATTCATTAAAACAGAAGAAATCCAAATATATCCTGATACAACTGTATGGATAAAAGATTTTATTTATTCCTACAATGAACCAATGCATAATGATTATTTTTCTCATCCTGCATATCAAGACTACCCAGTAGTAGGGGTGTCTTGGAAACAAGCTGTAGCATTTTGTAATTGGAGAACAAATTTTAAAAATGGTTATCAAAGAGATAAAGGTAAACCTAATGTAAGTCGTTTTCGTTTACCTAATGAGGCTGAATGGGAATATGCAGCTAGAGGTGGAATTCCGTCGGGTACTTACCCATGGGGATCACCATACCTGTTAAATGACAGAGCATGTTTTCTTGCGAACTTTAAACCTCTAAGAGGAGATTATGCTGCAGACCAGGCTGTATACACGGTTGAAGCCAAATCATATCTACCAAATGATTTTAATTTATATAATATGGCTGGTAATGTAGCAGAATGGACAAATTCGTCATTTGATGATAACGCTTATGAATACGTAGCTTCATTAAATCCAAATATGTCTTTTGACAGCGAAAATAGAAAAGTTGTGCGTGGTGGATCTTGGAAAGATGTAGCTTATTTCCTTAGAGTAAGTTCTAGAGATTACGAATACTCTGACACTTCTAGGAGTTATATAGGTTTTAGAACTGTACAAGATTATCTTGGATCTTCACAAAAAGTTAAGGTGAAATAAACTTTAATTCTGAATATATCTTTATATTTAATCTTTAAAATAAACTAAATAAAATGACAGATAAAGCTTTAAACAAACGTCTGCGTAGTAAAGTTGCTATGCACATGCTATTTGGACTTGGAGGTGCAGTAGTTATTATTGGTGCACTATTTAAAATTTTGCACCTTGAAATAGGACCTATAACAGGTGGCCTTGTATTAGGTCTTGGCCTAGGAACAGAGGCCCTAATATTTACAGTAGCTGCACTAAATACAGGAGAGATCAAAGAGGAACATCAAGATTATGTCAAAAAAGTAAAAGGAGGTGGAGGAGCAAAGGCACCATCAGCTGGTGACGGTGGATTATCCTCAAAAATTGACGCCCTAATGGCTGAAGCTAAAATAGATGTTAGCCTAATGAATAAATTAGCAAAAAGCATTCAAAATTTAGAAGATTCTGCCAAAGCACTTAGCCCTGCATCAGAAGCTGCATCAGCATCTCAAACTTACTCTCAAGAGTTAGCTAAAGCTGCCACTCAACTAGAGCAGTTAAATGCAAACTATCAAAAACAAATTAGAGTAAACCAAAATGCAGACCAATTAAAACAACAGATGGAAAGCCTATCTGCAAACCTTGCAGCATTAAATAACGTTTATGGTGGAATGCTAAATGCAATGAATAAAAAATAATTATAAGTCATGGCAGGAGCAAAAGAAACCCCCAGGCAGAAACTTATAAGCTTGATGTACCTGGTATTTATCACCATGCTTGCACTTAACGTAAGTAAAGAAGTACTTGATGGATTTGGTCAGATGTTTGAAAAAATATCTGATGCCAACGTTAGAGTTGATGAAAGTAATAACTTGCTTTTAGAAAATATAAACGTCAATGCTGAGGAAAAAGGTGGTAAATGGATTGGTCACAAAAGAACTGCAGAACAGATTAAAAAAGAGTCAGATGCTTTTTATAATGCAATTGAAGATTTAAAAAAGCAAATTACTGAAAAGCAAAGAGAGAAGGACCCGGATTTAAAAGAGTTTTCTCAGATGGATAAAGGTGAATCCTTAGACGTTATATGGTTTAAAGAAGGTTCTGAGGAAGGAAAAAACAAATTTATTGAAATGATCCAAGAATATAGAATGCATGTAATTCAAGTTTTTGGTAGCCAATATCCTGAATCTATTGATATGGTTGAAGCCAGATTTTTTACTGGAGACCAAAACAATAATGTTAAAAATAGAGATGATATTGATGAACCTTGGTTAGATGCTAATTTCAAAGGATTTCCACTTATTTCTTCACTAGCAAAACTAACAATGATGCAGAATGACATAAGACAAACAGAACACGATGTTTTAACAACATTAATGGGTAAAGAGCTAAAAATGTCTTCTAAAGTTAATCAATCAAATTATACTAGTTTATTAGTTACGGAAAAAGGAGCTTATTATCCGGGAGAAAAATTTGATGGAAGTGTAATTCTTGGAAGAAAAGGTGGAGCACAAAATCCAAATGGAGTTGATTTAAAAATTGATGGGAGAAAGATTTCTGAAAAAGATTACGAATTGATACCTGGAGGAATCAAGTTAAATGTCAATTCTGGAAATCCAGGTGACCATACAATTGAAGGTGATTTAATTTTCCTTAATGATGGAGAAGAATCTAGAATTAAGGTTACACAAACTTATACTGTTATATCTAAACCAAATTCTGCTGTTATTTCAGCTGATAAAATGAATGTTGTTTACAGAGGAGTACAAAATCCAATAACAATTTCTATACCAGGAATAATTGATAGTAAAGTCAGAGCGAGTGCAACTGGACTAAAAAGAGTAAGAGGGAGTAAGTATAATCTTTTTCCTGGAAAAGGGCGTGAAGTAAAAATTAATGTCTCTGGAACATTACCTGACGGGAATAGAGTTTCATCTGTTTCAACTTTTAGAATTAAAGATATTCCGAAGCCTGCAGGATACTTTAGAGGTCAGTCTGGATCATTTACAATCCCAAAAACCAGTTTAGAAAGAGGAAAAGTAGAGGCAAGGCTTGAAGATTTTGACTTCGATCTTCCATTACAAACAAAATCTTTTAGATTTAGAGCTCCTGGTCAACCAAGTGTTGTGATTAATGGAGATAGGCTTAATGCAAAAGCTAAACAAATGTTAAGTAGGATAAAAAATGGCCAAACCGTAATTATTTCTGATATAGATGTAATAATTCCTACAAATCCGAGTTATAAGTTAAAACAAACATCACCGATATCAATTACGATCAACTAATTTGTTTAAATTATGGATAAGTCAACATTTTTTGCCTTAATATTAGCATTACTAAGTTTTAATCTTTCAAATGCCCAATCCAACTTGCTAAACGCAAAAGTTCCTCAAGAAGTTGGCCAAATGAATGAACAACAAATTGAAGCAGAAAATGTCTCTCCTATTGAATATGGGTATGTTGACGACAGAGATGTATTGTGGTCAAAGACTATATGGGAAATTATTGATTTAGATGAAAGAATTAATTTTCCATATTATTATCCTAGGGTAAATAATGGTTATTTATCGAGTAATAGAAAATCACTTTTTAGAGTGCTTATGGATGGTATAATTGAAGGTAATATTACTGAAGTTTATGCAACCGATTATTTTAATGACAAACTCACATATGAAGACTTAGGAGATGTTCTTGAATTAAGACAATTATCTTCTGAAGGTATAGAGAAATCAAATGCAGGAGAAACAGTGACAGAGGATGATTATGATATATACAAAATTGAGTCTGATAAAGTTATTCAATATCGCATCAAAGGGACGTGGTATTTCAATAAAAGATTAGGTGAATTAAAGTATAGATTATTAGGTATTGCTCCTGTAGCTCCTGATGTCTCAACACTGAGTGAAGGACCAGAAGCAATGGCAAACGCTTTAGTACCCTTATTTTGGGTTTGGTTTCCAGACGCTCGTGAAGAATTAAATAGAAACAAAGTATTTAATAGTAAAAATTCATCTCAGCCCATAACTTACGATATGATGCTTAATTCCAGACGCTTCAACTCTACCATATATAAGGAAGAAAATGTTTATGAAGACCGTGAAGTAAAAGAATATATATACGAAGACGCTTTACGTCAACTTTTGGAGTCTGACCGAATAAAATCTGTAATTAGAGATTTTGAACAAGACATGTGGAATAATTAAAAGTATATTTAAATCAAATAGGCGCTATTGGAAACATTAGCGCTTTTTTTATGCAATTTTAATATTTTGAGAAATACAATAATTGTAGGTTATGGTTTAGCAGGATATCATTATGCAAAAGTGCTAGAAGATTACGGTAAAGAATTTTTAATTATTTCAGATGACAAGTTAGGTGCGAGTAGAAATGCTGGGGGCATTCTAAATCCTACTATAATTAAGCGTTTTACACTATCGTGGAATTCGATAGAATTTTATAGAAAGGCACTCTTAAAATATAAAAAGCACGAAAAAGATTATGGTAACAAAATTTTCCATACTCTCCCAATTCATAATTATTTTAATAAAATTTCAGATAATAATAATTGGTCAATCGCTTCTAATAAAAAAGATTTAAATAGATTTTTTTCTAAAATAACTAATAACCGAAATGAAAAAAATATTAAAGCTGATTACGGTTATGGTATTGTGACAAATGTAGGAAGAGTTGAAATAATTAAAATGCTTGATATATTTAAGAGCCAATTAGATTCAAATTCTCTTTTGAGTGAACCTTTTGATTATAATAAATTAATTATCAATAAAGACTATATAGATTATAAAGGAATTAAGGCTTCAAAAATAATTTTTTGCGAAGGATTTGGTCTAAAAAACAATCCATGGTTTTCGTATTTACCTTTAATAGGATCAAAGGGTGAGTTTATCCATATAAGAACAAAAAATCTTTCTCCTGAAGCAATCATAAAAGGAGGATTATTTATAGTTCCAATTGAAAAAGAAATATTTTGGGTAGGTGCTACTTTCGATAGAAAAGATAAAACAGATAATATAACTAAATCAGCTAAAGAATGGATTCTAAAAAAATTGCACGAAAGGCTTAACTGTTCTTTTGAAGTAGTTCATCAAGGAACAGGAATGAGGCCAACAGTAATTGATAGGAGACCTCTATTGGGAGTACATCCTTTAGAAAAACGTCTTTTTGTTTTTAATGGCTTAGGAGCTAGAGGGCTTTTAATGGGACCTTTACTTGCTGAATTGTTATACCAATTTATTGAAGAAAATAAAGAATTACCGACTTCTGTCACAATTGATCGTTTTCAGTCTTATTTTAGCAATTCATTTAAATAAGAAATGTTAAATGTTAATAATCTTTCTGTGTATTTTGGTGGAGATTCCCTATTCGAATCAATATCATTTAGGTTAGGAAAAGGAGATAGAGTGGGCTTGATTGGGAAAAATGGAGCAGGAAAATCAACACTTCTAAAAATTTTAGCTAAAAATCAAAATCCAACTTCTGGAAATATATCATTTGATAAAAACTGTAAAATTGGATACTTATCTCAAGACTTTAATTTTGAATATGGGCGCTCAGTTATAGAAGAAACTTATTTAGCTTTTGAGGAAATCTTAAAAATCGAGAATCGTCAAAAAGAGATAAATAAAATATTAGAAAAAACAGTTGATTTTGAAAGTGCAGAATACAAAAAAATATTACTTGAATTCACTGATTTAAATTCTCAATATGAAATTTTAGGGGGGTATAATTACCAGTCACAAGCTGAAAAAATACTCCTAGGGCTTGGATTCACAAGTGACGATTTACATTCTTTAACAGATACATTCTCTGGAGGATGGAGAATGCGAATTGAGCTAGCAAAGCTTTTATTAAAAGATAATGATATTTTATTACTTGATGAACCTACAAATCACTTAGATATTGAATCTATAATTTGGTTAGAACAATTCTTATTGAAATATAAGGGAGCAATAATCCTTGTATCTCATGACAAGATGTTTTTGGATAGAATAACTAATAGAACTATAGAAATTGTCCAGCATCGCATCTTTGATTTCAAAAAGTCCTATTCGAATTATATGATATTGCGCAAAGAACTTCTTCAGCAACAAAAAGCTGCCCAAAAAAATCAAAATAAACAAATACAACAGACAGAAAAATTAATTGAAAAGTTTCGTGCAAAAGCTTCAAAGGCAAGTATGGCTCAATCTTTAATTAAAAAACTTAATAAAATAGAGCGTATTGAAATAGATCCAGAAGAAAATAAAAATATGAAATTTGGATTTAATATTTCTCAACAACCAGGGAAAATAATTTTCAAAGCACAAGATATTTCTAAATATTTTGGAGAGAAAAAAGTACTTAGCGAGGTTAACTTTGAAATAGAAAGGGGTGAAAAAATAGCATTTGTCGGGCAAAATGGTCAAGGAAAATCAACTTTAGCAAAAATTATTATTGGTGAATTAGAAAGTGAAGGACACCTTAAATTAGGGCATAACGTTGAATTGGGTTATTTTGCGCAAGATCAATCATCTTATTTAGAGGGTAATAATTCAGTTATTGAGGAAGCAGAAAATACATCTTCACCAGAAAATAGAACTAAAGTTCGCGACCTTTTAGGAGCTTTTTTATTTTCTGGTGAAGATGTTGATAAAAAAATTCATGTGTTATCTGGGGGCGAAAGAAATCGTTTAGCATTATGTAAACTCCTATTGCAACCTTTTAATGTATTGATAATGGATGAACCAACAAATCACTTAGACATATTATCTAAAAATATATTAAAAGAAGCTTTGAAAAAATTTGAAGGCACTTTAATTTTAGTTTCACATGACAGAGATTTTCTTCAAGGTCTTTGTGAAAAAGTAATTGCATTTAAAGATCATAAAGTAAAGCCTTTTTTAGGTGATTTAAACTCTTATTTAGAGGACCAAAAACTATCATCAATAAAAGAATTAGAAAAAAAATCAAAAAATTCAAACTCTCAAAATGGAAATGAGACAAAAAAATCATTTATTGAACATAAAAAAAACAGAGAGGTTATTAAAAAAGTAAAAAAAATTGAAAATCAGATAGCTCAACTAGAGAAAGAAATCAAAGACATAGATTTTGATCTTGAAGTGGATTATGAGAGAACGATTAGAGAACCAAATTTTTTTGATATTTATCAGGCGAAGAAAAATAAGCTTAAAGATTTAATCGACGAATGGGAGGCAATTCAAATTAAGTAGAAACTTAAGATCCATTTACATTAGGAATACTTTGTAAATACCTTTCTGCATCTAGTGCAGCCATACAGCCAGTGCCTGCTGCTGTAACAGCTTGTCTGTACTCCTTATCTTGAACATCCCCAGATGCAAAAACTCCAGGAATATTTGTGGATGTTGATTTGCCTTTTGTTATTATATATCCTTCTTGATCCATTTCAAGTTTTCCTTTAAATATTTCTGTATTTGGTTTGTGACCAATAGCTATAAAAAGTCCTGTAATTTTGATTTCTTCTGTACTGCCTGTTATATTATTTTTCATTCTAATTCCTTCAACTACATTTTCACCTAACACTTCGTCAATTTCAGTATTATATTTTAGATCAATATTTGAGGTGTTATTGACTCGATGTTGCATAGCTTTAGATGCACGCATATGATCTTTTCTAACCAACATGGTTACTTTCGAACAAATTTTAGCCAAGTAAGTTGCTTCTTCAGCAGCTGTATCTCCACCTCCAACTAGTGCAACTTCTTGTCCTTTATAAAAAAAACCATCACAAACTGCACATGCCGAAACACCCCCTCCTCTTAAACGCTGTTCACTTGGTATACCTAAGTATTTTGCTGAAGCCCCGGTACTTATTATGATACTTCTCGTATTAATTTCTTTACCACTATCAGTAATGACTTTATGAATTCCTCCATACTTTGAAGAGAACTCTACATTATTTATAAATCCAACTCGAACTTCTGTACCAAATCGCTCTGCTTGTTCTTGTAATTGGACCATCATAGTGGGACCATCAATACCTTGAGGGTATCCTGGAAAATTATCAACTTCTGTTGTTGTTGTAAGTTGACCACCGGGCTCCAAACCAGTATAAATAACAGGTTTTAAATCAGCACGTGCAGCATATATAGCAGCAGTATATCCAGCTGGTCCACTACCAATTATTAGAGTTTCTAAATTTTCCATTTTTGTATTTGTTTCAAAAGTAAATTATATCTTTTATTTGTTTTACTATTATCTATTAGATTTATTAATATTTTATCAAGGTTGTTCTATGAAAAAAAAAATAATCTTATTGTTTCTCATTTTAGTTTCTTGTTCAAATTCTTCCCATATTTCAACATCTCAGATTATTAATAAATCAATTAAAGCTCATGGATGGGATCAAGAGGATTTTTCTATTGTTTTCGATTTTAGAGATTATCAATATGAGTTAAAACGTAAAAATAAATTTTATTCTTTTCAAAGAACAACTAAAAAAGAAGGTAATGTTGTTAAAGATTTAATGAGTTCAAAAAAAAAATTAAAGCGTTTTATTAATAATAAATCTGTTGAACTTAGCGATAGTATGACTAATGTATTTTCAAATTCGTTAAATTCTGTAATGTATTTTTTTCAATTACCCAGACCACTAAAAGATCAAGCTGTAATTACAAAATATTTAGGGTTGGCAAAAATTTTCAATGAAAAATATTGGACTATTAAAGTGACTTTTAAAGAAAATGGTGGAGGGAAAGACTACCAGGACGAATTCCGTTATTGGATCAACATAAATAACGGACAGATTGATTATCTAGCCTATAATTATTTAACAGAAGGGGGAGGTACACGCTTTAGGCAAGCTGTGAATAAGCAATTAAATCAAGGATTTATTTTTCAGGACTATATAAATTTTAAACCAAATGTAAAGTTTGTTTCACTAGACTCTTTACCTATTCTTTTTGAAGCAGGCAATCTTATAAAAGTCTCTAATATTAAAAATAAAAATATTCGAGTAAGTAAATAGTTAATCTTTTTATTAGAATCAAAAAAGAAAAGAATTAAAATGATTTAAATAAAAGAAATCTTAAATTTGAGTTCGCAACACTTTGATGATGATTAATGAATCAAAACTAAAGCTTCTAAAATATAAAGCACCTGGAAGTTTTGAAGAGTCTCGTTTTGAAAAATTACACAATGTTATTGCAGATAATCCTAATGAAGGTTGTATTGCAATAGCACATTATATTGCTGATTTAATAATTAGTAAACAAAAGGAAAATAAAAATTGTGTGTTGGGTCTTGCAACTGGATCTAGTCCTATTAATGTTTATAAGGAATTAGTTAGACTTCATTTAGAAGAAGGGCTTAGTTTTAATAATGTAATCACGTTTAATCTTGACGAATATTATCCAATATCTAAAAAAGATATACAGAGCTATTTTTATTTTATGCATGAAAACTTATTCAATCATGTAGATATAAAAAAGGAAAATATAAACATACCTGATGGAGAAGTTGATATAAAAAATTTGAGATCTACTTGTGTCGCATATGAAAAGAAAATAGAAAAATTGGGGGGTGTTGATCTTCAAATTTTAGGAATTGGCCGAACAGGACACATAGGTTTTAATGAGCCAGGATCTCATTTAAATTCTCAAACAAGGACCATTACTCTAGACCAAGTAACTCGATTTGATGCTGCTTCCTCATTTAAAGGAATTGATAATGTGCCAAGGAAGGCAATTACAATGGGTATTCAGACCATTTTAAATGCAAAAAAAATTATTTTAATGGCTTGGGGATCCAACAAAGCCGAAATCATTCAAAAAGCAATTGAGGGAAAAATCACGGATAAAATACCAACCACATATCTTCAACATCACCACAACACCACATTGGTTCTAGATCCACAAGCTGCTTCAGAACTAATAAGAATAAAGACCCCTTGGCTTGTAACAAGTTGTGAATGGGATGAGAATAATAGATCAAAAGCTATTTCATGGCTTTGCAAAAAAACAGGTAAGTCAGTTTTAAAACTGACAGATGAAGACTTTAATCAAAATGGGATGTCTGATTTACTCGCCTTACATGGACCATCTTATGATTTGAATATTGAGATGTTTAATAGATTACAGCATACAATCACTGGATGGCCAGGCGGTAAACCTAACGCTGACGACACAAATAGACCAGAACGTAAAAATCCTGACAAAAAAAGGGTAATTATTTTTAGCCCTCATCCTGATGACGATGTTATTTCTATGGGGGGTACATTTGATCGTTTAGTTTCGCAAGGTCATGAGGTACACGTGGCTTATCAGACATCTGGTAATATAGCAGTTTCAGACGAGGATGCTCTAAAATATATTGAAGTAGGTATTGATGTTATTGGAGATAAAGAAAAAAAAATAATCAAAGAGCTAAAAGCGTCAATTGAAAGTGATGATTCTAAAAAACCAGCTTCCCGTTTAGTGTGTAAACTAAAAGGGAGCATACGAAAAGGTGAATCATACGGAGCTACCAGATATATTGGAATCCCTGACTCTCAAGTTCACTTTATGAATCTCCCTTTTTATGAAACTGGAACGATTAAAAAAAATCCTATTTCTAATAAAGACATTGAAAAAACATTAAAATTAATTGAAACAATAAAACCACATCAAATTTATGCTGCTGGTGATTTAGCAGATCCTCATGGCACTCATAAGGTTTGTTTAGATATTATTTTTGAAGCATTAAAGCAATTGAAAACTAAAAAATTCATGAATGATTGTTGGGTTTGGCTTTATAGAGGAGCTTGGCACGAATGGGAAATACATGAAATAGAAATGGCTGTTCCCATGAGTCCAGATCAAGTACTAAGAAAGCGTAAAGCAATCTTTTATCATCAATCCCAAAAAGACGGAGTTATGTTTCAAGGAAATGATAACAGAGAATTTTGGGTCCGCGCTGAAGAACGCAACGCAGAAACTGCAAATAAGTACAAGAAAATGGGTCTAGCAGATTACGCTGCAATGGAAGCATTCAAAAGATATTATTTTTAATAAACCTTCAAAGAATTTATTTTGTTATTATAATCAGCCCTTATATATTTTTTTCTTCCTCCATTAGCATAAACACTTTTTCTAAGTATTTGCTTAGCATTAATTTTTCTTTATAACATCCAAATAAAAAAAATAGCTGCATACACAATAAAAGCCTGAAAAGCTAAAAATTTTTTCGTTTTAATTTTTTGTACATTAGAATTAAATATTTTGAAACATGAGCTTTATAATAAATATATTCAAACGACTTGGAATACTTTTAATTTTCCAAATTACTATGTCAAATGCACAACAAAAACTTTCTAATAATCGAATTCAGAAACTTAAATCTGAAACAATAGATTTAGTTGAGTCAAAACATAAGATGACTCAAATAATGATTGATAAAGTATTTAGTTTTGCAGAATTGGGTCACCAAGAATATGAAACATCAAAATATTTAACCAGCATTTTAAATTCGGCTGGATTTGAAGTAGAATACGGAATTTCAGGTATCCCAACAGCTTGGATGGCTAGATGGAACAATGGTGACGGTCCAATAATTGCTCTTGGTAGCGATGTAGATTGTATTCCAAAAGCATCCCAATATCCTGGTATAGCTTTCCATAAGCCTATGGTTGAAGGAGCACCCGGTCATGGGGAAGGACATAATTCGGGTCTTCCTGTAATTATTACTTCTGCTTTAGTTCTTCAGCAACAAATGAAAAAAAATAATTTAGCGGGATCACTTGTAATTTGGCCAGGAATAGCAGAAGAGCAATTGGCGTCCAAAGCATGGTATGTTAGGGATGGTTATTTTGATAATATTGACATGTGTATTTTTACACATGTTGGAAATAATTTGGATGTTTCTTATGGTCCTTCTACAGGAACAGGATTAGTATCAGTAGAATATACATTTACTGGAGAATCAGCCCATTCTGCAGGTGCTCCATGGAGAGGGAGAAGTGCTCTTGATGCTGCGGAGCTTATGAATATAGGCTGGAATTATAAAAGAGAGCATTTACACCCATTAAAAAGATCACACTCTATATTCACTGATGCCGGTGACCAACCAAATGTTGTTCCATCAAAAGCATCTATTTGGTTTTTTCTAAGAGATATAACCTCTGAAGGTATATTAGATATGTATAATGACGCAGATAACATTTCAAAAGGGGCGGCTTTAATGACTGATACAGAGGTAACATCTAAAGTAATTGGTGCAGCTTCACCAAGACACTTTAACAAAATTATAGCAGAAACCATGTATGAGAACATCAAAAATATTGGACTTCCTAAATGGTCTAAAGAAGATCAAATGCTTGCTAAAGCTGTTCAAAAAGAAGTAAACTCAGAAAATTTAAATGGTTTAGCAACTGTTATATCAGAATTAGGAAAACCAAGAAAAGAACCAATAAGTGGTGGGTCAGACGATATTGGAGACATATCATGGACAATACCGACTGTTACACTTCGTTTTCCTTCAAATATTCCGGGACTTCAAGGACATCACTGGTCAAATGCTATAGCAATGGCGACTCCAATTGCACATAAAGGTGGTACTGCAGGCGCTAAAGTTGTTGCTGCAACTGTAATTGATTTTTTGACAAAACCTACTTTACTAAATCAAGCTAAGAACTACTTTGAAAATGTTCAAAAAAAGAATGGGAAGTATATAAAATTCATTTCTGAAGAAACTCCTCCACCAACATATTTAAATAAAGAAATTCAGGAAGAATTTAGAAAAGAACTAGAAAAATTTTATTTTGATGAAACTAAATACGACAACTACTTAGAACAGTTGGGAGTAAAATATCCAACTCTGAAATAAAGGGTAAATGAAGGCATTATTATCTACTATATTCTTTTTTTTTTTAATTAGTGATATAGTCCTCTCTCAGCAAAAAATAAAAACTAGTGATTCTTTAGAAATAACAAATATTCTTTTCAAACAGCAAAGAGACTGGAATAAAGGAGATATAGATGCTTTTATGGAAGGTTATTTGAAATCTCAAAGTCTTGTTTTTTCAGGATCTAGTGGTCCAATTTATGGATGGGAGGCAACACGAAATCGTTATAAAAAAACTTATTCAAATCGAAGAAAAATGGGGAACTTAAAATTTGATATTTTAAATATTATAGGTTTAAGCCCTACTGTTATTCAATTACAAGGAAAGTTTTACTTAACAAGAACTATTGGAGACGCTTCAGGGTATTTCACTCTAAATTGGATTAAAGTTAACAACCGATGGTATATAATTTCGGATCATACATCAAGCTTAAAATGATTTAATGAAAAAAAAAATTGGTCTTATTTTAGGTCCTTTGACCTTTTTTGTTTTTTTAATTTTTGGACAATTTGAAGGTTTATCAAACTCTGGTCAATCGGTTTTAGCCTCTACATTATGGATAGCTATATGGTGGGTAACTGAGGCAATACCTATTGCTGCAACAGCTTTACTTCCAATAATTCTCTTTCCACTTTCACAGGGGATGGAGCTTCCTACTACTACTGAATCTTATGGACACAAATATGTATTTCTTTATTTGGGGGGATTCCTAATTGCAATTGGAATTGAAAAATGGAATTTACATAAGAGAATAGCAATAAACATCATTTCATTTATAGGGACTGACGTTCGCAAAGTGATACTTGGTTTTATGATAGCAACCGCTTTTTTATCTATGTGGATATCAAATACTGCAACTTCAGTTATGATGCTGCCTATAGGAGTTGCAATTATTAAGCAACTAAAAGACAATCCTGCATCACTGGAAAATGAAAACACAATTTTTGGAAAAGCACTAATGTTAGGAATTGCCTATAGTGCGTCAATAGGAGGTATTGCTACACTTATTGGAACACCACCGAATTTAGTAATGGCAGGAGTAATTTCAGAAATATATAACTATGAAATAACATTCTTTAAGTGGTTTATATTTGGGTTTCCAATTTCAATTATTTTACTTTTTTTTTGTTGGTATTATATAACAAGAGTTGCATATGTTTTTAATCAAAGAGAATTTCCTGGGGGGAGGTCAGAAGTAAATAGGCTTAAAAATGATTTAGGGCCTATTTCTTATGAAGAAAAAATTATAGCTATAATTTTTGCTTTAGCGGGCTTCTGCTGGATAACAAGATCTTTTTTATTACAAAGTATTTTACCTGTTTTAGATGACACTATTATTGCTATTTCTTTTGGATTAATTCTTTTTGTTATACCATCAAAAGCAAAAACTAATACCTTGTTAAATTGGAAAGATACAATTCAATTACCTTGGGGGGTTATTATACTTTTTGGAGGAGGAATGGCGATAGCAAAAGCTTTTGAAATTAGCGGATTAGCTATATGGTTGGGGGAACTTATGACCACATTAAATGCATTACCTTTTTTTATTTTGATTATTTTTTTGATAGCAGCAGTAAACTTCTTAACAGAAATAACTTCGAACTTAGCAACAACTGCCATGATATTACCGGTATTAGCTTCTTTAGCTTTTGAGATAGGGGTTCATCCATTTGGAATAATGATTGGTGCTGCAGTTGCTGCATCTTGTGCTTTTATGCTTCCTGTAGCAACTCCTCCAAATGCGATTGTGTTTGGCTCTGGTTATCTTAAAATTCCAGACATGGTTTCTAGAGGAATCGTATTAAATATTTTCTCAATTATTCTTATTGCAGTAATGGTTTACTTTATTCTTCCATTGTTATGGGACATTAATTTAAATAACTTTCCTGATCAATTTAATTAATAGAGCGTAAATTCACTCTTTAAATATAAAGTCAAAATATTGATTCGGGAAAGGTTCATTTTTTAATGTAAAATGCCACCATTCATTATCATATGGAATAAAGTTTTCTGATTTCATTATTTCTCTAAGAAATTTTCTGTTATTTTTCTGGGTTTTGTTTAAATTTTTAAAATTGAAGTGAGATTTTTCTCCAAAATAATCCCATTCTCCACCCATATCTAAAACATCCCCATTTAATCTAATTAAAGTTAAGTCTATTGTACTTCCTCGACTATGTCCACTTTTAGCTGCTATGTAGCCTAATTCGAATAGTCTTTCTTTTGGTAATTCCGGATAGTATACTTGTTTATTAATAGTGTCTTTAGGATTTTTAGACCATGAAAGAAATTCATTTACTGCTCTTTGAGGTCTATAAGCGTCATATATTTTTAAACCTAGACCTTTAGAATGTAATTTTTCTTGAATTTTAGTTAAAGCTTTAGACAAAGCTTTAGTACCTATTACCTTTTTCTTTGAGTAATAGCCTTCTACAATTTTTCCGGTAAAATTTTTTTTAGTTGCGTATCTGAGTTCAACTCTTATATTTGGAATTTCTTCATCCAAGAAAACAAAACCTTCAGGTAGTAGTTGAGCTGATAAATTGAAGGAAATAAAAAAAAATATAAATAAAGCTTTAATATTTAACAACATAGTCGAGTAGTTGAGGTCTAATATTTAGAGTATATAAACCTTTTTGATTTCTATTAGGATAGACTCTATTTGTTAGCAGTATTACAAAAAAATTATTTATTGGATCAACCCACGTCATTGTTCCTGTAAAACCAGTGTGACCAAAAGTTTCATTACTAACCAAATCCGATGGATATCTATTTTGTTCATCTTCTAAGCTTGGCTTATCAAACCCAAGTCCTCTTGGATTAGAGCTTTTAGGAAAAGTTCTTTGAACAAATGTATTTATTGTTTTTGGTTTTAAATATTGTTTCCCATTATAACTTCCTTTTTGAAGTAACATTTGAAGAAGAGGAGCAATAGACTCAGAATTAGCAAAAAGACCTGCATTTCCTGATACACCACCCATTAGTGATGCTGCCTCGTCATGAACCCAACCGTGAACTAATCGTTTTCTAAAGAGAGAGTCTCTCTCCGTAGGGACTATCTCTTTTCTTGAAAATTTTTTTAATGGCAAGTAAGATATTCTCTTCAAATTCATTGGTTTATAGAAATAATAATTTAAAAATTCAATAAGACTTTTTCCACTTAACTGTTTAACTAACTCAGGTATAAAAAAATAAAACATACCTGAGTAAACCATTTCATCACCTTCAAGAAGTTTTGTTTTTTTTATTCTTTTAAAAATTTTTTTTTGATATCGTCTGTGAACAAATAATGAATCACTTACTAAACCAGGAAAACTATTGCTTTTATTAAAGGAAAGGGTATTATGTCTAAAATTTCCTTTTTTATTGAATATAAGATTTTGATGAGAGATATAAGGAATCCACCCAGCGTTATGACTTAAAATTTTTTTAAGGCTATGTTTTTTTTTGTTACTCCTTTTAAGTAATGGTATCCATTTAGATACAGGTTCATTTAGATCAAGATCGTATAACTCGTGAAGCTTCATTAAGGTAATTGTACTGGCTAAAATTTTGGTTAATGATGCTAAATCAAAAAGGTGGTCATTAGTAACAGGAGTTATAGAATCGTAAGTATGATAACCATAAGATTTATTAATATGAATGGAGTCTCTTTTAAATATATAAACTTGAGCACCAGGAAACGCTTTTTTCTTAATTCCAAAATTAATTAATGAGTCAACTTTTTGTTTTAGATTATTAATATTTGAGTCTTTAAATTGTTGTGAAAATGAAATTTTATGAACTAAAAGAGTAATTAAAAAAAAGTGAAATAGGTAAATTTTCATGTCATTAAAATACCAACTTATCTTGTTGTAAAAATTATATGTTGAATATAATAAATCTCCATATATTTATTTCTAATTCAATAATCACGAAGGCTTAACTACAAATGTTTTTTAAAAATAAATTTTTTGTTTTCTTCATTTTTTTACTAGTAACTAAAAGTTTATTTTCTCAAGAAGAAAATGAAGAAAATATTGAGGAAAGCTTACCATTTGATGCTGTAATTGAATCTGAAATGGGTGGTAAAAGAATGAAATTTTATGGGAATACTCGATTTAATTTTAATCAAGCATATTTTTCAAATTGGATTTCAGGGGGTGAAAGTGCACTAACATTTTTATATGGATTAGACTATAATTTTAATTATTCAGAT
The DNA here is from genome assembly GCA_913041125.1 of uncultured Bacteroidota bacterium. Lineage (GTDB taxonomy): Bacteria > Bacteroidota > Bacteroidia > Flavobacteriales > Flavobacteriaceae > MS024-2A. Next base: position 2,136 of record CAJWHM010000006.1, on the reverse strand, counting down.
AGAAAAGGACTTGTTTGGGATACTAACCTTTCTTTATCAATAGGGACAACCTATATTTCTGGCAGTGAATTTTTAAAAAAAGCTGACGACCGCCTTGAAATAAACTCTTTACTAGGTCAACAAATAAACCAGTATTGGAATTATTCAAGTTTTTTAAAAGTAGAGACTCAATTACTTCCTGGATTTAATTTTTCAAACCAAGACGGGATTGAATTAAGAAATAAAGTCTCTCAATTTTTATCACCAGCAATTTTACAAACAGGATTAGGTTTTTATTTTAAAAAATCTCAAAATTTTTGGTTAAACTTATCTCCTGTAACAGGTAGAGTAATAATTGTTTCAAAAAAATATACAAATGAATTAGAAGAGGGATCTAAATATTTTGGTGTTGATAAGAATAGAGGAGCAAGATATTTTTTTGGAGCTCTTTTTGATGGCTACTATAAAAAAGAAATTGCAAAAAATATTATTTGGGAAAATAAATTTAACTTCTATATCAATTATCTTGAAGAAACTAAAAATGTTGACTTTGATTGGAATGCTAATTTTAGATTTAAAGTCAACAGTGTAGTTTCAGGAACATTTATAATTCATCTACTTTACGATGATGATCTATTAGCTGATTTACAAGTCAGAGAGTTGTTAGGATTGGGAGTAAATATTGATTTATAATTACTCTAAACCTCTTGCTTTTTTTAAAAACCAATTATAGTTGTAAAAAGTAGCAAAGACATTATAAATACTTCCATGTCCTCGAGGGTAAACCTCAATTAAATTTTGTTTTTCAGAGTCCACAAATCTAATACAAGGTAAATTCTTTTTTAACAATTTGGGATTAGACCAATTTTCTTGAGCATAAACTACATTATATCCAATAGCTTCAAGATAAGTTCTGGACTTTTTTAAATAGCTTTCTGCTTGTTTTATGTCTAAATGTTTTTTACTCCAAATATTGATACTCACTAACTTACCATCTCTTTCAACAAGTGACCTTTTGGTTAATGAATAAGAAGTTCCTTTTCCTAAAGACAAATTTTTAAACCAGTCTGGTTTATTTTTTAAAATGACCTTGGCATCATGAATTGGCATGTCATATTTAAAATCATTGAACAAGACCTCTTGACCATAAATAGATATAGTAGGTATAAAGAAAATGTAAAATATACTTTTTAGCATTTTATGGTTATATGATAAGATTTCAAAAATAAAAAAAATTAAAGATTTTATTAAATTTCATTTACTTTCGTTTTGAATTTTAATTCTTTAAAATTGAAAAACAGCTATGCATTAATTACAGGTGCAACATCTGGGATAGGCCTTGAAATTTCTAGAGAATTAGCCAAATTAAATTATTCCTTAATTCTTGTTGCACGAAGAGAAAATAAATTGAAAGAAATATGTCAAGAACTAAAATATAAATTCAATATTAGAGCAGAAATTTATGCTACAGATTTAGAAGACCCTAAATCACCTGAAAAACTCTACAAATTTTGTAAAGAGAAAAACTATTTCATTGATTTATTAGTAAATAATGCAGGTTATGCTTTACCAGATTCATTTCATAAAACTCCTTTAGAAGCTGAAGAAAAATTTTTGAGAGTACTTGGCATAGCCGTTGTGGCTTTAACTAAATTATTTATAAATGATATGATAAATAAAAAGAAAGGGAAAATAATGATGATTTCGTCAGTAGCTGCATTTACTCCTCCTTCAACAATTCAGGTTCTCTATGGCCCCATAAAAACCTTTATTAACCGTTTTAGTGAAGGGTTAAATTTAAGTTATAATTCAATAGGAATAACTTCAACCGCAGTTTGTCCTGGATATACGGTTACAAATTTTCATACTGCTAGCGGAGTCCAGGATGAGATGGACAGGGTCCCTTCGTTTATGAAAAAAAGTGCTCCACGTATCGCAAAAGAAGCTGTTCAAGCTACGTTAATAGGAAGAAAAACATGTGTGCCTACCTTTACATATAAACTGATAGTTTTTCTAATAAAAATTTTACCTAAATCTCTTTTTTGGATTTTCAGCAAAAAAATGGCACCTGGTAGGTACGACTAAAATTATTTTTCCCCTGTAATAATTAAAGTGCCCTCCCAGTCTTTTTTTGCACCACATTTCCATGTTTTTACA
>CAJWHM010000005.1 GCA_913041125.1 uncultured Bacteroidota bacterium | reverse complement strand
AGTTAATAGAAATGGGGTGTTTACCTGGCAGTTCAATTGAATTGATTCATAAAGCGTTACTAAATGACCCCTTATACATAAAAATTGATGAGTCATACTTGGCAATACGTCGAGAAACTGCAAAAGAAATTTTTGTGAGACGACAGGTTAAAATATGAGTAAATCTATAAACGTTGCCTTACTTGGTAATCCAAATACAGGGAAGACTTCTATCTTTAATGCTTTAACAGGTTTATCTCAAAAGGTTGGAAATTATCCAGGTATTACAGTAGAAAAAAAAGAGGGGATATCAAAACTTGACAGAATAAATAAAGGATATATACTTGATCTTCCGGGGACATATAGTTTGAATGCCTCTTCAATGGATGAAAGTGTTGTTGTTAACCTTTTATTAAACAAAAAAAATAAAGACTATCCTGATGTTGCTGTTCTTATTGCTGATGTAGAAAATCTAAAGAGAAATCTTCTTTTGTTTACTCAATTAAAGGATTTAGGCATTCCCACATTATTAGTTATCAATATGTCTGATTTAATGAGTCGAAAAGGAATTTCATTAAATATTCCACAATTAGAAAAAAAATTAGAAACTAAAATTACTTTAGTTAGTACCAGAAACAATGAGGGTTTAGATGAATTAAAAAAATTAATAATTAATTATAGACAATTACCAACCCAACCATTAATTTCCTTAAAATCAATTAATGAGACTTATTTTAATGATCTAGAGAAAACTTTTCCAGATCAACCATTATATAAATTGTGGCTTGTAATTACTCAGGACATTAATTATTCTAAAATTGAAAAAAATAATATACCAAATACTTCAGGATTTAAGACTGAATCACCTTCTTCGCTTAAAAAACTCCAACAAAAAGAAACAATAAAACGATACCAATATATTAACGGCATATTAAAACAAGGGCTTAAAATAGATCATAAAAACGCTAAAGATTTCAGAAGTCGTTTAGATAGAATATTCATTCATAGCTTTTGGGGCTACATAATATTTTTTGCTATACTTATGATTATTTTTCAATCAATTTTTAGTTGGAGTACTATCCCCATGGATTTTATTGATAGAAGTTTTGTCAATTTAAGCAGTATTTTAACAGAAAATCTACCTCCAGGTGTTTTTACTGATCTTTTGACAGAGGGTATTATACCTGGACTTGGTGGAATAGTAATTTTTATTCCCCAAATTGCATTCTTATTCCTTTTTTTATCAATCCTTGAGGAAACAGGTTATATGAGTCGTGTTGTATTTCTTATGGATCGTGGATTAAGACCTTTTGGACTTAGTGGTAAAAGTGTGGTTCCACTAATATCAGGAACAGCTTGTGCAATTCCTGCTATAATGGCTGCTAGAAATATAGAAAATTGGAAAGAAAGATTAATAACTATTTTGGTTACACCTTTTATGACATGCTCTGCAAGACTGCCAGTATATTCAATTTTGATATCTTTAGTTATTCCAGTGGGATCTATTTTAGGTTTCAGTTTTAAAGGACTTGTTTTAATGTTATTGTATTTATCTGCATTTATAATGGCTTTAGTATCTTCATTTTTATATAGTAAAATTTTAAAAGTAAAATTCAAGAGTTATTTTGTAGTAGAAATGCCTAATTATAAATTCCCTTTGATTAAAAATATTGGGCTTATAGTTTGGGAAAAAACAAAAAGTTTTGTGACAGAAGCAGGCAAAATAATTTTGGCAATATCAATTATATTATGGATTTTAGCATCATTCGGTCCTGGAAGAGAATTTAATGAGGCTGAAAATGTATTCAAACAGAATTACTCAAGTTTAAATCAAATAGAACTTGAAACTAAAATAAACTCTTTCAAATTAGAAAATTCTTATTTAGGAAAAATGGGAAAATTAATTGAACCTATTATATCTCCTTTGGGTTACGATTGGAAAATTGGGATTGCGCTGATTAGCTCATTTGCTGCTAGAGAGGTTTTTGTGGGAACACTAGCTACTATATATAATGTTCAGAGTGATAAAGCAGAAACTATTAAGAATAAAATGGCTTCAGAGATGAGAGAAAACGGGAAACCAGTTTTTAATTATGCAACTGGTATTTCACTAATGTTATTTTATGCTTTTGCTATGCAGTGTATGAGTACACTTGCTATTGTAAAAAAAGAGACAAACACATGGAAGTGGCCTATGATTCAACTTTTTTCAATGACACTTTTAGCTTATATAATTTCATTGATATCTTATCAAATTTTGTCTTAAAATGGAAGTTTTTCAAATTATCTTGGTTGTAATTTCTGGTGTTGGAGCTTTATATTTCTTATTTCGAAAATTTATATTTAAGGGTAAATCTTCAAACAATAAAAATTGTGATACTGATTGTAATTGTCATTAAATTTTGATTAGTTTTTAATTTAAATAATTTCATTTGCTACTGTTTTATAAAATCACATATCTTTAAGGGACAAATTGAAATAAACATTACGATGACAAATTCGAATAGACTATTTTATGGTAGTTGTTTTGCATTAATAACAACTGCATTTTCTTTTAGTATTAGAGCAGGTATATTACCTCAACTTGGCGAAGAATTTCTTTTAGACGCTAAACAATTGGGATTTATTAATTCAATGTGGTTTTTGGGATTTCCAATCTCAATGATTTTAGGAGGTCTTTTTTATCACAGTATTGGAGCAAAAAGAATTATGCAATTCGCTTTTTTAACACATACCCTAGGTATTATTCTTACTATTTATTCTGGGGGTTACACTGGATTGCTTTTGTCTACATTATTAATTGGAATTGGAAATGGTTGTACTGAAGCAGCTTGTAATCCAATGATTGCTGATGCTTATGAAGGCAAAAAGATGAATACTTTACTTAATAGATTTCATATGTGGTTTCCAGGCGGAATAGTCCTTGGAAGTTTAGTTTCTTTGTTTATGACTAAAGCAAATTTGGGATGGCAATCACAAATTTGGATTATTATGATTCCAACAATTATTTATGCCTATTTATTTCTAGGTCAGGAATTTCCACGGCCTAAAGTTAAAGCAGCCACTTCTGTATCAGAAAATTTTAAAGCAATGGCTTCACCAATTTATATATTTATCCTTATTTGCATGGCTCTTACAGCAATTTCAGAATTTGGCCCTCAACAATGGACAAGCTTGATCATGTCAAATAGTGGCGCGCAGCCAATGGTAATATTAGCATTGATTACAGGATTAATGGCTGTAGGAAGATACTTTGGTGGAGAAATAGTTCACAAGTTTGATCAAACAGGTGTTCTTTTAGGATCGGCTGTTTTAGGTGCTATTGGAATATTTTTATTTAGTACCCAAACAGGAGGAATGGTATATGTTGCTGCTATTTTCTTTGCATTAGGCATTTGTTATTTTTGGCCAAATATGATTGGTTTTGTAGCAGAAAAAATCCCTGAAAGTGGAGCTCTTGGGATGTCAATTGTTGGTGGCATGGGAATGTTTTCTACTTCAATTTTTCAACCAATAATAGGGTCGTGGATTGACAGTTCACGAGAAGTTCAAAGCTCATTAGGCCTAACAGGCACAGAACTTGAACTTGCAGCAGGACAACAAACATTAACTTACATGATATCTTTTCCTGGAATTTTAATTATTCTTTTTACCATACTTTATTTTTGGCAAAGAGGCAATAATCAAAAAGTTTCTGTTTGACGATTAAACACAATGAATAAAAAATCACTTTTTAAAAACCGTTCATTTATTCATTAGACTCTCAATCTCCTCAATCTCAATAGGAATTTTTTTTGAAAGATTAATAGGTTCACCAGAGTTTTGTATAACAACATCATCCTCTAAACGAATACCAAAACCTTCTTCTGGGATATATATACCAGGTTCAACTGTAAATACCATTTGAGATTCCATAGGTAAATTTAACAGGCCGTAATCATGTGTGTTTAATCCAAGATGGTGTGATGTACCATGCATAAAGTATTTTTTATACGCGGGGTTCTCGGGATCTTGGTTTTGAATATCTGACTTATCTAAAAGGCCAATACCAACAAGCTCTGATGTCATAATCTTCCCTACCTCTTTATGATATTCTTTCCAAAGTGTTCCAGTGACAAGAAGTTTGGTTGCTTCATTTTTTACATTTAAAACTGCATTATAAACCTTCTTTTGACGTTCAGTATAAACTCCAGAAACAGGAAAAGTTCTAGTAACATCTGCTGAATAATTACCATACTCTGCAGCTACATCAATTAAAACTAATTCACCTGATTTACATTTTTTATTATTTAATGTGTAATGCAGTATATTAGCGTTGAATCCAGATGCAATAATTGGCTGGTATGCAAATCCTTTTGATCTATTTTTGATGCATTCATGAACTAATTCAGCCTCTATTTCATATTCCCAAACATCAGGCTTTAAAAAAGAGATTACTCTACGCATAGCTTTTTCAGTAATATCGCATGCCTTCTTAATTTGTGTAATTTCCTGATCATCTTTAACTGATCTTAACTTTTGTAAAATAGGATTACTTTTTGCTACATTATGAGCAGGATATTGGTTTTTGCACCATTTTATAAATCGGTCTTCTCTAGTTTCTGTCTCTACAGCTTGGCGATAATGTTCATTAGTATTAAAATAAAATTTGCTGCATTGAGTACTTAATTCTTGAAAAATATCTTTGAAATCTTCTAGCCAATAGACAGTTTTAATACCACTTAGTTCATATGTTTTTTCTTTATTTAGCTTTGGCCCTTCCCAAACTGCGATATGTGAATTCGTTTTTTTAACAAAAGCAATTTCTTTATGTTTTGAATCAATAGCATCTGGAAATAAAATTATTATGCTCTCTTCTTGATCTATTCCTGAAAGATAAAACAAATCCCTATGTTGTTCGAATGGCATTACACTATCAGCACTAATTGGATAAATATCATTAGAATTGAAAATTGCAAGGCTATTAGACTCCATTTCAGCCATAAATGACTTACGGGTATTTTGATAAAACGATTTTGAAAGTGGTTTGTATTTCATTAAAAAAATTTTTACGAAGATAAAAGTTTTAAAATCTTGATTTTTGTTTAATCTATTTAATATTTTGACATTGTTATTTTTGAAAAAATTAAACAAAATTTAAAATAAATAGTTTTTACATTTAAAAAATTAAAAATTCTAATGAAACAAGGTGGCTACAACAACTTTATATATTAATTTTGTAATGAAAATTGAATTTTTATGACATTGGTTGCCTCTTCTATAGGAAGAAAAGTTGCGATGGCGCTTTCAGGGATTTTTTTAGTACTTTTTTTGACACAACATTTTAGCATCAATTTACTTTCAGTATTCAGCAAGTCTATGTTTAACCAGGTATCCCATTTCATGGGTAATAATCCTGTAGTTCAGTTTATCCTTCAACCAATACTAATTTTTGGTGTTCTTTTTCATTTCGTTATGGGGTTTGTTCTAGAAATAAAAAATTCAAAATCACGAAAAGTTAAATATTTCACTTACAAAGGAAGAGCTAATGCATCTTGGATGTCTCGAAATATGATTTTCTCGGGAATTGTTATCTTATCTTTTTTAGGCTTACACTTTTATGATTTTTGGGTTCCTGAAATGAATTACAAATATGTTGAGGTATTACCTTTAGATCAAAATCGATATTTTGATGAATTAGTTCACAAATTTGTTAGTCCAACTCGTGTTATCATTTACGTTATATCTTTCATTTTTCTGAGCCTTCATTTATTTCACGGTTTTGCATCATCATTCCAAACTGTTGGAGTGAATAATAAATACTCTGTTTATATAAAAAAAATTACAACCACATTTTCAATAGTTGTCCCTTTTGGTTTTATCTTTATCGCAATTTTTCATCATTTAAGATAAATGTGTACCTTGTATGCACCTCAAAAAAAAATTTAAAAAATTGTGTACCTTGAAATAAATGTGTACCTTGTAACCATTAGTTTATGAAAAAAGTTAAAATTAGATATCGGAAAAATGCGAATGGTACATCTTCAATTAGATTAAATTTTTTTGATGGGTATGAAACAATTGATGGCAAAAGAAAGGCCAAAAGATTAATTAAAACTTTACCTTTTCATTTGTTTACAAGCCCTAAATCCAAGAAAGAAGAAAAAATCAATATTACTTATAAGAAAGAGGCTGAAAAAATTGCTCTCCAGTGGGAGAAAACCTTACTCAAGGAAAAGATATCTTTAAAAGGAAATAATGTAACTAAACTAAAAGATTTTCAACTGAACTCTAAAATTCCCGAAGGAAATTTAGAACAAAAATGGTCAAACCATAAAGGAAAAATTAACTTGGTTAGTCCAGCAAATAAAAGATTAATCGATGTTATAGTTGTAGGTACTGGATTAGCCGGTGCTTCTGCCTCTGCTACTCTAGCTGAACTTGGATATAATGTCAAAACTTTCTGTTTTCAGGATTCTCCAAGACGAGCCCATTCAATTGCTGCTCAGGGAGGAATAAATGCAGCAAAAAATTATCAAGGAGATGGCGACTCTACATACAGATTATTTTATGATACTATAAAAGGAGGTGATTATAGATCTCGTGAGGCAAATGTTCATCGACTTGCAGAAGTTTCAACAAACATTATTGATCAGTGCGTTGCACAGGGTGTTCCCTTTGCAAGAGATTATGGAGGATTGTTAGACAACCGATCATTTGGAGGTGTTTTAGTATCCAGGACATTTTATGCTAAAGGGCAGACAGGTCAACAATTACTTCTAGGAGCATATTCTGCTATGAATCGACAAATTGGTCGTGGAAAGATTAAAATGTTTAACCGTCATGAAATGATGGATATTGTAATTATCGATGGAAAGGCTAGAGGTATTATTACTAGGAATTTGGTTAATGGTGAAATTGAACGCCATGGTGCGCATGCTGTGGTAATAGCTTCTGGAGGTTATGGTAATGTATTTTTCTTATCAACAAATGCTATGGGAAGTAATGCATCTGCATCCTGGAAAATTCACAAAAAAGGAGCATATTTTGCAAATCCATGTTTTACTCAGATACATCCAACATGCATACCTGTATCAGGTGACCATCAATCAAAACTAACATTGATGTCAGAATCATTGAGAAATGATGGGAGAATATGGGTTCCAAAAAACTTGGGGGATGTAAAAGCTATACGTGAAGGTAGTCTTAAGCCAACTGAAATAAAAGAAGAAAATAGAGATTATTATTTAGAAAGACGTTATCCAGCTTTTGGTAATTTAGTTCCTCGTGACGTTGCATCTAGAGCAGCTAAAGAACGTTGCGATGCAGGTTTTGGTGTAAATAAAACAGGAGAAGCAGTCTACTTAGATTTTGCTTCAGCAATTATACGTTACGGTAAAGAGCAAGCCCATGTTAAGGGTTTAGATGAAAATAATATTCAAACTGTAAAAAAATTGGGAAAACAAGTGGTTAAATCAAAATATGGAAATCTCTTTCAGATGTATGAAAAAATTGTTGATCAAAATCCTTATGAGACACCTATGATGATTTACCCTGCTGTTCATTATACTATGGGGGGTGTATGGGTTGACTACAATTTAATGACTACCATACCTGGATGTTACGCTATCGGCGAGGCCAACTTCTCAGACCACGGTGCAAACCGTCTGGGAGCCTCAGCATTAATGCAGGGCTTAGCAGATGGTTATTTTGTTCTTCCATATACAATAGGAGATTACCTTTCGGACGATATCCGAACGGGTCCAATTGATATAAAACTCCCTGAATTTGAAAAAGCTGAAGCAGCAGTAAAAGCTCAAGTAGAGGGTTTTATAAGTAATCATGGTAAAAAACCTGTAGATTATTATCATCGAAAATTGGGGAAAATAATGTGGGATAAGTGCGGAATGTCAAGAAACGAAAAAGGATTGATAGAAGCAATTAAAGAAATTAAAGAATTACGTGAAGATTTTTATAAAAATGTAAATGTTCCAGGAAAGGCCAACGAATTTAATGAGCAATTAGCCAAAGCAGGACGTGTTGCAGATTTTTTAGAATTGGGAGAATTGTTTGCAAAAGATGCTCTAGAGAGAACAGAGTCTTGTGGTGGACATTTTCGTGAAGAATCTCAAACACCTGAGGGTGAGGCGCTTAGAGATGATAAGAATTTTACATTTGTCTCTGCTTGGGAATTTAAGGGAGCACCATCTAAAGCAAAACTCCACAAAGAAGAATTAAAATATGAAGAGATTGAGGTTAAAACTAGATCATACAAATAGATATTAAGAATTTGAAATTATGAATTTGACATTAAAAGTATGGCGTCAGGCTAATTCAGAATCAAAAGGAAAAATGGAAACCTATCAAATTGCAGATGTTTCCCCAGACATGTCATTTCTTGAAATGATGGATGTTCTTAATGAGCAACTTATGACCCAAGGGATTGACCCCATAGCTTTTGATCACGATTGTAGAGAAGGAATTTGTGGTATGTGTTCGATGTTTATAAATGGTGAAGCACATGGTCCAGATCGTTTAGTAACTACTTGTCAGCTACATATGCGAAAATTTAAAGATGGTGACACAATAACAATTGAACCTTTCCGCGCCAGAGCTTTTCCTGTAATCAAAGATCTTGCTGTTGATAGATCATCATTTGACCGAATACAACAGGCAGGTGGTTTCATTTCTATTAATACATCTGGAAATACCCAGGACGCAAATGCTATACCAATTGATAAACATGATGCTGATAAGGCATTTGATGCAGCAACTTGTATTGGTTGCGGTGCTTGTGTTGCAACTTGCAAAAATGCTTCTGCTATGTTGTTTGTGTCAGCTAAAGTATCTCAATATTCTTTACTCCCACAAGGGAAGGTTGAAGCAACTGACAGAGTTATGAATATGGTTAAGCAAATGGATGAAGAGGGTTTTGGAAATTGCACCAATACAGGAGCATGTGAGGTTGAGTGTCCAAAAGGTATTTCTCTTGAAAATATCGCTAGGATGAATAGAGAATACTTGTATGCAAGCGTCAAGGGTTAAAAAGAAAAAAATTTATACTGAGTGAAGAGAAACTAGTTTTTTTTCAATATTTTTTTGAATTAAGAGGTCTATATCAGGAAACTCATTTTTTATATCATTCACGAAATCTTGATTGGAAAGTATATAATGGCCACACACCTTGATCAAATTTTCTTTTTCTTCAAAAGGATTAAAATCATTTTTAACCCATTTTACCCATTTTTTCGATTGATAACAGAGCTCCCAATATCTTTGAAAAAGATTTTTTTCACATTTTATATGGTCAAGGTATGTCTGAGTTTCAATTAAACCAAATTCTGGAGCAATATTTATGGCGTCAAGTCCATATGACATCTTAAGCTTAATTAAATCCTCTGAAATATAATCACCATTATGTTCTTTTGATCTTAATTTATTTCTTTTAGCAACATTTATCATTTTTTTTAATCTTTCTAAATCAAAATTTCCAGTATTTTGATTTGAAGAAAGTGATGTTCCTGATTGGATAACCAAATACTTAATTTGTAAAAAGGCCTCTTTTGAAAGATTTGATTTTAAATAATCTATAAGCAATTCAAGTTCCTCAGGTTCAAATCTTCTTATTGCTTCTTCAGTTCCAATTTCAAATTTAATTTTAGGGTTTTTAGATAAACAAAATTCAATCATTTCTAAGGTCCATTTTGATCCTTCATTAAAAGAAGGAAATTTTTTCCATGGATCAATATGAATAAAATCAAAGTAATTACAATCGTATTCTAATGACTTATATCCATTATCTTCTTTAGAACCTTGTCCAGGTCCACCGTGATCTCTCATAATAACTATTTTTTTTGCATATTTTGAGAGGCTCTCTGTTGTCCAATTATTAGAATATCCTCCCTTGAAATCAATTTGTCTTCTGCTGGGGATCAGGGCAATTTTTTTTGAATACTTATTTTGAAAGTTAATAATTGAATCAACTACGTTTTTTGACATTGGGCCAATAAAAAATTTGATATCCATCAATGAGCATTAATTTAGATCATCATTCAAAAATTATTATTATTCCTTTTATGATTAAGTTCAAATTATAATTATGTAATTTGAAGATTTTATGATTAAATGACTTCTAATTTAAAAATATCTTTGATTCAATTGCCGCTTTTTTGGGAAAATGCATTAAAAAATAGAGCTTACATAGAAAAACATTTAAATAGTTTAGATAAGAATTCTAACGTAGTACTACTACCAGAAATGTTTAATTCTGGTTTTACTATGAATGCCAGGAAAGTTTCAGAGACTATGACTGGACCTTCTATACTTTGGATGAAAAGTTGGGCAGAAAAATTGAATACCCTTTTAGGGGGAAGTTTAGCGATTAAGGAGGGAGAAAATTTTTATAATCGTTTTGTAATTGTTAGCTCTGAGGGTGTTATAGCTCGATATGATAAGAGGCATACTTTTACTTTAGCTGAAGAGAACAAATCATATACCTCAGGGAATGATTTAGGATTATTCAAATATCAGGGATGGAAAATATGTTTACGGATATGTTATGATTTGCGTTTTCCAGTATGGTCTCGTAATACAACAGATTACGATTTATTAATTTTTGTTGCTAATTGGCCAGTTGATAGGATAAGCGCATGGGATACCTTGCTAAGAGCCCGTGCAATTGAAAATATGTGTTATGTCGTAGGTGTAAATCGAACTGGAAAAGATTTCAAGGGATTAAATTATCCAGGACATAGTTCAGTTTATGATCCAATGGGAGAGCTAATCACCCCAGAAAATTTTATAAAAGAAGGTGTAGTTGAGGCTATTTTAGATTATTCGGAACTTGAAGGCTGTCGGAAGCAATTTCGCTTTTTGGAGGATCGGGATAATTTTGATTTGTGTTAAATGTCTCATTCATATCCCAGTTAGCTCTCAACTCAATATCTTTCCAATAGTAAATTACTTTCTCGGGCTGTATCTTTTCAAGATAAATTCCTGGATCCCATTTTGAGTTATTATTTGCATCCTCAATTAATCTAACATTATATTTTCCAGGATCTAAAAGATCAAAAGAATATGTATTGCCAGATATAACATTAAAGTTTCTACGAATTATTTTTTTATTTTTTAATAACTCCAAAATAATAGGGTAGGGACTATCATGTTTAACCCTTAAAAAAATATTTCCATAGTCTTCTTTTTTTCTTGTTGTAGTTTTGAAAACAAGAGTGTCGTGTGTTCTTCCCCAAAAATCCTGAAGTGCATTTGGAAAAAGTGTGATTTCGTATTTGTCACTTGGTAAAACCTCGAAATCCACCCTAATCCGATCAAAATTTTTAAGTACCTCTAAATTTGCTGATATCTGAAGAGTGTCAATATTAGTAACTTTTATTTTAGTTGTGTCAACTTTTGTAATTGGTAGATTACTTTCAAGCTCTAAATTTTCTTCCAATCTTAAACTTCCTTTAGTATATTTTTTAATAATTAAGGAATCATTAACTGGTTCCTTTTTTGAAAAAGCAGTTCTTATCCTTAAGGTATCTTGAATTTCTAATTCAAATTTTATGGAGTCTAATACTGCTCCTTTAAACCAATAATCTAGTGAATCTGTTTCTCGATTTTTAGTTACTATCGCCTCAAATGAGTCAGGAACTTCACTAATCATTTTAAAAGATTCATTATTATATTCTCCAAAATATGCTAAAGCAACATGATGATCATTAATGAAATATGGAGCATCCCAATAGAAATTAGTCCTCTCTTTAAATATGCTCAAATTTATAATTGAATCCTTCGGGAGTTCAATAGGTTGCTCTATAAAACCTATTTTATCTACACTTTGATCAAAAAGATAATTTCCTGCTAAATCTTGTATCGCAATCAAATTATATTTTCCTGCACGTAAATTTTGAAAACGATAAATGATTGTATCAAGTGTACTAGTTACATAAAGAGGTTTGTTAGTGTATATTGTTGAGTCATTATATGAACTATCAATTGGATATAGTTGTACAGATATAAAAGATTCAGTTTCTTTTTCAAAAGCATCTGTAATTTTACCTTTCACATATAAAGAATCGATGGTAGAACCCGTAGAGAGAGTGTAAGTTAGATATTTTGCAGGGTTTGATTCATTGAAATCAACTATGCTTTCACCAAAATTAAAGGTATAAGTTGTGTTTTTCATTAAGCTATCACTTAATTCTAATGAAATTTTTTTTGAAGCACCAGTGGTGGGATATACTTTATACTTGGTTGAACTTAAAGGAGGTGAAACAATTAGTTGCTTGTTTACATCCTTTAATGTTACATATTCGTCAAAGGTTAATGTAAACCCATCTTTGTCAAAAAAAGTAGTATTTAATTTTGGAGAAGCATTTATTAATCTTGGCGGGATTGAGTCTTTCGGGCCTCCTGTGGGTGACGCTCGCTTGGCACACTTTACAAAAAAAAGAAGAAAGAGTATTGAAAAAAAAAGCTGAATACTGTTTTTCATTTATTTTAGATTCAAAACAAAATTATGTAATTAATTTTTCAGAGAATCTCTTGTTTATATTAATTATTAAAATTCATTTCTGAGACTAATTAAACAATTCATTACTGAACAACTAAATAAAGAACAAAAAAAATTATTTTTGCAACATGGCTCAACAACAAACAGATAAATTCAAAAAAATAATTTCTCATGCCAAAGAGTATGGTTTTATTTTCCCTTCAAGTGAAATTTATGACGGTCTCAGTGCAGTTTATGATTATGGACAAAATGGAGTATTGCTAAAAAATAATATTCGTGACTATTGGTGGAAATCAATGGTTCAATTACACGATGATATTGTTGGTATAGACTCAGCTATATTTATGCATCCAACAACTTGGAAAGCCTCTGGTCATGTGGATGCATTTAATGATCCTTTGATTGATAATAAAGTTTCAAAAAAACGATACAGAGCTGATGTTCTAGTTGAGGACTATGTATCAAAAATAGAAGCTAAAATTGAAAAAGAAATTGATAAAGCCTCAAAACGTTATGGCGATTCATTTGATGAAAAGCAATTTAGATCAACTAATCCAAGGGTTAAATCATATTCTGAAAAGGCTAATAGTATTTTAAAGAGGCTTGGGAAATCATTAGAAGACGAAAATTTAGCAGATGTTAAAGCACTAATAGATGAACTTGAAATCCCCTGTCCCGAATCTGGATCAAAAGATTGGACAGATGTAAAACAATTCAACTTGATGTTTGGAACTAAATTAGGAGCATCTGTAGATACAGCCATGGATTTATATCTTCGACCTGAAACTGCCCAAGGGATATTTGTAAATTTTTTAAATATTCAAAAAACAGGGCGAATGAAGTTACCTTTCGGAATAGCTCAAACAGGTAAAGCTTTTCGAAATGAAATTGTTGCACGACAATTTATATTTAGAATGAGGGAATTTGAACAGATGGAAATGCAATTTTTCATACCTCCAGGAACTCAAAAAGAATGGTATGATAAATGGAAAAATAATCGTTTAAAATGGCACTTAGCTCTTGATATGGGGAAAGAAAAATACCGTTTTCATGATCACGAAAAACTAGCTCATTATGCTGATGCTGCTACAGACATTGAATTTCGTTTTCCTTTTGGATTTAAAGAATTAGAAGGTATTCATTCTCGAACAGATTTTGACTTATCAAATCACGAAAAGTATACTGGAAAAAAATTACAATATTTTGATCCTGAACAGAATAAAAATTATATCCCATATGTAGTTGAAACTTCTATAGGACTTGATCGAATGTTTTTGGCAGTTTTTTCAAATTCATTATCCGAGGAAATAATTGAGGGTGGGACTTCAAGAATTGTTTTAAAATTACCCCCTGCTTTAGCACCAATTAAAGTAGCTATTTTACCACTTGTTAAAAAAGACGGATTACCTGAACTTGCTCACAAAATTTCACGTAATCTGAAATGGGATTTAACAACTGCTTACGATGAAAAAGATGCTGTGGGAAGAAGATACAGAAGACAAGACGCACTAGGAACACCATACTGCGTAACAGTTGATCACCAGAGTTTAAATGATAAAACTGTTACAATAAGAGAACGTGATTCTATGAATCAAGAAAGGGTGTCAATTGATAATTTAACTGAATTAATTGGTAAAAAAGTTTCGGTAAAATCATTATTAGAAAAACTTGTATAAAATTTTCGTAAAAATATTGGTTTCATATCTTAGTAAAAAAAGGAATTGAAAATAATTTCATATAACGTTAATGGTATTCGTGCAGCTTTGAATAAAGATCTTGATAAGTGGATTGAAATTACTGATCCTGACATACTATGTTTACAAGAAACAAAAGCTATGAAAGAACAAGTTGAGACCTCAATTTTTGATCAACTGGGATATAAACATTATTGGTTTTCAGCACAAAAAAAAGGCTATAGTGGTGTGGCTATTTTAACAAAACAAACACCGAATAAAATTACTTATGGAAGTGGTATAGAGCATATGGATTTTGAAGGACGAATTTTAAGAGTTGATTTTGAAAAAGTCTCCATAATTAGTCTCTATTTACCATCTGGAACAAATCTAAATCGATTAGAGTATAAGTTTAAATTCATGGATGAATTTCAAGATTATATTAATAAATTAAAAATAGAAGTTCCTAATCTTATAATATGTGGAGATTACAATATATGCCATAAAGAAATTGATATTCACGATCCTGTTCGAAATAAAACAGTTTCTGGATTTTTACCTGAGGAAAGATATTGGTTAGATAATTTTATTAATTCAGGCTTTATAGATTCATTTAGATTATTTAATCCAGAACCAAACAATTATAGCTGGTGGAGTTACAGAGCTAATGCTAGAAAAAATAATAAAGGTTGGAGAATAGACTATGCATTAGTAAGTCAAACACTAAAAAATAAAATTCATAGGTCTTTTATACTTCCTGATGCTAAACATTCTGATCATTGTCCTGTAGGGTTAGAATTAAAACTTTAAGATGAGGTATTTTATTTTATTTATTGTCTTTATAATTTTTTCTAATTGTGTTTCTACAAAAGTTTTTAATGACTTGGAATCAGGTTATGCTAAAGTGAAAATAGAAAGAAACAACTTACTAGAGTCACAAGATTCGCTACAGCAATCTTGGGATAAACTAAATAATTTTCTAATTGAAACTAGAGAAAATCTCCAGATTTCAAGAGATAGTTATAATGCTAGTTTAAAGAAGATTAAAATAATCCGAGATGAGTTTAATCTTCTAAAGGAAAATAGTAATCTAAAGATTCAACAAAGTATTGCAAAAAATAATGCCTTACTTAAGGAAATCGCAATCAAAGAAACAGAACTTCAATCTCGATCAGAGAAAGTTGAGCAGTTAGAGAAAATGATTCAAGATCAAAGACAAGCATTAAATGATCTCAAAGAAACTCTTTCTGATGCTTTATTGAATTTTCAAGGCAAAGGTTTAACCGTAGAGCAACTTAATGGGAAAGTTTATGTATCAATGGAAAATAAACTATTATTTAAATCAGGTAAATGGAATGTAGAGAAGCAAGGTATAAAAGCATTAAAACAACTTGCAAATGTACTTGTTGATAATCCAGATATTTCTATTTTGATTGAAGGTCACACAGATAATGTCCCTGTAAATAGTAAAGGTGATATTAAATCTAATTGGGACTTATCTACAAAAAGAGCAACAGCTGTTGTTGAAATTCTTTTGCAGAACGAACAAATTTTACCTCAAAACCTAACTGCTGCAGGTAGGAGTGAATATTTACCAATTGCACCAAATAGTACATTTGAAGGGAGAGCTGCTAATAGAAGAATTGAAATAATTTTGAGTCCCTCTTTAGATAAAATAACAACAATATTAGAAAAAAAGAACTAATGGAATATAACTTATTACCAGGAACAGATATTGAGGTTAGTAAAATATGTCTTGGAACAATGACTTGGGGAAGACAAAATACAGAAAGTGAAGGTCATCATCAAATGGATTATGCATTAGAAAAAGGCATTAATTTTTTTGATACCGCAGAGCTTTATCCAATTCCACCTCGTAATGAAGAACAAGGTGATACTGAGAGATTTATTGGAAGTTGGTTTAAAAAAAATAAAAACAGAAATAAAATTATTTTAGCATCGAAAATTGCTGGTCCTGCCTCATTTACAAAGCATATAAGAGAAAATAAAAAATATTCAAAAGAAACAATTGACAATGCTATTGAGAACAGTTTAAAAAGATTACAAACAGATTACATTGATTTGTATCAAATTCATTGGCCAGAAAGATCAACAAATTTTTTTGGGAAAAGAGGATATACTTTTAAAAAAGAAGACCATTGGGAAGAAAATTTTGATGAAGTATTAGATGCATTTCAAGTACATGTATTAAAAGGTAATATTAGATATTTAGGGATATCTAATGAAACCCCTTGGGGGACCATGAGGTTTTTAAATTCTTCATCAAAAGACTTGAGACCAAGGATTAGCACTATACAAAATCCTTATTCATTATTAAACAGAACATTTGAAATTGGTAATGCAGAGATTTGTCATAGAGAAAATATTGGATTACTCGCTTATTCTCCCCTAGCTTTTGGAGTGCTTTCTGGTAAATACATGAATGGTAAAAATCCAGAAAACGCAAGGCTTACACTTTTCCCACATTACAATCGTTATAGCTCTAATTCCTGTAATAATGCTGTTGAAAAATACTATGACCTTGCAAAAAAATATGGTTATTCATTAACTGAGCTATCTTTAGCTTTTGTAAATGATCAGCCTTTTGTCACAAGTAATATTATAGGAGCAACTAATCTAATTCAACTTAAAGAAAATATAAATACAGCTTCAATAAAATTAGATGAATCAATTTTAGAAAAAATAAACTTGATTCATGAACAAATTCCCAACCCATCTACATAATAAATAAAATCTAAATTTTCAGCCTTTGATTAGGACTTTATTTTAAGTTTTTTAGAGAATCGAATCTACTAATTTTTGAGTATATTTTTTATTTGGACTCTCATATAAAGCATCTGACTCTTGAATTTCTATTAATTTTCCATCCTTCATAACCATAACCCTGTCAGACATATACTTTACAACAGCTAAATCATGTGAGATAAAAAGAAAACTTAATTTTAAATTACTTTTAAGATCATTCAAAAGATTAAGAATTTGTGCTTGAACAGAAATATCTAATGCAGCTACAGACTCATCGCAAATTAAAACTTCTGGCTTAACCGCTAATGCTCGTGCAATAACAATTCTTTGACGTTGTCCTCCTGAAAGTTCATGAGGATATCGATTTACATATTTAAAAGACAAACCAACCTGTTCAAGTAACTTTTCAACTCTATAATTATTTTTTTTCTTGTTTTTTGATTCGTGCACCCAAAGAACTTCATCTAAAGTAGAACCAACTGTTTTGAAAGGATGAAGTGCAGCAAATGGATCTTGAAAGATGAATTGTATTTTTTTTCTCAAGCTGTTTACTTGCAATTTATTTCTTGGATTTATCACTTTACCTAACCACATTAATTCACCAGAATCTGGGGGGTCAAGAAAAACTAATGTCTTTGCAAGAGTCGATTTTCCTGATCCTGATTCACCAACAATTCCAAGAGTCTCTCCAGGGTAAAGTGAAAAACTTATGGGCTTTAAAGCTTCAAAAATTGATGGTTTACCAAACCATTTTTCTTTGATATAATTTTTTCTAATTTTTTTTACTTTAAGAAGAGGTTTTTGACTGTAGAGTTTTTTATGAAAAATTTTTCGCTTACTTGAAGTAATTATTTTTGGTTTGAAATTATTTGATTGATAATCTAAAACCGTTGGTAATCTTTCAAGGCGAATTTTATTATCAGGCCGTGCAAAAACTAATCCTTTTGTATAATTGTGATTAGGATTTCTAAAAATTTTATTTGTATCTCCTGATTCTACAATTTTTCCATTATTCATTACCAAAACTCTATCAGCTAATTTTTTCACTAAACTTAAATCGTGAGATATGAAAAGTATACTCATTTTATATTTTACTTGAAGTGATTTTAATAGTTGTATTATCTCTTTCTGAACAGTAACATCAAGTGCTGTCGTTGGCTCATCTGCAATTAATAGTTTAGGATTACAAAGTAAAGCCATTGCTATCATAACTCTTTGTTTTTGTCCTCCACTTAATTCGTGAGGATATGATTTAGCTATTCTCTTGTCATCAAATAATTGAACTTCGTTGAGTACTTTCTTAACTAATTCTTTTTTTTTGGTGCTGTCAATTTTTTTATCATTTTTTACAGCTTCAAGAAGTTGTTTTTCACAAGTCAGACTCGGATTCAAACTTGATTGTGGTTCTTGAAAAACCATACCTATCTTTGATCTTCTTATACTTTTCCAATCTTTAGTGGATAAGCCTCTTAGATCTTGATAATTAAAAATAAAATTTTTTGCTTTTAATTTTGAATTTTCTGGCAGAAGACCAATTAAACTCAACGCTGTTAAAGACTTTCCACTTCCTGATTCACCAACAATTCCAACAATTTCTTCTTTCCCTATGTAAAAAGAAATATTTTTTAAGATGTATTCATTATTTATAAGTAATGAAGCATTTACAACTTCAACAAGAAATTCTTTATTCACAAGTATTGCGTGTGATTTTTTAACTAATTAAATTTTTCAATCCCTCAAAAAGGGTTAATAAATATTCAGGGATGATTTGACTTCTATTTTCATCTTCTGTTATATAAATAAGTCCAAATACAATTAATATTAAAAAGCCTATACCTGAAAAAACCTTTTTCATAGAAGAAATATTTTTATAAATCTAATGATTTTTGAATTGGAAAACCCTCAAATTCCAATAACCACCTTTTTTTATTAAACCCCCCAGCATATCCTGTTAGAGATCCGTCACTTCCAATTACTCTATGGCAAGGAATAAAAATCATAATTGGATTTTGAGAAATAGCTTTTCCTACTGCCCTAGTTGCTTTTGAATTCCCATATAAAATTGCTATTTCATTATATGATTTGGTTTTTCCAGATGGGATATCTTTTAAAATTTCCCAGATAGAATTTTGAAATGGTGTTCCTTCAAATTTAAAGGGTAAAACAAATTTCTGGTTTGGATTTAAACAATAAATATTTAAATTTTCTTTAACTTTTTCTACAAGTTTATTAGGTTTTTCAAATGAATACTCTATTGGTTTTTTTATGTATTTAATTTCATAAACGTGTAAATGACTTGCAACAATACTAATCCAGCCTAATGGGGTTTTATAATAATATTTTTCTTTCAAAATATTTATCTCTTAATATAAAGTTGTTTATGTTTCAAAGTAAAAATCTTTTTTTAAAAAGTTATATTAGATGAATAAAACATTTTAGAATATATAGTATGATTCCATTTCAATGGGAAGGAGTAATGCCAGCAATAACCACACAATTTGACAGTAAGGGTGAATTGGATATGGATGCTTATATCAATAATCTTAGACATCAAATAGATGCAGGTGTTCATGGAATAATTTTGGGTGGAACTCTAGGTGAAGCAAGTACACTTAAAATTCAAGAAAAGCAAAAGCTTCTCTCAGTAACACTGAATCAGACAAACGGGAAAATACCTGTGATTTTAAATATTGCTGAGCAGTCTACAGAACAAGCAGTTATTCTTGCTAAACAGGCAGAACTTGAAGGAGCAGACGGATTAATGTTGCTACCCCCTATGCGATATAAAGCTACTGATAAGGAAACAATAATGTATTTTTCAGAAGTTGCTAAGTCAACCTCACTACCAATAATGATCTATAATAATCCTATTGATTATAAAATAAAAGTAACTCTTGAAATGTTTTCTTATTTGGAAAAATTTAAAAATATCAATGCTGTTAAAGAATCTACTCGTGATATTACCAATGTGACAAGAATGATTAATCGTTTTGGTGATAGATTTAAAATTTTATGTGGAGTTGACACCATAGCAATGGAGTCTCTTTTGATGGGTGCAAGTGGTTGGGTTGCAGGATTAGTAGACGCATTTCCTGAAGAAACAGTCGCCATATATACATATTGTAAAAACAGTGAAATAGAAAAAGCACGTTCTATTTTTAGATGGTTTCTTCCATTATTAGAATTAGACATTTCTCCACAACTAGTTCAAAACATAAAGTTGTGTGAATTAGCAACAGGTTTAGGGACAGGATTTGTAAGACCACCCAGACTTCCTTTAGAGGGGAATGAATTTAAAAGAGTTCAAAAAATTATTAAAAGGGGATTAGAGAACAGGCCAAAAAATCTAGACTATAAAAAATACTTGTAATGAAAGCTCAAAATTTAGTAGGAGGAGTTTGGGATGATAATCCTCAAGCAAATACATATAAAACTGTTAATCCTGTTACGAAAGCTTCCCTTCCAACTAATTTTCAAGAGGCAACAAAACAACAAATTCAAATATCGGTAAATAAGGCTTCAGAGGTTTTTGATTTATATTCATCAATTTCATTTGCAGAAAGGATCAAATTTTTAAGTTCAATTAAATCAGGTCTTTTAAAAAAATCCGAAAAAATACTTGATACTTTTCAAAATGAGTCTGCACTTCCTAAATCACGCGCGGAGGGTG
This sequence comes from uncultured Bacteroidota bacterium, assembly GCA_913041125.1. GTDB lineage: Bacteria > Bacteroidota > Bacteroidia > Flavobacteriales > Flavobacteriaceae > MS024-2A. Next base: position 67,364 of record CAJWHM010000005.1, on the reverse strand, counting down.
AGTTTCAACGTACTGTTAATCAAATTGAAAATTTTATTAAACTACTTGAGGAAGGATCTTTTATCAAACCTATAATTCATACAGGAGGACCAGATTTAAGGAAGATGCTTAATCCAATTGGTCCTGTAGCAGTTTTTGGTGCAAGTAATTTTCCCTTAGCTTTTTCAACAGCTGGTGGTGATACAATTTCAGCTTTAGCTGCTGGCTGTCCTGTAATTGTAAAAGCACACCCTTATCACTCTGGGACAAGCACAATTGTTGCTGAAGTAATTAATAATGCTTTACTTAATTCAGACCTACCAGTAGAAATATTTTCCCATTTAGGGGGAACATCTAATAGTGTCGGTTCAAACTTAGTTAGTCATCCTCTGATAAAAGCCGTTGGATTTACAGGGAGTTTTCAAGGAGGCAAAGCACTTTATGATTTAGCTCAAAATAGATCTGAGCCTATTCCTGTTTTTGCAGAAATGGGTAGTATAAATCCAATTTTTATTACAGAAAAATACTTATTAGAAGATAATAAACTACCAGCTAATTTAGCTCAATCTATAAGTCTTGGTACAGGACAATTTTGTACAAACCCTGGTATGATAATCTATTGTGATTCCGAAAATAAGAGTGATATTTCAAAACAAGTCTACGAATTATTATCTGATGCATTATTACCTCCTATGGTTCATATTAATATTGAGAATAACTATAAATCAAAATTGAAAAATCTTAAAAAGAATAATCATGTAAAACTTATGGGAATTTCTGATAATAATTCATCTTTAGCAACAATTTCTGCTCAGCAATTAATTGAAAATACATATTTATTTGAAGAAATTTTTGGTCCCTTTAGTCTAGTTGTTCACTGTAACTCATTAAATGAAATGAATAAAATAGCCTCTTTAATTCCAGGGCAACTAACAGCTACTATATTAGCAAAAAAGAGTGATTTTTCAAATATAAGTTCAATAGTAAAAATTTTAAAAAATAAAGTCGGGCGTTTACTTTTCGAAGGGGTTCCAACGGGCGTAGCTATAAATCAAGCTATGAACCATGGAGGGCCTTACCCTGCATCTACAGATGTACGTTATACTTCAGTAGGAACTGATTCAATTTACAGATGGCTTAGACCGATTTCCTTTCAAGACTGTCCAGATTCATTTCTACCACCTGCATTACAAAATGTAAATCCCTTAGGTATCAATAGGGTTGTTAATGGAATTCAAACAAAGACTGAATTATGAATCCAAATAGGCACTATGTTTTTGATTGTGTTGATGCTTACACTGCAGGGAACCCAGTACGACTAATAAAATCTCCTAAACCTGATCTTAAAGGAATTACCATGGGAGAGAAAAGAATTCATTTTATAAAAGATTTTGATTGGATACGAACAGGATTGATGTTTGAACCTCATGGTCATGACATGATGAGTGGTAGTTTTTTTTATCCACCCCAAAATTCAAAAAATGATATAGCTATTCTTTTTATTGAAACTAGCGGATGTTTACCAATGTGTGGTCATGGATTAATAGGTACATTGACAATTCTTATGGAAGAAGGATTAATTGATCCTCAAAATGAAGGGGAAATACGTGTAGAAACACCTGCTGGTTTAGTTGTTGCTAATTACAAAAAAAAGGGAGGCAAAATATTAGGTATTAAATTTGTAAATGTACCCGCATTCCTAGCAGCTTCTGATTTAAACATTTTTTGTTCAGATTTAGGGGAATTAAAAATTGATGTATCCTATGGAGGAAATTTTTATGCAATTATAGATATACAGAAGAATTTTAATGGAATTAATGAATATTCAGCAGGAGACTTAATTAAATGGAGTAGAGAAATTCGTGATAAAATAAATTCTAAAAATAATTTTATTCACCCCAAAGATAATAATATTAAAGGATGTAGTCACATTTTGTGGGGTGGTTACCCGTCGCATGAAAATTCAACAGCAAGCAATGCTGTTTTTTATGGAGACAAAGCTATTGATAGGTCACCATGTGGAACAGGAACGTGTGCTAGAATGGCTCAATGGTTCGCGAAAGGGAAATTAAATGTAAATGAAACATTTGTCCATGAGAGTATAATAGGCTCAAAATTTATTGGTAGGGTTGAAGGAGAAACTAAAGTAGGAAGTTTAAAGGCTATAATACCTAGTATTGAAGGTGATGCAAGAATAATAGGTTATAATCAATTAATTTTAGATCCAGAAGATCCTTACGTAAAAGGATTTCAGGTGATTTAATATGGTTAAAAAAAAGGTTATTGTTATTGGAGGTGGAATTGTTGGACTTTCTACGGCTTACTATTTACAAAAAGAAGGTCATGAGGTAACTGTTATTGATAAGGGAGAAATTGGCTCAGGGGCCTCACACATAAATGCTGGATATCTTACCCCAAGTCATATTGTTCCAATGGCAGCCCCAGGAATGATTTCAAAAGGGATAAGATGGATGTTTAATGCTTCTAGTCCCTTTTATATTCAACCAAGATTAAATTTAGATTTGATACGTTGGGGATTAAAATTCATGAAATCATGCACCTCAAGCCATGTTTTAAAATCAATGAGATCAATATTAGATATAAATCTTCTTAGTAAAAAATTATATCTAGAAATGCAACAATCAAAATTTTTAAAATTTCATTTAGAATCTAAGGGACTACTCATGGCATACAAGACATCAAAAGCTGAAAGAGAAGAAGCCAAGGTAGTAAATTGGGCAAAAGATCTTGGAATTAATGTAAAGCAATTTTCAAAAGATGAAATATTAAAAATTCAACCTGAATCACCAATGGACGTTGCAGGTGCATTTTGGTATGAAAGCGATGCACATAGTACTCCAGAATTGTTCATGAAAAATTTATTTAAATATTTAAAGTTAAAGGGTGTTAAATTTAATATAAATGATGAGGTAAATTCTTTCAAAAAAGAGGGAAAGTTTATTAAATCCATTAAAACAAAAAAACAGGTTTTTAAAGCTGACGAATTTGTAATTGCAACTGGAGCTTGGTCAGAAAGGATCTTAAAGAATTTGGGAATATACTTATCAATACAAGCTGGTAAAGGATATAGCTTTAACCTAAATAAATCTACTGGTATTTCTATTCCAGCAATTTTATTAGAAGCAAAAGTAGCTGTAACACCAATGAAAGGATATACTCGTTTTGGAGGTACAATGGAAATATCGGGGATTAATAAAAAAATTAACTTAAATAGAGTAAATGCAATAGCCAAAGCTGGAGAAGAATATTACTCAAATATAAGTATTCCAAAAAATATTTTTAGTAAAGCACAAAGTGGACTAAGACCTCTTTCTCATGATGGTTTACCCTTTATTGGAAGGCATAGAAAAGTAGATAATTTAGTTCTAGCGACAGGACATTCAATGATGGGATGGAGTTTAGGACCAGCTACAGGAAAACTAGTTACCGAATTAATTTCTGATAAAACAAGTAGTTTAGATTTAAATTCTTTTAATCCGGAGCGATAGATTTATTGGATAATAATGTATCAGTGCTTAGCTAATTCAAAAGACTCTTTAGCATCAGATAATTTTTGCAATTTCTTCTGCAAAATAAGATGCAATTAAGTTAGCTCCAGCCCTTTTAAAACTTAAAAGTTGCTCAATCATAATTTGATCATGATCAATCCATCCTTTTTCAGAAGCAGCCTTGAGCATAGAATATTCTCCACTTACTTGATAAGCTGCTATGGGTGCATTTATTTCTTCTTTTAAGTCCCTAATTATGTCTAAATATGCTAATCCTGGTTTAACCATAACAATATCAGCACCTTCTTCTAGATCTCTTTTAGTTTCAATAACAGCCTCCTTTCGATTTCTGAAGTCCATTTGATATGTTTTTTTGTCCCCAAAACCTGGTGCAGAGTTTAGAGCATCTCTAAAAGGGCCATAAAAGCTAGATGCATATTTTGCACTGTAGCTCATAATAACAGTATCATATAAATTTGCTGATTCAAGTTCCTTTCTTATTTTAAGAATTCTGCCATCCATCATATCACTAGGAGCAACTACATCAGCTCCACAAAGAGCATGTGATAAAGCCATTTTAGAAAGAACGTCAATGGTTTCATCATTTAATATTTTCCCCTCCTCTACAATACCATCGTGACCATATGAAGAATATGGATCAAGTGCAACATCTGTCATAACTATCATTTCTGGGACAGAGTTTTTTATTTCTTTAATTGCTCTTTGCATTAATCCATCTGGGTTAAGTGCTTCATCACCTTTATTATCTTTAAAATTATCTGAAATTTTTACAAAAAGTAAAATTGCTTTTAGCCCTAAGTTCCAAAGGTTTTTAACATGTTTAGATAATAAATCTACACTCATTCTATTATAACCAGGCATAGAAGGAATTTTTTCTTCTCGATTATTACCCTCAATAATAAAAAGAGGGACAATAAAGTCATTATGACTTAAATACGTTTCTTGCAAAAGAATTCTAAGACTTTCACTACTTCTTAATCTTCTATTTCTATGAATTGGGTACATTTTATTCTATTAATTGATTTTCATCATCTTCTTTTGATAATGAAGGATTATTATGATCAGTTTCTAAAGAAAAAGGAGCCCCCTCTTCAAATAAATCTGTTTCTTCTTCTTCAGACTTTCTTTTTTTATTCAAAGTCCCTAAAAGCATTATTAACATAGAACTTAATATTACAATTAAAAGAATTTGCTCATTTATTGGATTTTCTTCCATTTCAAAAAAAGAGACATCCTTAAGCTGTATAAATAGTAAAATACTAATTAATCCTCTTGGAGACATATATACTAAAGAACTTGGTCTTAATTTTAATGAAGTTGCTGAAAAATATATATATCTAATCAAGAACATAACAAAGAAAATAATTATGCCATACACTAGTGTTTTTATACTTAAAAAATCCAAAATCTGGATAGAAAAACCAAAAAATAAAAAGAAAAATGTTCTTACTAAAAAAGTTGATTCGGCTGTAAGTGTATGAAATTCTTTGAGTTCTTTTTCTTTCTCTTCTAAATCAAGATTTCTTCTTAAGAAACTAGGTAATAAAGTTTTTACATTGCTAATGAAAATTCCGAAAATAAAAATGGTAACTAGTGCAGGTAAATGCATTAATTTTCCAAAGGCATAAACCAAAATAAGCAAAGCTAAAATTAAAAAAAATTTTACTTTATTCTCAATTTGTTGTATTAGTCTAAAAAGAATATAAGTAATGAAAATGGAAATTAGAATTACACCTAAAATTTGAAAACCAAGTGAGATTAGTGATTCCAAACCTAAAAATGTTTTTCCATTCTCAGCTTGAAGTAAACAATAATTAAAAATCATAATGCCTAAAATATCAGAAAATGTAGATTCATAAATTACAAACTCCTGATCGCGTTTAAGTAGACTTGAAGCTGAGGGAATAGCAACCGCACTACTGATTATTGCAAGGGGAATGGCAAACAAGACAGAACTGTATTCTTCCATTGAGAATGTTTTTTTAAATAAAAATTGTAAAGCAAAAATATTAGCCAAAAGAATAATTAGAGCTGATAAAAAGCCTTTAAAGATTAATGGCAATTTTTCTACAGTAATTTCTAATTCAATCGCTCCTTCCAATACAATTAAAATTAGACCAATTGTACCTAAAACAGGAATAAGATTATCTAAAAAAGAAAAATTATCATAATTAGTAAATGATATAAAAAAACGAATTATTATTCCTGTAAGCATAAGTAAAATGACAGAAGGAAATTTTGTTCTTCTCGCAAAAGCATCAAATAAATAAGAGAAAATAATCAACAGTGGCAGAACAAATAGTATATCAAGTGTGTTCATAATTCTGTTATTATTTGATTTTCAAATTACAAATTAATCTATTTCTTTTAGCTAAAATAAATCTTAGATCCAATTTCTAGGGGATTTCAATATTTTCAAAAGTTTTTCTTCAGCCGAACCTTTTTTGGGTTTAAAATTATATTTCCACTGAACTTTTGGAGGCAGACTCATCAAAATACTTTCTATTCTCCCATTTGTCCTTAATCCAAAAATTGTCCCTTTGTCATGAACAAGATTAAATTCTACATATCTTCCTCTTCTCATTTCTTGCCAGTTTTTTTGTTCATCAGTGTATATCAAATTCATTCTTTTTTTTAGTATTGGGACATATGCAGTTAAAAACGATTTGCTTACACTAATTATGAATTTATAATGATCTTCAAGGGTGTTGTTTTTGTCTTCTTTAAGATAGTCAAAAAATAAGCCCCCTACACCCCTAGCTTCATTTCTATGTTTATTGAAAAAATATGAATCACATTCTTGTTTGAATTTATTGTAATATTCTGTGTTGAATTGATCACAAACATCTTTACAGGTTTTGTGAAAATGTTCAGCATCTTCTTTGAAAAAATAATATGGTGTTAGATCAAGACCTCCACCAAACCACTGGTCAATTATTTTTCCATTTTTATCATACATCTCAAAATATCTCCAGTTAGCATGAACAGTCGGTGCCATTGGATTATTTGGATGGATTACTAAACTTAATCCACATGCATAGAAATCTACATTTTCAACTTTAAAGTACTCTTGCATACTTTCAGGAAGAGGACCATGGACTGAAGAGATATTTACACCCCCTTTTTCTATTACACCTCCATTTTCAATTATTCTTGTTTTTCCACCACCACCTTCAGGGCGAATCCAAATATCCTCATTAAATTTAGCTTTAGCATCAATTTTTTCAAATTCATTGGTAAAATTATCTTGCAGTAATTGTAAATATTTGTAAAATTTATTTTTCATTGCAATAAATTAATAATATGATTTTACTGCATCGACAAAAGCTTTTGCATGGTCTACAGGAATATTGGGTAATATACCGTGACCTAAATTGACTATATATCTATCTTTACCAAATTCGTTTATCATTTTGTATACAGCTTCTGTTATCTCAGTTATGGGAGATAACAATCTAGATGGATCAAAATTTCCTTGAAGAGTAATTTGTCCTCCAGAAAGATATCTTGCATTTTTAGCTGAACAAGTCCAATCTACTCCAAGAGCAGCCGCTCCTGACTTCCCCATTTGATGTAAGGCAAACCAACATCCTTTTCCAAATATAATCGTAGGTATCTCATTTTTAAGAGCATCAATTATTTGTTGAATGTAGGGCCACGAAAAAATATTATAATCTTCTGGTGAAAGCAATCCACCCCATGAATCAAATATTTGAATAGCATTTACACCACAAGCAACTTTTTCTTTAAGATATAGAATCGTTGTATCTGTAATTTTTTGAAGTAAACTATGAGCTTCATTAGTTTGACTAAAACAAAAAGCCTTTGCCTTATCAAAATTTTTTGAACCTTGTCCTTGAACAGCATAACATAATAAAGTCCATGGTGAGCCAGCAAAGCCAATTAGCGGGACCCTCTGATTGAGTTCTGTTTTAGTCATTTTAATTGCCTCCATTACATATCCTAAGTGTTCATTGATATTTGGAATAATTAATTTGTCAATATCAGATTGGGACCTTACGGGATTTGGTATCCAAGGCCCAATATTGTCTCTCATTTCCACGGTCATTTGCATAGCTTGAAGAACAACTAATATGTCACTAAATAATATTGCTGCATCAGGGCCAATTTGTTCGATAGGCATTAAAGTAATTTTTGTTGCTAATTCTGGAGTTTGACAACGTGTAAAAAAATCATATTTATTTTTTAATGTCATAAAATCAGGTAAATAACGACCGGCTTGGCGCATCATCCAAACTGGAGGGCGTTTTACTTTTTCACCATTCAGGGCTTTTAAAAAAAGATCATTTTTAAGCATAATGTTTTAAATAATGACTATTAAGAATTGATAGTAATTCATTTTCATTTGGTTTTTTTGCTTCTGTAAAATCCCTTGTAAATTTTTCTAAAGTTTTCGAAGTGCTTTTGCCTATAGAAAATGCATGAACTTTTGAAGACCAATTATTTTTTTTAAAAAAACTGTTTACTGCAGAAGGGCTAAAAAATAAAACACCGTCAAATTGATTGTCAAATTTTTTTGAATTGTAAATTGTATTATAAATTTCATGTATTTGAAGACTTATTTTTTCTTTTGCTAACAATGATTCTATTTCATGTCTTCGAAGTTTCCCGCAAAAGAAAGAAAAGGTTTCATTTTTGTAGGTCTTAATTATGTGAAAACCTAAATCAGAAGCATTATGAGTCATTTTAATTACTTTTTGTCCATTTTTTTCAAGTAGGGCTTTAGTTTTCTCTCCAACACAAAAGTATCTTTTGCCTCCTATCTGTTTTTTTATTTGAGGATTTTCAAATGCAATCTTTACAGCATTTTGACTCGAAAAAATAAATGATGACTGGAATTTAAAATTTTTTAATGGGATTGAATTAATTTTTATAAAAGGATGCTCAAATATAGAAATACCTATTTGAGCTATTTGAAATTTAAAGTTTAAATCTAAAATTTTGGTAGAAAGTAATCTCATTTCATTTGACTTTTTATTTCTCTCATCAAATTAGAACCACCATTTTTCAATAAATTTTCAGCAATATTTTCTCCAGCATTATTTAGCCCGTCAATTGATATTTTGCATTCATCAATTATCGCTTTTTTACCATCCAAAGAAAACAATCCATATTTAAAATAAACAACTTCTTTGTCAATAAAAGCATTTGCTCCAATGGGTGCAGTACAGCCGCCTTCTAAAGTTCTAAGAAAATTGCGTTCTATACCTGCACACAAATAAGTTTTAGTACAATTAATTTTTTTAACAATTTTAGAAATATTTTTGTTTTGAATTAATGAAGTTATCCCAATAATTCCTTGAGAGGGCGCAGGAATCATCCAGTCTAAAACTAAAAATTTTTCATCTAACAAATTCAAACGATCAAGGCCAGCTTGAGCAAAAATAGCTCCTCCCCAACTTGATTTTTTCATTTTTTCTAGACGAGTTTCAAGATTTCCTCTTAAGTTTTCAATTATGTGGTTAGGGTATTTTCTTAACCATTGTGCTTTTCTTCTTAAGCTACTTGTTCCAACAGAGTTGCTTTCTTCCCAGTTTAAAAAATTGGGATGATAAACTAAGACATCATTTACTAGTCCTCGTTTTAGACATGCTGAGATTTCAATTTCTTTAGGTAATAATGTCGGCACATCTTTTAGGCTATGGACAGCAATATCTATTTTTTTGTCCAAAAGAGCCTGGTCTAGGTTTTTTGTGAAAACTCCTTGCACACCTATCTCATATATAGGTTTACTTAATTCTTTATCCCCAGTACTTTCAATTGGAATTAAAATGGATGAATAACCATTTTTTTCCAATCCGTTTTTAACCTGATTAGCTTGCCAAATTGCAAGAGCACTTTTTCTAGTTCCTATACGCACCATTCTTATTACAGATTCTTTGGATCAAGTTCAAAAATATCTTCAATTAGTTCAATTGTTTGTTTTGCATTATTTGGATTTTCACGAATATAGGCTGCTATTTGTCCTGTTATTTTTTGTGCGATTTGTTGTTTTTGCTGGTAACCAAAACAGTGGTTAATATACTTTTCTAATTCAAATTTTTCTTTCTTTGAAAAAACAATTTTTTCTTTAAAAGCATTAAGCGCAGGAATATATTTTCGATGTTTAAACCAAGTCAAAAATTCATTTTTTACTTCATTTAGAATTTTTTCTGCCTTAGGAATAAGTTTTTTTCGTTTTTCAAAAGTCTCATCTGTAATTTGAGAAAGCTCATCCAGATGAACAACGCTGATATTTTCTATATCAGTTATTTCTAATGATACATTTCTTGGGATTGATAAATCTAGAATAAGTAAAGGCTTACTATTAAGAATTAAATCTTTACTTATTGTTGGTGCTTGTGCTCCAGTGGCAACAATTAATATATCTGCATCATATATTGCTGATGTTAACTCGGAATAAGGTTTTACAATAACCGGAAATTTACTACCAATTTTTTCTGCACGTTCTTTGGTTCGATTGATTAAAGTGATATGATCATTTTGTGTGTGTTTTACTAGATTTTCACATGTATTAGCACCTATTTTACCTGTTCCAAAAAGCAAGATATTTTTATTGGAAATATTTTTTACATGACTTAAAATATATTGGACTGAAGCAAATGCTACTGAAGTGGCTCCAGTTGAAATAGAAGTTTCTGTTTTAATTCTTTTACTAGACTGAATAACAGAATTGATTAATCTTTCTAAGTATCCATTTGCTAGCCCCATTTTTTTTGAACGATAAAAACTTTGTTTAATTTGACCTATAATCTCAAAATCACCAAGTATTTGACTTTCAAGTCCTGAACCAACACGAAATAGGTGTGAAATTCCTTTTTCTCCTGTGTAATTATAACCTATGGTATCATAGAGTTTTCTGTTCCCATCACTATGCTTACATAATAAGTCAATAAGAAAATCTAAATCATTGGTCCACGCATAAAGTTCCGTCCTGTTGCATGTTTTTATAACTAAGAGGTCTTTTATATTTGATTTTTTTGCATCCAAGAATAATGCATGTTGTTGGGTGTCATTAAGGCTAAATTTACCCCTAACATTTATATCTGCGGTTTTATAGCTTATACCTACAACAAAGAAATCGTACTGTTCCACTAAAGCTAAATCAAATTCCGAAACAAAAATAATATAGAGATTATATAAAAAATAACGATAAAAAGTTTTAAAATATCTATTTAGGTTTTTGGATTTTATTTCACTGTCCAGATATTCAAAAAATTATATTTTTGTTTAAATAATTAAGTGTTGTATACTAATATTTAATAAACTTTTTTATGGAAAATAACGATATAAGTTCATTTAGTGAAACTAAAATTGAAAATGGATTTGTTGTTTTAAGAACAAAAAACGATAGTGATATTTTAGTTAATAAAAAAAAGGATGTTAATAAGGACGTTATACAATTCCATTTTTGTCTAAAAGGTCAAACTAACTTCATATTTAATCAAGGTAATTATACTTTTCAAGTTCAAGAAAATCATTCCATGCTGCTTTATAATCCTCAAAAACCTTTACCTATAAATGTCGAATTAACTCCAGAAACTTGGATGATAAGCATACTGATTTCTATAGCTAAATTCCATTCACTTTTTTCTTCTGATGCGAATCATATATCTTTTTTAAGTCCAGAAAATAGTTCAAAAAAATATTACGATAATTTGCCTTTTACTTCATCAATCGCAGTAGTGCTTAGCCAAATATTACAAGCTCGAGTTCATGATAGTATGAAATCCCTTTATTTTAAGGGTAAAATTTATGAACTTCTAAGTCTCTATTTCAATAAGAACGATGATTCCTCAATTGAGCAATGTCCTTTCTTAATTGATGAACAAAATGTTCAAAAAATCAGAAACGCAAAAGACATTATTTTAGATCGAATGATTGATCCTCCTTCTTTAGATGCATTAGCTTTAGAAATTGGTCTTCCATTGAAAAAACTTAAACAAGGATTTAAACAAGTATATGGAGATACTGTATTTGCATACTTATTAGAACATAAGATGCAAGAAGCAAGAAGAATGCTTGATTCTCAAAAGTATAATGTTAATGAAGTTGGATTAAAATTAGGATATAGTACTTCAAGTCATTTTATTGCCGCTTTTAAAAAGAAATATGGAACTACACCTAAGAAATATTTAGGATCAGTATCTTCGTAAAAAAAATGCAAATGAAAGGTGTTCTACTTGTGAATTTGGGTTCTCCAGATAGCACAAACACAAATGATGTTAGAAATTATTTAGAAGAATTTTTAATGGACGAAAGGGTAATAGACCTTCCAAAATGGTTTAGATCTTTTCTGGTTAAAGGCATTATTTTAAAAACAAGACCTAAAAAATCAGCGAAAGCATATAAAAAAATATGGTGGGATCAAGGTTCACCGCTCATAGTTCTCTCAGAAAGGCTTCAAAAGAAAGTTCAAAACAAAGTTTCAATTCCAGTTGTTTTGGCGATGAGATATGGAAATCCATCAATCAAAAATGGAATTGAAGTTCTTCACAACAAAGGAGTTAAAGAGGTTTTAATTATTCCATTATATCCACAGTTTGCAATGGCAACAACTGAAACTATTTTAGTCCTAGCAGAGGAAATTCAAAAAAAATATTATCCTGAAATAGAACTAACTTCTTTGCCACCATTTTATAACCATCCTGACTATATTAGAGTTTTGGGTAATTCTATTCAAGAAGCAATTGAAGGGAAAAATTGGGAACATTTATTGTTTTCTTATCACGGAGTACCCGAAAGACATATAAGAAAATCTGATGTCACAAAATCGCATTGTAAAATTAATGGAGAGTGTTGTTTTGAAAATTCCCCGGCACACAAATTTTGCTATAGGCATCAATGTGAAATGACTTCTTTGAAAGTTGCAGAATATTTAGAATTAAAGGAGGGTTCTTTTTCAACAAGTTTTCAATCTAGAGTTTCTATTTTAGGATCATGGCTAAAACCATATACCGATAAAACTGTTGAAAAATTTGCTAAATCAGGGACAAAAGATTTAGCTATTGCAACTCCTGCTTTTGTTTCAGATTGTTTAGAGACTCTTGAAGAAATTGGAATGGAAGCAACAGAAGATTTTGAAGACAAAGGGGGAAAACATCTTCATGTTATACCATGCATCAATGATAGAGAAGATTGGGTAAACGTATTAAGTAGGTGGATTGATGAGTGGGCTCATATGAAAAACTAATAATGAAGACTTCAAATACTCAGCTTTTAGGAACTCTTCCAATATCAAATCTTTTAATTCAACAAGCCATTCCAGCATCTATTGGTATACTTGTAATGTCACTGAATATTTTAATTGATACTATTTTTGTTGGACAATGGATAGGCTCAGAAGCAATTGCAGCTATTAATGTTGTTCTACCGGTATCTTTTTTTATTGCTGCACTTGGAATGGCAATTGGTGTAGGAGGTGCTTCAATAATATCCAGAAGTTTAGGAGAAAAAAATATTGTAAAAGCTGAACAAACATTTGGAAATCAAATTACACTTACGTTTTTAATAACTATACTAGTTGTTATTTTTGGCTTATTTTTTGTAAATCAAATCATCCCAATTTTTGGTGGGAAGGGATCACTTTTTTCTTTTGCTAAAACATATTATGTTATCGTAATGTATGGTGTCCCCGTTTTAGCTTTTTGTATGATGGCAAATAATACCATTAGGGCAGAAGGTAAACCAAAAAATGCTATGTATGCTATGTTATTACCCTCTATTTCTAATTTAACATTAGATTATATTTTAATAAAGGTTTTTGATATGGGAATGATGGGTGCTGCTTGGGCAACTTCACTTTCATATGGTGTATGTGCAACTTACATAATTTACTTTTTTCTATCAGGGCAATCTATTCTTAGACCAAAATTGTCCAACTTTTTCATAAATTATAATACGGTTTTACAAATCACTTCACTTGGTTCTGTTACTTTAGTTAGACAGGCAATGGTTAGTTTAACGGTTCTATTAGTAAATAATATTTTATTTACAATTGGAGGAGAATCTTCAATCACTGTTTATGCTATAATAAGTAGAATGCTTATGTTTGCTACGTTTCCAATTTTTGGTATAACACAAGGTTTTCTGCCTATAGCTGGATATAATTATGGAGCAAAAAACTGGTTGAGAGTTAGAAATATAATTAATACGTCCATATTATATTCAAGTGTATTAGCAACTATCGTTTTTCTTTTAATTTTTTTCTACTCAGATTTTATACCTCAAATTTTTTCAAAGGATGTCATTGTATCAGAGCAAACGCCAATGGCATTAAGATATGTATTTATGGCATTACCAATAATTGGGATTCAGCTAATTGGTGCTGCTTATTTTCAAGCTATTGGCAAAGCAAAGCCAGCTTTACTTTTAACTTTGAGTAGACAGGGTTTTTTTTTCATTCCCTTGTTATTTTTACTACCTCCATACATTGGTATAGATGGTGTATGGCTTTCATTTCCAATCGCTGATTTGCTTTCTACTTTGGTCACAATTTATTTTCTTAATCGTTCGATTAGAAAAGAACTAATTTAAGATACCCTTGAATATGGGAATAAATTAAATTTTATATTTTTATTATACACAGAAAAACTTATTATGAAAATTTTTGATCTAAAAGCTAAAATTTTATTTACTATATATCTTTTATTTATAACATACAATTCTTTAGAAGCCCAATCTAGAAAAAGAGCAAATAAAAATAAAATTACTTATCCGGAATCTACTTATGAGTCTATCAAGTATCGTTCACTAGGACCTCATAGAGGTGGTCGTTCAGCTGCTGTTACTGGGGTTCCTGGAAACCCTAATTTGTTTTATTTTGGAGCAACAGGTGGTGGAGTTTGGAAAACGGAAGATGGAGGCCAGTCTTATGAAAATATATCGGACGGATACTTTGGAGGAAGTATAGGGTCAGTAGCAGTTTCCAAAAGCGATAATAATGTAATTTATGTAGGTGGAGGTGAAGTTACTCTAAGGGGTAATGTCTCTTCAGGGTATGGTATATGGAAAAGTGTTGATGCGGGAAAAACATGGAATTTTTCTGGATTACCAAAATCAAGACATGTTCCTAGAATTGTAATAGATCCAAATAATCATAATATAGTTTATGCGGCAGTATTAGGTAATATATATAAGCCTACATCTGATAGAGGTGTATACAAAAGTAAAGATGGTGGAAAAACGTGGGAAAAAGTTTTATTTTCAAATAATCATTCTGGAGTAGTTGAGTTAGTTATGGATCCTTCAAATTCAAGAACTCTTTATGCTGCAACCTGGAGGGTAAATAGAACCCCATATAGCCTTAATAGTGGGGGAGAAGGATCTGCGCTTTGGAAGAGTGTTGATCAGGGGGAAAATTGGACAAAAATAAGTATTAATGAAGGTTTCGCAGAAGGAACTTTAGGCATAATTGGAGTAACTGTATCACCTGTTAACACACAAAGAGTGTGGGCAATCGTTGAAAATCAAGAAAAGGGAGGTATATATAGATCTGAAGATGGAGGATCAACTTGGAGTCATATCAATGATAGCAGAGAATTAAGACAAAGGGCATGGTATTATTCTAAAATATATGCTGATACAAAAGATGAAGATATTGTTTATGTTATGAATGTTTCGTATCATAAATCAAAAGATGGGGGCAAAACATTTAAAAGTAATAATGCTCCTCACGGTGATCATCATGATCTATGGATTGCTCCTGAGGATAATCAAAGAATGATAATTGCCGATGACGGTGGAGCCCAAATTTCATTTAATGGTGGCGAAACATGGACAACATACCATAACCAGCCAACAGCACAATTTTATAGGGTAACAACAGATAATTCATTTCCTTTTAGAATTTATGTTGCTCAACAAGATAATTCAACATTAAGAGTAAATTATCGATCGTCAGGGGGAGGAATTTCAGAAGACGATTGGGAGCCAACAGCTGGAGGTGAGTCAGCTCATTTAGCAATTGATCCACTCGATAATGATATAGTTTATGGTGGAAGTTATGGAGGTTATTTAACAAGGGTAAATCACAAAACAAATTCTGAAAGAGGTATAAATGTTTGGCCTGATAACCCTATGGGATATGGAGCGGAAGGAATGAAATATCGATTTCAATGGAATTTCCCGATTCATTTTAGTAAACATGACCCTAAAAAATTATATACTTTTTCAAACCATGTACATGTTTCTGAAGATGAGGGTCAAAGTTGGGAAATAATAAGTCCAGATTTAACACGTAATGACCCAAAAAAGTTAAAATCTTCAGGAGGTCCAATAACACAAGATAATACAGGTGTAGAATATTATTGTACGATTTTTGCTGCTAATGAATCCTCAATAAAAGAAGGATTAATGTGGGTAGGAAGTGATGACGGGTTGATACATTTAAAAAAAGATGGCGGAAATAATTGGGAAAATGTAACTCCCTCAAACATGCCAAAATGGCTAATGATAAATAGCATTGAACCTTCCCCGTTTGATCCAGCAGTTTGTTATGTAGCAGGAACGTTATATAAAACAGGTGATTTCAAGCCATATCTATACAAAACTTCAGATTATGGAAAAACATGGAGCCTAATTACAAATGGAATTAAATCAGAACACTTTACAAGAGTTTTAAGAGCAGACCCAGAAAAAAAAGGAATACTTTATGCAGGAACTGAGTCAGGAATGTATATTTCTTTTGATGATGGTAATTCTTGGAATTCATTTCAGCTTAACCTTCCAATAGTTCCAATAACTGATCTAACAATTAAAGAAAATAGTCTGATTGTAGCTACACAAGGTAGAAGCATTTGGGCCCTAGACGATTTAACAGTTTTACATCAAATAGATCAAAATACTGTAAACGAAGAGATAAACTTATTCAAACCCAAAACAAGTTATAGAACTCGTGGTAGAGGAGGTAAAGAAACACTCACAGAAGGAACAAACTTACCCAATGGGGTAATTGTTCATTTTAATGTAAAAAACTTTAGTCCAGATAAAGATGAGTTGTCTATACATTTTAAAGAACAAGATGGAACAATAATTAAAACATACAAAAGCAATGATGAGATTGATAAATTAGAAATTAAAACAGGGGGTAATACTTTTGTTTGGAATACTTTATATGAAGGGGCAGAAATACTAGATAGTATGATATTTTGGTCTGCCTCTTTTTCAGGAGCTAAAGCTGTTCCAGGTAAATACAAAGTTGTTCTAGAAAAAAATGGTGAAAGTCAAGAACAAGAATTTGAAATCTTACCTGATCCAAGATCGGAAGTGTCTATTTCTCAAATGAGACTTCAATTTGATTTTGTTAATAAAGTTAATGCCACAGTGGATAAAGCCCACAAAGCAATTAAAAATATTCGACAGATAAGAAAAAAGTTAGAGGAATTTGATTCCAATTTTTCAGAAAATGAAAGCGTAATTAATTTGGTTGAGAAAGCAAAACAATTAAACTCGTCATTAACTGAAATTGAAAAAGCTCTTTATCAAACAAAAAATAGAAGTAGGCAGGACCCTCTTAACTTTCCTATAAAATTGACCAATAAATTAGGGCATTTAAATAGTTTGGTAACCAGCAATGATTTTCCACCCACTAATCAAGATGAATTAGTAAGAAAAGAATTAACGGCTGAAGTAGAAAATCATATTTTAAAATATCAAAAATTAGTATCAAAAGATTTAAAATACTTCAATGAAGAATTTGCAAGTCTAAATCTTGACTATTTAACAGTAAAATAAAACTTATTGTACTACAATTATATAAAAGCTTTACATTTAATTTTTGTAATCACATGGTTTGCAGGATTATTTTACATTCCTAGACTATTTATTTATCATATTGAAGCAAATAAAAAAGTAAAAAAAGAAGCAGATATTCTAATACCACAATTAAAAATTATGGCTAGAAGACTGTGGTATATTATCACATGGCCTTCTGCAATATTGTCAATTTTATTCGCTATTTGGCTTGTTTTACTGGTTCCCTCTTGGCTTTCGCAAGGATGGATGCATATAAAAATTACTTTTGTTGTACTATTGATATTTTATCATTTAAAAACTCACAAAATGTTTTTAAAACTACAGAAAGATCAAATTAAATATAGCAGTATGTATGTTAGAATATGGAATGAAGGAGCCACTATTTTACTGTTTTCAATTGTTTTTTTGGTTATTCTAAAAGATAGTCTCAGCTGGATATGGGGCTTAACAGGTTTAATAGCTTTAGGTTTGCTTTTAATTTTGGGTATTAGAATATACAATAAGATAAGAAAAGACGAATGACTTTAAAATTTAGAATACCAAAGCGGACATCATTTAGAACTCGTCTTTTTATTGTTATGATTGGGATGCTTGTTATTGCAGGATTAATGATTTTAGGAACTACAACAATACAATATGAGTCTCAAAGAGAAAATTATCATCTAGGTAGGCTAACTCGCAAAGAAATCCAAATTATAAGACATATTGATTATTTAGCAGAAAAACATAACTTGATAAATAAACCTTTTGAAGTTTGGAACGAATTTAGTTCAGATTTTGAAAAAATAAATACAATTCATAATATTCAATATTCACTTTTTAATCTTGAGGGGAATCCGTTATTTATTTATCATTCTCCTCTTGAAGTCGTAGCTAATAATTATAATTTAAGTAGAGAATTATTAGAGAAAATTAAAAGCTCAAAAGATGGAAGTTATATAGAGCACTATAAATCTGAAATAGATAATTTTCATGCCTCATATAAGATTTTAAGAGATGATCTAAATCGAGCATATGCTATATTATTTTTCCCATATTTTGAGGATATTTCTTTTTCTGAAAATGAGTTAAACACATTTATAGAAAATCTTTATCAGATTTACATTCTACTTTTAGTAGGTGTAATTTTTATAGCTTATTTTTTGTCTAGGTATGTTACACGCTCGCTCGACACAATAAAGGTTAGAATGGGTAAGATGCGTCTAGAAAAAAAGAATGAAAAAATTCATCTAAAAAATGCTACAAGAGAAATTGATAGTTTGGTAAACTCTTACAATAAAATGATAGATGATTTGGCTGAAAGTGCTGAAAAATTAGCTAAAACAGAACGTCAACAAGCTTGGCAAGAGATGGCCCGACAGGTCGCTCATGAAATTAAAAATCCGTTAACGCCAATGCGTTTAACTATTCAAAGTTTTCAAAAATATTTTGATCCTAATGATACAGATAATCAAAATAAATTAAATGAGTTTACCAATTTATTAATTCAACAGATTGATACGATGACTGATGTAGCTGAGGCATTTTCTAATTTTGCTAGTCTTCCAAAAACAAAAATGAAAAAATATGATTTAGTAGAAATTACAAAAACAACAGTTAATATTTTTGATAAAGAAAAAATTGTTTTTTCATCTGACAAAGCTCATGTCTTTCACTTATTAGATAAAACACAATGGATTCGAGTAATTACCAATCTTGTACAAAATGCTCTTCAGTCAGTTCCGAAAACTAGAAATCCACAAATAGGAATACAATTAAATACTGAACCTGGTAAAACTATTCTTTCTATAATGGATAATGGAAATGGAATTCCAGATCAAATAAAAGATAAAATTTTTGAACCAAAATTTACTACTAAAACTTCTGGAATGGGTTTGGGGTTAGGGATTGTTAAAAGCATTATTGAATCCCATGGTGGAGAAATACAATATGTTTCCAAGAAAAATAAAGGAACAACTTTCACAATAACTCTCCCTCAAATAGATAATTAATTATTAATAGCCTTTTTGATAGTTGATTCTATTTTTATTATGTTAGAATCTAATTGATTTGAATTGTTTTCAATTGATTCATGGAGCTTAAAAATTATTTTAGTACCAATTGGGATTGGGAAATAATTATTTTTTGCAAGTTTCCACGAATTATTAATACTAACTGGAACTATAATAGCTTTAGGTAAACTTTTCATCAATGTTTTTAGACCTGAAGCATGAAATTTTTTCATCTCTCCTTTTTTGGATCTTGTACCCTCAGGAAAAATAACAACTGAATATTTTTTTTTTGAGATTTCTTTTGCAAAAGCTTTAATTGATTCAATAGCTTCTTTTGGTTTTTTACGATCAATAAGCACTGAACCTCCATTTCTCAAGTTAAATGAAATACTGGGAATTCCTTTTCCTAATTCTTTTTTACTTATAAATTTTACATGATAATCTCTCAAATACCAGATTAGTGGTGGAATATCATAGGTGCTCTGGTGATTAGCAACAAAAATTATACTATTATTTTTAGGAAGTTGATTTTTATTTTCAAATATAATTTTTGTTCTCAATATTGAAAGAGATTTTATTATGAAGAAATTTAATAAATCAACACTTTTTTTATGAGCGGTATATCCAAAAAAATAGAAATTTAGCCACTGAATACAATGAAAAGTTATAAGTAGTGATCCAAAGAAAAAATAAAATATTACTGATAGTGGATAACTCAAAAATTTATACATCAGATTTGTATAAAAATTTAGGCAAAACTTTAGCAGTGGCTGTTATATGCTGCTTTTAAATTCTCTGCAATTAGTTCTGCTGGTCTTCCCTCAATATGGTGACGCTCAATCATATGAACTAGAGCACCGTCTTTAAATAATCCAATACTTGGTGAAGATGGAGGAAAAGGGACCATCATATCTCTTGCACTTTTTGTAGCCTCTGTATCTACGCCGGCAAAAACAGTAACAAGATAGTCCGGAGTTTTTTCATTTTGTAAAGAGTAATGAACACCAGGACGAGCGTTTGCAGCAGCACATCCACAAATAGAATTAACTACAATTAAGGTAGTTCCTTTTTTTGTTAAGGCATTTGAGACATCATCAGAAGTTGTTAGCTCTTCAAATCCAATATTAGTTAACTCTTCTCGCATCGGTTTTACAATTTCAGCAGGATACATAATTATTTTTTTTCAAAGATATAAATTAAAGGAATTTAAAGGTTTTGAAAGGCCAATTTAATTTGGCAATTTTGTAAAATAATTAAAAAAAATGATAAAGTGGTTTGCTGCTTTTTTGGGTTATTATTTTTTTAGGTTTCCAGGTGCACTATTAGGATTTTTTATTGGGGGTATAATAGAAAAAATTAATAATGGGAATAATTCTTTATTCCAAACAAAAATTTCTACTAGAGATCCAAGAATCTTACAACTAAATCTATTAGCTCTCTCAGCAACTGTGATTAAAGCAGATGGTCAAATTAAATCTCAAGAACTTCAATTTGTAAGAAATTTTTTCATAACTAATTATGGAAAAGACCAAGCATCACTAATTTTTGACACATTTAATGCGGAAATAAAAAAGGAGGTTCAAAATATAAATGAGTTGGCTAGAATATTTGTTTATAAGACACCCTATGAAACACGTTTACAAGTACTTCATTTTCTATTTGGAGTAGCTAACGCTGATGGTGTGATCTCTAAAAGTGAACTTATAAAAATAGATCAAATTGCAAGTGCTCTAGGATTAAGACATTCAGACTTTGAAAGTATTAAAGCAATGTTTATTCAAGAAACTGATAGAGCCTACAAGATTTTGGAAATTTCTTCTAATGCTACAAATGATGAAGTCAAAAAAGCATACCGTGAAATGGTTAAAAAATACCATCCTGATAAACTAAGATCAAAAGATCCTGCATTAATAAAGGGAGCCAAAGAAAAATTTCAAGAGGTTCAAAAAGCATATGAGGAAATTCAAAAAGCTAGGGCAATATGATAGATTTATTATGGTTTTATTTAAAACTTGGATTCTGGCATGTGCTAGACTTAGACGGATTAGACCACTTATATTTTATAATTACTTTAGCAATACCCTATACTTTTCGTCAAGGAAAAAAACTATTATGGTGGGTAACACTTTTTACACTTGGGCACACAATCTCTTTGATAGGAAATTTTTATGCTGACATTCCTATTTCATCATATTGGGTTGAATTATTAATCCCTATAACAATAGCATTAAATTCTGTTCCATTAATTTTCACAAAATTACAAAATAGCTCTTTCCATAAAGGATATTTTCTATCATCAACTACTGTCATATTTGGCATTATTCATGGTTTGGGTTTTGGAAGATATTTCAAAATGCTTATAACAGATGAAAACGTAAGTTTTTCACTTTTTTCCTTTGCTTTAGGTGTTGAATTTGCACAAATTATTATTGTTTTTAATGTTTTAGTAATCAGTTTGATTGTTATTAATATTTTAAGACAAGAAAGAAATAGTTGGCAACTCTTAGTGGGTGCTCTAATAATATCTCAAGCGATATCAATGATTTTTGAACGAATTTAAATCATATTAAATTCGAAATATTACCTTAGCAAAAATGAAAAAAAACAAACAAGAAAAGCATGACAAGGCTTACCTGGAAATGGCTAAAATTTGGGGACAACTTTCTTATTGTGAAAGAAAAAAAGTTGGTGCTTTAATTGTTAAGGATAGGATGATTATTTCTGACGGATATAATGGCACACCGTCTGGATTTGAAAATATTTGTGAAGATGAGGAACATTATACCAAATGGTATGTCCTTCACGCAGAGGCAAATGCAATTCTAAAAGTGGCCTCTTCAACTCAATCATGCAAAGGGGCTACTCTATACATAACCTTGTCTCCGTGTAGAGAATGTAGTAAACTAATACATCAAGCAGGAATCATCAGAGTAGTTTATTCTAAAAAGTATAAAGACACTAGTGGACTAGAATTTTTAAAAAGAGCAGGTGTGTCTTTAACTCAAATTAATTTATTTAATGAGGAATTATAGTAACACAATATTTTTAATACTAATTATATTTCTTTCGATAGCGATTGGATTTTTATTTGGTTCTAATTTTGAAAAACCAGTTTCTAAAAAATATGGTAATTCAAGCATTAATAAGCTCAATAAATTAATTACATATTTGTCAGAGGATTACGTTGATAAAATAAATACCGATAGTTTAGTAAGTGTTGTTATAGAAGATATTGTGGACGAATTAGACCCTCATTCTGTTTATATACCTGCAGTTCAGAGTAAATCTATAGCTGAAAGTATGCAAGGAAACTTTTATGGAATAGGTGTTCAATTTCGTATTTTACAAGATACCGTTTCTGTAACAAGAGTCCTGGAAGATGGACCTAGTGAAAAAGCAGGATTATTAGCTGGTGATAGAATTCTAATTGCAGATAAAGATACACTCTATCAAAAAAAATTAACAAGTGAACAAATTGTTTCTAGATTAAAGGGTAATTCTACAACACCTGTTCACTTAACAATTTACAGAAGAAAACTAGACTCAATTATTGAATTTGATATTGTAAGAGGTCCAGTACCTCTTCCAAGTATCAATGCTTCTTATATGATAAACAATAATACAGGTTATATTAAGATTAATCGTTTTACACAAACTACGTATTTAGAATTCAAGAAAAATATTTTATCACTTATAAATCAAGAAATGGGAAATCTTGTTTTAGACTTGAGGGGTAATCCTGGAGGATATCTTCTACCAGCAAAACAGATTGCAGATGATTTTTTGGCTGCAAATAAACCAATTGTTATAGTAGAAGCAAATAACGGAAAACGAGAAAAAACTATTTCTTCTGCTAATGGTATTTTTGAAAAAGGGAATCTTTTTATTTTAGTTGACGAGGATTCAGCTTCAGCAAGTGAAGTTATAGCAGGAGCTATACAGGATAATGATAGAGGTCTAATTATTGGAAGAAGGACATTTGGTAAAGGATTAGTTCAACAACAAATGCCTCTTGGATTAGGAGATCAAATAAGACTAACAACTGCTCGCTATTTCACTCCTACAGGTAGATCAATACAGAGACCATACGACTCCTCAAGCCGAAAAGATTATTATGCTGAAATACATAACCGTTACAAAACAGGGGAGATGCAAAACCCAAATAATATTCCTTTAAATGATAGTTTAATTTTCACCACACCACAAGGAAGAAAAGTTTATGGAGGAGGAGGTATTACCCCTGACATATATATATCAAGCGAAGTAGATGAAGATGAAATATGGATCAAAAATATTATAAGTTCAAATATTTTTGATCTTTTTGTCTTTTTAGAACTTGACAAAAATTCAAAAAATTACAATTTTGATAGCGCTGCAAAATTTTTTAATGAGGAACTACCAAATAAGGATGAATTTATTTCTTCATTTAAGAGATTTTCAAAAGAATATAGTCTACCAATCAAAGTCGATAATAAATTTGAGAGTACCATTTTAAACTCAATTAAAGCTCATATAGCCCTGCAACTTTTCAATGAAAATATTTTTTATAGAATTATAAATCAAACTGATCCATTTGTAAATAGAGCAATTTTAGAAACAAAAAAATAATTATTTTTTTTTGTGTATTTGAGCTATTTTTTTTGATACAATTAGAATTAAAATCAATAAAAAAGAACTTGCAGAAGCAATTACACCAATAACGGCAACACTGCTCTTATCTCTAAGAGGATTCTCCCAGTCAATTTGTATAAGATTAAAAATACATAGCCCTATCGATATGATCATTAGGACATATAGTAAAATTTTCATGTTTTGATTTTTTTTACAATAGTTTACCAATGTTTGAAGTGAATAACTTCACTGCAATAGCAAGCAAAACTATTCCAAATACCTTTCTAATTATATTTATTCCAGATTTACCTAACCAGTTTCCAATATGCTTTGAAGATTTCAATATAATGTAAACAAAAACAATGTTAATTATTATCGCTAAGATAATATTTATAACATGGTATTCAGCACGTAAGGATAAAAGAGATGTCATTGTTCCAGCTCCAGCTATCATTGGAAATGCAAGAGGAACAATTGAGGCAGTTTCAGGAGCTTCATCTCTGTAAATAGTAATGCCTAATATCATCTCTAATGCTAAAAAAAAAATCACAAAAGAACCTGCTACAGCAAATGAGTTAATATCAATTCCAATAAGCTTAAGAATTTCTTCACCAATAAACAAAAACCCAATCATAATAATTGCAGCTGTAAGGGATGCCTTTTCAGATTGAATATGACCAACTTTTTCTCTTAAAGATATGATTAACGGTATATTTCCAATGATGTCAATAACTGCAAATAATATTATACTAGCTGTAAAAATTTCTTTAATAATTATCATAATTATAAATATTTGCAAATCTAAATTCATTATATTAAAAACACATTTTTAATAATTAATTTTTTTAAAAAAAGATGATTTCAATTGGTGATACAATCATTTCAGATGACTTATTAGCTGAAGAGTTTGTTTGCAATATATCCAAGTGTAAAGGTGAGTGTTGTGTATCGGGAGAAGCTGGAGCTCCACTTGAAAAAAATGAAATCAAATATTTAAAAAAGAATTTTAAAAAAATTAAACCATTTCTTAGTAAAAAAGGTATAGAGGCCATTGAAAAACAAGGTGTTTTTGTAAAGGGATATAACGATGAACTTGAAACGCCATTGATTAATCGGAAAGAATGTGCATTTACGGTTTTTTCGAAAGACGGCATTGCATCATGTGGAATTGAAAAAGCATACAATAAAGGTGTTATTGATTTTCAGAAACCTATTTCATGTCATTTATATCCTGTAAGAATTAACGAGTATGATCAAATTACTGCAATAAACTATCATAGTTGGTCAATTTGTTCTGATGCATGTAAATTGGGTAAATCATTAAAAATTCCTGTATATAAATTTGTAAAAAAAGCTCTAATTAGAAAATTTGGAATTAGTTGGTTTAATTCCTTAGAAAGAATTTCAAAAAACACTTTTTAGAATATTTGTAATGTTTTTAAGGGTTTACAGAGATGTAATTTTTTAATTAATTGAAAATCATATAGTTAAAAAATTATTTTTTTCTACAAAAAAAGCCCTTTTTATTTTTTTTGTTAAAAACTAAGCTCCATTGTGGAAAAGTTGCTCTTTCAATTTTGATTACAATTTAGAATCTTTGTTAGAGTAAAAATCAGAATAATTTAACCAATAAAATTAAAATGTAGATGGCAGCTATAGAACCTATTCTCCAAGAAAATGAAAACCGATTTGTTATTTTTCCAATACAACATCATGATATTTGGGAATGGTATAAAAAAATGGAGGCTAGTTTTTGGACTGCCGAGGAGATTGATTTACATCAAGATCTCACTGATTGGAATTCAAAGCTTAATGATGATGAAAAATATTTTATAAAACATATTCTTGCTTTTTTTGCGGCATCGGATGGAATTGTGAATGAAAATTTAGCTGAAAACTTCGTTAACGAAGTTCAGTATTCTGAAGCTAAGTTTTTTTATGGTTTTCAAATTATGATGGAAAACATACATTCAGAAACATATTCGCTTCTTATTGACACCTATGTTAAAGATGATACAGAAAAAGATAAATTGTTTAAGGCAATCGAGGTATTTCCAGCAATAAAAAAGAAGGCAGACTGGGCTTTAAGATGGATTGAGTCTGATTCATTTGCTGAACGATTAATTGCCTTTGCAGCGGTTGAGGGTATATTTTTCTCAGGGGCCTTTTGTTCAATTTTTTGGTTAAAAAAGCGGGGTTTGATGCCGGGCCTAACTTTTTCAAATGAATTAATTTCAAGAGATGAGGGGGTCCATTGTGATTTCGCTGTACACCTTCATAATAATCATTTAGTTAATAAAGTACCTCCTAAAAGAATAAAAGAAATACTCCTAGATGCACTTAATATTGAACGTGAATTTATTACTGAATCCCTTCCGATTAGTCTAATTGGCATGAATGCTAAATTAATGACTCAATATCTTGAATTTGTTACCGATAGGCTTTTAGTAGAATTGGGATTAGAAAAAGAATTCAACGTTAGTAACCCTTTCGATTTTATGGATATGATTTCCCTTCAGGGAAAGACAAATTTCTTTGAGAAGAGAGTTGGTGAGTATCAAAAAGCAGGTGTTTTAAATAACGAAAAGAAAGACGAGAAGATTAGTTTTGATGCGGATTTTTAGGTAAAAATCCGTTTACTAATATCAATGTTTATTAACCATAAATTATAAAAATCGAAACCTTAAAGAATAAAGTATGTTTGTAGTAAAAAGAGATGGCAGAAAGGAGCCCATCATGTTTGATAAAATTACAGCGAGAATTCGTAAACTTAATTATGGTCTAAACCCACTTGTAGACCCAGTAAGAGTAGCGATGCGTGTGATTGAGGGACTTTATGATGGCGTAACAACTTCTGAGCTAGATAACTTAGCTGCAGAAATTGCTGCTACTATGACTACTACACATCCTGATTATGCCAAATTAGCTGCACGTATATCAGTTTCCAATTTACACAAAAACACTAAAAAATCCTTTTCAGAAACAATGGAGGATTTATATAACTACATAAACCCTAGAACAGGAAAAAAAGCACCTTTACTTTCAGATGAAGTATATAAAATAATTAAAAAAAATGCAGATAAATTAGATTCCAGTATTATCTACAATCGTGACTTTGGTTATGATTTTTTTGGATTCAAAACATTAGAGCGTTCTTATTTGTTGAAGTTAAATGGTAAAATAGTTGAAAGACCACAACACATGCTAATGAGAGTTTCTATAGGAATTCACTTAGATGATATTGAATCTGCATTGGAGACTTATGAATTAATGTCCAAACGTTATTTTACTCACGCAACACCTACTTTATTTAACTCAGGAACTCCCAAGCCACAGATGTCTTCTTGTTTTCTTCTAACTATGAAAGAAGACAGCATTGATGGAATTTATGACACCCTTAAACAAACTGCTAAGATTTCTCAATCTGCAGGAGGCATTGGTCTATCAATTCATAATGTAAGAGCGACAGGATCTTATATTGCTGGGACTAATGGTACATCTAATGGAATAGTCCCTATGCTTAGAGTATTCAATGACACGGCACGATATGTCGATCAGGGTGGTGGAAAAAGAAAAGGCTCTTTTGCTATTTATGTTGAGCCTTGGCATGCTGATATATTTGATTTTTTAGAGCTTAAAAAAAATCACGGAAAAGAAGAAATGAGGGCACGAGATTTATTTTATGCTATGTGGACTCCTGATTTATTTATGAAAAGAGTAGAGGAAGATTCTAATTGGACATTAATGTGTCCAAACGAGTGTCCAGACTTATATAATTTACACGGTGATGAGTTCGATGAATTATATCAAAAATACGAATCAGAGGGCCGAGGAAGAAAAACCATAAAAGCCCGAGAACTCTGGGAGAAAATCTTAGAATCTCAAATTGAGACTGGCACACCGTATATGCTTTACAAAGATTCGGCAAACCGTAAGTCAAATCAAAAAAATTTAGGAACTATCAGATCATCAAATTTATGTACGGAAATTCTTGAGTATACATCATCTGATGAAGTAGCTGTATGTAATTTAGCCTCTATAGCACTACCAATGTTTGTTAAGGATGGAAACTTTGATCACAAATCTCTTTTCGATGTCACAGTTCGCGTGACAAAGAATTTAAACCGAGTGATTGACAGAAATTTTTATCCTGTTAAAGAGGCTGAGAACTCAAATTTCAGACATCGTCCAGTAGGCCTTGGTGTTCAAGGTTTAGCAGACACATTCATTATGCTTAGGTTACCTTTTACATCTGATAAAGCAAAAGAACTAAATCAAGAAATTTTTGAAACTCTCTATTTTGCTGCAGTTACCGCATCGGTTCAAGAAGCCAAAAAAGACGGAGTTTACCAAACATATAAGGGTTCTCCAATATCAAAAGGTGAGTTTCAGCACAATCTTTGGGGAATTAAAGATGAGGACCTAAGTGGAAGATGGGATTGGTCAGGATTAAGAAAAAAAGTAAAAAAACATGGTGTAAGAAATTCTTTACTTGTAGCACCAATGCCAACAGCAAGTACATCGCAAATTCTCGGTAATAATGAATGTTTTGAACCTTATACTTCAAACATTTATACTCGAAGAGTATTATCAGGAGAATTTATTGTTGTTAATAAGCATCTGTTAGAAGATCTTGTACAATTAGGACTTTGGAATGAAGAGATGAAGCAAGAACTGATGAGGAATAATGGATCCATTCAAAATATAGAAACCATCCCTGAAAATATAAAAGAGTTGTACAGAACTGTTTGGGAGATGAGTATGAAAGATATTATAGACATGTCACGTCACAGAGGTTATTTTATTGATCAATCACAATCCTTAAATCTATTTATGGAAGGAGCTACTATGGCAAAGCTTACTTCGATGCATTTCTACGGATGGAAGTCTGGACTTAAGACAGGAATGTATTATTTAAGAACAAAATCAGCAGTTGACGCAATCAAATTTACTCTTGATAATAAGTCGAAAGAAAATACATCAAAAGTAGAGGTTGCCACAAATAGTAAGACCACTCAGTCAAAAAATGAATCAACGCCTATTCCTGTAGAACCGCTTTCTCCTCAGGAATTAAAACAAATGCTTTCACAAGCAAAGGATAGTGAAGATGATGACTGTCTTATGTGTGGTTCCTAAATTATTATTCCATATCTAAACTATAAAGCCCTTTTCAGGGCTTTTTTATTTATCTGTAAATCAGCATATTATATTCTTATGTTAATTTAATGTTAACCAAATGTTACATAATTATATTTTTATTATTAACTTTGTGTTAAGTAATCAAAAAACTATAATGATGAAAAGCTTACTTTTTTTCTTTTTGTTAGGATTTGGGACTATAATAGCTCAGGAAAATGGGTTAAGGAAAACTTACATCCAAGAGGGAGAATTAATAAAATTTTCAGAGTATTACGAAAATGGGCAACTTGCTCAAACAGGTTTTTTACTTGATGGTAAAAACCATGGAGTATGGCAAAGTTTTGATATCAATGGGGCAAAAAAATCCAAAGGTGTTTTTTTTAAGGGAAACAAAGTTGATCGTTGGTTTTTTTGGAATAATGGACAATTATTAGAAGTTGACTATAAGAATAATGAAGTCCAAAGCGCCATTAAGTGGGGTGATGCAAAATTAATTGCATCTAAAGATGACTAACTTTTATAATTTTCTAACTACACTATAATATTTTTCTACTAGTTCAAATTTGTGAGTAATCAAATCTTTAGTTCTAATTAGAAAATTAAAATACAGGGTAGTATTTTTCGGACTTATCTCCTCTTGTCTAGTTCTCTCAATTTGAGTATTAATTTTCGAATCAATAACCTCAATAGCGTCATTTTTAACTATTAGAATTTCTTCAAACTCATTCAAAGCTTTATTTGAATTAAAAGCTCCTTTATTATTTTTGAAAATTCTAATTATATTTTCTTCTATAAGCAACAACTCTTTTAACTGAACAAACGTAAGTTTTCTGTGGTTATTTGCTGCATGATCGTAACTAATTTTACTTAAGTAAATCAAATCTTCTGAGAGATCATGTAAATGACCTAAAAGAGTAATATAAAAAGTACTTGCTGAAACTGATTTATCCTCCAAATTTCTAATAAAGTAAAACAAGCTATTTCTTAGATCTTCAATGTCATCATTAAGTTTCTTAGTATTCTTTTTTGCTTTTTTTAGTGGCTCATCATCATTTTTAGATAACCCTTCTATAAGTATATGATATATTTTAATGCTTTTTTTAAGGACTAGCTCTATTGTGGAGCCAGTTTCATCAATCACGTCTTTATAAGAATTACTTTCAATAATAAGAGCTTTATCTTCTTCTAGACTTAATTTGTTTTCTTTTTTATGATTTATATAGTTTTTTCCGATTATTAATAAAATGATAAAGATTATAACAGCTACCACTTGAACACCCCCTAAATTTATTAGATATACAATAATTCCACCTACAGCAAATGCGCTAATAGCAGTTAAAAACCACCCACCAATAACATTTATAACTCCTGAGACTCTATATACTGCACTATCTGAACTCCAAGCTCTGTCAGCTAATGATGTCCCCATCGCAACCATAAATGTTACATAAGTAGTTGATAAAGGAAGCTTTAAAGATGTTGCCAAAGAAATTAATACAGCAGCTACAACTAAGTTAATGCTTGCTCTAAGTTTATCAAATTCAGGAAGGTTTTGATTATTATTTAGTTTTATTGGAGTAAAAGACCTATTTAAAGCTAAAATTGATTTTTGAGGGATAAATTTTACAATCTGACTATTAAAACTAGTAAAAAAACGAACTATTGCTCTTGATATAAAATTTGGTTTGAAACGTTCTCTTGTATTATTTTGATTTGATAAGTCAAGTGATGTTTTAACTACTTTTTTAGCTTTTGAAGAAAACCATAATGTTAAGATCATAATTACCCCTGAGAGAAAAAGAAAAAGGGTTGGAGTAGCCACTGCTTGACTTAATTGAACCATACTATAACTTTGTGCAGGAGTTCCAGAAACTACCCAAGCTTCATAAGATTGGTATGCAGCAATAGGCACACCAATAAAATTGACTAAATCATTACCTGCAAAAGCAAGAGCCAAAGCAAAAGTACCCACACCTATTATAACTTTATATATATCCCATCTTAATAACTTTATAATTAAAATTGAAAAAACAAACCAAAAAATAAAACTTGAAAATTGAACAATAAATAAATTATTTTCAACAAAACTATTTATAGTTTGGTAATCCAAAATATAAAGTTCCATTTTGGAGTAGGGAGAACCTTTAATACCCTTGACAAGAATAAAGTTGAAGATAACAGTAAGCGATAATCCACCAAAAAAGCTATTTAAGAAGTGAGACTTTTTTTCAAATTCAAAAGTATAAATTACCCTAGAAATCCATTGAACTAGTGCTCCAATAGTAAATGCAACAAATACAGAAAGTAAAATACCTAAAATTATTTGAGTTGCCTTTTCTGTATTTATGTAAGATGATAAATCAGAAAGTAATTGATCAGACTCGAAAATTTTAATAATTGCCATAACAACTGCAGCTCCCAATAATTCAAATACTATTGAAACAGTTGTAGATGTTGGAAGACCAATTGTATTGAAAAAATCCAATAACAAAATATCGGTCATCATAACTGCCATAAAAATGTATATGATTTCATCAAAGTAAAAAGCCGCAGGATTGAAAATTCCTTTTCTTGCCACTTCCATCATTCCACTTGAAGACATGGCCCCAAATAATATACCTAAACTCGCAAAAATCATAATATTTCTAAAGGAGAATACTTTTGAGCCAATAGCAGAACTTAGGAAATTAACAGCATCGTTACTTACACCAACAATCAAGTCACCGATTGCCAATAAGCATAGTAAAACTACTATAAATAAGTAAGCGTTGTCCATTAAAATTGAAGATATTAAAATTTAATTGAGTAGCCTAGAGAAAAGGTTCTGCCTATATTTCTATATCTAAAATATTCAGTAGTCCCTCCATATCCCTCAAATAAACTTTCTCTTTCATCATTAAGTAAATTTCTTACCCTTAATGTTAAACTGGTGTTATTTTTAAACTGTTTATTTAAATTCAAATTTAAACTGTTAAATGGCATTGTGTATACATCAGGATAAAATCCATCACCAACTACTTCTAGGGTTTTTCCTTGCACATTAAAATAGAGTCCTCCACGAAACCCTTTTTCAATATTATTATAGTCAAATCCAGCATTTACAAGGTAAGGAGATTGACCTTGTAAAGGTCTCGAATCCCCTAATGTTTCACCCTCTCTCAAACCTAAAGTCCTAAGAGCTAATTCATCTTCACTATATTTCTCATCAGATATAATGTATGATCCATTAAAATTTAAATTAAAGTTTTTAAGTCCTGAAATCCAATTACTCATTTTTTTTCTTAATTCAATTTCAAATCCATATACATCTGCATTTTCAAGATTTAACGGCTTATAATTAGATGTGGATGCAGCAACAAATCCAATTTCAATAGGGTCTGTTAGTTTTTTATAAAATAGACTCATGGCAAATAGTTGAGCATTTTCACCAAAAGATTCATATCTAATATCAAAGTTATCAATGTAAGAGGGTTTAATGTCAATATTGCCAATAAAGAATAAGTTTGAAAGAGGATCATAAATTTCGGCTATAGAAGCTTCTTTAAAACTTGGTCTGGCAGTTGTTAATGAATAAGCTAGTCTTAAGTTTTTCTCTTCCTTTAAATTATATATAAAATTTGCTGAGGGGAATAAATTATTTTCATTAATGATTCTTTCATCATTGAGTATTTGTCCTAATTGACTATTTTCTCCTGTATAAAATACTTGATAGTTTTCAAATCGAAAACCAATGATACACTTTAGTTTTGAAGATAAATTAAATTCATTTGATATGTATGCTGCAAGATTTTGTTGAGTTGCATTAAAAATATTTGCATCTTGTCTAATTGTAGTTTGAGGATTAATATATGTCCCTCTATCATTTGAAGGTGAAATTAAATTAACTGGATTAAATAATTGATTTGGATCTCCACCATAATTTGCCCAGTCACGTTCGGATGTATAATTACTACTTACTGAATATTGTGCAATTGAAAAATCTCTTTCTTTTTTAGAACCGTACACTCCAAATTTTAAAATAGCATCTTCATTTAAAAATTTAAAACGTTTTGAAAGATCTACTTTACCAACTAAATTATATTCATCAAGAGTTCTCCATATCCTTTTAGGTTCTGTATTTTCTTGAAAGCTAAAAATTCCTTCTTCATCCTGAAAAGTTGTATTACGAACATCTTTGTCGTGAACTTTTGCAAGCGTTCCAGAGATAGTCCACTCAACTTTAAATTTGGATTCATTTAAATTATGTAAACCGGAAATTATTCCATTGGTAATTGAACGTTCATTATATTCTAAATTAAATTTATTAAAATCAATAAAATCTGAAAATCTTGTAAGTTGTCTAAATCTTCCTGATGTACTTTCACCATTTTGAATATGAAGAGTATTAATTCTATACTTTGACTTATCTGTCTTGTATGTTATCCCTAATAAACCACTAGCTATAACATTTTCACCTCCAATAGTTCCAAATTGAAGTCTATTTTCTTCAAAGTTTAGTTCTGACCTGTCAGGACTAAAGTTGAAAATGTTATCCTGTGAGTTTTCATAAATTGATTGTTCTTTTCTGTAAGAAAGTGAGCCTAAATAACCAAACGAATGACCATTTTCAAATTTTATTTGATTTCCATAAGAAATATTAAAATTATAATTCATCCCACTTATATCGTCTGTTGGAGCCATTTGTGGGTCAAATTGATTTGAAATTTTATTTACATAGGTTAGGCTAGTTATCGAATTATTTAATCTAGGATCAAAAAAGTTTCCTAGAAATGAGTTGAAAATTTTGTTCTTTCTAGTCCCGTCATCAAATCCTAGAAAGTCTGTTTGTCCCCCTTCGTAGGTAAGGTAGTTTTCCCTAAAATGCATATTGGGATTAAATGATGTTCCAATTGAAATAGATAATTCTTCATTAGTTGGAAAGTCTTTAGTAATTATATTGATTACCCCTCCAGTAAAATCAGCTGGTAAATCTGCTCTTGCTGATTTAATTACCAAAACATTTGAAAGAAGATTTGTTGGAAAAAGATCCATTTGTATAGTATTTCTGTCAGGATCCAATCCTGGTATATCAACACCATTTAAAATTGATTTAGAATATCGATCTCCAAGCCCTCTGACGTAAACAAATTTTCCTCCTTGAACAGATACGCCGGGAACATTTTTAACAGCACTCGCAATATCGTTAGCGCCAATTTTTCTAAATGCCTGTGCTGAGATACCGTCAAGTAAACTTGCTGATTTTCTTTGAATTTCTAACACTGATGATTCAGTATTTCTTCTAGCATCAACCGTTACAACTACTTCTTCCAAACCCTGAGCAACAGAATTTAATACAATATCAGTTATAGTGTAGTTATCTCCAGAAACCTTAATGTTAGTAATTTCTTTAGTCTCATAACCAACAAAAGAAAAAATCAAAGTATAATTTCCTGATGATAATTCAATTGTATATTTCCCATCAAAATCAGTTGTTACTCCATCACCAGTTTCTTTTACTAAGACATTTGCAAAAGGAAGAGGTTCATTAAAATCACCATCAATCACGGTTCCAGTAATACCATACTGACTGTAGGTTCTTAATATTGAGAAAAATAGAACTGAGATTATACGTATGATTTTTATATTCATTTGAATTATATTATTTATTGACTATTATGTATAGAAAATGCCTGGCAAATAAGCCAGGCATTTTCTTTTTGAGTTATGTATGTTTGCTGTTATCTTTTGTAAAAAGTCCACGAAAATATTGATTCATCTGATAATCCGTTTCCATCTTGCTGCTCTGTAACTACTTCTGCAAATGTATTTGCATCGCTTTCAAAAGAGCTTTCATCTGAACGGTCATCGAAAATTTTATTTACAGTTTCAACATCTGAACATAAATTACCATCGTCATCTACAGGGTGTAATACATCTATGTTTGCAAATGTTAAAGTTCCTGCTGAATATGTTGCAGCATCAGCACTGGCGTCTAATTCCACATCTTTACCACCAGCAAAGTCTTTGAATAGAACATTTAAGACATCACCCGTAGCACCTTTTCGAAAATCAGCCATTTCACCATCTACACCTTCAGCATCACAGTCATCAGTAGCTCCAATCACTGTTGCATTTTTAAGGGTAAATCTTCCTGGAGCAGATCCTTCAGGGCCGTCAATTTCAAAGCCATGATCTGAGGCAGCAGTTAAGACAACTAATGCTCCATCAATTGTACCAGCATATGCTTGATCGATATCAATAGCATCGTCACCTTGTCCCCATATAAGAAGGTTTGTAGCATTGACAGTACCTCCAAAAAATTCAATACCATCGTCAACATTACCTAATACTTCGATGTGGTTAATTGTAGTTTCTGATCCAACACCTCCTAATGTAAGACCGTTTATTTCATTACCTTCACCAATTTCAGCTCCTCCATGGCGAATAGAGATGTATTGTAAAGAACCTGAGTTATCATCAGCAATAGATCCACCGTAAAGACCATTAGTATCAGAGGTTGGTATTCCTTCAATTTGAAGTTCAGTTACATCACTTTTAAAGGAACAAGGAGCTTTACCTAATATTAAAAGTCCTCCCCATAAACCTCTAGTATCAACATTTAGTGCGGGTCCACTATCTGGATAAGTGCCTCCAACTTGAATATTGTCAGCAACAGCAGTCATTATGATTGGATTATCAGCTGTTCCGTTTGCAATCATAGTTCCACCTCTAGCAACTATTAATGTTGAAGCATCAGCTCCTGTTCCAGATGCAGCTTTAATAATTGTACCTGCTGGAATAGTTAGAGTTACTCCATCTTCTACAGCAGCTCTCCCCTTTAGTAGCCATATTTTAGAAGCATCTAAAGTGGTGTCCTCGGTAATGTTACCTTCAAGTGTAGAGTCAGCAAAAGGATCAACTTCAACTGTACTTGTTTCATTAACAGTTATAGTTTCTGTAACAGTTATATATTCAACAACTGGTTCTTCTTCGGAACAGTTTAAAAATAAAGTTAATAGGGGCAAGAAAATAAGTAGGTTTTTATTTTTCATATTATATAAGATTTGGTTTAAAAGGGTTATTAATTTTTCCAAAATTACATATGCTTTACAACCAAAAAATTATCAAAAAGTTAATTTTTGAAACAAAATCTTTAAGAAAATATTATCAAATTTTATTTTTAGTAAACTTCTGTTAACATACGAATATAGATTTGGTAAATTTGTTATATGAATTGGGAATCATTATTATCATTAAGAAGATTTGGTGATAAAAGTAAGCGGTTGAGAATTGAGCAAAATGATCTTCGTTTAGGTTTTGAAGTTGATTATGACAGAATTGTTTTTTCAAATGAATTCAGAAGCTTGCAAGACAAAACACAAGTAATCCCCTTTTCAAATACAGATTTTGTTCATACAAGATTAACACACAGTTTGGAGGTTTCTGTTGTTGGTAGAAGCATTGGAAGAATGGCTGGACAAGCTATATTAGACAAGTACCCAAATTTAAAAGATTCTCTTGGGTATCAGGCAAATGATTTTGGTGCGATAACAGCTGCAGCATCATTAGCTCATGATATTGGTAATCCCCCTTTTGGGCATAGTGGTGAAAAAGCAATTGGAAATTATTTTAAGTCAGGGAAAGGTGAAATTTATCGCACAAAACTTAAACCGGAGGAATATCAGGATCTTTGCGATTTTGAGGGCAATGCAAATGGTCTAAAAATTCTAACTGAATCTAAACCGGGAACTAAAGGGGGTTTAAGATTAAGTTATTCTACACTAGGAACATTTGTCAAGTATCCAAAAGCAAGTTTACCAATAAAACCGACGAGTCATGTTGCCGATAAAAAATATGGTTTTTTTCAGACACAAAAAACAACATACAAAGAGGTTGCTGAAGAATTATCTCTTGTAAAAAATTCAAAAATATTAAGGCATCCATTGACTTACTTAGTAGAGGCAGCTGATGATATATGTTACACAATAATAGACTTTGAAGATGGTATTAATTTAGGATGGATATCTGAAGATTATGCTTTAGAATATCTAATCAATTTGGTACGTGACTTTATTGATTCTAAAAAGTATGCCAAACTTACATATAAAACTCAACGACTAAGTTATTTAAGATCTCTAGCAATAAACAGTTTGATTCAAGATGCTGTTAAGATATTTATTAAAAATGAGTCTAAAATTTTGTCTGGTGACTTTGGAGTAAGTCTAATGGAAAAAAGTAAATACAAGGCTCAAATTGAAGATATTATTAAAGTAAGTATCAATAAAGTTTATAATTCTAAAGAAGTTATTAAAAAAGAGGTTGTAGGTCATAGAGCAATCACAATTTTATTAGAAAATTTTTCCAAAGCAGCAGTGAATAGTTTTGAAGGAAAAGTTAATACATACGACAAACTAATTCTTTCTTTAGTTCCAGAGGAGAACCGATTGATAGGTAATACATTATACGAAACTTTACTAAATGTATGTTGCTTCATAGCAAGTTTATCTGACAGTAAGGCACTTAATATAGCCAGAGATATAGGAGGTAAGTAATCTTTTATTTTTATATAACTCATTACCTTTGCCAAAAAATTGTAAATGCGCTGGATTATTTCTCTTTTATTTTTAATTCTTTTTCAATACTATAGTTTTCAAGCGATAAAAACGACTATATCAAATAAATTGATTCTTTTTTTATATGTTATCGTAGTTATATTAGTAATTGGGAATCTTTTATTTCACACTGTAATTATTGAGCGTAGTACTCAAACTGAACCTCACTTAATGTATGCCATTGGTTTTTTTATTTCTCTTTTTACTTTTCAGGCCTTAATTACAATTATACTTTTAGGTGAAGATATATTAAGAGTACCACAAGGAATATATTCATTTTTCACAAAAATGCCCGGTGAAACAAAATTTCTACCAGAAAGAAGAAAAATAATATCACAAATAGCAATTGGTATTGCAGCAATACCTTTTGTTTCTTTATTATATGGTATGTACAGGGGTAAATATAATTATAAAGTACTTTCATATAAATTAAAATATGATGACTTACCCGATGCATTTGATGGATATAAAATTGTACAAATTTCAGATATTCACAGTGGTAGTTTTGATAATCAAAAAAAAGTACAATATGGTGTAGATTTAATTAATTCTCAAGAAGCTGACTTAGTATTGTTTACAGGTGATTTAGTTAATAATCGTGCTGATGAAATCTATCCTTGGATTGATACATTTAAAAAAATTAATGCCAAACAAGGAGTTTACTCGATTTTAGGAAATCATGATTATGGTGACTATATGAGATGGGAAACTAAGGAGGATAAAATAAATAATATGCAAATGCTTTATGAGGCACATTCAAAAATGGGTTGGAAGTTATTATTAAATGATTCTCATTTCATAGAGAAAGATGGACAAAGAATTGCACTTATTGGAGTTGAAAATTGGGGATCCGGTTTTAGACAATCAGGAGATCTGAATAAAGCATTAAAAAAAGTAGATTCTAATGATTTTAAAATTTTGTTATCCCACGATCCCTCCCATTGGGAAGCAAAAGTTTTACCCCATCCATTTAAAATTCAACTTACTTTAAGTGGTCATACCCATGGAATGCAATTTGGTATTGAAATACCGGGGTGGATAAAATGGAGTCCAGTTAAATGGAGATATAAACATTGGGCTGGAATTTATGAGGATAAAAAACAACTTTTAAATGTCAATCGTGGTTTTGGATATTTAGCTTATCCAGGTCGAGTAGGAATTTGGCCGGAGGTTTCTGTTATCACATTATCAAAGACAGAATCTAGGATTTAATCAATTTTTTTACATTTGCTATATTATAAATTCAGATAATGTCAAAATTTGGTGAATTATTAGATGAAAAAATTCCAATTTTACTTGCTTTTTTTAGAAGCCAAGAATCGGAATCTCAGGATATGAATCCTGTTTTAAAAGACGTTGCTGCTGCCTTAGGAGACAAAGGAAAAGTAATTAAAATTGATGTTGACAAAAACCAACAGTTATCTGAAGCACTAAGAGTTAAAGTATTACCCACTCTAATGATATATAAATTCAGTGAAATGGTTTGGCGTCAAAGTGGTGAACAGGATGCTAATACTTTAATTAGTCTTCTAAAAGATCATATTGATTAATCTACAATAAATTAATTTTTTAAACTATCTAGTTCAGTATTGAAAAGAGATACATTTTTGTTGTATTGATTTTCTAAATTTTTGAAAAATTCACTATCATCAAAAGAATTAACTATCTGTAGAAAATAATTATAAGAGGACCATTCTTTCTTAATTCGATCTTGAATTTGAAGTTGATTAGATGGTGAAAATTGTGAATATAATTCCATACGTTCACTGTACTGATCTGCTATTTTTCTACTAAGACTTTGAGCTAATTTTGTTTGTTCAGATAAGTAAAACCCTTCCACTACATCAATTAGACTTGTATAAAATTCATAATCACCATATAGAAACTTAAATGCATCTATAGATTCAAGAAATTGACTCAAAGAACTTTTTAAATCTGACTTCCCAGCATGTTTTAAGTCAGCTTCAATTAATGCCCTATATCTTTCAATCTCAGTTATTATTTCTTCACCTAGTCTATATTGCGTGTCAGGTGAAAGAGAACTAAAATAATTTAATCTATCAGAATATTTAAATGCAATTCTTTTTGATAAATCTTGAGCTTTTTCAATCTGATCAATTCTATAATAACCGTCTACAAAAGGAACTAATAAACTATAATAACCAAAGTAGTCTATAGGCATCTTATCGATAGCTAAGTCCATGACGTTTTTTGCTTTTTCAATTTTGCCCTCATTTATTAATTTTTCAGATAGCCTTGCAATATTACTTCTAAAAGAAATACTATTTTTTCTTGTTTCAGGGTCATGATATATATCTGTACGATCGGAATTGCCCCAATCCCATTGCATGACAATATCGTACATTAATTCACTGTCTATCCGCCCCATTAAATATGGGTTTTCTTTCCCTAAGTCAGTTTTTATGGGAACAAGTTTATAAACCAATCCCTCTAATTGAAGATATTTTTTCATCCACATATATTCTGAATCTGAATAGCTACCACCGGTAAAATAAATAGGTCTTTTCCAGTCATTGTTTGCTAATATATCCAACATCATCATTTGATTTTTTAAGATGGCTGTTTCAGGAAGATTTATGTCAATGTATGGTAAAATTTTGTCAGCATCTTCAGGTTTAACAATACCACTTTTTAAAACATTTTCTTTATTTACTGGAACACGAATTTTATTTGTTGGATAAAAGACACTTTCTTGTTGACTCTTGGGGAGTTGATTTGGATCACGCCCTGATTTAAGTAAAAAATCTTTAATTTTAGTCCTTGGGTGATCACTTGCTACCCAATTCATAAAGTCTTTAATTTCCCAACGAACAGAATCGAGAACGGGTTGATAACGAATAACATCTCTAACACCGTAAGCATATAATTCATGAGTCATTTGGGACGGTATGGGCTCACTTTCGTAGGTTTTTCTTTTCATTTGATCTATATACCAGTCAGTACCTAAGAGACTTGAATTAATTGTCCTTACATCTGTTCTGTATCCTTCAATATCTTGAGCATACCATAATGCAAAAGTATCATTATCGCCAATAGTAAAAATTATTGCTCCTTTGTCTTCTTGTATTGATTGAAGATACGCTCTAGAAAGTGATTGAGCTGTATATCTATTTGAACGATCATGATCATCCCAGTTTTGAAATGCCATAAGTAATGGTACTGCCAATAAACAAAGGAAAATTACTAAAGGTTGAATAAATTTAATTTTAAAATAATTTTGAGTTGAACGTATCAAGCTCATGCATCCCATTCCTACACAAATAGCAAAAACATAAAAAGATCCAACCAAAGCATAATCCCTTTCTCTAGGTTCAAAAGGGCGTTCGTTTAGATACACTTTTAATGCAACCCCAGTAAACAAGAAAAATAACATCAAAATCCAAAAACGCTTAGGATCCTGTTTGTATATAAAAGAAAGGCCAATAAGACCTAAAATAAAAGGAAGAAAAAAATAGGTATTTCTAGCCTTATTGTTTAAAGCGTCATCATTTACTTCTGCTTGGTTACCCAATCTAATTTCATCTATAAATGGAATACCACTGATCCAGTTTCCATCTAAAATGTTGTATTCTCCCTGTTCATCATTTTGTCTTCCAGTAAAATTCCACATAAAATACCTCAGGTACATATATCCTAACTGATATTCAATAAAAAATTTCAAGTTTGAAAAAAATGAAGGTTTCTCAATGTCAAGGTATGGGCTAAAGTTTTTTAGAAACTCATGATATTGATCACCATCAACTGAGCCATTCGCAACTTCTTCTTTAAACTGAGTTATCCTACTTTTTAATTGATTATTTGAACGATATTCAGATTTTATTTTAAAATCTAATGGTTCCGTGAAATTAATGTAGTTTCCAGCATGTTCACTACTCCATAATCTTGGTAATATTCCATTATGAGCACTATTTGAATTGTACCTTGCATCTTCCCAAAAATTTACAATTTTATACTTTCCAGCTTTATAGTCTCTTTCATATTTAGGTTTATCATCTATGTATGGTTGGTTAGGATCTTGACCCGCATAAATGTCTGAAAACATTGGTCCATAAAATAGTTTTGTTTCTGGATACTGTTCCATGTTATAATATGCAAGAAGCTGTCTTGCATCTGAAGGAGAATTTTCATTAATAACAGTGTTTGCATTTGCTCGAATAGGAATCATTATCCATGAAGAAAAACCAATTAATACAAATAAAATTGCTAAAATTCCAGTATTCAAATTCACTAGATTTTTTTCTCTTGTAAATTTTAGGGAGTAATAAAAAATTGTGATAATGATTAATGCAGCAATTATAGTTCCACTATTAAATGGAAGACCAATAGTATTTACAAAGAAAACTTCAGCTTTACCAAAAAATGCAAGCGTTGAAGGAAGTAAAAGTTTAAATATTACAAGAAGGATAGCTGTTGAAATAAGATTCGCATAAATAAATCCTTTTATTGTAATCTTTTTATAATTTTTAAAATAATATATCATTCCAATAGCAGGTATTGTTAAAAGCCCCATAAAGTGTACTCCAAAAGAAAGACCAATTACAAATGAAATCATTAATAACCACTTGTCTCCTCTAGGAGTATTCATTTCATCCTCCCATTTTAAACCCATCCAAAAAAGAATAGATAAGATCATGGTAGCCATTGCATATACCTCTGTTTCAACGGCATTGAACCAGAAACTATCAGAAAAACAAAAAGTAAGAGATCCTACTAATGCACTTCCAAAAAAACCAAACCGTTCAGAAATTGTTTCAAGAGATTTAAAGCTTGGAATTTTTTTCAATAATAATGTTAAAGTCCAAAAAAGAAAAAGTATTGTAAATGCCGATGAAAATACAGACATATAATTTACCATTAATGCAATTTTTTCAGGACTTGTCGCGAAAAGAGCAAAAAATGCTCCCATCATTTGAAAAAAAGGTGCTCCTGGGGGATGACCTATTTGAAGTTTAGCAGAGGTTGCGATATATTCTCCTGCATCCCAAAAACTCGCAGTTGGTTCAACAGTGCTTCCAAAAACAAATAAAGCAATGGAAAAACAAAACCATCCCAGACTAAGATTCCAAATTCGATATGTTTTTTCGCTCATGAAAAGTTTTTCATTTCTTGCCACGAATTTAACAATAAATCAAGGAAGGAATACGACCTTACAAGAGTTTTACGCTCTTTAAATATATAATATGTGTTTTTTTTGTAATCTTATTTTTATTCAAAAGTTGGTGTACAAAAAACTTTCATGTAAATTTGCCCACTCTTGGCCTATGGTGTAACTGGCAACACGTCTGATTTTGGTTCAGAAGAGTCTAGGTTCGATCCCTAGTAGGCCAACAAATGATAAAGGGATAACAATAAAGTTATCCCTTTGTACTTATATATCTAATGGGTTTTAATCAATATATAACGAATAAAATATTGATTAAAAAATATATACAAATCCATTCTGTATAGCAAATAATTTTATACTATTAGTGGAATTAGCACTAAGATTAGATAAGCTAAGT
Source organism: uncultured Bacteroidota bacterium (assembly GCA_913041125.1). Taxonomy (GTDB): domain Bacteria; phylum Bacteroidota; class Bacteroidia; order Flavobacteriales; family Flavobacteriaceae; genus MS024-2A. Next base: position 24,225 of record CAJWHM010000005.1, on the reverse strand, counting down.
ACATTTTTAATTTCAAACTCAATCGATTCTAATACTTCAAATGAAAAACCAAATGTTACACTCAATGGATTAAATTTTATAATTGTATTATCTAATTTTGTATAATCATCTCTAAAGCTAAATCCATACCATTTTCTACTTAACAGAATTCGTTCCCTTTTAGCTGCATAATCTGTTCTTAATCCAGTAAAAAAATTGAAAAAATTAAATTTTTTATTTACTAATAATTCTAATCCCAAAGTATTATAAACGATTTTTTCTCTTCCGGTTTCATTTTCAGTTGTATACCACTTTTTGTTTCCATTTTTGGAGTATAATACATTATTTTTAAAACTAAATTTACTTTTTAGTGGAAAAGTTAATCCTAGTCCATAATAAGTTGAATTCCTGTATGCAAAATCCTGATCAGAATATATATTCAGCTGTGAACTATTTAATCCAACAAAAATATAATAGTGAAAAAATGAATCCTCATTTTTTTTTATTTGTTTGATTTTATTATCAATTAATCGGAAGTATGTTATTCTCTCTTCAAATTTTTTATTTGAATCAGTATTTAATCTTGGATTATAATTACTATTTATTTTTTTTTGAACCCTTACATAATCTCCATTTTTATTTTCTATTAGATATCCAATTGATTTTTTTTTACTCCATCTTTTATAGTATTCTTTCTTAATAAAATTTAATTCTCCAAGTTTTATTTTATCAACATATAAAATATTATTTAAAGAATCGACTATTTTATCAATTTGGGCATTGTATCTATATCCATTTATTAATGGAGTATAATAGGGTTCGCCAAGTAAAATTTCTTTTTCACTTTTCGTGTTGATATATAAGCTTGAGATATCTCTGTTATCGAAAGCATTTAATGTACCAACCTGAGAAAAACTTAAAGTTGGTATTAAGAGATATATAATTTTTACTCTTTTTAAAAGAGTAGATAACAAAAAATAGAAATTAATCACCTAACAATTGAATCTAAATAATTTCTGTCTAAATAATTTCCATCCTTAATGACAGCTAAAATACTTTTCGTATTTCTTATATCTTCCAATGGATTTTTAGCTAAAATTATAAGATCAGCAACGTAATTATTTTTTATTCTTCCAAGAGAGTCTTGAAGGTTAAAATAAATTGATGGATTTATTGTAGCAGTTTGTAATGCCTCTAAAGTGTTTAATCCAGCTTCATTCAGTTCTTGAATTTCTTGATGTAAACTTAGTCCTGGAACCAGAAATCCAATAGGAGTGTCGGTTCCAGCCATAAATTTTATATCATTTTCATGCATAAATTTCACCATGTTTTTTGACCAATCAGTATAATCTTTCATCTGTTTGCTTTGATCTAAACTGATTTTATTTATTCTTTTTTTCCAAGCTATTTTAGAGGTTTCAGGTAATATGTCTAGTGATCTTAAATATTCTTGATTTTTGTAATTTTTGTATGCAAAGTTTTTATATAATTTCAATGTGGGGATCTGCCATGTATTATTCTTTGACAAAGTAGAAACAACTTCTTTTATTTTCGAAGAATCTAAATTATATATAGAGCGCATTCGTTGTTTATCATGAAGCTTAGATCTTAGTTTTGCTCCACTTAAAGATGACTTATTTTTTAAAAGACTGAGTCTTTCTTTTAAAAGCTCTTGATCTAAATTTGTCATTGAGAGCTCAATGTTTCTAAAGTGCTCTATACTATTTAAACCAAGATTTGAAACAGAAATTACATCCATACTTAATGGCACATGTCCTGTTACTTTTAAATTATGTTTTTTAGATAAATCCATTAAAACTTTAAATTGTTTTGGACTTAACATTTCATATGCTTTAAGAAAGTCGACCTTTAAGTCAACCAAATCTTCTATATTTTTTTTCAATTGGGATTCATCAATATTTTTTATTGAGAGAACTGGGTGAGTAATGTCACTACCATCATAAACATTATATTTACCGTCCAATAGTGGACCAGCAATTTTGACACGACTTTTTGTTTTGGGATTTTTTAAAGCATTCTGTTTGAATTGATCCACAAATTCAATCGGTCCACCCGTGTCTCTTAAACTTGTAATTCCATAGTAAAGAAACAAATTTGGCATACTTGATGCGAGATCTTTTTCAAAGGCAAAATGAATATGAGCATCCCATAATCCAGGAATTAGATATTTTTCATCTCCAGAATAAATATTATTTTTTTGAGAAAGGTTAATTTCTTTTGAGTTATAAATTTCTATAATTTTATTTCCCTTAATAACAACTGTTTGGTTTGGAATTAAACCTTCAATAGGATCAATTAAATTTATATTATCAATTATAAAACTTTCTTCAAAAAAAAGGGTATTATCTTGACAAGATGCCAATACTAATAAAGAAAGTAGGGTTAGAATTTTTTTGTTCATAATTAATCACTAATTGTATTAAATTTATAAGTTCATTTTTTTTAATTCATTAACAGCATAATTAACAGCTCTTGCAGTAAAAGCCATATATGTTAATGATGGGTTTTGTGTTCCTGAAGAAGTCATAAAAGCACCATCAGTAACAAAAACATTAGGGACACTATGTATTTGATTATATTTATTAAGAACAGATGTTTTTGGATCTTTTCCCATTCTAGCTGTTCCCATTTCGTGTATGCCTTTTCCAATGGGAGCGTTTGAATCAAAAATTGTCACTTCTTTACAACCCGCTTTTTCTAACATTTCTGCCGCTTGAATTTTCCAATCCTCTTTCATTCTTATTTCATTTTCTTTAAATTCAGCATCGAAAACAATTTTAGGTAAACCGAAAGTGTCAATTTTATTATAATCTAAATACATTTTGTTTTCGTGATATGGCAATACTTCACCAAAACCTCCCATTCCAATAGTCCAATTGCCTGGTTTTAATAATGCCTTTTTTAATTCAGATCCATACCCAAGCTCAGCTATACTTTCTGACCAATCACCTCTTCCTGCACCTCCCTGGTAACCATAACCTCTCAAAAAATTAACTCCTTTTTCTTTTCCACCTATATTACGGAATCTTGGAATATAAAATCCATTAGGTCTTCGACCATAATAATATTTGTCATTGTATCCATCAAATTTTCCCGAAGCACCACTCCCTAACTGGTGATCCATTATATTATGTCCTAATTCACCTGAGTCATTTCCTAATCCATCTGGAAAACGATTTGATTTAGAGTTTAATAATATTGCTGTAGATGCCATTGACGAAGCACATAAAAAAATAACTTTTGCATTAAATTTTGATATTTTTTTTGTGTGAGTGTCAACGACTCTTACACCTGTTGCTTTTTTGGTTTCATCATTATAAATGATATTAGTTACAATTGAATCAGTTCTTAGTGTAAGATTACCTGTTTTTTCTGCAACGGGAAGGGTAGAGGAATTCGAACTAAAATAAGACCCAAAAAGACATCCTCTGTCACATCGATTTCTATACTGACAAGCATTTCTTCCAGCTCCATCTTTACTTCCCTTTGTTATATGAGCCACTCTTCCAATTGTAAGAAATCGATTTGAGTAGTTTTTAGCTATAGAATTACGTAATTCTTTTTCCACACAATTCAGTTCCATAGCAGGTAAAAACTCACTATCTGGAAGATGAGGTAAGTTAAGAGGCTCACCACTTACACCAATAAATTTTTCTACATATGAATACCAGGGAGCAATTTCTTTATATCGAACAGGCCAATCCACAGCTATACCATCTCTTAAATTTGCTTCAAAATCATCGTCACTCCACCTATAAGTTTGTCTTCCCCATATTAAAGAACGACCTCCAACTTGAGTACCACGGATCCAGTCAAATGGTTTATCCTCGTCGTAATCATATTCGGAGTCTTTATTGTAAAAATGCCTGTTACCCTCATTAACTCCCCACCTTCTTTGTTTATTATAATCCTTTAATACCTCTTGTGAAGATCTCCCCCCAAATTTCATATCCCATGGATCTTTATTCATAGTTGTATAATCTTCTATGTGTTTTACCATACGACCTCTTTCAATAACAAGGGTTTTCAATCCTTTTTCACAAAATTCTTTTGCAGCCCATCCACCACTAATTCCAGATCCAACCACTATAGCATCATAATCATTATTCATTTGTATAAATAGGTTTGTTTTAATTTAAAAATAAATAATATTTAGGGTTATTTTTTATAGAATGCATTTTAAAAATTATATAAGTGATAAAATTTTTGTTTTGATTTTTGGAATTTGACTAGGAGTTACACTCAAACTACTAAGTCCTAAATCAATAAATTCTTTTAAATAAGATTGATTAGATGCTAATTCTCCACATATACTTATCTCTTTTTTGTAAGGTTTTAGTGCTTTAGCAAAGTCTTTTATCAATTTAACAACGGTTTGATTTGCTTGTTCTAAATAATGTGATACCATTTCATTAGTTCTGTCAGCAGCCATTAAAAATTGAGCTAAATCATTAGTCCCAAATGAAAAGAAGTCTGCGGTTGAAACAAAATCTAAAGGATTCATTGCCACATTAGGAACTTCAACCATTATACCAATTTCGGGAATTTCATTTATTTCTTCACCTAATAAATTTAATTCTTCTTGTTCTTGTTTTATCGCATCTATAACTTGAATCAAATCATTAGGCGTTGTAATCATGGGACAGAGAATCTTGATTTCGAATATCTTTGATAGTCTAAGGAATGATCTTATTTGAGGCTTTAAAAGACTTTCGTAATACATAAAACCAAGCCTTAGAGCTCTATTGCCAATGGCTGGATTCTGCTCATTAGAAACAGGTAAATAAGAAACTTTCTTATCTGTACCAAAGTCTAGCAAACGAAGAGTACATTTTTTTTCTGGGATAGTTTCAAGTATCTTTTTATAAGTTTTATAATGTGTTTCTTCCTCTGGAACAACACTACTATTTATAAAACAAAGCTCTGTCCTTAATAATCCTATACCGTCTGCCCCATATTCAAAAGCTTTTTTGCCATCTTCTAATGACCCAACATTAGCCATAATATTTATAGTTTTTCCAGATTTAGTAAAAGCTTTGTCTTTTGAATTTAAAAGCTGTTTTCTATTCTTAATCTCTTGATCAGATATTATTTTTTTATATTTTAAAATTGTTTCTTTTTCAGGATTTATTTTTACACTTTTTTCATTACTGTCAATAATTAAAAAATCTCCATTCTTTATTTTTTCAGATGCATTTTCCACATTTATAAGGTAGGGGACACCCATAGCTTTAGCAATAATTGAAGTATGGTCAGTAAGCCCGCCCTTACTTGTTATTAGGCCAATTAAATTTTTTGATTCCAATTCTGCAAGAGTATTAGGATTAATTTTTTCGGCTACTACAATAGATGGAATGTTAATCTTCGACGGTGATTTTTTTTTATCTTCTAAAATTTCAATAACTAATTTTGAAATCATTTCGATGTCTTGGGCTCTTTGTTTAAGATAGGGATCATCAATTTTTTTAAGTTCATTAATAAAGTTTTGAGCAACATTAAAATATGCAAATGCAGCTGAAAATTTATCCCTTTTAATTATTTCAATTGTTTGATCAATAACATCAGGATCATTAATTATACTCTCGTATGCATCATAAATTTCTAATTCTTGAGAAGAAAGTGAAGAAAAAATCTTTTTTTTATAAGATCTATTTTTTTTTGTTGCTTCTATAATAGCCTTTCTAAACCGAATTAATTCAGCTTCACTTTCAGTACTATATTTATTAAATATTTCAATAGATTTATTATCTACAATAAACTTCGCTTTACCAATCGCTATACCTGAACTAGCTACTATTCCTTTAAGTGTTTTGATATGTTTTAATCATTAAAATTATTTTCAATATATGAGATTAAAGCATTATGTGCTTCTTTCTCATCATTTCCATTTGTTATAAGAACAATTTCATCATTAGATTTAACCCCTAGGGTCATTATTGATAATGTGCTTTTAGCATTTACCTTTTTTCCTTTAAATTCAATAAAAATTTCAGATTCAAATTTTGAAGCTTTCTTGGCAAATAGTGACGCAGTTCTTGCATGAAAACCAATTTCATCTTTGATATTTATAGCTAGACTTATCATTAATCAATCTTTGATTAGTTGTTCTGCTTTATCAATTATTAAAACAGGCTTTCTCACAGCCTCATTAACACTAACTTCTAAAATTTTTTTTCCTTTAAATCTATCTTTACCTGAAATAGAAACCATTTTCGCAATTATAACAACATCAGATTGCTCTATTTCTTCGTTTGATATTCTAGTTGGGATTTTATGTCCACCTTGTTCTTCAATACAAATTTCATATCCTCTTTTTTGAGCTTCTTTTTTAAGAGCTAAAGAAGCCATCTTACTGTGGGCTACTCCTGCTAAACATGCAGTTACTAAGGCTATTTTCATAAAAATTTAAATTAGGTTTTGTTAATTTCAGTATCAGCAGCGTCAAGGGCATCGATGTCTCTTTTGTTAATGCTTTTTAAAAAATTTGCTGTAAGAGCTGTAATTAGAGATCCTACGACAACACAAATTACAAATACTAATGGTTTATCATAAAAAAACCATTGAGCAATTCCAAGAACAGGAGTACTTAATTCCAATAAAAAGATTCCAGCGATAGTTCCAGCAACTGTACATCCTAAAACAGTTGCTATTGTAACACGAACTAGATCACCAACGGCGAGTGGGATAACAATTTCTGTAAAGCCACCAATAATTGAATATATCCATGAGCTTTTCGCATATTTTCTTTCAACTTTTGTGTACAATTTAGGTTGTAAAAAAGTAGCTAAACACATTCCTAATGGGGGAATGATTACTATGCTTCCACAAATACCTAAAGGCACATAAAGATCTAAGTCCATTACAGCTGTTGCAAAAGTACTTTGAGTTTTACTAAATGGGCCTCCATAATCAATTCCTCCAAGAAAACCCATCACTCCACCCATTATAGCAGAACCTTCTTCACCAAGGCTTGATAAAAAAGAAGAAATAGATTCCATAAGCCAAGCTATGGGAGGGCCAAGTAAGTAGACCATAAATATTACTACAATTAGTGTACTAAAAACAGGTGCTATAAATCCCCAAGTACTTTGAATTATCTCAGGCAGATCTAATTTCATTAACATATAGGTTGTATATCCAACTAGAATTCCTCCAAGAAGAGCACCTAAGTATCCAGTATCTATTTGTTGAGCTAAAATTCCTACAATAAAGCCAGGAGCAATACCGGGTGTATCAGAAATACTGTATGCAGTGTAAGCTGCCATAATAGGGACAAAATATTTCAATCCTATAGCTCCAACGTCTTTAAATATTTTCCAAATAGAACCATCTGAATAATCACCTCCACCTAACACTGCTAAACTACCTACCATTCCACCAATGAGAAGGATTGGTAGCATGTAGGATACTCCTGTTCTAAAATGAGTTCCAGTTTCTTTAAAAATATTAACTGTATCTTTCCAAAAATTCATATTAAAAGTTATTATTGAAATGTTTTTAAAATTTCTTTTTCGGTTATAGCTTTTTCCCAAATATTTCTGACATCTTCCTCCAGAGCTATACTTGCAACTTGGGACATTAGGTCAATATGATAATTATCACTTTTTTTTTCAATATCAGGTATAGCAAGTATTAAAATGTATTTAACGGGATCATCATTTTTATCCCATTCCATACTATTTGTTCTACAGAAGCCATAGCTTATTTTCTCAACAGCTTTTGAAATCGCATGTGGGATAGCAATATTATGGCCACAATAAGTTGATAGAATTTTTTCTCTTTCAATAATGGATTTAAGATATTTTTGTTTGTTATTCAAACAACCATTATTATGCAGAATTTCAACTAGATTTATTAATGCTTCTGATTTATTTTTAAAATTTTGATCAAGCAATATAAACGAAGGTTCCATTTGATTTATTTTTTATTCAATTCTGAGCTTTTTCAATGGCATTTCTACATTTTTTTAATGCAGTATGAATTCCATCAGTATCTTTGAAAATAGCTGACGATAACACAATTACATCGGGGTCACATGAAACTAATGGAGCTAGATTATCAGCCCTTATTCCTCCATCAATTGCAATTTCACATTTAGGATTTTTTTCATCTACTAATTTTCTTGCTCTTTTTAATAAATCTAAGCATGACCTTCTCCAACCCCAATTATCTTTTCCGTCAGTTTCATCAACTCCGTGTACTACAATATGGAGACGATCGATATCATATATTGATTCTTCGACAAAAGATAAAGGGGTGTATAGTCCAACAGTTAAACCAATTTTCATTGAGCGTTCTCTACACCAATTAATTATGTAAGCAAGTGGCGCACCAATAAAATGTTCAGCAGGTAGAATTAACATATTTGTTCCAACTTCAGCCAGTTTATCTATGAATAAAAGATCACAAGTTTTTGTGTAAATATGACATTCTATAGGAAGATCTGTATGTTTTCTAATTCCATCAATAATTTGATGTCCTCCCATAAGTTGCATGTTTTTTAAATCGTGCATATCGGCAGCATCAGAATGTATATAATCTGAACCTGCGGAAGTTGCTTTTTTGACTAAATCTGCAATATGACCATAATCTACATGAGCTAATCCTGCTGCTATTTTTATTTTTTTCATTAGTCTTATTAAGGGTTAATACTGTGATTCATTATATCAAAGATGGTCTGTTCGTTTTTTGGATCTAAATTTTTTAATAAAGGATGAGAGAGAATTTCATTTTTTTCCAAATCATTGATTTCTGCCTTTTCAAGAGATTCAGACAAAGAAGTAATATTTAATAACTCAATAACCTTATTCACAAAAGCTTCAGGTTTTTTTTCAAGTCCTAAATAATTTGCAATTGTTTCAAATTTATCTATTGCGATATTCTTCTTATAGTTGAGAAACTTAGGATAAACCATAGCTAAGGTTTCTCCATGAGGTATTCTTTGACAGATGCCACCGATTATCTCACCTAAAGGATGTGGAATGTCAGCACCGCCATTGGATAAACAAATACCTGCAATTGTATCAGCCCATGCAAGACTTGTTCGATATTCAATAGAGTTAGGCTCATTTATTGCCTTTGGTAAATTCTCTATTACTAATTTGATTGACTGAAGAGAAAGCTGTTCAGTAAGTGGGGATGTTCTACCTCCAAGATAACTTTCAAAAGCATGTGTGAAAGCATCAAATCCTGTTGCAGCCGTAACTCTATCTGGAACTGTTAGCATTAATTCAGGATCTATTATTGCAGCTTTAGGGAATAGATCTAGATGAAAAAGAGTAATTTTTTCTTTATTTTTTGTATCACTCACTACAGCCGCTTGAGTACACTGTGATCCTGTTCCAGATGTAGTTGAGACAGCTAAGAATGGTAAACTGGAGGGCTTTGATTTTATAAATGAAAAAGGATGGTCATAATTCGAGAAAGCAGCTTTCCAATCAATGACACCTTTTGATTCATATAATAGAGCAATTAGTTTAGCTGAATCCATTACAGATCCACCTCCAACTCCTAAAATAAAATCAACTTTATTTTCTGCTGCAATAGCAACTCCTTTATTTATTCCTTCTAAAGTTGGATTTGGAACAATTTCATCAAAGTAAAAGACTTCAATATCAACTGAATTTAAAAGTTTTTCTATCCTTAAGTATGTGTTTTTTAGAGAGCCTTTTTTAGGTCTTGAAACAATAAGACATTTTTGCCCATAATTTGGAGCTATCTCCTTTAAATCGTTTAGTTTTCCTGGGCCAAAAATAAGTTTTGTTGGGGTAAAGAAGTTAAAAGAAGATGTATTCATAATTCTACTATATCATTTCAAATTTGGCAGTAAAATGTCTTAAGCTAATAATTGGCCCTTCATAGGTGAGCCTTAAGCCCTTCATTTGATCTCTTCTCTTAAAAACATCATCAAGAGCGTTTATTACAACATCCATGTGCCTATTCGTGTAAACTCTTCGAGACACAGTTAACCTTACAAGTTCTAAATCAGGATAAATAATCTCACCAGTTTCTTTATTTTTTTTAGAAAATGCACAAGAGCCCAACTCAACTCCCCTGACACCTGCTGTTTTGTATAACTCAACAACAAGAGCTTGTCCAGGAAATTCACTTTGAGGAATATGAGGATAAAATTTTTGTGCATCTACATAAACGCCATGACCACCTGTTGGTAAAATTATTGGAATTCCTTTTTTTGATAATTCTTCACCTAGATATTGTACCTGCTCGATTCTATATTTTAAATATTCTTCATCTATACCCTCTTGAAGTCCAATGGCTAGTGCTTCTAAATCTCTTCCGCTCATGCCTCCATAGGTAACAAAACCTTCATTGATTATTGCCAATTGGTTGATCATTGGGAATAATTCTTCATGTTTTGTACAAATAAATCCTCCAATATTAACTAGACCGTCTTTTTTTGAACTCATAACACATCCATCTGCATAAGAAAATAATTCATTTGCTATTTCCTTAATGGATTTATTTTCATAACCATTTTCTCTTTTTTTAATGAAATAACAATTTTCTGCAAAACGAGCTGCATCAATCATTAGAGGTATTTGATTTGTTTTGGCTATTTTTGAAACAGTCCTAATGTTTTCCATAGAAACTGGTTGACCACCGTTACCATTAGAAGTTACTGTTATTATAATTAAGGGAATATTTTCTTTTCCTTTTTCATCAATAAAATTTTTTAATTTTTCTATATCCATGTTTCCTTTAAAAGGGTGTGGATTAGAATTTGCCGTGCGACCCTCTTCAATAATCAAATCTATGGGAATTGAGCCCGCAATTTCTGAGTGACCTTTAAAACTATCAAAATGTAGATTGCCAAGAATATAACCACCCTTTGAGGCATAAAGCTGAGACATTATAAAGTCTGCAGCTCTTCCTTGATGAGTGGGTTGTACATATGGGAATCCCATAATGTCTTGAACAGAATCTCTTAAATGATAGAAACTTGAACTTCCAGCATAAGATTCGTCACCTGTCATTATTCCTCCCCATTGTTTGCTACTCATTGCTGAAGTGCCACTATCCGTAAGCATATCGATAAAAACATTTTCAGCAGGAATTTTAAAGATATTATAATCAGCTTTTTTAACAAGTTTTTCTCTTTCTTCTCGTGTTGTTTTTTTTATGGGTTCAACCATTTTTATTCGAAAAGGCTCCGCATCATCAAGAAATTTCATAAAAATTATAGTCGTTTAAAATTCAAATATTGACTTTCAAGTTACATTTTTCTCCTTTCATGGTCCAATTTAATTATCAAAATTTAATATGTTTATAGAAACAAGAATAAATGAGTAGGCGAAGTTTTATAAATCAAATGACTACTTTGGCTGGGGTTACCTTTGCTGGAGTCCCCCAAATTTTGTATTCTGCAACTCCCAAATATAAAATGGGTCTTCAACTTTTTACAGTTCGTGATGCCCTAGCAAAAGATCCTGTAGATACTTTGAAAAAATTAAAAAAAATGGGTTATGAAGATTTTGAAACATATGGATTCAATCCTAAGACAAAAAAGATTTATGGTTTCAAAATACCTGAATTTAAAGAAATTTTAGATGATTTGAATTTAACAACGACCAGTGGTCATTTCGGATTTTCTGAATATTTTAATTCATCAGATGATGAATTAAAATGGTTTGTTGATCATTGTATTTCAGCATCTAAGAAATTAAACGCCCCTTTTATTACATGGCCATGGGTTCATCCAGAAAGGAGAAATCCAGAAAGTTTTAAAGTTTTGGCGGATAAACTAAATTTAATAGGAGAGTTAGTCAAATCTGCAGGACTTGGATTTGCATATCACAATCATGGATATGAATTTCAAAATTGGGGAGGTACTACTGGGCATGAAATTTTAATGAAAATAACAGACAAAAATTTGGTAAAACTTCAAATGGATATGTATTGGGTTATACATTCTGGAAAAACACCAAAAGAGTTAGTAGATAAACATCCTGGCCGATATGTTATGTGGCATATTAAAGACATGGATAAAATTACTAGAGACTATAGTGAATTAGGAAATGGATCTATAGATTATGCAAAGATTCTTCCTGATGCTAAAAAAAGTGGCATGAAATACTATTATATAGAACAAGGAGGAAATTTTGCCTCAACTGATATGGAAAGCGCTGCTACCTCAGCAACTTATTTTAAAAAAAATCTTAGACATTTAATTTAGGTTCTTTTATGAAATTTGAAATTTACCTTTAAAAAAAGTCCTTGCATTTCCTCCAATAAGCACACGATCATTTTTATTTTCACAGTATAACTTACCTCCTCTCTTGGATAATTGTAATGCTTCCATTTTCTTTTTTTTAAGAAAAGAGGACCAGAAAGGAATCAAAGAGCAATGGGCTGAACCCGTTACAGGGTCCTCAAGTAAAGTAGCTCTAGGAGTAAAAAACCTTGATACAAAATCTACCTTTTCACCTGCTGCAGTTACTATTACTCCACCAGTGCCTAAATCAATTTTATCAAAAGTATTTCTATCAATTATGATATTTCTTATATCCTTTTCTTCATTGTATATAAGAACAAAATCTCTTGATTTTAGAACTTCTTTAGGTTTAATATTTAATGATTGTTTTAAATTTACTGGAAGTTTTGCCTTTGATGGAATTCGTGATGGAAAATCTAAAAAATATTTATTTTTTGAAACTTCAACTTTTACTTCACCACTAAGAGTTCTAAAACTCAGTAGATTATTTGGATAATTCAGGTGTCTTTTAATGACATGCGCGGTAGCAAGTGTGGCATGTCCGCAAAGATCCATTTCTATGTCAGGAGTAAACCATCTTAAGTGTATATTTTTATCATTTTTAACAAAAAAAGCGGTTTCTGGGACTGCATTTTCTTTTGCAATATTTAATAAAATAGAATCATCTAACCATTTTTCAAGTGGAACTACACAGGCTGGGTTTCCTTTAAAAAGAGTATCTGTAAAGGCATCAACTTGATAAATAGTGTAGTCCACAACTAAATTTTATAAATTGAAATTTATTTTATTTAATCAAATCCTTGTATTCCTTGAACTGTTGTATATTTCAGGGTATAACGTTTATCAGGATTTATAATTTTATAAGCAGATTGTACAGCAAGAGTTGCTTCATGGAAACCGCAAAGAATTAATTTTAACTTTCCCAGATATGTATTTACGTCTCCAACTGCAAATATTCCAGGAATATTTGTTTGATAATCTATGGTATTGTCAACCTTAATAGCATTTTTCTCTATCTCTAGTCCCCAGTCTGCGATTGGTCCCAATTTTGGAGATAATCCAAAAAGAGGAAACCAAGTGTCAACTTTAATTATTTTATTTTCATTGTTGTTTGTCCTAATTTCTATGGAATCTAGACCGTTAATTCCATTTAGTTTTATTACCTCAGCATTTGTATATAATTCAATTTTTCCCTCTTCATGAAGATGGTAAATTTTTTCAACTGAGTCTTTATGTGCTCTAAAAGATTCACTTCTATGAACAAGACCTACCTTTTTTTTATTTTTTTCAGCAAAATAAATACACCAATCTAGCGCAGAATCTCCCCCTCCAGATATAAAAACTTTTTTGTCAATAAATATATTTGGGTCCTTAACCATATATTCAACACCTTTTTTTTCAAATACTTCTATATTTAAAATTTTAGGTTTTCTGGGTTCAAAACTACCTAGTCCACCGGCAATAATAATTACAGGAGCTTTGTGTCTTGTTCCTTCATTTGTTGTAACAATAAAGCTTCCATCATTTTGTTTTTTAATTGATTCAGCTCTTTCCCCTAACGTGAAACCTGGTTTAAATGGCGCTGATTGCTCCATCAGTCTATCGACTAAGTCTCCAGCTAAAATTTTTGGAAATCCAGGGATATCGTATATAGGTTTTTTAGGATAGATTTCAGTTAGTTGTCCACCAGCTTTTGAAATAGCGTCTATAAGATGACACTTTAGTTTCATCAGTCCTGCTTCAAAAACAGTAAATAGGCCAACTGGGCCTGCTCCAATAATTAAAATATCAGTCTTAATCATAACAAATTTAAACAAACAAATTTCGTAACTATTATTTTAAAAAACTAATCATAGTATTTATAAGCCGCTGATGTAACTCCCAAGTGAGTCCTTAAATTGAAAACCTTCTAATGTTCTATATTTATTTAGTTTTTTATTTGCTTCAAGTCCCCACAATAAAAATTCCATCATAAAATGGATATCTTCCTTTGGACAATCTGGTTGATGTTTTTTGATAATATTTTTTATGTCTGGAATCATCTCTAAGGTGTCTTTGTATGATGAATTACTTAGTGTGTCTTCTAAAAAAAGTTCATTGTCACTAAAAAACCATCCTAATAATTTATCATATGGGCCCTTATTTTCTTTTTTTTCTAACTTTTTAATTTCTGGGAAATAAGTCGGAAATATTGTTTTACACGCTTCAGATATTAAATGATAGGATATTTGTTCTGCCCCTTCTTGTTCTCCTTCGTAAACTAACTCAATCTTTCCATTTATTGAAGGTATAATTCCCAAAAAGTCAGCCATTCTAACACTAGTGTTTTTTTCACCAGTTATTAAAATTCTTCTTTCAGCAGTACTAAGCAGATTCTCAAAAGCGGTTATACTCATTCGAGCACTAACTCCGCTTTTTGAGTCTACAAAATTACTTTTTCTAGCCTCAAAACCTATTTGTTCAAGTATGTCTTTTGCTAATTCAGGGACATAAATTTTTGAGATATTATTCTCATCAATTTTTACCTCTTGATGAGTAATTGCTTTGGCTATTTCAATAGAGTGCGGGTAGTGAGTTAATATTTGAGATCCAATTCGATCCTTAAGAGGTGTTACAATACTACCTCTATTAGTATAATCTTCAGGATTTGCGGTAAAAATAATTTGAGGTTCAATCGGAAGACGTAATTTAAAACCACGAATCTGAATTTCTTTTTCTTCCAAAATAGAGAATAATGCAACTTGAATTCTAGATTGTAAATCAGGAAGTTCATTCAAAACAAATATACAGCGGTGTGCCCTTGGAATCATCCCGAAATGGATCACTTTTTCATCAGCATAAGAAAGTTTTAGGTTAGTAGCTTTAATAGGATCAACATCTCCAATCAAATCAGCTACTGTTACGTCAGGTGTAGCAAGTTTTTCGAAAAAACGATCATCCCTGTGGAGCCATTCAATAGGAGTTTTATCACCGTATTTAGAAATTAATTCTTCTGATTCATTACTAATTGGTGATAATGGATCATCATTGATTTCTGATCCAGCAATAATTGGAACCCATTCATCTAATAAGTATGTCATTTGTCTTGCTAAACGTGTTTTAGCTTGACCTCTTAAACCTAAAAGATTAATATTGTGTCCAGATAGTATAGCTCTTTCCACATCAGGAATAACTGTATTGTCATATCCTATTAAACCATCAAAAGATTTTAAACCATTTTTCAATTTGTAGCGCAAATTTTTTGACAACTCTTGTTGAATCTTTATGGGTTGATATTCTGTTTTTTTTAATTCCCCAAGTGTATTGATTTTAGGTTTACTCATTATATTTTAATCTAAACGTTTTTTTCTATTTTTTTCATAATCTTCGAAAATCATTTCACCTAAACCTTTTAATCCTGTAAAAAAAGCTTTTCCACGATTTGTTTCAGTGAAGGTTCTTACAAATTGTTTTAAGTAAGGATCTTGCGCAATCATAAATGTTGTAATCTGAATATGAAGTCTTTTAGCTATTCGAGCCATATTATAACACTTTTCTACAATATTTTGATCAAGACCCACACTGTTTTTATAATAAGTACCGTCGGGCATTTTTAAACAACTTGGTTTTCCGTCTGTAATCATGAAAATTTGTTTGTTGCTATTTTTTTTTCTTCGTAATATATCCATAGCTAATTCTAAACCCGCAACAGTATTTGTATGGTAAGGCCCAACTTTTAAATATGGAACTTCTTTAATTGAAATAGGCCAAGCATCATTTCCAAAAACCAGGATATCTAAAGTGTCTTTTGGATATCTAGTTGTAATCATTTCGGCTAAAGCCATAGCTACTTTTTTAGCTGGGGTTATACGATCTTCTCCATAAAGAATCATGCTATGGCTGATGTCAATCATCAAAACAGTACTCATTTGTGTTTTAAAGAAACTATCCTCTACCACAAGGTCTTCTTGTTGAAGTCTAAAATCATGTCCTAATGTCCTAATTTGAGCATTCTTGATACTTTGTGTCATATCAATTTTTTCTAATGCATCTCCGAATTGGTAATCTTTAAATTCTCCAGTATTTTCTTCGCCCTGTCCAATATTTTTTGTCTTATGATTTCCGGATTTTGATTTTTTTAGTTTACCAAATATTTGTTTCAATGCGTGTTCTCGAAGAAGTTTTTCAGTTTTTGGAGTCAATGACATTCCATCTCCTTCACCATTGCCTTTATTGTTTTGCTTTACAAATGATTTTTGAAGTAAGTCTTCAATAAAGTCATCAATCGTATAATTATCATCAGTCAACTTATATTCTTGATCAAGTTCTCTTAACCATTCAATGGCTTCATCAAAATCTCCTGAAGTATGGGTAATAAGTTCTTTGAAAATTTCAAACAGCCTCTCAAAAGGTGTCTGTTCTTTTGAGCTGTATTTTGTAAAATTTAGACCATTACCCAAGGGTTGAAATTTCATAGCGTCTAAAATTACAATTTTTTTATTCTTGAGAAAGACATTAAAATCTTTTGTTTCAAGAAGGTAAATTGATTTATAAAATTTTAAAAACTAGATTCTTTTAAGTTTTCTATATATTCACTAATGAGACTCACTCCTTCTTTATGGACAACAGATCTTCCAATTTCTGGCATCATAACACCAGGTGCTTGACTTTTCATTCTAAAAATTAATATAGACTCCTCGGGATGTCCAGGAACAATACTATATTTTAAATTACCAGATCCTTTTCCAGCAGCTACTGGTGGCTTAAAAATACCTTGTTTTCTTAAATCTCTCTGATTAAAACTCAGATCTAGTCCAGAATTTTTTGCACTTCCTTTAGGGTTATGACAATGTGCACAATTAATGTCTAGATAAGCTTTTGCACGTTTTTCAATGCTTGCACTATTTTTCTGATTCCAAATTGGAAATTTTGGTATTTCATCAAAATCCGGTAGTCCAACTAAAATATTTTTTTCTTCAAAATATTTAAGCTGATTTATTTTGAATGCAACTGAAGAATATTTTTTATTAAGCTGAAAGGCAGTAATACCAATTGGAGTTACCATCTTCCCATTAAGATGACAATTTTTACATTGGTTATTATTTGGGATATTGTATATGATGGATTTATTTTTTCCATTTATATCTGTCCAAGAAACTTTAGTTTGTGTACCTATATAATTTAGATGGGCATCATTTTGATTTTCGTCCCAAATGTAGTTTAAAGCTTTCCAGTTATTATTCTCTTTAATAAGTAATCTTGTTTCTATTATTTTTTTATCACCTTTTTCTTTCCTAAAATCAGTTGGATAGAAAAAATTTTTAATCAAAATTGAACCATTACTAAAAGAAAAAACTTCATCCTTTAGATATTCTATTTGTGTTCTATCAGGTAGATAGATAAATCGTTTTTTAAATGCATAGTTAGAAAATAGCGGAGTATTAAGTTCGTATGGGAAGACATTTTTGTTTGGAACTAAGTCTGATATTTTTCCTTTGAAAAACGAATATTCTGATAGCTTCTTTTTTTCATTAGTATTTTTTAATGTCATGGTTGGTTTTAAAGAAACCTTTTTTGCCAAAGGTCTCTTTCTACTATTTGAATCACATCTCGAGAAAGCAATGCACAATATGAAAAATAAAATTTTAAAAACTGTATTATTTATTATCATAATTTAAGTTCACAATTGAAAAGGCTAAGGTCATTTGAAAAATTAATAAATTCATTCTCAGCATCAAGATAAACAAATGAATCATTGTCATTATTTTTAACACAAATTCTTACTTCATTACTATTTAGTTTAATTCCTTCTGGAAGGATTCCGTCATATACTATATCTGGTATTCGAGCATTATTTTTAATGTACCATAACTTTCCAAAATCATTTGAAAGAGTTGGAAATCTATAAGTGTTTCTAAACTTATTATCATGAATATAAACTCTTCCTGGATATGGATTATAACCTTTATCTTTCTCGAATTCTGAATCTATAAATCTTATTCCTTCTGAAGCTGTTTTGGAAATCTGTGATCCTGACTCTAGATCTTTGTCAGCGGCAAAAACTTTATAACTAACTATTGCAAGGTTACTAGTTTTGTGATTTGAAACATTATTATTAAAAAAATCAACATTTTTTGTTGCCATAATTATCACACCAGTCCCTTTAGGAACAGAACTAACAATAGAACCTGGGACCCCAAAATTAATTTGATTATTATCAAAAATCTGATTGTCAAAAGCCTTTATATTTTTCCCATAAACAGTAAGACCAGGTAAATCGAATATTAAAAGGCCACTTGTATTTTGAAAAATTTCATTATTGTGAATTTCAACATTTGTGCTGTTTTCACTTTCTATTCCTGCAACATTATAATAGGCTTTGTTATTTTTAATTTTAACATTTTTAGACTGACCGACATAAATACCTGCATCTGAAGCTGCAATAGCCTCACATTCTTCAATTAAAATGTTTGAGCTAAGAACAGGGTAAATTCCATATGCTCCATTTTCAGTTGACACTTTTCCAGTCCATGCGGTTCTAATCCTTTTTATAGTAAGAGTATCAGTATCACTAACTTTTAAGTTGTCTCCTGCAGCATCTTCTATTGAAAAATCCTGCAAGACTATGTTTTGTGAATTTGTTATTTTGATTCCTTCTGCTCCTTGGGTTTGCCCTTTAAACGAAAGAACAGTTTTATCCATCCCTTTTCCTTTTATAATAACTCTCTTTTTGTTATCAAGGCTTAAGGATTGAGAAAACAGAAAATGTCCTTCTGGTAATTCAATTGTACTGTTGTCTTCGGCTAAAATAAAGGCTTTTAAAATTTCATTTTCTAAATCAACATAATCTCTTTTTGGGCTATACTCTGGAAGCGAGGATTGATATACTTTAGAAATAAGTACAATAATAACAACTGATAAAAAGAAGTATAAAAATTTTTTCATATTGAATTTAATATACAATTAAAAAAGTTTATGCTCATTAAACACATAAAAATAAATTTGTAAATAAATAAAATAATTGATTAGGAGTTTTATCAAATAACACTATATTTGCGAACATTCTTACGTTATACAGGAGGAGACTAAGTGTCCCCTTTTTTTTTATATGAATTTAAGATCTAAAATAAAATCATTATTAAATCAAGCGCTTGAAGAAAACCCCTCTTTATTTTTAATTGATTTAAAAATAAGTTTGGAAAATAATATAAAAGTCGTTTTGGATGGTGATGATGAAGTTTCACTAAGTGACTGTATAAAAATAAGTAGAGTTATAGAGCATAATTTAGATCGAGAGGTAGAGGGTTTTTCTTTAGAGGTAACATCGGCTGGGGTTGGTGAACCATTGTTTAATCGTAGACAATATTTAAAAAATATTGGCAGAAAGCTTAAAGTTGAAATTCCTACGGGAAACAGTTTTCAGGGAACTTTAGTTGAATCTAGAGATAAAGATTTCACTATAAAATGGAAACAAAGAGAATTAAAGCCTGTTGGCAAAGGAAAAATAACTGTTGAAAAAATGAAAACGTTTTCGTATAAAGAAATTACGAAAGCAAAAGTTGTTGTTTAAAAAAAATAAATAATATGGAAAATTTCGCTTTAATTGATTCTTTTTCAGAATTTAAAGACGACAAACTAATAGATCGAGTTACTCTGATGGTCATACTTGAGGACGTATTTAAGAACACTCTAAAAAGAAAATTTGGATCTGATGAAAATTTTGATATTATCATAAATCCAGATAAAGGAGACCTCGAAATTTGGAGAAATCGTGTAGTTGTAGAAGACGGTAATGTTGAAGATCCAAACCAAGAAATTACGCTAACTGAAGCTAGGAAAATTGAACCTGATTTTGAGGTTGGAGAAGACGTTTCTGAGGAAGTTAAGCTAATTGATTTGGGAAGAAGATCAATACAGTATTTAAGACAAAATTTAGTAGCAAAAATTTTTGAACACGATTCAACAAATATTTTTAAACAATTTAAAGATAGAGAAGGAGATCTTTTTACAGCTGAGGTTCACCACATAAGAAATAGAGAGATTATTTTATTGGATGATGATGGTAATGAAATAATTCTCCCAAAAGACAGACAAATCCCAAGTGATTTTTTCCGAAAGGGAGATAATGTAAGAGGAATAATTGAAAGTGTTGAATTAAGAGGTAATAAGCCAAGAATTATCCTTTCTAGAACATCTCCAATATTCTTAGAGAAACTATTTGAACAAGAGATTCCAGAGGTTTTTGACGGATTAATTACAATAAAAAAGGCTGTACGTATTCCAGGTGAAAAAGCAAAGGTTGCTGTTGACTCTTATGATGATCGAATTGATCCTGTAGGAGCATGTGTTGGGATGAAAGGCTCAAGAATTCACGGTATTGTTAGAGAGTTAGGAAATGAAAACATAGATGTTGTTAATTACACAAATAACTTACAACTTTTTATTTCTAGGGCACTTAGCCCAGCTAAAGTAAATTCACTTAAAATTGATGAAGAAAACAAACAAGTAGAAGTCTTTCTAAATCCTGAAGAAGTTTCTAAAGCTATAGGTAAAGGTGGATCAAATATCCGATTAGCAGGGAAGTTA
The DNA here is from genome assembly GCA_913041125.1 of uncultured Bacteroidota bacterium. GTDB lineage: Bacteria > Bacteroidota > Bacteroidia > Flavobacteriales > Flavobacteriaceae > MS024-2A. The sequence continues at coordinate 3,428 of CAJWHM010000005.1, read as the reverse complement.
ACAGGTTATGAAATTGATGTATTTAGGGAAGGAGTTGAAGAAGATATTGAACTAAAAGAATTTAGTGACGAAATTGAGGAATGGGTTATTTCAGAATTTAAAAAAGTAGGCCTAGATACGGCAAAGAGTATTTTAGAACTTGAAAAAACAGACTTAATAAAGAGGACTGATTTAGAAGAAGAAACCGTTGAGGACGTTATAAGAATCCTAAAAGAAGAATTTGATAAATAAAAGACTGCGAAAATTATTATTATTTTTGCACCTAGACAAATAAATATGGCTGATCAACCCAGAATAAGACTAAACAAAGTCTTGAGGGAATTAAACATCTCTCTAGACCGAGCTGTTGAATTTTTAATTCAAAAAGGAGTTGATATTGACGCTCGCCCAACTACCAAAATTGATACTATTGTATACAATATTCTTTTAGATGAATTTGAAACAGACAAGTCCAAAAAAGTTGCTTCTCATGAAGTTGGAGAAGAAAAAAGAAAAGAAAAAGAATCTTTACGAATTATTCAAGAAAAAAAAGAACAAGAGAGACTCGATCAAATTGCTAAAAGAGAGGAGTTAAAGACAAATAAAATAGCTATTGCAAAACCAAAAACTCTCGGAAAAATCGATTTAAACGCCTTTAACAAAACTGAACCAAAAAAGGAGAATAATTATTTAAAAACGAGGAATGAAAACAAGCATGAAAGTGAGTCCAGCCAAAAAACAATCGATGATCAAAAAGCTGAAAATTTAATTCAAAAAGAAAAAGATCAGACAAAACCTCCCAACGTTGAAAACTCAGAAACTTTAAAAACGAAGTATAAAATATTATCAGGACCAGTTAAAACTGGAGAAACTGTCAATCTAGATAAAGTTAATGAAAAAGAAAAGACTGTAGAGGATGCTCGTAAAAGGAAACGTAAGAGGATAAGTAAAGATGTAAAGCCCTCTGTTCATAAAAACAACAATAAGAAAAGAATAAAAGCCCCTATTTCTCCAAAAAAAGAGGAGCCATCTGATGAAGAAGTACAAAAGCAAATTAGAGAGACTCTCGAAAAACTTCAAGGGAAATCAACAAAATCTAAAGGAGCTAAATATAGAAGAGATAAAAGATCGCAGCATAAACAAAAATCCGAAGATGAAATAGCTCAGCTGGAGGCAGAAAGTAAGGTTTTAAAGGTTACAGAATTTATTACAGTTGGTGAAATTGCTACAATGATGAGTGTTTCTTCTACTGAAATTATTTCTACTTGCATGACCCTCGGTATAATGGTTACTATGAATCAACGCCTGGATGCTGAAACTTTAACTATAGTTGCTGAGGAATTTGGATATGAGGTTAGTTTTGAAAAAGCAGAACTTGAAGAGAATATTGAAGAAGAGGAGGATAAGGAAGATGATTTAAAACTCAGGGCCCCTATAGTTACAGTTATGGGACATGTTGACCATGGTAAAACCTCTCTTTTAGACTATATTAGGGAAGAAAATGTAATTGCTGGTGAATCTGGTGGTATAACACAACATATAGGTGCTTATGCAGTATCTCTTGAAAATGGAGAAAAAATAACTTTTCTTGATACACCAGGGCATGAAGCCTTTACCGCTATGCGAGCAAGGGGTGCTCAGGTTACAGATATAGCAATTATTGTTATAGCAGCAGATGACGATATAATGCCCCAAACTAAAGAAGCAATAAGTCATGCCCAAGCTGCTGGAGTCCCGATAGTTTTTGCTATAAATAAAATAGACAAGCAAAATGCCAACCCAGATAAAATTAAAGAGGCACTTGCCGGGATGAATCTAATGGTTGAAGATTGGGGTGGCAAAGTTCAATCGCAAGATATATCTGCTGTCAATGGAACAGGAATTAAAGAACTTTTAGAGAAAGTTTTACTTGAAGCTGAATTATTGGAATTAAAAGCCAATCCTTCTAGGAAAGCAAAAGGCACAGTTGTTGAAGCATTTTTAGATAAGGGTAGGGGATATGTTTCCACCATTTTAGTTCAAAATGGAACTTTAAAGATGGGAGATTATATACTTGCTGGTAAACAAAGTGGTAAAGTAAAGGCAATTTTCAACGAACGAGGTGCTAACCTTAATTTAGCTTTACCAGCAACTCCAGTTTCTATCTTAGGGCTTGATGGAGCACCACAAGCTGGAGATTCTTTTATGGTTCTTGAAGATGAGAGAGAGGCAAAACAAATTGCCGCCAAAAGAACACAGCTTGTTCGTGAGCAGAGTGTAAGAACTCAAAGACATATAACACTTGATGAAATTGGAAGACGAATCGCCCTAGGAGATTTCAAAGAACTAAATATCATTCTAAAGGGTGATGTTGATGGATCAGTTGAAGCATTAACAGATTCTCTTCAAAAGTTATCTACCGGTGAAATTGAAGTAAATATTATACATAAAGGCGTTGGTGCAATCACTGAATCTGATGTTTTATTAGCTTCTGCATCAGATGCCATAGTTATTGGCTTTAATGTTCGCCCTATGGGAAATGCAAGGGCTATAGCAGAGAAAGAGGAAATAGATATTAGGTCTTATTCGATTATATATGATGCTATTAATGATGTCAAAGATGCAATGGAAGGATTATTATCCCCAGAAATGAAAGAAGAGGTAACAGGAACTGTAGAAATTCGTGAAACGTTTAAAATTTCAAAAGTTGGAACTATTGCTGGTTGTATGGTAACATCAGGAAAAATATTTAGAAATTCTGGGATTAGAATAATTAGAGAAGGAGTTGTTATTTTCACTGGGGAGCTAATTTCATTAAAACGTTTTAAAGATGATGTTAAAGAAGTTGCGAAAGGTTATGATTGTGGTTTACAAATAAAAAATTATAATGATATAAAAATTGGAGATGTACTAGAGTGTTTCCAAGAAATTGCAATTAAAAAATCATTATAAATCTTTTTTAAGTAACAGAAAAGCTGATGGAAAAACTTTTTTCACCGTATCTAAAGTTTTTATTCCAATTAATTTGTCTTTATAATATCCAGCTTGAACCTTGTAATTAGGAGTTTCAAAATTTATTTCTACAGGTATATGTGGAAAAATTTCTTTTGATTTTTTTAAAATTTCTTTAGCAAAATCTAAATTTCCGTAATACAATTGAAGTGTATAATAACTATTTTCGAATCGTTCTTTATCATAATAAATTTTCTTTTTTAGTAGACTATCAATTTTTGGATTTTGTTTAAGGTTTAATTTTGATTCTTGGGATAATCCGATAGAAATATTAAATATAAACATGAGTAAAATTAGCCTTTTCAAGAAAAATATTTCCATATTGCTAAAAAACAAAAAAATCTAAATATTACTTATAAATAAAACAAAATTGTGCCATTATTTAGAATCATTATAAATTATAAAATTCTTAATTTTTAAGCTTAATAAAAAGGTGACTATGGCTTATTTTTGTAAAG
>CAJWHM010000004.1 GCA_913041125.1 uncultured Bacteroidota bacterium | reverse complement strand
CGACCTCCTGCTCCCAAAGCAGGCGCGATGACCGGGCTACGCTACACCCCGAAAATGATGGCAAATATAATATTTAATAAACTTACCACAAATCTAATAATGGCTTAATTATTTTTTATTTTACTGTAATTGATGTTTTATTCATCTATTTCATTCCAAAAAAATATGAAAAATAATTTTTTAACATTTTTACAACAAATATTAATAATTGAAGTGTATAAATTTACCCAACAATTTTTATCTGTCATTAATGTCAAATGATCTTAAATATCACAAGAAAATTCTCCAGAAAGTTAGTTTCGACCTTCAATTATTTAGAAAAGAATTAATTAAAGCTTATGAATACTTAAGTATTGAAGATCAAATATTGCTTAAAAAGTGGGTTTCAGAATTTGTTTCTAATAAATCTGAATTAAAAACCGTCTATTTAGGTGTTATAAGTTGAATATTTTCAAATTTAATTGCTCCTCTTACAACACCTTCTATTAAATTAGATAGTGCTTCAATTATAGGTAATTTCAATTGACTTTTATTGTAAACAATACTTATTTCTCTTGCTGGTTCAGGATCTTCAAAATACCTTAAGTTTTTGATATTTTTTTCAGATAAGTTTAGTGTCTGCAAGTAGGGTAATATTGTCATCCAAGGTCCTTCGTTAACAAGGTTAATAAGAGTTTCAAAACTTCCACTTTTTAAATCAAATGATTGTGATATTGTTGTTGTTTTACAAAGTTTTAAGATATGATCTCTGAAACAGTGTCCATCTTCTAAAACTAGAATATCATTGTTTTCTATGTCAATCGGAGTAATTGTCTCTAATTTTGATAAAGGATGAATTTCAGGAATATATCCAACAAAAGGTTCGTAATATAAAGGCTTTTCTATAAGTTTTATGTTTTCAAGAGGTGTGGCTGCTATTCCAGCATCGATTTTCCCATTCTCTAGACCCTCTTCAATAGATGATGTATTTAAGTCTTCAATTTTTAAATTTACTTTAGGGTATTTTTTAATAAAAGAATTCAAAAATAATGGCAACAAAGTTGGCATAACTGTGGGAATAATCCCTAATTTGAAATCCCCCTTTATTTCACCTTTTTCCATTGAAACAACATCGTCCATTCGTTTAGCCTCTTCAACTATAGTTTTTGCCTGAGATATTATCTTTGAACCGATTGGTGTGAGGGCGATAGGCTTTGTGTTTCTATTAAATAATTTTACACCAAGTTCATCTTCTAATTTTTGCACTTGCATACTTAGTGTTGGTTGTGTTACAAAACATTTTTCGGCAGCAACTGTGAAATTTCCTTCTTCTGCAACTGCTAATGTATATTCTAACTGTGTTAAAGTCATAAAATCTATTATAATTATAAAAATAATAAAAAATTCTTATAATCACAACATATAATTGTATTCAAACTTTGCAATATTTTTTTCTATATAAGGAAAATTTATTCTATGATTTCTACATCCATGAAAACATTAGTTAATGGAGTTTCTCTATTGTCTGTTCTCTGTTTGTTGATTTTATCTACTACATCCATTCCAGAGATCACTTTTCCAAAAATTGTGTAATTACCGTCAAGATGATAAGCACCTGGATTTTGTTGCACAATGAAAAATTCATAAGGTGAAGCTAATTTATATGGATTTTCAATTTCACTACTTGGCATAGATACCACACCCCTGTGATGTTTATAACCTTTTCTTGTATCTGGAGGTAGAAGATATTTTCCTATTTCCCCTCTCTTTTTTGCAGTTTCATAACGATCAGAATTTCCTCCTTGAATTATGAAATCTGGTACAACTCTATGAAAAGTTGTATTCTTAAAATATCCTTTCTTAGTTAAATAAATAAAATTTGCTCTATGATACGGTGTATTTTTAAATAGTTTAATATCAATATTGCCAAATCTAGTAGATATTCGAACTTTATCTTCTGGATTATTTTTTTCATAATTGAAAAAAAATGGTATAGCATTTTTATCATTCAGCAATATTTCTGTAACTGAAGAATCAATTTTAGCTTTCTTTTTTTTATTATCTTCTTGAGTGCTTTTAGTATTAATTGTTTTTTTTTGGACTCTTACTGTATTATTTTCTTTATTTGAAGAACTTTTCTTTTCGTTAACTAAACGGCATCCTATTAAAAAAAAAGATAGAGAAATTATATAAATATTCAGTTTAAATAGCATGGATTATAAGTTGTTTGTAGAGCTTTTCTCAAAATTAAGTTATTTTCCTTTACCAGGAAAAAAGGCACAGCTTAAAGCGGCTCCAGCTAATCGGTTTAAAAACATATCAAAAAATGTAATCAATTTAAAAAGAGCAAAAAAAGCTGCAGTTTTGATTTATTGTTATCCAAAGAAAGAAAAAACATACTTTTCTTTGATAAAAAGATCAAATTATAATGGTGTTCACTCTGGACAGATTAGTCTTCCAGGAGGAAAATTTGATAAAAATGACAGCTCTTTTAAAGAAACTGCTCTTAGAGAATGCGGTGAGGAATTAGGAATTAATATTGACTTAAAGAAAGATTTATTTGCCTTAACACCCTTATATATTCCTCCTAGTAATTTTATTGTAACTCCTTATTTAGCCTATGAGAATTTTTATCCAAAATTTAATCCTGATTCTAGAGAGGTAGCTTTACATATAGAAATATCAATAGAAGAGCTGAAGAAATTAAAAATAGAAAAGAAAATCTTAATAAATGAATATCAAAATGATTCTTTAATCCCATGTTACACATACAAGGGACACATTATTTGGGGGGCAACTGCTATGATATTGTCAGAATTTAAATCTTTATTAGCTTCTCTTGAATTAAATTAATTTTATATTTGATTTTTCGCCGAACTAATGCTAAAAAAAAATCCATTCGGTCATTATTTATTATTAAAAAAGTGGTTGATACGATATATGGGCTTTATGACCCACAGAAGATACCGAGGGTTCAATGAGCTTAAAATTGAGGGTTCTGATATTATAAAAAATCTTCCAGACAAAAATGTTTTGTTTATTTCCAACCACCAGACCTACTTTGCAGATGTTGTAGCAATGTTACATGTATTTAATGCTAGTCTTAGTGGTAGAATCGATAGTATTAAAAATGTGGGTTATTTATGGAACCCAAAATTGAATATTTATTATGTTGCTGCTAAAGAAACAATGAAATCAGGATTATTACCTCGAATTCTTGCTTATGCAGGTTCTGTATCAATAGAACGAACTTGGAGAGAAGCTGGTAAAACAATTAATAGACAAGTTAAAATGAGTGATATATCAAACATCGGGTTGGCATTGAAGGATGGTTGGGTTATAACCTTTCCGCAAGGAACTACAAAACCATTTAAGCCTGTTAGAAAAGGAACAGCGCATATTATCAAGCATTACAAACCAATTGTTATACCCATCGTGATAGATGGTTTTAGGCGTTCTTTCGACAAAAAAGGATTAATGATTAAGAAGAGAGGAATTCTCCAATCTATGATAATTAAAGATCCATTAGAAATTGATTATGAAAACGAGAATCTTGAGAAAATAATAGAAAAAATAGAATTTGCTATTGAACAACATCCTTCATTCCTTAAAGTTATTCCAAAGGAAGAAATAGAAGTTCAGAAAAAACTAGACATAACTAGACAATGGGATTATTAATGATTAATTTATTTTTTAAATTAAAAGTTTCCCAATAAATTAGCCTAAAAGCAATATCATGAGAAAATATTATATAATTATTTTATCCGCACTGTTTGCATTTTCGTGTGATAATAATAAAATTAAAATTTCAAAAGTAGAGGGTTCTCCAAAATATGAAGACGCTGCATTAGTTTTAAATGAACTAAATTCAAGAAGTGAATTAGAATTTTCATTTGATGTTAAAAATTATAAACTTGGTGCTCAAACTGAGCATGAATTTCAATATAGCTTAGCTAATTCAAAAAAAGGTCAGCACATTCACTTAATTATTAATAATAATCCTTACTCAGCCCACTACACAAATAAATTCAAAAAAAAACTCGATCCAGATAATGGAGTTATACTTGCTTTTTTATCAAGATCTTATCATGAATCTGTAAAAAATAAAAATGCATATATATTTACTCAATATGGTGATTTAGAGAAAATAGATTTAGATAAACAATATCTTTTTTATAGTAGACCAAAAGGGACTTATACAGGTCAGGACACAAAAAAACTATTATTAGATTTTTATTTAGTAAACACCACGATTTCTAAGAATGGAAATAAGGTTAGAGCGACAATTAATGGTGAAGAATTTTTAATTGATGAATGGTCACCATACTATATTGAAGGTCTTCCCAAGGGACAAGTTAAAATAAAATTAGAACTTATAAATTCTTCAGGTGAACTAATTGACAGTCCATTTAATCCATCAATTAGAACTGTAATTTTGAATTAAAGACTAATATTTATAAAAAATACATTCTCTATATTTGGAAAAAATTGAGATTGAAAAAGAAAAGTATTTCATTTTCATTTATATTAATTTTATTCTTGATCTCATGTAAAGCTACCTACATGTCTTCAGAATTCAATCTAGAAAATTTACCGCCTGCCCCAAATTACAATCAAACCATAAGTTGGGCTGTGCTTCCTGATAAATGGAATTCTTCATTAACGCAGTTAGTTGGAAAACCAAACAAAAAGGAAGCGGATGTATTTTATATATATCCTACCCTTTTTGTTGATAGAAAAGATGAAAATTGGAATTCAGATATTTACAATCCGATAACAAGAAAGGATGTTATAGAAAAAGCAGTAGTCAATCAAGCCTCAGCATGGGTAAAAGCAGCAAACCTTTACGTGCCTTTTTATCGTCAAGCTCATTACAGGATATTTGTTGAACCATATGCAACTCAAGGAAAGCAAGCAGGGGTAATCGCTTATCAAGATGTAAAAAAGGCTTTCATTCACTTTTTAGAAAACTTTAATGAATCCAGACCAATAATCATAGCTTCGCATAGTCAGGGTTCAATTCATGGAAAAAGGCTTCTAAAAGAATTTTTCGATGGTAAACCCTTGCAAAAAAGACTAATTGCTGCATATTTAATAGGAGCTAGAATTTATAAAAATGAATTTGAGCACATCCCTTTTCTTGAGGAACCAAACGAAATTGGTGGTTTTGTAAGTTGGAATACCTATAAAAAAAATCATTTACCAAAAAAATATGATGACTGGTATAGAGGAGGGGTAGTTTCAAATCCAATTACATGGGACAAAAGCGTATTTGGACCAAGAGAAAAACATCTAGGGGTATTGGGATATGAAAAAAAAATTTATCCTCAAAGCCTGAATATCCAAAAAATTGATGGGATGCTTTGGTCATCACTTCCAAGGATAAGAAAAAGGTTTTTTTTATCATTCATAAAAAATTATCACTTTGCTGATGTCAACCTCTTTTGGAAGGATATAGAACAAAATGCTTTATTAAGAACTCAAAATTGGATTAAAACTAATAAAAGATAGATGTTAAATTTAATTCTTGAAGATTGTAAAAAGCAACTAAGCGCTGCTCTTATTCATAAAAAACATCCTTTTCGTTATTTAACATTAGCAACTATAAAAAAAGATGGAGGTCCTAAATTAAGGACTGTTGTGCTTAGAGAGTTTAATCCAGAAAACTTTGAATTTGCAATTTATTCTGACATTAGGTCTAGTAAAATAGAGGAGCTTAAATTATTCCCAGAGGCCCAATTCTTATTTTATGATTCGTCTAGACTAATTCAATTAATTATTGATCTTGATTTAAAAAAATTTTTAACTGAACTTGATATTTATAATCTATTACCTGAATCAAGTAAAAAAGATTATTCTAGTGTTTTAATTCCAGGATCAGAAATAAAAAGTCCAGATGAGGTTCAGCACAACATAAAAAAAAATAATTTTGTTAAAATTGTATTTGAAGCAAAAGAAATAGAATACCTAAAGCTCAAAAGACCTAATCATATTCGTTCGGTTTATAGCGTAAAAGACGATTGGAAGGGAAAATTTTTAGCGCCTTAATAATTTTTGTTAGGTTGAATTATTTGTATTTTAGTTAATTAGAATTCAAAAATTGACAAATGGAAAATAAAAAAACAAAGTCAAAAGGATTAAAAAGAAGATCCTTTATCAAAAAAAGCGTTGTGGCAAGCTCACTATTTATAGTACCGAGAAATGTGTTAGGTGGTTTAGGATACACTGCACCTAGTGATCAACTTGCAATTGCAGCTATTGGAGCTGGGGGACAAGGAGCAGGAGACATCACCAATGCAACCGTTGGTGGAAGGGAAAGAGTTGTAGCACTCTGTGATGTAGACTTTTCTGGAAGTGCATCAAGAACTGTAAAAAAATTCCCTAAGGCAAAACTTTATAAGAGCTTTAAAAAAATGCTCGATAAACAAAAAGATATAGATGCTGTAACTATAGCAATCCCAGACCATAATCATGCTGTAGCCGCTTCATATGCAATGAACAGGGGAGTCCATGTTTATGTTGAAAAGCCATTAACACATAATGTTTATGAGGCTAGATATTTGACCGAAATGGCTAGATCTAAAAAAATAGTCACTCAAATGGGAAATCAGGGAGCATCTAATCCTGATCAATTACAAATACAAAAATGGATTGATAATAAAGTTATCGGTACAATCTCAGAAGTTAATGTTTGGACTAATCGACCTGTATGGCCATCAGGAATTAATAAACCTAAAGCTAATGCATCATTAAAACCAAAAGAATTAGATTGGGACCTGTGGTTAGGACCTGCAAAAAATACTGAATATATCCCAAATATGCATCCTTTTAATTGGAGAGGATGGTGGGATTATGGAACTGGAGCTCTTGGAGATATGGGTTGTCATTTAATGGATGTACCCTTTAAAGCTTTGAACTTAAAATACCCAACTTCTGTTGAATGTAGTATTGGAAAAATTCATACAAAAATGTGGTCGGCTGACTATTCACCTGACGGTTGTCCTCCGTCTGCCGCAATAGCATTCAATTTTGATGCCACTTCGAAAAACAGCAGTAATATAAAATTCACATGGATGGATGGAGGAATCAAACCATTCCACCCTGAATTACTTCCGCCTGATGTAACTATTGAAGAAGGAGGAGTAATGATAATTGGAGAAAAAGGTGTAATTACATGTGGAGATTATGGTTATAATCCAAGACTTTATCTGAAAGGTGGCGAATTAATTGAAGGAGAAAAAATAAAAATAAATGAGCCTAGTTTTGGTCACCACAGAAAATGGGTGGACGCATGTAAAGCTGGATTTAATAGCAAAGAGCACAATAATTTAACCTCATCTTTTGATTTTTCAGGACCACTAACCGAAACGGTACTAATGGGTAATATAGCTATAAGAAGTTATATGGTTGAAGGGAAGTCTTTAAGAAAAGAGTATGGATACGATGTTCCTAATTATATTGGTAGAAAAAAATTATTATGGGATGGTAAAGCTATGAAAATCACAAATTTCGATGAAGCCAACCAATTTGTTTCACGAAATTATCGTAAAGGATGGGAATTAACCTAAATTACAATTTTTGAAAATACTTGTAACTGGAGGCTTAGGCTATATTGGTTCACATGTTACAACTCTTCTCCTTGATAAGGATTTTGAAGTATTGTGCTTAGATAATCTTGAAAATTCTAGTGAAAGTGTTCTAGATGGCATAAATAAAATAACAGGTAAATCTCCTATTTTTGAAAACATTGACATTAGAGATAAAAGCTCATTAAGAATTTTATTAGATGAACATGTTGATATTAAGGGCGTAATTCATTTTGCTGCATACAAAGCTGTAGAAGAAAGTCATAAAATACCATTAGACTATTATCAAAATAATGTAGTTGGTCTCCTGAATCTTCTTGAATTAATCTCTACTAAAAGAATTCCATTGATTTTTAGCTCTTCATGTACAGTCTATGGTCAAGCAAAAAAATTACCAATTAAGGAAAGTACACCTTATCAACCTCCAACTTCGCCTTATGGATATACAAAACAAGTAGGAGAGCAAATTATAAAGCATACATGTAAAGCTTATCCAAATTTTAGTGCCATTTCACTTCGTTATTTTAATCCTATTGGAGCACACCCAACTTCAAAAATTGGAGAAAATCCTAGAGGAGTACCGCAAAATTTAGTTCCTTTTTTAACACAAACTGTGATGGGGAAACATTCTGTATTGAAAGTCTTTGGATCAAATTATAATACACCAGACGGGACCTGCATTCGAGATTATATTCATGTCATGGATTTAGCTCAAGCTCATATTGATAGTTTAGACTTTTTAATTTCAAATGAAAAATCAATCTATGAGACTTTTAACGTTGGAACTGGATCTGGGGTAAGCGTTTTAGAACTTATTAAAACTTTTGAAAAAGTGACAGGTGAGGAAGTTCCTTTTGAATATAATGAACCAAGAACTGGAGATACCGAAGCTGCTTTTGCTGACATTAAAAAGATTGAAAAAAAAATTGGCTGGAAATCCAAATATAGTCTGGAAGAAGCATTAAAAAATGCTTGGGAATGGGAAAAAAATCAGTAATTTGTTTTTAATATTACACTAATGAGTTTAAAACCATATCATGAAAAGTCAAAAAAATATAAAAAGAAGAGATGCAATTAAAACTCTTGCACTGGGCTCCTCAGCTATAACTATTCCTAAATTCACTCCGTTGATTAAAAATAAAACATTCAAACTAAAAGGAAACATTAAACAATCTGTGTGCCATTGGTGCTATGGTAATATGCAATTAGAAGATTTAGCTAAAGAGGCTAAAAAAATAGGTTTGGTAGGTATAGATCTTATTGGAGCTGAGGGTTGGGATATTTTAAAAAAGTATGATCTTATTTCTACTATGTGTTACGGAGATCTCGAGGGTAAATCTGCAAGGAGTTTAACAAATGGCTGGTGTGATAAAAGATTTCATAAAGATTTAATTATGCATTTTACTCGACATATAAAACAAGTTGCAGACGCAGGTTGGACCAATCTGATTTGTTTTAGTGGAAATAGGAGGAATATAAGCGATAAAGAAGGAATGGAAAATTGCATTAGGGGTCTTAAAAAAATTATTCCTATTGCAGAGGACCATGGCGTAATATTACATATGGAACTTTTAAATTCAAAAGTTGATCATTCCGATTATATGTGTGATAATTCAATTTGGGGGGTTGAGTTATGCAAACGGTTAGGGTCTAATAATTTTAAGCTTTTATATGATATATATCACATGCAAATAATGGAAGGTGACATTATTCATACTATAAGAGAGAATCATAAGTATTATGGACATTATCATACCGCGGGTGTTCCAGGTCGAAATGAATTAGATGAAAAACAAGAATTATTTTATCCACCAATTATGAAAGCTATAAAAGAGACTGGATTTCAAGGTTATGTTGCCCAAGAATTTATTCCTAGAGATAAAACAAATTTTGGAATAAACTCTCTAACTAAAGCAGTAGAAATTTGTGATGTTTAAAAGCTAATATTTTGCAGGTTTCCCTTTGGATAAAGTTTTTAAAATAAAATCTCTTAAGTCATCATTCGCTTTTATTAAATCCTCATTTCGCAGGTACATCATATGACCACCTCTATATCCTTTAAAAGTAAACCGTTTTTTCATTTTACCACTAGGATCTGTTTGCCACATAGTATATTTAGCGCTAAAATATGTGGTTGCACCATCATAATAACCTGATTGAATAAGTACATTCAAATAAGGGTTTTCAGCCATAGCTCTTCTAAGATCTTCTCGTGTATTATCATTATCAAAATTCCAAGGATCAACCGGACCAAAAACATTATATTTTAAATCTGTTTTGAAATTTAAGTTTTTTCTTATGTAATGATTAATTGCAGGTGTAAATGAATGTTCCCATGATGTTAATTCAGCACTATAATCTGGACGTGTACCAACTTCTTTTTTGTCGATCCCAATGTATCTTGAATCTAATCTACCTATAGTTTTCCCTTGATCTCTTAATAAATCTTTCCAAAAAAAGTAATTAGGGACTTCTAAATTATTTTGAAGAATTGATTCTAATTTTAATCCAGAATAATCAGACATTTTTTTTGCTATTTTTAAGCGCTCTTCACTGGAGATAAAACCTCCTTTTGTCAATGCAGGAATAAGTTTATAAATTGTAAAATCCTCAACTTCTGGTAAATATTCAGTTAGGTCTTTATTTTGATATTCTGATTTTAATTTTTTGTGAAACCATGCCGAAGCTGCATAATAAGGCAAGTTTAAAGCTGTAGATACAGGTCCACCTATTCTAGTAACTTTATAGTCTGCGGGAGATACCATTATTACACCATTCAAATACATCCATTGTTTTTCTTGTAAAGCAGCAGATAATCCCATTACTCTTGTTCCTCCGTAACTTTCACCTATAATATATTTTGGAGATTCCCAACGTTCTTTTCTAGTTACAAATGTGTTTATCCATTCAGCTAGGTATTCTATATCCTCATTAACTCCAAAAAATTGTTCTCGTTCGGGTTTTTTACCGTCTATATCTAAAATCCTAGAAAAGGCAGTATTTATTGGATTAATGAATACAATATCTGCTACATCTAAAATTGAGTTAGGATTACTTTTATAACCATAAGGTTGTACAGGAAATCCTTCTTCGTCAATTTTTAAAACCTTTGGACCAGTATATGCAATATGCATCCAAACGGAACCAGATCCAGGCCCTCCATTAAATGAAAAAATTAAAGGTCTTTTATTAATGTTTTTTATATCGGTTCTACGATAAAAAGTATAAAATAATGTTGCTATAGGATTACCATCTTCGTTCCAAATTGGTTGCATTCCAGTTTGTGCCTCATATTTTACAGTTTTTCCTTTAATTAGAGTTGTGTGATTTGTAACAACAATAGTATCTACAGGAATTTTTCTTTTTTGAGCTTGAGTTTTTACACAAAAGCAAATTAATAATAAGTATAATATCTTTTTCATTATATTTTTAAAAAAAAACCTTCACTACAAGTGAAGGTTTTTAATAATTATATTGTACAGATTATTTCTGCATTAAATTTATTTGAGTACTTCTGTTAATTTGCACTCTTCTATTCATGGATCTACCTTTAGCAGTTCCATTTGATTCAATTGGCTTGTTTTCTCCATATCCTACAGTAGAAAGTCTATCTTCGGAGATACCTTTTTCAATTAAAGCAGCTTTTACTGCATCCGCTCTTCTTTCAGAAAGTTTCTGGTTATAAGCCTCACTACCGTCACTTGATGCGTGCCCTTCAATGCTAATTGATGATGTAGGATATTGATCTAACAAACTTTTTAATTTATCAATTTTTTCCATGTCAGAACTGTCTAATTTAGAGCTACTTGCACCAAATAAAATTCTACTGTTTTCTCCATTAATAAAACTTACTAAGTCTGTTGGTTCGTCGGGACATCCATTATTAGAAGCTGTACCCACCTCATTTGGACAATTGTCGTCCTTGTCTGGAACACCATCACCGTCAGAATCTGTAAATGGACATCCTCCATTTGCAGCATCACCTGCAACATCAGGACAACGATCCATGTTATCAGCAACACCGTCACCGTCACTATCAGGGCAACCATTCATTTCAACAGATCCAGCTTCATTAGGACAAGCGTCATCAGCATCAGCAACACCGTCACCATCACTATCGGGACATCCTTGAAGTTCTTTTGATCCTGCCTCTTCTGGACACTTATCATCTTTATCTGGGATTCCATCGCCATCTGTGTCAGGACAGCCGTTAAATTCTTTCAGACCAGGAACATCTGGACACTCGTCTTTTTTATCAGAAACACCGTCACCATCGGCATCACCAGCACCAAAGTTATAGCTCAAACCTATAATATGTTGTAGGTGGTTATAGGAATCATTAGTTTCTTGTGTACCTCTATACGAAGTACTCACATTGATATTTACTTGATCACTTATCGGGATATCAACACCTATACCTCCAAAGATTGTTCTTCCAGATTCACCTGATGGAAACATACCTTCCTTATCCATTCCATCAGCGAATCTACTTAATCCATAACCTCCAAAAAGATATGGAATTGTATTTTCTTCACTAAAATTGAATCGTAGAACACCATCTAAGTAGGAGTAATCACGATCTACGTTATCTTGTGGTTCAGCAGCCCCTAATCCATATCTAACACCGACAGAAAGACCTGAAGTTAAATAACGAGATAAACTTAGTGCAGGAGCGCCAAAGTTTAATCCAGAGTTAACATCATCACCTTGAAGGTTTATAAGATCAGCACCAACTGCAATTGCCCAAGGATTTTCACTTGTTTGGGCATTTAAGTTTAAACTTAAAAACAATACTATTATTAAAGACTTTATCAGTTTCATTTAAAAAAATTTAATAAACAAATATAATATTTTTCCCCATTTTTTTTAAATTTTATTTTTTAGGTAAAAAGATGGTCGTTATATTTAAAATTATTCTAATAAGGTTATTATGATTAAAAAATTTAAACATATATTTTTTATTACGTTTATTTTAAATTTTATTATTAATTGTGAGTCAAACAAAAATAATAAATCAGACTGGGTATATTTATTTGACGGAACTTCAACGAAAGGTTGGAGAGCCTATAATGAATCTAAGATGCCACCCGGTTGGAAAATAATTGATGGCGTTCTTACTTTTAAAACAGAACAAATCTTAGAACAGGATTTTGATTATAGAGGTAGTAGAGATATTATATATGGAGATGAAATGTTTGATAATTTTGAATTATATGTTGAATGGAAAATTCCAGTAGGAGGGAATAGCGGAATTCTATATCATATTAAAGAGGGTTATGATGGACCTCAAGAAGTTGCGCCAGAATATCAATTAATTGATGATGAAAATTATGCTTCTATACATGATTTAACAGAAGCAAACAAAAGTGTTGGTTTTGAAAACCCATCACAATTACATCCACTTCAAAAAACTTCATCAGACTATGCTATGTATGCAGCAGATCCAAAATTAAAAGATTTAAATCCTGCAGGTCAATGGAATAATTCCAAAATAATTTTTACCGAAACAAAAGCAGAATACTGGCTGAATGGTAAAAAGGTTTTATCGTTTGTTCCTTGGTCAGAAGAATGGTATGAAAAGAAAAACTCAGGAAAGTGGGATAATACTCCAGATTATGGTAAATTTAAATCAGGATATATAGGATTTCAAGATCACGGAAGCGATTTGTGGTTCAGAAACATAAAAATTAGAAAACTATAACACTTAATTCAATGAAAAAAAGAGATTTTTTAAAATCAACAGCGATTTTGGCATCTTCAACATTAATGCCGTCTTCGCTAATAGCATCAGTAACTCCAAAGAATTTAAAACTTAAAACAGCTCATGTAGGAGTTGGAGGTATGGGTGCAGATGATTTAAAGTCAATAGCTTCGCACAAATCTGTTGAGGTTACCGCTTTATGTGATGTTGATTCTAATAATTTAGAAAAGGCGCACAAATTATATCCAAATGCAAAAATATTTAAGGATTACAGGGTTATGTTAAAAGAAATTTCAAATGAAATTGACGCAGTTGTAGTTTCAACTCCTGATCACACACATGCTCCTGCATCAATGATGGCTATGGAATTGAACAAACCAGTTTACTGTCAAAAACCATTGACTCATTTTGTATCTGAGGCAAGAGCGATGAAAAAAATTGCTGAAGAAAAAGCATTAGTTACTCAAATGGGAATACAAGTTCATTCTTTTTACGATTATAAACTAGCAACTGTGTTAATACAATCAGGAATTATTGGGAAAGTTCACACCGTAAGAGCATGGTCACCTAAAAATTGGGGATATGATGGACCAGAACCAAAAGGTGAAGACCAAATTCCATCAGAACTAAATTGGAATTTATGGTTAGGTACGTCACCTGAAAGGCCATTTAAAGAAAAATATTATCATCCAGGGAATTGGCGAAAACTGGTTGATTATGGATGTGGAACTTTAGGTGATATGGGAGTTCATATTTTCGATACACCATATAATGCTTTAGCTCTTGATGTTCCACTTACAGTTAAAAATAAATGTAGAAAGCCTAACGGTTATGGTTTTCCTGTAAATAATAATGTAACTTATACCTTTCCTGGCACAAAATATACAACTGAAACATTAACTTGGATCTGGTCAGATGGGCCAGGCATGCCAAGTAATCATAAGGATTTAAAACTACCTAACCGTGATAAACTTCCTCTTCAAGGAGCTATGTTTATGGGAGAAAAAGGAAGATTGCTTTTACCTCATTTCATGGAAAGACCAAGACATATAGTTGATGGTAAATATGTAGAAATTGATATTAAAAAGTATGATCCAAATGATGAGCTAGGCAATACTCAAAATGACTATGAAAGAGATGCACCTAAGCATTACCACCAATTTGTTGATGCTTGTTTAGGTAAGGATATAGTATCAGCACCTTTTTCATATGCTTCACGATTGACTGAGACTATACTTCTTGGAGTTATTGCAGGTCGTTTCCCTAACAAAACACTGCACTGGGATAATGATAGTGCGAGCTTCTTAGAAAAAGAAGCAAATAAGTTTCTATCGGGTGCATATAGAAATTTTTAAACTTAATTCGATTAATTTTTGATGTTAAGAAGAGTTGCTTTAAAAAATATAAGTTTAATTACAGGGGGTGTTTTTTTTCTTCCTTACTCCTGTGATTTAAATCCTGATTTTAATTATTCTAATTTTCCAAAACTCAAAAGGAAAGAGAAACGGCTTATTAATTCTATTTGTGAAGTGATTTTGCCAAGTGACAAAATTAATTTCCCAACTTCTGAAAATAGAGGTCATTTTGTTTTAACTATCGTAAATGATTGTTTGGATAAGGATCAAAGAGATAAATTTTCATCGGGATTTGAAGCATTTCAATTAGCTCTATCATCAGAGGAAAAAAAAGAATTTGAAGATATCTTACCTAATGAACAAGAAATATTTATTTTAAAAAATTTTAAAGAAAAGAAAGATAACATATTAACATTTTTAGAATACTTGAAAGAGTTTTCTTTACTTCATTTTGAAACCTCCGAAAACTATATGAAAAAATATTTAAAATTTGAATTTATGCCTGGAAGGTATATAGGTAAAGTTCCTTTATAAGATTTTTATTTCGAATGGAAAATAAATTTGATGCTATTGTAATTGGAGCAGGAATGACTGGTGGATGGGCTGCGAAGGAGTTTACTGAGCAAGGTCTAAATACATTACTTTTAGAAAGAGGGCCTAATATTGAGCATATTAAAGACTATCCTACAACAAATCTCCAGCCTTGGGAATTAAAACACAGGGGAAGGTTAACTTCAAAAGATCTTAAAGAAAATCCAATCGTATCAAGATGTTATGCTTATCGTGAGGATGCAAAACATTTTTTTGTAAAGGATAATGAACATAAATACAATCAGATAAAACCTTTCGATTGGATTCGAGGGTATCAAGTAGGAGGTAAGTCTATAATGTGGGCAAGACAAGTTCAACGCTGGAGTAATTTTGATTTTGAGGGTCCTGCGAGAGACGGTTTTGCTGTTGATTGGCCCATAAGATATAAAGATTTGGAGAATTGGTATTCTTATGTTGAACGTTTTGTAGGTGTAAGCGGTAATAAAGACGGTTTAGAAATTTTACCAGATGGGGAGTTTCTCAAGCCTTGGGAATCCAACGTGGTTGAGCAATATTTTAGTAATCAAGTCAAAAAAAATTACAAAGACCGTCATGTAATTTATGGTCGTTGTGCACATCTAACAGAAAGCCGTCCAATTTTTATTAAACAAGGACGAGGTTTATGTATGAGTAGAAATATTTGTCAGAGGGGTTGTCCACTTGGCGGCTATTTCAATGCAAATTCAACACTTATTCCCTGGGCATTGAATACAGGTAATTTAACCTTAAAATCAAATTCGGTTGTTCATTCTGTTTTATATGACGAAGATCAACGAAAGGCTATTGGCGTGAGAGTAATTGATTCAATTACTAAATCTAGTAAAGATTATTTTGCTAAAGTTCTTTTTGTTACAGCATCTACTTTAAACACGAACTTAATTCTATTGAATTCTAAATCTAAACGTTTTCCAAATGGTTTGGGAAATGACAGTGGATTATTGGGCAAGTACATTGCATTTCACAATTACAGGGCAACAATAAGTGCAGAATATGAGGGATTTTCTGAGTTTACTACTGAAGGAGCTAAGCCAACCACTCACTATGTACCTAGATTTAGAAATGTATTTAAACAAGAAACAGATTTTTTAAGAGGTTATGCAGCTGGTTTTCAGGCAACACCTATTCGATATACATCCAAAGAAGGAATAGGTGAAAATTTAAAAAATAATTTGCTTAAAACGAAAGAAACTGGCATATGGAGTGTTGGATCTCATATGATGGGTGAGACTATTCCAAAAGTATCAAATATGGTTACATTAGATAAAGAAAAAACTGATCAATGGGGTATTCCGCTTTTAAATATAGATGTAGATTATGATGATAATGATGAAAAAATGATTCAGGATTTTTATGAACAATTTTCTGAAATGTATACTAAAGCTGGTTTTTCTAAAATAAAAATAAGTGACAACAATCGAAGACCAGGAAACGATATTCATGAAATGGGGGGAGTTCGTATGGGTAGAGAACCAAATACCTCATTATTAAATTCATGGAATCAATTGCATCATTGCAAGAATGTTTTTGTCACAGATGGATCATGCATGACTTCAACTAGTACTCAAAACCCTTCATTAACTTTCATGGCCATCACAGCAAGAGCGGCTAATTACGCAATTAATCAATTGAAAAAGGGCAATATCTAAAGAATTATTTTTATAAAAATATATCTTAAATTTGATTATGAAAAATTTAATAACCTTTGGTGAAATCATGATGCGGCTTGCAACTAAGGGTTATTTACGCTTTTCACAAGCCAATAGTTTTGATATTATTTATGGAGGTGGAGAAGCAAACGTCGCTATATCATTGGCTAATTTTGGTATTCCTGTTGAATTTATTACACGTCTACCTAACAATGATATTGGACAATCTGCACTTATGGAGTTGAGAAAACATAATGTAGGAACAAAATATATAATTGAGGGAGGGGAAAGATTAGGGTTATATTTTCTTGAAACTGGAGCAGTTAATAGAGCAAGTAAAGTTATTTATGACCGATCTAATTCAGCAATGTCTCAGATTGAACCTGGTATGGTAGATTGGGAAAATATATTTAAAAATGCTCAATGGTTTCATTGGACAGGAATTACACCAGCAATTTCAAAGAGTGCAGCAGACGCATGTTTAGAAGCCATAAAAATTGCCAGTGAAATGGGAATCACAATTTCAACTGACTTAAATTATCGTGAAAAGCTATGGAAATATGATTGTGATCGTGAAAAAATAATGACAGAATTAACTTCTTATTGTGATATTATTTTAGGAAATGAAGAGGACGCAGAAAAACATTTTGGTATTAAACCTGAAGCAATAGACGTAAATAAAAATGGTAAAAATGTAAAAGCAGAATCATTTTTATCTGTTTGTGAACAAATGCTAAACAAATTTCCAAGGGCAAAAAAAGTAATTATAACTCTACGGGGATCGATATCTGCATCACATAATGTTTGGTCTGGAATTCTTTTTGATGGGGAAAATATGTTTAAAAGTAAAGAATATCAAATTACACATATTGTAGATAGAGTAGGGGGTGGAGATTCGTTTATGGCGGGATTAATTTATGGACTAATTCATTTTCCTGAAGATAATCAAATGGCTTTGGATTATGCAGTTGCTGCTTCGTGTTTGAAGCATACAATTAAAGGTGATGCTAATTTAGTTACAATAGCAGAGGTTAAAAAGTTAATGAGTGGTGACGCATCAGGCAGAGTGGTAAGATAATATATAAATAATGGCAAAGTATTCAAGAATAGAGGTAATTAATCAAATGGAAAATTCAGGTATGGTTCCTTTATTTTATCATTCTGATATTGAGGTTGCTAAAAATGTTTTAAAAGCTTGTTATTATGGAGGATCACGTCTACTAGAATTTACTAATAGGGGAGATTTTGCCTTTGAAATTTTTAAAGACTTAAACAAATTTGCAATCAATGAATTACCTGGAATGATCCTTGGAGTGGGCTCAATTACTGATTCCTCTTCAGCTTCACAATATATGTTAGCTGGAGCTAATTTCGTTGTTACACCAGTTTTTAGGAAGGATATAGCAAAAATATGTAACCGAAGAAAAGTTTTGTGGTCCCCTGGTTGTGGATCATTAACTGAGATTTCAAGGGCTGAAGAAATGGGATGTGAGTTAATAAAATTATTTCCGGGTAGTATATACGGACCAGAATTTGTCAAAGCCATAAAAGGTCCTCAACCATGGACTTCAATTATGCCAACGGGAGGAGTCAATACAAGTAAAGAGAATTTAAAAGGTTGGTTTGATTCTGGAGTAAGTTGTGTAGGAATAGGTTCAAAATTAATTTCTAATGATATTCTAATAGCAAAAGACTATAATGCTCTCGAGGAAAAAGTTAAAGAGATACTTAAGTTAATTAAAGAAATAAGATAATCTAAAATCTAAAAGATGCTAATGATTTTTAGCTATATAAACGCAAAAATTATTAGTTACTTAAATAAATATGTTATACATAACCGAAATAATTGGAACTGTGTTTTGTTTGTTATCTGTTATTCTTGGTGCATTCGGATCTCATTATCTAAAAAATAAAATTACCCAATCGGAAATTCAATCATTTGAAATAGGTGTTAAATATTTAATATATCATGGCCTATCACTTCTAATCATCTCCCAATTATATCTCGATATTACAATATGGATATCTGTATTAATAACTGTTGGTACTATTCTTTTCTCTTTTAGTATTTTTTTTCTGTCGACTCAAACTTTGTTTAATAAAAATTTAAAAATTTTAGGACCCATAACGCCTTTGGGTGGATTATTAATTATAATAGGTTGGTTTTTACTTCTCTTAGAATTTTTAGCTCCTTACTTAAATTAAATTTATTTTTAAATTAAAAAGCTATACATAAGTTTTTCTAAGCATAGATATCATAATGGAAACATTTATTTAGTTTTGCAATATGAAAAGAACACTTTATTTATTTTTTCTAATTACATTCATTTCTTTTGGACAAAAAAAGATTAGTCTCCCACAAAAACACACAGTAGATTTTCAATATCCGTCCATTTCAGATGGCCCCTATGTATTTATAGAAGAAGATCATTTTTTAAGAAAATCTATTAAAAATGGAGTTGTATCTTCAGAAAGATTAGAAAAAGATAACTTCAATACAGAATATTTTCCCAACCCTGCTATTTTTAATAATATAAACAAAATTGCTGCATTAAGTGATATACACGGACAATATGATTTGCTCATTGAATTACTTAAAAACAATAAAATTATTGATGAAGATCTAAAATGGACTTTTGGAGATGGTCATTTTGTAATAGTTGGAGATGTCTTTGATAGAGGGGATCAAGTCAATGAAGTTTTATGGTTTTTGTATGACCTTGAAATTCAAGCTAAAAAAAAAGGAGGCTATGTCCATTTTCTTCTCGGCAATCATGAGTACATGATACTTCAAAATGATTTAAGATATATAAACACTAAGTATCACAAAACACCATCTTTACTTGGAATAGAATATAAAGAACTATATGGTAAAAATACTGTTATTGGAAGGTGGTTGAGATCAAAGTCAACTATAATTAAGATAAACGATATAATGTTCACTCACGGAGGAATTTCAAAGGAATTTTTCTCAAGTGTAGATTTTGATCTTGAAAAAATAAATAGGGATATGAGAGAATCTATTGATTTATCAATTGATGAAATGGTTTCAAATAATTTTTATAATATCTATTTTGGAGAAAAAAGTTTGACATGGTATCGAGGTTATTATTACCATGACATTACAGATAAGCAATTAAATAAATTATTAGATAAGATAGAGGCAAAGCGCATAGTTGTTGGACACTCTTCAAATGACAATATTTTAGAATTTTATGATAACATTATTTATTGTGTAGACTCCAGTATGAAATTAGGGAAATATGGAGAGATTTTATTAATCAAAAATAATGTTTTCTATCGTGGTACTCTAGATGGAGAACTAATAGAGCTTTAAATGATTACATATAATTTTGTTTAATAATGTCGTTATATATTCCAGTAATTTTTGTCTCTGTTTTATATATCTCAATATCATATTTTATTAATCAAGACAATGCTAAATTTTTATTGTCTGGTTATAATACAATGTCAGAAGAAAAAAGAAAGAAGTTTGATATTAAAAATTATTTAATTTTTTTCAAAAGATTTTTTAAACAGCAAGCAGTGTACTCTTTTTTTGTATTCCAATTATCTTTTATGATTTTTGAGAAACAAAACACAATTTTGATATGGTCTGCGTTTTTAATAATTTCTCCTATTTATTTCATCATAAAATCACAAAAATTTCACAAAAAATAAAATGTTTTATACAAATCAGAGAAACTTAATTTTAAATTAAAAAAAATGAAAAGTATTTTTTATTCTTTACTAATCCTAATGTTAACATCTTGTTATACAACCAAAATTATTGTTGGAGAAGGAGCTCAAGGGAACAATACAATTAATTTTAAACAAACGCACTTAATTAATGGTTTGTTTTCATTTGATATTCCAGAGATGAAAAAAATTATTGATAAAGAGAACTATACTATAATCACGAAACACTCTTTTATCGACCTTGCATTAAATTCATTTACATTTGGAATCTATTCACCAACTACAATAATTATTAAACATTAAGAATTAATATATAAAAGACACATACCAACAATAATCATACATATTATCATTACCCAATTCACCCATCCGATTTTCTTCATATTAAAACATATATATTCCAATACAAAGTATCATAAAAGCATACATAATAATTACAAGCCAGGCAGCAGCAGAGATTTTAAATTTCATGCGATTCTACTTTAAATTTAAAGTACAAAAAATATATTAAATAAAACCTTCCAGAATGAAGTGTATAATCAAAAAGTTTAATTTTGTAAGTAAAATAAAAGGGGATTAAATTTTAAGTTTTCCTTTTCATAGCAATTAATCCCCAATAAGATAATGATTATTTATTAAAGTGAGAAGTCTATAACAAAGCTTTTCAGTCAAACATTATTCCACAACATTACTTCATTCTCACTTATAAACATACATAAATATCAAATAAATCTTCATTTAAGTCAATGTAAAAAGATTGTATTAGATAATAGTAAAATCAGAAAAACTTATTATTTATCTTATTATTTCAATTAAATTAAATCTGTATAAATTAGTATTAATTTCAACACATCAACTTGAAAACTATTATTGAATCTAAATTCAATAACTTCAGATGTCTTATGAATAAAATTAAAATTGTTTCTAGCATATTATTTTTGAGTATGTCAATCATATTATTTATAGTAGGATGTTCTTCTCATAAACCTTTAAAAGCTCCTACAGCTTATAAATTTTTAAATAACAAAATTGTTTATGATCATGGGTTCTATAGAGATTTTACAGTAAAAGATAGCCTTAAAATATTTAGTGAATTTAAAGAGTGGTATGGGACATATTCTGATCCACACTGGTCGTGGAAATCTTATATGCCCTTAAATGCAAGAACAGCTCCTAAAGGTGGAAGTTATAATACTCTCAAATTAATTAATTCAAATATAAAAGCTCAATAAATATAATATCAGAGTATCCTTAATTATGAAAACATCTTGAAAAAACCCCTCAATAAAAAGAGGGGAATGATGTGACCTCGGCAGGATTCAAACCTGCAACCTCTTGAGCCGTAATCAAGTGCACTATTCAGTTATGCTACGAGGCCTTATTAGGTTGACAAATATAGCGAATTTCTGATTTAGCCTTATTTAATATATTTTCGTTTTCGTATCAAAAATTAAGTAATTAAAAAACTTAGACGTAACTTGCAATCAATTAGAGTATGGATTTTTTTGCTATAATTATAGGTTTATTTTTCCTAATAAAAGGAGGCGAGTATCTTTTTGATGGTTCCTTAGCTATTTCAATAAATCTAAAAATACCAAAGTTTATTATTGGCATGACAGTAGTTTCTTTTGCTACCTCAGCTCCTGAATTAGTGGTAAGTGTGAAGTCAGCATTGATGGGATATCCAGACCTTGCTTTAGGCAACATTGTAGGTTCAAACATAGCCAATATAGCATTTGTAATGGGTATAGTAGTTTTATTATCCCCAATTAAAATTGATAAAGTATTTTATAAGTTTGATTGGCCAATCATGATGCTAATTACTCTTTTATTTTATTATTTTCTGAAGACAGGAAATTTTTTATCGCTTGAAGAAGGAATAATAATGATAGCTGTACTAATAATATATTTGTTTTTTATTTTATTTTTTCAAAAGAATAGATTAGTAGATGAAGAGGTATTTGACAATAGGGTAAATAAAAAATATATTAAAATATTCTATTTAATTGTATTGGGAGGATTTCTTTTGTGGTTAGGATCTGAAGTTCTA
Source organism: uncultured Bacteroidota bacterium (assembly GCA_913041125.1). Taxonomy (GTDB): domain Bacteria; phylum Bacteroidota; class Bacteroidia; order Flavobacteriales; family Flavobacteriaceae; genus MS024-2A. Next base: position 69,205 of record CAJWHM010000004.1, on the reverse strand, counting down.
ATAAAAGGTGCAATTTCTTTGGCATCAAAATTAGGTGTAAGTGAAAGAATAATTAGCGTTTCTATAATTGCATTTGGTACAAGTATTCCAGAACTATCAACTTCTATCATCGCGATTATAAATAAAGAGGAAAAAATTTCTATTGGGAATCTAATTGGTTCAAATATATTTGATATGCTGGGTGTTATAGGAATAACAGCCATTTTATCACCAATATATATTATGGATGAAAAATTAATTACTAGTGACTTGGTTTGGATGCTGGCAATAGCAATATTATTATTACCTCTTGTTTTTTTTCCAAACAAAATGAAATTTGGTAGACAGGAAGGAATAATACTTATTTTATTTTATATATTTTATATAGCGAGGTTATTTTAAAAAAAACTCTCCAATTAAGGAGAGTTTTTTTTTAAGCTGATTTAACTGTCTTTATAATTCTAGCTGCAATTTTGTAGGGATCACCATTCGACGCTGGTCTTCTATCTTCTAACCAACCTTTCCATCCATTTTCTACTGTCATTATTGGAATTCTTATAGATGCTCCTCTATCTGAAACCCCAAAACTAAATTCATCAATTGATTGGGTTTCGTGTTGGCCTGTTAATCTTTGATCATTATAAGCACCGTAGACATCAATGTGCTCTTTTACAACAGGTCTAAACGCTTCACATATTTTCTCATAAGTGTCTTTAGAACCACAAGTTCTTAAAGTCTCGTTTGAAAAATTTGCATGCATTCCGGAACCATTCCAATCTGTATCACCAAGAGGTTTTGGATGATATTCGATTGCTAGCCCGTAGTTTTCAGCTGTTCTTTCGAGCAAGTATCTTGCAACCCACATTTCATCTCCTGCTTGTTTTGCACCCTTAGCAAAAGTTTGAAATTCCCATTGACCTGCAGCAACTTCCGCGTTTGTTCCTTCAACATTGATTCCAGCCTCTAAGCATATATCTAAATGTTCATCCATAATATCTCTTCCGAAAGCGTTTTTTCCACCAACAGAGCAGTAGAATTGGCCCTGTGGAGTTTGATCTTTTGGGAAACCTAATGGTAAATTTGTTTCAGGATCCCACAAAAAATATTCTTGTTCAAATCCAAACCAAAAATCGTTATCATCGTCGTCTATTGTAGCTCTTCCGTTTGATTCGTGAGGTGTGCCATCGGCATTTAAGACCTCTGTCATAACAAGGAAAGCATTTTTTCTTACTGGATCTGGATATACTGCAACTGGTTTTAATAAACAGTCCGAAGATCCACCCTCAGCTTGTCTAGTGGAACTACCATCAAAAGACCACATTGGGCAGTCAGATAATTTGCCTCCAAAATCCTCTACTATTTTTGTTTTACTTCTCAAGTTCGCTGTTGGCTTGTATCCATCAAGCCATATATACTCAAGTTTTGTTTTGCTCATAATTATTTATTTTTAACTAAATTAATTTTTCTTTAATTAACCTTTTAAAATAAAGAAGTAAAGAAATTAACAATAAACTATTTTTATTAAACTTCTATTTTTTTATAGTAAAAATTTAATAATCTTCATTTTTTTTTAAAAACATAGAAAAAAATTCAATATTTAATATCACAAATTATTGCATGTTTTTAGTATTAATTAAAATAAAAAATTTGTAATTGATAGTTGATAATTAAAATACATGTTTATAGAAACTCTGTACATTTAAATTATTTTTGTAAAAAGATCATTTATGTCAAATCTTTACAACCGAAGAGGAGTTTCAGCTCAAAAAGAAGACGTACATAATGCAATAAGAAATATTGATAAAGGATTATACCCCCGTGCATTTTGCAAAATTGTTCCTGATAATTTAACTTCAAGCGAAGATCACGCTATTGTTATGCATGCTGACGGAGCAGGGACTAAATCATCATTAGCTTACATGTATTGGAAAGAAACAGGAGATATTTCTGTTTGGAATGGAATTGCCCAAGATGCCATAATTATGAATTTGGATGATCTTTTGTGTGTGGGTGTTACAAAAGACATTCTATTGTCATCAACAATTGGAAGAAATAAAAAACATGTTCCTGGAGAAGTAATTAAGGCTATAATAGAAGGAACAGAGACTTTTTTAGAGAATTTAAGAAACTTAGGAATTTCAATTCATAGTACTGGAGGTGAGACAGCTGATGTTGGAGATTTAGTAAGGACAATAATTGTTGATTCAACAGTTACTGCAAGAATTTTGAGAAAAGACATTATAGATAATTCTAAAATTCAAAAAGATGATGTTATAGTTGGACTTTCTTCCTCAGGACAAGCTTCTTATGAGAAAGAATACAATGGAGGGATGGGGAGCAATGGTTTAACCTCTGCAAGACACGATATATTTGCTAAATATTTAAAACAGAAATATCCAGAAAGTTTTGATTCAAGTATTCCAGATGATTTAGTTTATTCAGGAACTCGTAAACTCACAGATTTTCTTGAAGGAGTTCCAGTAGATATAGGAAAATTAGTTTTGTCACCGACTAGAACTTATGCACCAATTATTAAAAAAATCTTTGACAATATTGGTAGAGAATCTATTCATGGAATCATACACTGCAGTGGTGGAGCTCAAACTAAAATTTTACATTTTATTGACAATTTGCATATTGTTAAAGACAACTTATTTGAAATACCACCTCTATTTGAGTTAATCAAAAACGAATCAAAAACATCTGCAAGAGAAATGTATCAAGTTTTTAACATGGGACACAGAATGGAAATATATGTAAACCATTCAATAGCAGATGAAATAATTAAAATTTCAAAATCATTTTCCGTTGAAGCAAAAATTATAGGGGTTGTTGAAAATTCTAAAAGCAAAAAATTAACACTCGTAACACCATATGGAAGATATGTTTATCCTGAATGATTTTCTTATAAGTCTTATTTCAATTACTATTTAAGATTGGCCAAAGTAATTTAAAACTTATTTGTCATTATAATTTTTTATTATAATTATATTCGGATTAAGTATTTTGTTACGAAAATTTTTAATTAGTTTTTTTTAATTTACTGAGTGCTTAAAAGGATACTTCATATAATTTTTTTTACCCTAATTTCATCTTTAATTTTTGGGCAAGAAAAAGACATATTTAGTGATTTAAGACTTGAAAGTGAAGTGGATATTTCTCTTTTACCTAAAAGGATGGTTTTTACCCAAAAATTATTTTGGGGGGAAAACGGTTTATTAAGGAAGATAAACCTGTCACCTCTTAATCAGGAACAACGTCAAAAAGAATTAAAATTAAGAAGAGTCATGTTAAAGACCCATCAAATAATTGGCTTTGTGACTTTAGCTGGGATGATAACACAGGGATTCTTGGGCGGTAAACTTTACAAAAATTGGAACATTGATAGATATAATGCGCACAAAACTATCGGAAATTTAACTTCAGTTAGTTATTTTACAGGGGCTGGCTTGTCTCTTTTTTCACCTCCACCATTAATAAATAAAAAATATAAAGGTTTAAACTCAATAAAAGCTCATAAATATTTGGCCTCTCTTCACTTTTCAGCAATGATAGCCACGAATTTTTTCAAAAATAAAAATAGAAAAATACACAAATACGCCGCCTACACTGCAGTTGGAAGTTTTGCCGCAGCTATAATGGTATTTAAATTTTAAATTATGAAAGTAAAACTTATCTTATTTATATTCACAATTTTTCCTTTTTTATGTATTGGTCAAAATTTACAGTGGAAAGTAAACTCAAACGAATCCTCAATAACATATAAAGGGAATCATATACTTCATTCTTGGGAAGGGTCAAATAATAAAATTTATGGAGTAGGAGTTCCAGATGCTAAACAAGAGAATCTAGATAAACTGGCAATTTTAATTTATGTTCGTGACTTTGACAGCAATAACTCAGGCAGAGATGCCCACGCAATGGAGATATTAGATGCTATAAAATTTCCAGAAATAAAATTTTATTCTGATAAAATTAAAATTATTGATAAAAAAGCATATATATATGGTAGTTTTGATTTTCACGGAATTAAGATAAATAAAGAAGTTGAAGCTGATTTAAAATCAGGAAAAACTAGATTAGAATTAAATGGAATTTTTTATATTAAGCCTACAGACTTTAAAATTAAACTTCCTTCTTTTTTAAGTATTAAAATAGACGACTTGTTAGAGATTAATTATAACATTGTCTTAAATAAATAAACCAAGTTAAAATACTTTAACAATTTGTAAATTTGTTGTCTGATGTTAGAAAAACTTCAAATAGTACAGCAAAGATTTGATGAAGTCTCGGACTTAATTATTCAACCAGATATAATTGCAGATCAAAAAAAGTATATTCAGTTAAATAAAGAATACAAGGACCTTTCTATTCTAATTGAAAAAATTAAAGTATACAAAAATCTTTTATCAAATATTCAAGAGGCTGAATCAATTATAAAAGAAGAATCTGATGAAGAAATGATTATGATGGCTAAAATGGAGTTAGAGACTTCTAAACAAGACTTACCTAGCTTAGAAGAAGAAATAAAATTTTTGTTAATACCTAAAGATCCGGAGGACTCAAAAAATGTTGTGATGGAAATTAGAGCAGGTACTGGAGGTGACGAGGCAAGTATATTTGCTGGTGATCTTTACAGAATGTATCTAAAATATTGTCAGTCTAATAATTGGAGTATTAGTTTAGTCGATTCTAGTGAGGGCACAGCAGGTGGATTTAAAGAGGTAATATTTGAAATATCTGGAGAAGATGTCTACGGTACACTAAAATATGAATCTGGTGTTCACAGAGTGCAGCGTGTTCCACAAACAGAAACTCAAGGAAGAGTTCATACTTCAGCCGCTACTGTCATGGTATTGCCCGAAGCTGAGGAATTTGATATTGATATTGACATGAATGAAGTTCGCATTGACTATTTTTGTTCATCTGGTCCTGGAGGTCAATCTGTTAACACAACATATTCTGCTGTTCGTTTAACTCATGAACCTACGGGAATCGTTGCACAATGTCAAGATCAAAAATCCCAACACAAAAATAAAGATAAGGCGCTTAAAGTATTACGATCTAGATTATATGAATTAGAGCTTTCAAAAAAATTAGCCTCAGATTCTGAAAAAAGAAACTCTTTAGTTTCTTCGGGAGATAGATCTGCAAAAATTAGAACATATAACTATCCACAAGGAAGAGTAACGGATCACAGGATAGGAGTAACTTTATACGATCTTAATAATTTTATAAACGGAGATATCCAAAAAATAATTGATGAAATACAGTTATATCAAAATACTGAAAAACTAAAAGAGTCGGGAGAAGTGTTATGACCAATGAATTTCTTTTTCAAAAAATAAAAGAAAAGAAATCTTTTCTATGTGTTGGATTAGACGTTGATTTAGAAAAAATTCCAAAACATTTATTGGAAAAGGAAGACCCAATTTTTTCATTTTCAAAGGCAATTATTGACTCAACACATACATATGCTGTAGCGTATAAACCTAATTTAGCCTTTTTTGAAGCTTATGGTGTAGAGGGCTGGAAATCATTTAAAAAGGTTACTGATTATTTAAATGATAGATATCCTGATCATTTTACAATAGCGGATGCAAAAAGAGGTGATATTGGAAATACAGCAGCCCGATATGCTAAAGTTTATTTCGAGACTTTTGGTTATGATGCAATAACTATTGCCCCATACATTGGAAAGGATGCTATTTCACCTTTCTTAGAATACGAAAATAAACATACTATTCTATTGGCTTTAACCTCTAATCCAAGCGCTAAAGACTTTCAATATTCCAAAGAAAATGATTTATTACTTTTTGAAAAAATTTTGAAATTAAGTCAACAGTGGGATAACTCAGAAAATCTAATGTATGTTGTTGGAGCTACAAAATCCGAATCTTTAAAATCAATTCGTAAGCTCGTACCTAATTCATTTCTCTTAGTTCCAGGTGTAGGTGCACAAGGAGGAAGTTTGAGAGATGTAGCAACTTTTGGATTAAATTCACAATGTGGACTTATAGTTAATTCTTCAAGAGGAATTATTTATGCATCTGATAAGAATGATTTTGATATTGCAGCAGCTGAAAAGGCAAAAATTTTACAATTAGAAATGGAAGATTATTTAAAATCAGCTGGAATCATTTGATGTTATACCACACGATATATTCTTCTGAAAAAAGTTCTCAAAAATGGATTACATTTATCCATGGTGCTGGAGGTAGTTCTTCAATTTGGTTTAATCAAGTTCGTTTTTTTAAAAAATATTTTAACGTATTATTGATTGACTTGAGAGGTCATGGAAGATCAGCTCCATCACCAGATGGGACAGTATATACCTTTGATGACCTTGTATTTGATATAATTGAAGTATTGGATTATGTTAAAATAAAAAAATCGCATTTTGTTGGAATTTCTTTAGGGAGTATATTAATTCAAAAAATGTTGTTTAATCATCAAAACCGAGTGGAAAAAATAATTTTAGGTGGTGCAATTTTAAATCTGAATTTACAATCAAAATTTTTGATGTTAATGGGTAAACTAACACAAAGTATACTTCCATTTATTTGGATTTACACATTTTTTGCATACGTAGTTATGCCATATAGAAAGCATAGAAAATCTAGAGCACTTTTTATTAGAGAGGCAAAAAAGATATCGCAAAAAGAATTTAAACGTTGGTATAAATTGACTAACAAGATTTTTCCATTATTAGAAAAAATAAGAAATTATAAGGTTTCAACACAAATCTTATATATAATGGGAAAAGAAGACTATATGTTCTTACCCTTTGTAAAAAAAATGATAAAAAAACATCCAAATTCTTCCTTAATAACATTTTCGAAAACGGGTCATGTTGTTAATATTGATCAGCCAGATAAATTTAATGATACATCTTTATATTTCCTCTTGGAGAATAAAGATTTTGAATAAATATTACTGTTTTCCAGGTTGTTTAATCTTAAAATCTTCTTTGTTTTTAGCTTTTTTTACCATTTGTTTGACTTCAGAAAGAAGTTTCTTTGAATCGTAAATTACTCCCTGTCTGATTGTATGTTTCACTCCTCCAACCCTAATAACCTCGTTATCATCAGTAAGTTTAATTGCGCCTGTACCGTAAAGAACTTTAAAGTTTTCTAAAGGGTTTTCCTCAATGATTACAAAATCAGCACTTTTACCTATTTCGATAGATCCAGTTTGATCATCTATTCCTAAAGCTTCGGCGCCATTAAGGGTTGCAGCTCTTATTATTTCTAGCGGATGGAATCCAGCTTCTCTTAAGAGTTCCATTTCTCTAATGTATGCAAATCCATAAAGTTGAAAAATGAAACCTGAGTCTGAGCCCGTACATATTCTTCCTCCTCTATTTTTATATTCATTTATGAATGTCATCCATAACTTATAATTTTCTTTCCAAGCGACTTCTTCTTCAGTCCCCCAAAAATGCCAATAAGATCCATGAGATATTTTACTTGGTTGATAAAAACGCCATAGAGATGGTAGTGTATAATCTTCGTGCCATTCAGCTCTTCTCGCCCTGTGTAAATCTCTGCTAGCTTCATAAATATTAAATGTGGGTACTATAGTAAAGTCTAGGTCAATTAATTCATTCATAACTTTGTTCCAATGATCTGAATATGGTGCTGCTGCCTGTTTCCAAAGTTTTCCTGCTTCTCCAAATCTATGTTGTTCATTTTGGTAGTTATAATCTAAAGGATAATCTTGAACTGTTCTATCTTCAAATAAGGCCTCAGGAAGTCCATACCAATGTTCCATAGTAGTAAGTCCTGCCCTGGCAGAATTTAAAACATTCCATCTAGCTACACTTAGTTGGGCATGGTGACATGCAGATCTTAAACCTAGTTTTTTATTCTCGTCTAGTGCTGCTTTCATAATCTCTGGCTCAGCACCAAAAAACTTTATTCCATCTGCTCCATTTTTTGCATTTTGGCGTACCCACTCCCTTGCCTGTTCTTCATTACTTATAGGGCTTTTATTTCCTTGTCCAAAGCCAGTATATGCCAATATCCTTGGTGCAATTATTTCATTTTTTTTACTTCTTTTTTTCAGGTCTACAGCATATTTTATTCCCCTTCCACTAGGTTCACGAATAGTTGTGATTCCATGGGCTAACCAGAGTTTAAATACATAGTCCCATTCAGCACCTTGAGGTTCACCACCAATATGGCCATGCATATCAATAAATCCAGGTAACACATACATTCCATTTGCATTAATTTCTTTTCCACCATTTTTAAGCTTAGGTCTTTTTGATTCATCAATATCTACACCTGGATATCCTACAACGTCTATTGAAGTGATTTTATTATTTTCAACACTAATATCAACAGGGCCAATAGGAGGAGCTCCATTTCCATTAATTAAAGTTGCACCTCTTATAATTAAGTGATTGTAGGGACCTTCTGCAGCTGTTAATTTATTTTGTGAATTAGTAGATAAAGAAAATAGTAATGAAACTAGAAATAATATGTTACGCATAATAATTTTTTTCTAATATAAACAAAAAAACCTCCCATAGTTTAGGGAGGTTATTATTAAGAAGGATTGATAATTAAGTCATGAATTTTAATGTTGATTTAGACGAAAATCTGCATAAGCATCCATTCCGTGTTCTGACAAATCAAGGCCTTTAAGCTCTTCATCTTTTTCTACCCTTAATCCCAGTGTTTTCTTTATGAGATATAAAATTGTAAGAGAGGTGATAACTGAAAAAGCTCCAATAATTCCCACTCCAATCAATTGTACTAAAAATTGATCTAGACTTGCCATGGCTCCAAAAACACCAACTGCTAAAGTCCCCCAAATTCCACAAATTAAATGAACAGCAATTGCACCAACAGGATCGTCTAGTTTTAATCTGTCAATAAGAGCAATTCCAAAAACGATTATGACACCAGCGATTATACCAATTAGTATAGCGTCAGTAGGACTCATTTGATCTGCGCCAGCTGTAATCCCAACAAGTCCTCCCAAGACGCCATTCATAAACATAGTTAGGTCATAATTTTTGTATAATAAATTTGAAACAATACTTGAAGTTACACCACCTGCAGCAGCAGCTAAACAAGTTGTTACAAGTGTTAGTGATGTTAATTCTGGATCAGCGGACAAAACAGATCCGCCATTAAATCCGAACCATCCAAGCCAAAGAATTAAAACTCCTGCTGCAGCAAGAGGAATGTTGTGGCCAGGTATTGCCTTAGACTTACCATCATCTCCAAATTTACCTATGCGAGCTCCAAGAAGATAAACCGCAATTAAAGCTGCCCATCCTCCAACAGAATGTACTAGTGTTGAACCAGCAAAGTCATAGAAGCCCCATTGGTCTAAAAATCCACCACCCCATTTCCATGATCCTATAATAGGGTAGACAATTCCTACATAAAATATTGTAAAAAGCATAAAACTTTTTAGTTTAATTCTTTCAGCTACAGCTCCCGAAACAATTGTTGCTGCAGTTGCAGCGAACATACCTTGAAACAGAAAATCTGTCCACCATGTGTAACCACTTGATGCATATTGTTCGGTCATTCCTCCTTCTGGAGCTGTAATTCCAAAACCAGCAAATTTCAGAAAACCTGTTGCACCCTCTTCAAATCCAGGGTACATTAAGTTGAACCCTCCGATTGCATAGAGAAGGAGTCCTATAGTAATTACAAAAAAGTTTTTAAATAGAATATTTACTGTATTTTTTTGTCGAGTTAGGCCAATCTCTAAAAATGAGAATCCTAAGTGCATAAAAAATACAAGTGCAGTACAGATCATCATCCATACATTATTAGCAGTAAAAAGCGCGGTACTTTCCATTATTTTGATATTGTTTATTTATTAATTAGTTTAGAGATTTCCCCCCCTTTTCGCCTGTTCTTATTCGGTATGCTTCTTCAACGGGAGTTATAAAAATTTTACCATCACCAACTTTATCAGTGGCTGCAGATTTTAAAATTGCATCTATGGTAGGTTGAACAAATTCATTGTTTACGACGATAGATAAAAAACGCCTTTGAATTTCAGAAGTACTATAACTGATTCCCCTGTAAACATGACCCTCTTTTTCATTTCCTACTCCTGTAACATCCCAGTAGCTGAAAAAATTTACTTCGACACTATGTAATGCATCTTTAACATCTTCAAATTTTGATTTTCTTATAATTGCTTCTATTTTTTTCATGTGTTTAAATTAAGTAGCAAATAAACTAAAATTTGTTTACTTCTTTTATAAAAAAAAGCCTCCCATTGAATTTCAAGAGAGGCTTATTTTAAATTAAAATTAATTTTGATCCAGATCTATTCTCTTTTTCTTTTTCCAGCGTAGGCTATAGCTCCATGCTCCGAAAGATCAAGACCTTCAATTTCTTCTTGTTCCGTTACTCTTAATCCCATAGTTTTCTTGAGAATTGTAAACACTATAAAAGAAGTAACAAGTGCCCATACCATATATGCAATTGCACCAATTAATTGTGAAATAAATTGACCAGCGCCTCCGCCATTAAATAAGCCAATACCAGCATCACCATCGACTCCCCAAAGACCAATAACAATTGTTCCCCAGAATCCAGCTACTCCATGAACTGAAACCGCACCTATAGCATCATCAACCTTGAGCTTTTTCTCAATTAATTCAATAGAAAAGACAACAATTATACCACCAATTAGCCCAGCCATTAGTGCTCCGCCAGGTGTCATATTACCACATCCAGCAGTTATACTTACAAGACCTGCAAGTGCTCCGTTGAGTGTATGTGCGATATTGGGTTTACCGAGATATATCCATGTTGTAAAAAGAGCACCAAGTGCTCCTGCTGCTGCTGCTAAATTAGTTACTAGAACAACTGTAGAAGCACCAACTGCATCATCTCCACCCCAAGCTAATTGAGATCCACCGTTAAAACCAAACCATCCTAACCATAAAATGAAAACACCTAAGGTTGCTAAGATTTGATTATGTCCAGGAATTGGAATTACTTTTCCATCTACATATTTTCCCATTCTTGGTCCCACCATGTAAGCTGCTACAAATGCTGCAAATCCTCCAACACCGTGTACAATTGAAGATCCAGCAAAATCAATGAATCCTAGTTCAGTTAACCAGCCTGACCCTTGCCATTGCCATCCACCAGAAATAGGATAAATTATTGCAGTCATAATTAAGGTGAAAACAACATATGTTTCAAATTTTGTTCTCCCTGCTATTGCACCGGAAACTATTGTTGCAGCTGTTGCTGCAAACATTGTTTGAAAGAATAAGTCTGCACCTTCACCTTGAAAAAGACCACTCCAAAAAAACCAACCGTTTGAAGTGTCGCCATACATAAGAGAATATCCAACTAGCCAGTATGTGATTGATCCTACACTGATATCTAAAAAGTTTTTCATCGCAATGTTAACAGCATTTTTGGATTGCGTCATACCGGTTTCAACTAGTGTAAATCCTGCTTGCATGAAGAATACTAAGATACCTGATAATAACATCCAAAGCATTCCCATGTCACCTTCAACTGCAGCAGTATCTTGTATCATTAAGGGTAAATTTAAAATTGAGTTAATCATAATAATAATTTTTTATGTTAGAATTGATAGATTGCAGCAACTACGAATGAAGAAAGGCTATCTGCAGTTTCTGTTGGGGAAATTGCAAAAATTTCTGAAGAAGCAGAGTCAATTCTGAATTCAGGTTTGAAAATAAAATTACCTGAAGTGAAACTTCCTGTTAATGTCAAAGAAAAATTGTCTGCATCACCATCAGATACTAGAGCACCAAAGCCATCTGTTTCTGAAAAAAATTCGCCTCTTAAACCGATAGCAAAACTGTCACTAGCAGTGATTTGAGGATAAAGAGCAACTCCTGAAAAACCTGTATCACCTTCTAGGGAAGTAGTCGTTGCGTTTATACCAAGAAAAAACGAGTCAGATAAATCGAATCCACCAGTAAAATCTATTTGTGAATATCCATCTCCACCCAAATAATTTATGTATTGACCGTATAAGCCTAGTTGAGCACCGAAAGCTGTATATCTGTCATAATTAGCTTCAGTCTGGTCAGTTTGGTTAAATACACCTAACATTAAAGAAATGTCATCAGAGATACTAAAATCTAATTTTAACCCAGTGTGAGAAAAGGGACCATATGAAAACATGTAAGATGTTGAGTAGTTGAAATTAGCAACAGGTGATATAACTTCATAACCTAAGAAGGTATTGAAGTTACCCAACGTAGCTGTAACTCCGTCTGCTAAATTGTAATAAGCATACAATTGATTAACCATTTCAGATGAGTTACCAACTGAACCAAATACAGCGTCTGATCCTCTAGGGCCAAAGACTACATCGGCGACAAAACCAGATTTTTCTCCTTCATAAGAGACAATAAAATTCGCCATACCAAGTGCAAAGCCGTTTAAGTTTGCAAAAGATGTTCCTGGGGCTACAGGGTCTTCAGAAAAACTAGATCTGAAGTAGGTATCAACACTTCCGCTGAAGTTAAATGTAGGCTCTGGCGCAGCTTCATCTGTCTCTTGACCTTTAAGAAGTGTTGTTGTGCTTAATAAAACTGTTAAGCTTATAAGCATAAAATTTTTGATTTTTTTCATATTATTTATTTAAAATGTTTGACATATGCACAAACTTATGTAAGACAAAAAATACGAAACAGAAATATGAAATATGTTTTTACATTTTTATGTATCTAATAATTTAATGTTGAATTTTTTTAGGGTATAATAAAATTAACATGGTAATTTTAAGGATAATCAAAAAAAAGGCTTATTGGTTAAAAAAAGTTCAAACTGGAATAATATGATTAATTCTAAAAAAAAGTCCTAAAACAACAGTAAATACAGTCGGTTTAGAATATATTTCAATAAAAATTTAATTTTGATATTTATAACGAAATCACTAAAACATTAAGAATTTCCTAATTGGTAAATATAATACCCTAAGGCTGTTAAAAGTATACTTCCAATTATACTAAAAAGTAAATATGTTATAAAAATCAATAGGTCTCCATTCTTCAAATATGCTAATCCCTCAACACTAAAAGTTGAAAACGTAGTAAGTCCACCACAAAACCCAATCGATAAAAAAACATATAAATCTGAATATTGTTTATTACTATTTATAAACCATCCTAAAACAATACCAATGATAAAACAACCAATAAAATTTGCTATCAAAGTTGACCATGGAAAACTACTTTTATCTGCCATGAAAAGTTTTGAAATTGCATAACGAAGAATACTTCCAAAACCACCACCTAAGAAAATATAGAATATATTTTTCATCTTTGAGTCAAAAGCTTAATTAAAACTAAAAATCCAAAAGCAATAATAAACCCCAAAAGGATTTTATAACTCCCTTTAAAATAGATAGGATTATTTTTTTTATCATTCTTATATGAAAAGTAAACTATTATAACAAATACAATAAAAAAAATAAAACCAAAAATCATTTGGCCGAAAGAAAACATGTAAAAATTTTTTGTCTAATTTAGAAATAATAAATCCATTAGTAAAGATTTCAATAATGATAAGAAAACCTATTCAAGCAGTAAGTGAATTTCATAAAGCTTTTGGTCTTAGCATTGAAAATAAACCTACTGCAAATATTTCATCTGACATTTCCAACCTTCGTTATAATTTAATGAAAGAAGAGAATGAAGAATATCTAGAGGCGACAAAAAAAAATGATTTAGTCGAAATAGGGGACGCCTTAGGAGACATGCTTTATATTCTTTGCGGGACTATCATAGCCCACGGTTTTCAGGATAAAATTGAAGAAATTTATGATGAAATACAAAGAAGTAATATGAGTAAGCTTGGGTCAGATGGAAAACCTATATATAGAGAAGATGGAAAAGTTTTGAAAGGTCCAAATTATTTTAAACCTGACATTGAAAAAGTTTTAAAGAACTAGTCAATTTTTCTTGTCCAATTATATTCATCGTTTAGAGAATTATATTGAATTCCCAGAAGCTCTTCCTTTAATAAATTTGCAAGATTAGTTTCTTTTGGAAGTTTATAAGATATTTTTTTAAACGTAAAACTATTAATAGGAAGTACGACCACAGCAGTTCCTGTTCCAAAAACCTCTGTTAATTTATTATTCTTATGGGCATCAATTACTTCAGTAATTTTAATTGGTCTTTCTTCTACTCTTATTCCTCTTTTTTTTGCAAGCGTAATAATACTTTTTCTAGTTACACCATCAAGAATTCTGTCATTTGTTGGAGAGGTTACAAGAACTTCATTTATCATAAAAAATATATTCATTGTTCCTGCTTCTTCCAAAAACTCATGTTGGTTAGCATCTGTCCAGATTATTTGCTGAAAGCCTTTTTTTGCAGCTTCAGATGTTGGATAAAATTGGGCAGCGTAATTTCCAGCAGCTTTAACATAACCTACACCACCATTGGCAGCCCTGCTATATTTTTCTGACACTAAAACATTAATATTATCACCATTATAATAAGATTTTACAGGTGTACATATTATCATAAAAATATATTCAGAGGATGCGGTAGCTTGTGCTGTATATTCACTTGCAAAAACAAATGGCCTAATGTAAAGGGAATTTTCATATCCTGGCTTAACCCAGTCTTTATCAAGTTTAATTAATTGATTAAGACCTTCAAAAAAATATTCTTCTGGGAATTCAGGAATTTGAAGCCTATGCGAGGAACGATTTATTCTTTTAAAATTTTCGTTTGGACGAAAAAGCCATACTTTTCCATCATTATCTTTGTAAGCCTTCATTCCCTCGAAAACTGCTTGACCATAATGAAAAACACTTGCTGATGGCTCAATTTTTATTGGTTGGTATGGTTTAATTTCAGGATCAAGCCAACTTCCATTTTTAAAATGACAAATAAACATGTGATCCGTGAAGGTTTTTCCAAAAACTAAATTATCGAAATCTACACTCTCGATTCTTGATTTTGAAATTTTATTAATTTTAATCACCTAGTCAATACTTAATAAAGTAAAATTAGTTTTTTTGCTTAATTATAACATTCAAAAAAAAGAGAATTATTTTATTTTATTAATCTTTAAAGGAATTCTCAAAAAATTTAATTTTTTTTTAGAATTTGTTAAATATATTAATGTACCAGTTGATTAAATGAATTACTGTAAAAATCTTTTTAAAACTGAAGATGGGTCCATGTCATTTAGAATTGAAAAATTAAATGAATCATACCACTCTAAAAATGGAGCTATAACTGAATCTCAATTTGTTTATATTCAAGAAGGATATTCTTATTGGAATGAAACAAATAAAAAAGGTGTTTGTAATATATTTGAAATGGGATATGGTACAGGATTAAATGCTTACCTATCTTATCTGGAATCACAAAAACACCATAGTAAAACATATTATACATCGCTGGAATTATTTCCTTTATCTGTTAAGGAAACAGCATGTTTGAATTATGATAAATTTTTTAAAACTCAAAAAGATATTTTAACATTTGAAAATTTTTCAAAAATAGAGTGGGAAATAGGTCAAGATTTATCTGAACATTTCAATTTATTTAAAAAAGAATTTGATTTTGAAAAATTTGAGGAAATTAAAAAGTATGACATTATTTTCTATGATGCTTTTGGTTATCATGCACAACCCGAATTATGGTCTATGAAGAATATGCAAAAATGTTATGATATGCTATTTTTTGGTGGTATTTGGATTAGTTATTGTGCTAAAGGTAGCGTAAGAAGAGCTCTTGAGAAGTCTGGATTCGAGGTAGAAAGGTTACCTGGACCACCTGGTAAAAGAGAAATGTTAAGAGCTTTAAAAGTTTAATTTTTATTTTTGAAATTATTTAATTGAACAACTATAATCACAAATATTATCTAAAGTAAATACAAAAGGATATGATCTTATATATTAAAATATGAAAGTTCTTATTACTGGTGCATCAGGCTTAATTGGGACAGAATTGGTGAAAAGTTATTTAACTAAGCGAGTTGGTGTAAATTTTTTAACAACTAACAAATCAAAAATTAATCAAATTCAAGGTGCAAAAGGATTTTATTGGAACCCATCCAATAATTTTATTGACTTAAATTGCTTTGATGATGTAGATTCAATTATTCATCTCTCTGGTTCGACCATATCAAAACTTTGGACATCCAGTTACAAAAAAAAAATTTTTTCGAGTAGGGTTGATTCTACAAAATTACTATACAATTCAATTAAAAAATTAATGAATTCTCATAAAGTAAAAAATATAGTTTCAGCATCTGCTATTGGAATATATCCGTCTGATGATAATGAAGTTCAAACTGAAACCACAGCTACTAGTCAAGAGTCTTTTATGCAGAATGTGGTATTATCATGGGAGAGAGAAGTGACTGCCTTTGAATCTTTAAAAATAAAAGTTGCAAAATTAAGATTAGGATTAGTTCTTACTAAAAAAGGGGGAGTGTTAGGACCCTTGAAAATTGCCGCTAAATTTGGATTATCTTCAGCTTTTGGAACTGGTAAACAAGGTCAGTCTTGGATACATATACATGATACAGTCAGAATATTTATTGAGGCTGTTGAAAAAAAATGGGAAGGAAATTTTAATGCTGTATCCCCAAATCCTGTGACGCAAACTAAATTTATTAGCGCACTTGCTAAGGCAATGAAGAGACCATTTTTATTACCACCGATTCCAAAATTTTTTATAAACTTAATAATTGGTGAAATGAGTCACTTAATACTTGATAGTCACTGGGTAAGTTCAGAAAAAGTTAATAATAAGGGTTTTAAATTTGATTATCCAGAAGTTAACAAAGCTTTAGAATCACTATTAAAGTAAATATGTGTGACATTTTGACATTCTTTAATTATGGCAAAAAATTTGTTATAAACTTTAAAACACTCTGGTTATGGCAAAAAAAGTACCATCTAAAAAAACAACAAAATCAAAAAAAAACACAGTCAGTAAAAATGATAAGGTAAAATTTGACGAACAGTTAAAGCATTTAGATGATTCACTAAAAAATGAAAAAGATAAATATCTAAGACTCTTTGCTGAATTTGAAAATTTTAAAAAAAGAACAGCTAAAGAAAGGTTAGAACTTTATAAAACAGCAAATCAAGAAGTGATTAGTGCACTCATACCTGTTTTAGATGATTTTAATAGAGCGAATACTGAGATGAATAAAAAAGATGGGGTATTAGATAAAGAGGGTATTAAATTGATCTATAACAAATTTAATGAAGTTTTAAAAAGTAATGGCTTGAATCAAACAGAGGTAAAAATTGGTGATCTTTTTGATGCTGAAATACATGAAGCAATAACTCAGATTCCTGCTTCAAAAGAAAAAGACAAGGGAAAAATTATTGATATAATTGAAGCAGGATATCAGTTAGGTGAGAAAATTATTCGTTATCCAAAAGTAGTTGTAGGACAATAAAATGAAAGAAGATTATTACGACATATTAGGTGTTTCAAAGAGTGCATCTTCATCTGAAATTAAAAAAGCTTATAGAAAGAAAGCAATTGAATTTCATCCAGATAAAAATCCAGATGATAAAATTGCTGAAGCTAACTTCAAGAAAGCAGCAGAGGCCTACGAAGTACTTGGAAATCAAGAAAAAAGAAGTAAATATGACCAATTTGGGCATGCAGCTTTTGAAGGAGGACAAGGCTTTGGTCAGGGAATGAATATGGATGACATTTTTAGTCAATTTGGCGATATCTTTGGTAGTGCTTTTGGAGGAGGATTTGGAGGGGGGGGTCAACGTCATTCAAAAGGTTCAGATATGAGAATTCGAGTAAAACTGACACTCGAAGAAATCGCAAGTGGTGTTGAAAAGAAAATCAAGGTTCCACGAAAAGTTCAAGCTCCTGGAGTTCAATACGGAAACTGTTCAACATGCAATGGTACCGGACAAGTAACTAAAATCGCTAATACAATTCTTGGACGTATGCAAACATCTTCTATTTGTTCAAACTGTTCAGGAAGTGGTAAAACTATTTTAAATCGTCCTTCAGGGTCAGATCCACAAGGTTTGATAAAAAAAGAGGAAACAGTATCTATCAAAATACCTGCAGGAGTTGAAGAAGGAATGCAATTAAAATTATCGGGTAAAGGAAACGATGCTCCAGCCAATGGAGTTTCTGGGGATCTTCTTGTGCTTATTGAGGAAAAAGCACACGATCACTTCGTAAGGGAGGGCAGCCACCTACATTTTGATCTTTATGTAAGTATTTCTGATGCAGTGTTAGGTGTTTCAAAAGAATTAAACCTTTTAGAAGGTAAAGCTAGAATAAAATTAGAGAATGGAATTCAATCAGGAAAAACATTACGCTTAAGAGGTAAGGGATTACCAAGCTTAAATAGTTACGGAAATGGTGACTTATTAGTTCATATCAATGTTTGGACACCTAAAACATTAAACAAAGAACAACGTCTATTTTTTGAAAAAATGCAGGGAGATACTAATTTTACTCCTCATCCAGAAAAAACTGATAAATCTTTCTTTGAGAAAGTTAAAGATATGTTCGCATAAACAATTTGTTTTTAAAAAAAAATGATATATTTGAATCAATACTAATAATCTTATTAGTATTTATTTTTCTTTTTCATAGCAATTTTTTCCCATCCTCTAACAGAGGATGGGTTTTGTTTTTATGCTAACTTTAATTGCTGTAAATAAATAGTGAAAATATTTTATTAGTTTATATTTAAATTAAAATCACTTAATTTTTTTAATCACTGTAATGACAAAAATTTTAATTATTGAGGATGAGGAGCCTATTAGAAGAGTTTTGGTTCGTATTTTAATTGATGAAAATGAAAACTTCCACATAACAGAGGCAAAAAACGGAAAAGAAGGTATTTCTTTGTTAAAAAAAGAAAAATTTGATTTAGTTCTTTGCGATATTAAAATGCCCAAGATGGACGGTATAGAGGTATTACAAGAGACAAAAATCAATAATATTAATATTCCATTTATAATCTTGACAGGTCACGGTAATCTAGAAACTGCCGTGGATGCAATGAAACTAGGAGCATACGACTTTATTTCAAAACCTCCTGATTTAAATAGATTATTAACTGCTGTTAGAAATGCTCTTGAGAATAAATCATTAAGGATTGAAAACAAAAAGCTCAGAAAAAAAATTTCTAAAAAAAATCAGATAATTGGTGAAAGTCAATCGATTGTAAAGGTAACTGAAATGATCTCTAAAGTTGCAAAAACAGATGCTCGTGTTCTTATAACAGGAGAAAACGGAACAGGTAAAGAGCTTGTTGCTAATCAACTACATGAACAAAGTAATCGGACTAATAAAAATTTTATCGAAGTTAATTGCGCAGCTATTCCTTCTGAGCTAATAGAAAGTGAACTTTTTGGTCACGTTAAAGGTTCTTTTACTTCTGCAATTAAAGATCGATCAGGAAAATTTGAAGCTGCAAATAAGGGAACTTTATTTTTGGATGAGATTGCTGATATGAGTTTAGCTGCTCAAGCTAAGGTTTTAAGAGCACTTGAGGAAAATAGAATACAGAGGGTAGGAAATGAAAAAGATATTTCTATAGATGTTCGTGTTATTGCAGCAACTAATAAAGATTTAAAAAAAGAAATAGCTGAAGGGCGTTTTAGAGAGGATCTTTATCATAGACTCGCAGTAATAATTATTCATGTCCCAAAACTTATCGAACGTAAAGAAGATATTTCTCTTTTAGCGAATCATTTTATTGAATTAATATCAAAAGAACAAGGGTTAGAGATGAAAAACTTTACTAAAGAAGCGATGAAAAAATTAGATAACTATTCATGGACAGGAAATGTAAGAGAATTAAGAAATGTAGTTGAACGATTAATGATTTTAGGAGATAACCCGATAACAGCAGAAAATATTACTCAGTTTACACCAAAATAAATTATGAAATATATAATTCAAATTATTTTTTTGATTCAATCTATTCAATTATCAATCGCACAAGAAAAAAAGCATGTATACAACATTAGTAAAATATATGATGTTGCACTCACTAATGGTAAGTCTTATGAATGGTTAGATTATTTGTCAAATCAAATAGGAGGAAGACTTTCAGGATCATTGAATGCTGACCGTGCCGTAAAATGGGGTTTTAAAGAATTAAATAATCTTGATCTTGACAAAGTATTTTTAGAGGATGTAATGGTTCCAAAATGGGTACGAGGAACTTTTGAATACGCTAGTATTATAACTGGACCAGGAATGAGTATTAATGTTCCCATTTGTTCATTGGGTGGATCAATAGCGACTCCTGCTTCGGGTTTAAGAGCTCAAGTTATTGAAGTTAAAAGTTTTGAAGAATTAGAAGTTTTGGGAATGAAAAATATTAAAGGCAAATTTGTTTTTTTCAATAGACCTATGCCTGCTGGTATTATTGATACTTTTGAAGCTTATTCAGTAACTAGAGATCAAAGATCTAATGGAGCAGAAAGAGCTGCAAAATATGGAGCTGTAGGTGTAATTATTAGATCAATGAACTTAAAGCTTGATGATTATCCTCATACTGGAAATATGAGTTATGGAAAGTTACCTAATAAAATGAGAATACCAGCTGCAGCAATTAGTACAAACGGTGCTGAACTTTTAAGCTCAATGTTATCTCTTAATAAAAATCTATATTTTTATTTAAAACAAGATTGTAAAAATCTTCCTGACGTAAAATCATATAATGTTATTGGGGAAATCAAAGGATCAGATTTTCCAAATGAAATTATTGTAGTAGGAGGACATCTAGACTCATGGGATTTAGGAGATGGTGCACATGACGATGGCGCAGGTATTGTTCAATCTATGGAAGTTCTTAATATTTTCAATAAAATCAGTTATAAGCCTAAGCGAACTATTCGTGTGGTTCTCTACATGAATGAAGAAAACGGTTTAAGGGGAGGAATAACCTATGCCAAAAACGCTAAAAATAAAAAGGAAAACCATGTTTTTGCTTTAGAGTCTGACGCAGGAGGCTTTAGCCCAAGGGGGTTTTCTTTTGAAGCATCTGATAATCAGTTCAAGAAAATTAAATCATGGGAAACATATTTTCATCCCTATTTAACTGATCGCTTCACACTAGGAGGTAGTGGTGCAGACATTGGTCCTCTTAGAAATGGTAAAATAGTTTTGGCAGGCTTAAGACCTGACTCCCAAAGATATTTTGAATATCATCACACTGCAAATGACACATTTGAAGCAATAAATAAAAGAGAACTTGAGTTGGGTGCAGCAGCTATGACAAGCATGATTTATTTAGTAGATCAACACGGATTATAAAATAATTTAGAAATTGATATTAAATAAATTTACTCGAGAATTTGGATATAATCTTAATCTTTCATATCCAGTAATTGTGGGGCTCTTAGGTCACACATTAGTTCAATTTATCGATAATATAATGGTCGGACAACTTGGTACTGCTGAATTAGCAGCAGTATCTTTAGGCAATAGTTTTTTCTTTGTTGCTATGTCTATTGGTATTGGTTTTTCAACTGCGATTACTCCGTTAGTTGCAGAATCTGACGGTAAAAAAGATATAAATCAAGGGCGAAATATATTTTTTAATGGAATAGTCTTATGTTTTATTATTGGATTTTTTTTAACTATAGTTGTCCTCCTTTGTAAGCCCTTATTATATAAAATGGGACAACCCACGGAAGTTGTAATTTATGCTTATCCTTATTTAAAGTGGGTTGGTATATCACTCATTCCTCTTATTATCTTCCAAGGGTTCAAACAATTTACAGAAGGATTATCTTTTACAAGACCTGCAATGTATGCTACTTTAATTGGAAATGTTATAAATGTATTTTTAAATTATTTTTTAATTTTTGGGTTATGGATTTTTCCTAAAATGGGTGTTGAAGGTGCTGCAATTGGAACTTTAATTTCTCGTTTTTGTATGTTAGTTTTCATAGCTTATTATGTCTTTTACAGTAAATATTTTAAAATTTATATAAGTAATACAAAATTTAAAAAACTAAGCCTTGAAATTATAAATAAAATTGTAAAACTGGGACTTCCTTCAGCATGTCAGATGTTTTTTGAAGTACTTTTTTTTACAGTAGCGATATGGCTTTCTGGTTTTTTGGGAAAAAATGCACAGGCTGCAAATCAAATATCATTAAATCTTTCAACAATGACCTTCATGTTTGCTATGGGGTTAGGTGTTACTGCTATGATTAGAATTGGGAATCAAAAAGGGAAAAAGGATTATTTAGCTTTACAAAGAATTGCTTACTCAATTTTTCTTTTGATATTTATTTTTGACATATTTTTCTGTTTATTTTTCTTAATCGGTAATGAATTTCTTCCTCAAATTTACTTAGACAGTAGTAATCCACTTCAATTTTCAGATGTATCTGAAGTTATAAAAATAGCATCCTCATTATTAATGATTTCAGCTTTTTTTCAAATTTCTGATGGATTACAAGCAGTTGTTTTAGGTGCACTTAGAGGGCTTCAGGATGTAAATATTCCAGCAATAATTACTTTTTTTGCATATGGTATTTTTGGTATACCAATTTCTTATTTTTTAGGATTAAAAACTACTTTAGGCGCAACTGGAATTTGGATAGGTTTACTTTCTGGACTTACAGCTTCAGCAATACTTCTTTATTTAAGATTTAATTATTTAACAAAAAAACTAATTTCAAATTTATAAAAATGGAAGAGCTACCAAAATTTTTACTTGCTGACAACTCATCATATAATTATCATTTTTACGTTATTCATACTGAATATCCAAGATTTATTCTTAATGTAATAAACGATAGTTTACATTGGCTGGAAGAATTTGATAAGGAGGATAAAAATGTTTTAGAATCTGAGGCAGAATCACTAATTAAATCAGCATTTGATTTTTATGATTCTGAAATAAATTCAATTGATAAATAGATGGATCAAATTTTAGATTGGGATAAACAATTATTATTATTTCTAAATAATCTTGGATCTCCTCTTTTTGATTCTTTTTGGATGATAATTACAAATAGGTTATTTAATATATTTATCTATATATCACTTTTGATTTATTTTGCTTATTTAAAATCCTGGAGGCATTTAGTTTATTTATTTTTTTTTACTTGTCTTTTAGTATTATTTACTGATCAAATTACCAATTTATTTAAAATTGAAATAGGGCGTGTAAGACCATGTCATGATATCGAAATTCAACAGTTTGTTCGTTTAGTTAAGCCTACTTGTGGAGGAGGCTATAGTTTTTTTTCTGGCCATGCTTCAAATTCATTTGCATTAGCTTTATTCTTTAGTAGCGTGTTTAAATACAATAAACTTTTATTTAAAAGTTTAATTTTAATTGCATCAATTGTTGCATATAGTAGAATATATATTGGTGTTCACTACCCATCAGATATATTATTTGGTTCTATGTTTGGAATTTTAAGTGGTTTGGGTTTTTCATTACTATGGAGTAAAATCCAAACTATTCTATCAAACTAAATCTAAATTTAGTTTTTTGTTCGTAAACTTCACCAGTTTTTAATAGAGTTTTTGGGAAATGAGAAATATTTGGAGAATTTGAAAATTTTTGTGTTTCAAAACAAATACCTTCGAAATTTAAGGGTGTAAAAATAACTATACCAGGCTGATTGGTGTACACTTCCATTTTGATTTTACTATTTGGATCGTAAATGCTTGCTGCTGCTTCTTTTGTCTTATTTAAAATGAAATAATCATCAAACCGATTTGTTCCAATTACTTTAAAATTTCTAAAATCAAATTTTGTATCTGAAACATTTAAAATTTTTCCTGATGGAACAAGATTATTTTTTAATTCGAGATAATAATCCGCGTTTATTTTTAAAAAATTTGAATTAATTGGATTATTACCATTAAGATTAAAATAAGAGTGGTTAGTTAAATTAATATGGGTATTTTTATCTGTCTCAGCTAAGTAAGAAATCTGTAATTCATTTTCAATTAATGCGTATTTAATTTTTACAATTACATTACCAGGGAATCCACTTGACCTATCTTTACACAAATATTCAAAAGAAATACTTTTATGTTTATTGTAGTTAATTACTTTCCAATTTTTTTTATTCCATCCACTTAAACCGCTGTGTAATAAAATCCCATCATTATTTTCAATTTCATATTTTTTACCTTCAATTAATATTGGGTTTTCTAGCCTTCCAGCAAATCTTCCCATAATTGCTCCTCGTGACCAAATATCATTTAAATATTCTTCCTTTTTTTTTAATCCCTTAATAACATTTACATACTTGTTTTCATAATTTTTTACCCATAGTTCATGAAGAATTGCTCCATAAGAAAGAAATTTCGCTTTAATAAAATTATTACTAACTAAAAATTGATTCAATGATTTTCTTTTAAAAGCTCCGGATATTTTTTCTGAAATTTTCTAAGTCTTGGTATACTCACATTTTTTACATAGGGGTTATCAGGATTATTTTTTTCATAATCTTGATGATATTGCTCAGCGTAGTAAAATTTTTCTAAAAATTTAATTTCTGTTATTATTTCTTTTTGAAAGTAATTCCCGTCCTTTAGAATTTTTATGTATTTCTCTATAATATTTTTTTCTTCTTTTGTTTTGTAAAATGCAATAGAACGATACTGCGATCCATAATCAGGGCCTTGCCTATTTGGTGTTGTTGGATCGTGTGACCCAAAAAAAACCTGAACCAATGTTGCATATGTAACCAAATTTGGATCATAAATTACTTCTACTGCCTCTGCGTGTCCAGTTCTTCCAGTTCCAATTTGATAATAATTTGGATTTTTTGTAATACCACCAGCATATCCTGAATAAACCTCAATTACACCTTTAACACTTTCATAAATAGCCTCTACGCACCAAAAACATCCAGACGCAAAGTAAGCTTTTTCATAATTGTTTTGTGTAATTTTTTGTGGTGACCAATTCTTTTCACTATTATCAGTTGGTTTGGGTTTAGATATACATGTTTGTAAAACGAGTATCGATAAAAATGTTATAATTTTCATTTTTTATGTTTTTTATTTTGAAATTTATATTTGAGACATTAAAGTTTAGGTTGCTTTAAAATGAAAAATCGGCTATTTTATTAATTCAACTAAAAAGTCTCCAACTTCGGAGGTTGATAAACTTTTATTCCCTTTTTCAATTAAGTCTTGAGTCACTTTACCCTCCCTTAAAGAATAATTTACCGCATTTCGTATTTCTTTTCCTTCTTTTCTCATGTTGAAACTCATCTCAAACATCATGGCAGCAGATAAAATTGTTGCTAATGGATTTGCAATTCCGAGGCCCGCAGCTTCTGGGAATGATCCATGAATAGGTTCATAAAGTGCATTTTTTGATCCTACCGATGCAGATGGCATTAATCCCATTGATCCAGAAATAACTGATGCTTCGTCTGTAAGAATATCTCCAAAAAGATTTTCTGTTATTAAAACATCGTATGAATTTGGCCATTGTACTAATCTCATTGCAACTGCATCTACAAATTCATATGACACATCTACTTCAGGATAGTTTTTTTCAATTCCTTGAACAGTCTCTCTCCAGAGTCGTGAACTTTCTAAAACATTTGCTTTGTCAACACAGCACAATTTTTTTGATCTTTTCATTGCTAATTCGAAGCCCATTATTGCTAGTCTTTTAATTTCATCACGTGTATATGTACATGTGTCATAAGCCGTATTACCATTATCTTTCCTTCCTCGATCACCGAAGTAAATACCTCCTGTTAGTTCTCTCAGAAAAATAAGGTCAGTCCCTTCTATTCTTTCTTTTTTAAGTGGAGATTTATCTAATAAAGAAGGAAATGTAAATGTGGGACGAACATTGGCAAATAAACCAAGTTTTTTTCGCATCTCAAGTAATCCTTGTTCTGGCCTAATTTTTGCTAATGGATCGTTGTCAAATTTAGGATCTCCGATAGCACCAAATAGTACAGCATCTGATTTAAGACAAATCTCATGGGTTTCTTTTGGATAAGGGTGTCCAACTGCATTAATAGCAGAAGCACCTGTAAGTGCTGGAATCCATTCAATATTGTGACTGTATTTTTTTGCTACGGCATTAGACACTTTAACTGCTTGTTCGATAACCTCCGGTCCAATTCCATCACCTGCTAAAAGAGCTATTTTTAATTGCATTTTTTAAGATTGAATAATATTTAACATTTTTTCTGTTGCTTTTATTGCTGAAACAGTCTGATCAGAATCCAAACCTCTTGTTTTAAACTTTGATTTTCCATTATTCCATGTTATAGTTGTCTCGCACAATGCATCTGAATTACTTCCTGGTGGAATGCGAACTGCGTAATCAATTAGTTTTGGTAAATTAATTTTTTGTTTAGTATAGACTTTTTTTAATGCATTCCAAAACGCATCGTATTGTCCATCACCTGATGCATTTTCTTCAAACGTTTTATTTAAAATTTTCAAAGAAATACTTGTGCTTGGTTTAAGGCCTTTTGAATGTGTTAAAACATAAGAATTTATTTTTACTTTATCAGGGACATTATTTCCCAAAACATCAGAAATTATAAAGGGTAAATCTTCTGCTGTTACTCGCTCTTTTCTATCTCCAAGTTCTATTACTCTTTGTGTTACTTTTTTAAGATCAATTTCATTTAAAGTTAACCCTAGTTCTTGTAGGTTTTTTTGAATATTTGATTTGCCTGATGTTTTTCCTAATGCATATCTCCTTTTCCTACCAAAGCGCTCTGGGAGTAAATCATTATAATATAAATTATTTTTGTTGTCTCCATCAGCGTGTATACCAGCTGTTTGGGTAAAAACATTTTCCCCTACAATTGGTTTATTTGCCGGTATTCTAAATCCTGTTAATGTTGCAACTATCTCACTGACTTTGAAAAGGGAATTTTCTTTGATATTTATCTCTACATCAGGTAAAAAATCATTGATAACTGCGACAACACTTGCGAGTGGTGCGTTACCAGCACGTTCTCCCATTCCGTTGACAGTCAAGTGTAGTCCCTTAATGCCAGCTTTGATTGCCTCCATTGTATTTGAGACACTTAAATCATAATCGTTATGACCATGGAAATCAAAATGAATTTTAGGATAACGAATTACAATTTCATTAATAAAGTGATATGTCTTTTCAGGGGTTAAAACACCTAAAGTATCTGGTAATAAAATCCTTGATACAGGTAGCTGTGTTAAAAAATCTAGATATTGGAAAACATATTCTTTTGAGTTGGACATACCATTACTCCAATCTTCGAGATATACATTTGTAGTAAAACCTTCTTTTTCAGCTTGATGTACATTTTTAGAAATATTTTTAAAATGTTCAATAGGTTTTTGTTTTAGTTGATGTTCTAAATGATTCAATGAACCTTTTGTTAGAAGATTTTGAATTTTTGCACCTGTTTTTTTCATCCATTCTATAGATGCGCCATTGTCAACAAAAGTTAAAACCTCAATTCTATCTAAATAGTCATTTGACGCTCCCCATGATGTAATTTCTTTAACAGCTTCAAGTTCTCCCTTGGATACTCTAGCTGATGCTATTTCTATTCTATCAATGTTAAGCTCTTTAAGTAATAATTTTGCAAGAGTAAGCTTTTCAGATTTAGAAAAAGAAACTCCAGAAGTTTGCTCTCCATCCCTAAGGGTAGTATCCAATATTTCAATTTTGTTTCCCATATATTAAAATCAAAGAACTAAAATGGAGTTTTTGAAGCAAAATCTTGAATTTCAGATTTCATATTTTTCAAAAAATCAATATCATCATATCCATTCATCATATTTTCCTTCTTGTAAGAATTTATTTCAAAAACTTCAAAGTTTGCTAATGAGCCAATTGAAATTTGTTGTTTAGGGAGATCAACTTTTATTTCAGTTTTAGGATCATCGTAAATTTTTTCAAAGATATTATTTAGGAAATTAACGGATACCTGAACTGGTAGAACACCTATGTTCAAACAGTTATTTTTAAAAATATCAGCAAAAAAACTTGATATCACACAACGAAATCCATAATCATAAATTGCCCAAGCAGCATGTTCTCTTGAGGATCCTGATCCAAAATTATATCCACCCACTAATATTTTTCCAGTATATAAATTGTTATTTAAAACAAAATTTTCTTTTGGACTATTATCTTGATTAAATCTCCAATCTCTAAATAGATTATTACCAAATCCTTTTCTTTCAGTAGCTTTTAGAAAACGTGCTGGAATTATTTGATCTGTATCTACGTTTTCAATAGGAAGAGGTACTGCTGTACTTTTTAATATATTAAATGCATCGTAAGCCATAATATTTATATTAGATTTCTTGGATCAGTTATTTTTCCAGTTACGGCAGCTGCAGCGGCTACTGTTGGACTAGCTAATAAAGTTCTAGCGCCTGGCCCTTGTCTTCCTTCGAAATTTCTATTTGAAGTACTAACAGCATACCTCCCTGGAGGAATTTTGTCATCGTTCATAGCAAGACATGCAGAACAACCTGGTTCCCTTAGTTTAAAATTAGCTTCTTCAAAAATTTCAAGTAAACCTTCTTCCTTAATAGCTTTCATGACTTTATGTGATCCTGGGACAAGCCAAGCAGTAACCTCATTCGCACGTTTTCGACCTTTTACTATTTTAGCAAAGGCTCTAAAGTCCTCAATTCTTCCGTTTGTGCAACTACCAATAAATACATAATCAATTGGTTTGCCTAGCATAACATCTCCTTCGTTAAAACCCATATAGTCAAGAGATTTAATGAATGTATCAACACTTCCTTTGATATCTTCTTTATTTGGAATTGATTTTGTGATACTAATTCCCATACCTGGATTTGTTCCGAAAGTTATCATTGGCTCTATTTCAGAACCTTCAAAAATGAATTCTTTATCAAATATTGCATTTTTATCAGTGTAGAGTGTTTCCCAGTATTCCATTGCTTTATTCCAATTGTTTCCTTTTGGGGTAAATTCTTTTGTTTTTATATAGTCAAACGTTTTAGCATCAGGAGCAATCATACCACCTCGAGCTCCCATTTCAATACTTAAATTACAAACTGTCATTCTACCTTCCATACTCATTTCCTTAAAAACTTCACCAGCATATTCAACAAAAAATCCAGTTGCACCCGATGTACTTAGCTTAGAGATAATGAAAAGAGCAATATCCTTTGGAGTAACTCCGTTGTTAAGTTCACCATTTATAGAAATACGCATTTTTTTTGGTTTAGGTTGCATTATGCATTGACTTGTTAAAACCATTTCAACTTCAGATGTTCCAATTCCAAATGCAATAGCACCGAAAGCACCATGGGTAGATGTATGAGAGTCTCCACAAACAATTGTGGCACCGGGCAATGTTATCCCGTATTCTGGTCCAACAACATGGACAATACCATTTTTTTCATGCCCCAAACCCCAATATGAAATACCATGTTTTTTTGCATTATCTTCTAATGCATTGAGTTGGTTTCTTGATAATGGATCAGATACTGGTAAGTGTTGATTAATCGTAGGTGTATTATGATCCGCTGTAGCAAAAGTTTTATTTGGATATAAAACAGAATTTTTTCTTTTTTCAAGACCTAAAAATGCTACGGGACTTGTAACTTCATGAATCATGTGACGATCTATAAAGAGAACATCAGGTCCATCATTAATACTTTTTACAACATGTGAATCCCATACTTTGTCAAAAAGAGTTTTTTTCATTTGTAATTAAGTTTTAAAATTCAAAGGTTACTATCTTCAATAATTTTTGGAAGATCTTTATCACTAATTTCTTTTTGTCTATCAGCGGTAATCAAAAATTGCTCATAAACCTTATCTAATTGTAATTTATCCAATTCATATCCAATTTTTTTTGCACGATATGCTAGAGCTGCTCTTCCTGATCGAGCAGTTAATATAATTGATGACTCTGTTACTCCAACGTCTTTTGGATCAATAATTTCATAAGTCTCTCTTTTTTTGATCACACCGTCTTGATGAATCCCAGAAGAATGAGCAAAAGCATTTGCTCCTACAATTGCTTTATTGGGTTGAACAGGCATCGCCATACTATAAGAAACTAGTTGGCTAGTTTCATACAATTTTTGTGAATTAATCTTTGTATCAAGGTTCAAATACGGGTGTTGACGCAATATCATGACTACTTCTTCTAAAGAGGTGTTTCCAGCACGTTCACCTATACCATTTATTGTACATTCAATTTGACGTGCACCATTTTGAACACCAGAAATAGAATTTGCTGTTGCAAGACCCAAGTCATTATGGCAGTGGCAAGATAGAATTGCTTTATGAATACCAACTACATTATCTTTTAAAAATTTTATTTTTTGACCATATTCCTCTGGTAAACAGTATCCAGTTGTGTCTGGTATATTTAGAACAGTTGCACCTGCTTTGATTACTTCTTCACAAATACGGGCGAGAAATATATTTTCAGTTCTTCCTGCATCTTCCGCATAAAATTCAACATCATCTACATACTTTTTGGCATGACTTACAGCAGCTACTGCTCTTTCTATAATTTTTTCTGGAGTTGAGTTAAACTTATAGCGTATGTGGCTTTCAGAAGTGCCTATCCCTGTGTGAATTCGTGGTCTTCGTGCTGATTTCAATGCTTCAGCTGCGACATCGATATCTTTTTTTACAGCTCTTGTCAAACCACAAACACGTGCATTTTTAACTAACTTAGATATATTTTCAACAGATTTAAAATCCCCTGGACTTGAAATAGGGAAACCTGCTTCCAGAACATCTACACCAAGTTGATCTAGTTTTTCGGCAATTTCTAGTTTTGTCTTAGAATCTAACTTACAACCGGGAACCTGTTCTCCATCTCTTAAAGTAGTATCAAAAATTTCAACAAATTCCATTCGTGGTTTAATAAAAATTTTATTTATTAACTAATATAATTTATGAATTTAAATAATATAAAAAACCTATTTTTGTATTACAATATTCGAAAATAAAAACATAATGCTAATAACCTAATTTTTAATAACTTATATTAAAAAGATTACAATGACAAATGACCAGAAAGATAATTTGTTTGTATTAGTTAAGTCCTTAACAAAATCTGAAAAAAGGCAATTTACGCTTTATGTAGGACGAATGGATTCGAATGAAAATTCCAAATTCCTTAATCTCTTTCACCTGTTGGACAAAATGAATCGCTATGATGAAAAAATAATTTTAAATAAAGGCATAGTAACTAAGCAACAGCTTTCGAATCTTAAAGCACATCTTTATAAACAAATCTTAGTTAGTTTACGCATGAACCCTATGCATAAAAATATTCGTATTCAGATTCGAGAACAACTTGACTTCGCAACTATCTTATACCAAAAAGGGTTGTACAAACAAAGCTTAAAAGTTTTAGAAAAAGCTAAGATATTAGCAAGAAAACATGAAGAAAAAAACGTTGCATATGATATTGTAGAGTTAGAAAAAATAATTGAATCACAATATATTACTAGAAGTTTGAGTAATCGATCAGAAACACTTATTCAAGAATCAGAGGAGCTACGGATTCAAAATAACCTTACTACTAAGCTATCAAATCTTTCCCTTCAGCTTTATGAAAGACTTATTAAAGCGGGTTATGCTAAGAGTGATCAAGAATTTAGAGAAATCACACAATTTTTTTATGAAAATTTACCAAAATTTGATTACGACAGCCTTGGTTTCAGAGAAAAATTATGGTACTATAAGGCTCATGTTTGGTATAGTTTTTTAACACAAGATTTTTTGTCAACCTACAGATATGCTTCAAAATGGGTAAAAATGTTTGAGGAATCACCATCAATGATAAGTATTCATCCTGTTTTTTACCTTAAAGGGAATAATTATTTAATGGAAAGTTTGGCCTTAATCAAATATCCATCGAAATTCAAAGAGGTTCTAAAACAAATGCTATATTGGACAACCCATGAAAGCTTTCCAAAAAATGATAATCTTAAAGCCCTTAGTTTTCAATTTTATTATAATAACAAGTTAAATATCCATTTTTTAGAAGGTAGTTTCGAAAGAGGACTAATATTAATACCTGAAATTAAAAAGGGGATAAAAGATTTCTGTAATCAAATTGACCCACATCACATTATGATGTTTTATTACAAAATTTCTTGTATTTATTTTGGTTCAGAGGATTACGAAAATTGTATAATTTATTTGGATAAAATTATTAGTAATAAAAAATTAAAAATGCGTGAGGATTTGCTTTGTTTTTCTAGGGTACTCAATATTTTTGCACATTATGAAGCAGGTTTTGATTATCATTTAGAATCTCACCTACGTGAAACATATAAATTTTTAATAAAAATGAATGATTTACATGAGGTACAAAAAGCAATGATAAGATTTGTTCGGGGTCTTGGAGATATATATCCTCATGAATTAAAAACTGCATTTGAAGCATTATATGAAGAATTAAGACAATACGAAAATGATCCATATGAAAGAAGATCATTTCTTTATTTGGACATACTCTCTTGGCTTGAAAGCAAAATTAAAAATGAGCCTATAGCTAAAATAATTAGTAAAAAAGCATCATCAATCAATCGTAAAGAACGCTCCTCCATATCCCCACTTTCTCGGGATTTACGCTAAACCGAAGTCTGTTATTTTTTATTGGATGATTTATTTCAATCATTTTGGAAATTAAACTTATGCTTCCATTTTTATTACTTCTTGCTGCACCATATTTGAGATCTCCTTGAATGGGATATCCGGAACTGCTTAGTTGTGAACGAATTTGGTGGTGACGACCTGTTTCAAGAGATATTTCAAGTAAAGTGTATTTATCAAAATATTGTATGCACTTAAAATGAAGTATGGCTTTTTTACTATTTTGAACTTCTTTATTGTGAGCTTTTGATTTGTTTTTTTTTGAATTTCTTGTCATCCAATGGATTAATGTTCCTTCTTTTTCTGGAAATAATTTTTCTACAATTGCCCAGTAGAGTTTTTTTGTATTTCTCAATTTAAATTGATGATTTAATCTACTTAATGCTTTTGAAGTTTTTGCAAAAACCATTATTCCGCTTGTTGGGCGATCTAATCTATGTATAATGCCCAAATAAACATTTCCTGGTTTTTTATATTTTTTTTTTAAATAGGATTTAATTAGATCAGGCAGGGTAATATCATTTGTTTTATCTCCTTGTGATAGCTCACCAGATTTTTTATTAACAACTACTAAATGATTATCTTCAAAAAGAATACGATTTTCTATATCCAAAACTAATATTGTTCGTTTTCATTTGGAAAATTTTTTGATTTCACATCTTTTCCATACTGACTTATTGCTTCATGAATAATTTTATCCAGATCACAATATCTTCTAAGAAAACGAGGGCTAAACTCTTTATTCATTCCTAACATATCATGTAATACTAGAACTTGTCCATCAACATTAGCACCTGCTCCAATTCCAATGGTTGGAATTTTAATAGAATCAGTAGCTTTTTTAGCTACTAAGGCTGGAATTTTTTCTAATACAATTCCAAAACAACCAATTTTTTCTATAAGCTTAACTTCATTTAGTAATTGTTTTGCTTCATTTTCCTCTCTTGCACGAACTGTGTACGAGCCAAACTTATATATTGATTGAGGTGTAAGCCCTAGGTGTCCCATTACAGGAATTCCAGCTTGAGTTATCCTTTCAATTGAGTCTTTAACTTGTTCTCCTCCTTCTACCTTAACAGCATGAGCGCCCGACTCTTTCATTATACGGATAGCTGACCTAAGAGCTTCTTTTGAATCGGATTGATATGTACCAAAAGGTAGGTCAACAACAACTAAAGCTCTTTTTGCAGCTCTAACTACACTGCTTGCATGATAAATCATTTGATCTAATGTTACAGGGAGAGTAGTTTCGTGCCCTGCCATTACATTCGAAGCAGAATCACCTACTAATATAATATCAATCCCAGCTTTGTCAACTAGTCCTCCAAATGAATAGTCATATGCTGTAAGCATAGATATTTTTTGACCATTTCGCTTCATCTCCTGCAATGATTTAGTTGTAACTCTACTATATTTTTTGTCAGTTATATCTTCCATATTTTGTAAAAATAGCATGTTTTGTTTTTAGAAATGATTACAAAACCATGAAAA
Organism: uncultured Bacteroidota bacterium; assembly: GCA_913041125.1. Taxonomy (GTDB): domain Bacteria; phylum Bacteroidota; class Bacteroidia; order Flavobacteriales; family Flavobacteriaceae; genus MS024-2A. Next base: position 35,153 of record CAJWHM010000004.1, on the reverse strand, counting down.
TTATTTTTTTATTAATAAACTGTCATGCTGTCAGGTTTAATCTTCTGGCATAGTGATTGGATTAAATGATATGTAAATTATTAAAATCATGAGTAAAATAATAGGTATTGACTTAGGAACTACAAATTCTTGTGTTTCTGTTATGGAAGGTAATGAGCCAGTAGTTATACCAAATGCTGAAGGAAAAAGAACAACACCTTCTGTGATAGCATTTGTTGAAGGCGGTGAAATTAAAGTTGGAGATCCAGCAAAGAGGCAAGCTGTAACAAATCCAACAAAAACTATAGCCTCAATCAAGCGTTTTATGGGTAATAAATTTTCTGAATCAAAAAATGATATCCAATCGGTTGCATATAAAGTAATTAAAGGTGACAATGATACACCAAGAGTTGATATAGATGGAAGAATGTATAGTCCCCAGGAGCTTTCTGCTATGACGTTGCAAAAAATGAAAAAAACTGCAGAAGACTATCTTGGTCAGGATGTTTCTGAAGCTGTGATAACAGTACCTGCTTATTTCAATGATTCACAACGTCAAGCTACAAAAGAAGCAGGAGAGATAGCAGGTCTAAAAGTTCAAAGAATTATTAATGAGCCAACTGCAGCTGCACTTGCATATGGACTTGATAAAGGAGGCTCTGATAGAAAAATAGCAGTTTATGATCTTGGTGGAGGTACTTTTGATATTTCTATTTTAGAGCTTGGAGATGGTGTTTTTGAAGTTCTTTCTACAAACGGAGATACACATTTAGGAGGTGATGATTTTGATCAAGTGATAATTAATTTTTTAGCAGAAACTTTTCAGAAAGACGAATCTATTGATTTAAGAAAAGATCCTATGGCATTACAACGTCTTAAAGAAGCAGCTGAAAAAGCAAAAATTGAATTATCTTCTTCTACACAGACAGAAATTAACTTACCATACGTAACTGCGACTGAGTCCGGTCCTAAACATTTGGTAACTTCTCTTACACGCGCTAATTTTGAAAAGCTAGCGGACGATTTAGTAAAAAGATCAATGACTCCTGTAAAAAAAGCTCTTGACGATGCAGGTTTATCAACAGGGGATATTGACGAAGTTATATTAGTCGGTGGTTCAACTCGAATACCTATTATTCAAGAAGAAGTTGAAAAGTTTTTTTCTAAAAAGCCATCAAAAGGTGTAAATCCTGACGAAGTCGTAGCAATTGGTGCTGCTATCCAAGGAGGTGTTTTAACTGGAGATGTAAAAGATGTATTATTATTAGATGTAACTCCTTTGTCTTTAGGAATTGAAACTATGGGCGGTGTAATGACAAAATTAATTGAATCAAACACAACAATTCCCACAAAAAAATCTCAAATTTTTTCAACAGCAGCAGATAATCAACCTTCTGTTGAAATTCATGTTTTACAAGGTGAACGTTCAATGGCAAATGATAATAAAACTATAGGGCGTTTTCATCTTGATGGAATTCCACCAGCACAAAGAGGAACCCCACAAATTGAAGTAACTTTTGATATTGACGCTAATGGAATTATTAAGGTAAGTGCTTTAGATAAAGCAACAAATAAATCTCAAGACATACGTATTGAAGCTTCCTCAGGTTTGACAGAAGAAGAAATTGAAAAAATGAAAAAAGAGGCGGAGGCAAATGCTGACGCAGATAAAAAAGTAAAAGAAGAGGCTGAGAAACTAAATAGTGCTGATCAAATGATTTTTCAAACTGAGAAGCAACTAAAAGAATTTGGAGATAAACTTTCAGATGAAAAAAAAGGGCCAATTCAAAGCGCATTGGAAGAGCTTAAAAAAGCTCACGGATCTAAGAGTTTAGATCAAATTGACAAAGCTTTAGAAAAGATAAATGAAGCTTGGAAAAATGCATCTGAAGAAATGTATAAAGCCCAAGCTCAAGCTAATAATTCGAATCCTGATGGAACTGAGCCAAAAAATCCAAAAGAATCAACAAAAGAAGGTGATGATGTGCAAGACGTTGATTTTGAAGAGGTAAAAGAATAAAGCTTTAAAATATACAAAACCAATTAAACCTTCTGTTCTAATATAACAGAAGGTTTTTAATTTATGTACCATTGGAGAAATAACTTTATAACCATAAGATTATGTAATGGAAAAAAAACAAATTTTAGCAATTGTAAATGAGATCTGTAAAAATACCTTGATGGAAACATTAAAAATTGAATACGTTGATGTTGGAGAAAATTTTTTACAAGCTCGAATGCCAGTAAATAAAAAAGTATATCAGCCTGACGGTATATTACATGGAGGAGCAACAGCAGCACTTGCTGAAAGTGTTGGAAGTGCAGCTGTTTTCGTATTAAATAAAAATCCAAAAGCAGTAGTAAGGGGAATCGAAATTACTGCAAATCATATAAAAAGTATTTCCAAAGGATTTGTATATGCTACAGCCAAGCCGATTAATATAGGGAAAAGGATTCAATTGTGGGAGATACGCGTAACCGATGAAGATGATAATTTGATCTCAATTTGTAAGTTAACAACATTTATAAAAAATATTTAAGATTATTTTATTTTAAAATATATTTGTGCATTAAATTTATTTAGATGAAGAGTGTTATAATTTGTGATATGGAGGGTGTTATTCAAGAAATGAATAAAGGAGCTCTAGAGATGTTTGGATATACAAAAAAAGAACTTATTGGAAAGAAGAGGGTATCTATTTTTTCCCCAGGGGAAATTGTAATTCAAAATGTTTTAGGATGGTTAGAAGTAGCTAACAAAAAGGGGAAATCTTTGGTTAAAACAAATTTTATAAAAAAAGATGGTTCAAAGTTTAATGCTGAGATATTAATTACTCCAAACTTCGCTAATGGTAAAGATCAGCCTCAAACAGGTTATTGTGGTATTACTAAAGAGATTAATGAGGAAGTAAATATTCCTATTAATTTAACTACTAAAATCATAAAAGGGATTGCAATAACCAGGGGAGGTTTCACTTTAGCATCAATTCTTCCAATGATAATTGTATCTGTAATGTTAAGTCAATATAACTCTTTATCCATATTCAATAGTATAGTATCTATTTTGGGTGTAATATGTGTTCATATTTTTGGGAACCTATACAATGATTATTTTGATGTGAAGTCAGGGACAGATGAAAACAACAACGAATATTTTAATGTTGGAGATAAATCACTAATATTAAGAGGAGCCCAAATATCAGGTGGAAGTAGAGCAATTGAGCTTGGTCTTATAACTTTAAAAAACACAAAAAAATTAGGAACTTTTATGATTGCTAGCGCTCTGATTTGTGTAATAATTCTTTCCATTAATATATTTTTACAGACAGGGTCATTTAATAATATTTATGCAATAATAATAATTGGACTTGTTGGCTCGCTTCTTGCTTATTTTTATACTGCCGAACCTTTGAGACTATCTGCAAGAAAAGGTTTAGGTGAACTAACTATATTTCTAACATTTGGACCTTTGTTAACCTTGGGTAGCTTTTTTGCAATGTCAAATTCTGAAGTTGCAATTAATTTTGAAGCATTTAAATTGTTTTTATTGATCGGTATACCACTCGGTTTGCTTACTACAAATATTCTTTTCATTAATCAGTACCCAGATTATAAATCAGATAAAAAATCAGACAAGATAAACCTGGTCGTTTTATTCGGTAAAAAAATGTCGAGATGGATCTATTTTTTGAATTTAATTTTAATTTTAATTTCAACATATTATTTTTTTGATTCATTTTCAAAATCTTTAAATAATCCTAATATTACTGGATTCTATATAATTTTATCTCTTTTAACAGTTTATGGATTATATATTTTCCGTGGTTTATTTAAATATTTTGATTCGAGAGAATTGGTTAACTACAATATTCAGACTATATATTATCAAATTGTTTTTTGTTTAGCTATTATATTATTGTTATTCATATGATTTTATGTTCTTAAAACAGGATACGTTAAACACAAATCCGTTTTGGAAATATTTACTTGGTTCATTCATTGTTATAATATTTTCAATTCTTGGCCAATTACCACTTTCACTTTTTATAACAGCTGACGCTATTTCTGAGGCTGGAGGAGATCCAATGATCGCTTTAAGGAACCTAGACAAGAATTTACAATTATTTTTAATTTTAATTCCTTTTGTTTTTGGATTTTTAGGTTTGTATCTAGTAATTAAAAAATTACATAATCGAAATTTTGTAAGTATCACTACATCTAGAAGTAAAGTTGATTGGCGCAGAATTATTCACTCTTTTATTCTTTGGGGATCAATTACTATAACTTTTATTTCTGCAGATTTTTTTATCAATTCAGAAGATTATCAAATCAATTTTAAGTTTGAGAAATTCTTTATTCTATTAATTATTGGTTTTATTTTAATACCTATTCAAACTAGTTTGGAAGAATTGTTATTCAGAGGATATTTATTTCAGGGATTTAGTTTGTACTTTAAAAGGCCTTGGATTGGATTATTTTTAACTTCTTTTATTTTTGGATGCCTTCATATTTTTAATCCAGAAGTCCAAAAATTAGGATTAGGGATTTTAATTTATTATATAGGTACTGGACTTTTTCTCGGAATAATTACCCTTATGGACCAAGGTATTGAATTAGCTTTAGGTTTTCATGCAGCTAATAATTTAATAACTGCTCTTTTAGTTACCTCATCATGGACAGCATTTCAAACAGAATCAATTTTAATTGATATTTCTGATCCATCATTGGTAGGCGAAACAATTATTTCAATGTTAATTTTATATCCATTATTTTACATTTATATGTATAAAAAATACAAATGGTCTGATTTGAAAAATAAACTTTTGGTAAAAATTTAATTATGCAAATTCCTAATTATAATAAAATACATAATCGATTTTTACTTAATGGATATTATTATGATCAGAAAACACTCAAAGAAGTAGCATATAATTTTATAAAAGAAGGTGATATTTATGAAAATTATATGGGTGATTTTCTATTAGATTGGTTAGATGCGAATGACTCAATATACCTTGAATGTTCCGATAATAATAGTTTAAGTGAAAAAAAAATAAAAGTAAAAAAGCAATTCTTGGTAAATAGTGCCATCTCTACTGGAAATTATTTCAATGTTACCGTAGGCGATAAAGCACTCCATTGTCTGCCAGCAAATTTTATAGCTGGTAAAATGATGTTAATTAGAGCAATGATTCTAGGACTTGAAATAGACTTGATTTCTCCTTCAAAAATGCCTTTTTATAAAAATGATAAATCTTATGATTTTGTTGCTATGACCCCAATACAAGCATTTCATTCACTAAATGAATTAAAAAAAGTCAAGAAACTCATTATCGGTGGAGCTTATCTTTCTAATTCATTACAAAAAAAATTGATAAAATTAAAAGTTAGAGCATATGAAACATATGGAATGATGGAAACTCTTTCCCATATTGCAATTCGTGAAATGAATGATCCCTTGTCAGAATTTAAATGTTTACCAAACATAGTAGTAAAAAAAGATAATCGAAATTGTTTGGTTATAGATGCTCCAAAACTAGGTGTTGAAAACTTAGTTACCAATGATGAGGTTGAAATATATAGTCCTAATCATTTTAAATTAGTAGGTAGAATCGATCACATTATTAAATTGGAAAACTATAAACTTCATCCAGAACAAATAGAACGAAAACTTTCTCAAAACCTATCATTCCATTTTTTTATTGATAAAATGGAAGATTCAAATGCTATTGAAAAATTAGTTCTAGTTGTTAAAGATGATCCAGAAATAAAGATTGAAAGACTAAAAGAGCAAATTATAAGTTGCAAACCATTAAAAGATTATGAAACACCAAAAGCTATTTTATGTTTTAAAAATTTTATTCAAACATACAGTGGAAAAATAAAAAGAAAAGAAACTATGAACCAGAAACCTAATAGAATTTTACACTTGTAAGATTCCCATGTTAAATTTTTTTTCTATTTGTGAATGATTAGCAACTTCGATACCCATACTAATCCATTTTCTAGTTTCTATAGGGTCGATTACCGCATCAATCCATAATTGTGACGCGGCATAAAGCACATTAGCTTTTTTATTATAATCTTCTAAAATTTTATTGCGAAAAGATGATCCTTTAGTTTCTTGCTTTTTTTCTCCTGATTTTTTTAAAGTGGATTTTTCTATTTGTAGTAAAACGTTAGAGGCTTGATTTCCTCCCATCACCGCTATTTTTGCAGTTGGCCATGCTAATATAAACCTTGGATCAAAAGCCTTACCACACATAGCATAATTGCCAGCTCCAAATGAATTACCAACAATTATTGTAAATTTTGGAACCACTGAGTTTGCAACAGCATTAACCATTTTTGCTCCATCTTTAATTATCCCTCCATGTTCAGCTTTACTTCCTACCATAAAGCCAGTAACATCTTGAAGAAAAACTAATGGGATTTTACGCTGATTACAATTTGCAATAAAACGAGTTGCTTTATCAGCTCCATCTCCATAGATGACACCTCCAAATTGCATTTCACCATTTTTACTTTTTACAATTTTTCTTTGATTGGCTATTATACCTACTGACCACCCTTCTATTTTAGCATATAATGTGATCAATGTTTGACCATAATCTTTTTTATATTCATCCATAGATTTATGATCGATTATTGTATTAATTAACTCATAAGTATCATATGGCTGAGAGCTATCCTTTGGGATAATATCATATAACTTTTCTTGAGAAATTATTGGTTTTTTAGTTTTTGTTCTTTGAAATCCAGCCTCAGAATTTAGCCCAATTTTTTCAACAAGATTTCTTATTTTATCTAGTGCAGCTTTATCATCTTTCACTTTATAGTCTGTAACACCGCTTATTCCACTATGTGTTTCAGCACCTCCTAAGAATTCATTGTCTACATCTTCGCCTATTGCAGCTTTAACTAAATAACTACCCGCCAAAAAAATACTTCCTGTTTTTTCAACTATTATTGCTTCATCTGACATAATTGGTAAATAAGCACCTCCTGCAACACAACTGCCCATAATTGCAGCAATTTGAATTATTCCTTTACTACTCATCTTAGCATTATTTCTAAAAATTCGTCCAAAATTCTCTTTATCAGCAAAAAGTTGATCTTGTAGAGGCAGAAAAATTCCTGCACTATCTACAAGATATACTATAGGGATATTATTTTCCATTGCTATTTCTTGTGCTCTAAGATTTTTTTTAGTAGAAATTGGAAACCATGCACCTGCCTTAACAGAGGGATCATTTGCTACTATAACGCATCTTTTACCAGATATTTTCGCAATAACAACAATTACTCCAGCTGAAGGGCAGCCTCCAAATTCTTTATACATATCTTCTCCCGCTAGAATGCCAATTTCAAAAATATTTTCTTTGTCATCTACTAGATAATTAATACGCTCTCTAGCATTTAACTTACCTTGTTTTTTAATTTTTTCAAGACGTGTTTTTCCGCCACCTAATTTAATTTTTCTAATTCTAGCTTGAAGTTCTGACCAGGCTAATTTAATACTATCCTTATTTTTTTCTTTTTCTAAATTCATTTTACTTTAATGACATTGCTAAAGTACTAATTTAAATAGGTGCCATTTTAAATAAATGTTCGATATTTGTTTTTATGATTTATAAACATGGGTTTAAATAAAAATAAAATCTTTGGTTATACTGCTTTAGTAATAGCTATAATAGGTAGTTCGTTAATTTTAATTGGTTTATTTAAATACCCTGAATACGCTATAGGTTTTTCTATTGCTGGTATTGGTTTTTTTGCAATAGCGTGGGCATTTAATGCATTAAGAGGGAGAATTTAGTTACATGTCAGATGATAAAAAAGTAATTTTTTCTATGAATGGGGTATCAAAAACATACTCCGGATCAGACCAGCCTATTTTAAAAAAAATATACTTAAGTTTTTTTTATGGAGCAAAAATCGGAATACTAGGACTCAATGGTTCTGGTAAATCTACACTTTTAAAAATTATTGCTGGATTAGATAAAAGTTTTCAAGGTGATATTGTTTTTTCAAATGATTATAAAGTTGGTTACTTAGAGCAGGAACCTAAGATTGATGAAACAAAAACAGTTATTGAGGTTGTTAAGGAAGGAGTTTCTGAAACAGTATCGATTTTGGATGAATACAATAATATTAATAATCAGTTCAGTCTTCCTGAAGTATATGAAAATCCTGACAAAATGCAAGAGCTGATGGATAGACAAGCAAAACTGCAAGATCAGATAGATGCATCTAACGCTTGGGAGCTTGAAAATCAACTGGAAATTGCAATGGATGCACTTAGAACTCCTCCAGGCAATACATCTGTAAGTGTTTTATCTGGAGGAGAGAGAAGACGAGTTGCATTATGCAGACTTTTATTAAAAAAACCTGACATTTTATTGTTAGATGAGCCAACAAATCATCTTGATGCAGAATCAGTACATTGGTTGGAACACCATTTAGATAAATATCATGGAACTGTAATTGCTGTTACACACGACCGTTATTTTTTAGATAATGTTGCTGGGTGGATATTAGAGTTAGATCGTGGTGAAGGAATTCCTTGGAAAGGAAATTATTCCTCTTGGTTAGACCAAAAATCAAAACGTTTGGCACAAGAACAAAAGCAAAATTCGAAACGTCAAAAAACACTTGAGAGAGAGTTAGAATGGGTTCGAATGGCACCTAAAGGAAGACAAATCAAACAGAAAGCACGTTTAGCGAATTATGATAAATTATTAAGCCAAGATCAAAAAAAGGTTGATGAAAAGCTAGAAATTTTTATACCTAATGGCCCTAGACTAGGTAATAATGTTATTGAAGCTGAAAAAGTTTCAAAATCTTTTGGAGATAAGTTGCTTTACGATAACTTAAATTTTAAACTTCCTCAAGCAGGTATTGTTGGTGTAATTGGTCCGAATGGTGCTGGTAAGTCAACAGTTTTTAAGATGATCATGGAGGAAGTTAAGCCAGATAGTGGAAGCTTTTCCTTAGGTGATACTGTAAAACTTGCCTATGTAGATCAATCTCATAAACTAATTAATCCAGAAAAAACAATTTGGCAAAATTTTAGTGATGAACAAGACTTAATAACCCTAGGTGGAAGAAATATTAATTCCAGAGCTTTTTTAAGTCGTTTTAATTTTAGTGGAAATGAACAAAACAAAAAAGTTAAGACACTTTCAGGTGGTGAACGCAACCGTTTACACTTAGCAATGACATTGAAAGAAGAAGGGAATGTTTTACTTTTAGATGAGCCTACAAACGATTTAGATGTAAATACTTTAAGAGCGCTTGAAGAAGGTCTTGAAAATTTTGCAGGGTGTGCTGTGGTGATATCACATGATAGATGGTTTTTAGATAGAATTTGCACCCATATTCTTTCTTTTGAAGGAAATTCTCAGGTATATTTTTTTGAAGGTTCTTATTCAGATTATTTAGAGAACAAGAAAAAAAGATTAGGTCAAGATATTTTACCAAAAAGAATTCAGTACAGAAGACTTACTAGAGATTAATTTAATTTTAATTCCATTTTAATATTACCCCTCGAATAAATAATATTAGATTCTATCGGTACTTCAATAAATCCATATTTACTATATAAATGAATTGAGTTTTTAAGAATAGTGTTTGAATACAAAATTATTTTGTTCCAGTTCTGTTTTTTTGCAAATGAAATTGCAAACTGCATCATAGCATTTCCAAATCCCTTTCCTCTATATATTGGATCAATAGCCATCTTACTAAATTCAAAAAGTTTTTTTCCTTTATTTATGAAGGCAAAAGTTCCAATACACTTTTGGTTTATCTCAGCCATAATTATATGTCCTCCCAGGTCTAAAATTTCTCTTTTTGGGTAACTCAAAACTCTTTCATCTATAGGCTCTACATCAAAATAATTCTCTAACCATTCAATGTTTAGTGATTTGAAAATTGTTGCGTCTTCAGAGCTGTATTTTCTAAATTTTATTTCACTCATCACCAATCATGTCCTCTGGACGCACCCATTTGTCAAATTCTTCTTCTGTCAAATATCCTAAATTTACACATGCATTTTTCAGAGTAATTCCCTCTTCATGAGCTTTGTTAGCAATTTCTGCAGCTTTATAATAACCTATTTTAGTATTTAATGCTGTAACAAGCATGAGTGAGTTTTGAACAAGTTTGTTAATTCTCTTTTTATTTGGTTGTATACCTAAAACGCAGTTATCTGTAAAACTAATACAGGCATCACCTATTAATTGTGCAGACTGAATTAGATTAGCTGCCATCATTGGTTTAAATACATTTAGTTCATAGTGACCTTGTGCACCCCCAATACTTATAGCCATATCGTTACCCATAACTTGAGCACATACCATCGTCATGGCTTCACATTGTGTAGGATTTACTTTTCCTGGCATGATTGAGCTTCCTGGTTCATTTGAGGGTATTATAAGCTCTCCAATTCCTGATCGAGGTCCAGATGCCATCATACGGATATCATTAGCAATTTTATTTAGAGAAACAGCTATTTGCTTCAATGCTGAGTGAGAACCAACTACAGCATCATGAGCAGCTAAAGCTTCAAATTTATTTGGGGCAGAAATAAAAGGTAATTCTGTAAATTTTGAAATATAAAAGGCAACTTTTTCAGAATATCCCTTTGGAGTGTTAATGCCAGTTCCTACAGCTGTTCCACCTAGAGCTATTTCTGAAAGATGTTTTAAACTAAATTCTAGTGCCTTAATACCATGATCTAATTGTGAAACATATCCAGAAAACTCTTGACCAAGAGAAAGGGGAGTGGCATCCATTAAATGTGTCCTTCCTATTTTTATTATGCTTTTAAAATCATTTGATTTTTTTTCTAAAACTTTTTTTAAATGTCTCAAGCCCGGAAGTGTTGAATAGAATATTTTTTTGTAAGCTGCTATGTGCATTCCAGTTGGAAAAGTATCATTTGAAGATTGAGATTTATTTACATCATCATTAGCAGCTAAAGTGATATTTTTGTCTCTTAATTTATTTCCTTTTATAACATGGGCACGATTTGCAATTACTTCATTTACATTCATATTGCTTTGAGTACCTGATCCTGTTTGCCAAATGACCAAAGGAAATTGATCATCAAGTTTTCCATCTAATATTTCATCACAAACTTTAGAAATAAGATCACGTTTTTCAGATGTTAAAACACCTAAATCACAATTTGCATGAGCAGCTGCTTTTTTTAGATATGCAAAACCATAAATGATCTCCAGCGGCATTGACGCATTTTTACCAATTTTAAAATTATTTTTTGATCGCTCAGTTTGCGCTCCCCAGTATACATTCTCTGGAACTTTCACTTCACCGATGGTGTCTTTTTCAATACGATACTTCATATATAAGTGGTTAAATATATAATGTGTTTTTTAAAAATATTTTTATTGATTTTATTTAGAAAAACAAATAATATTTTAAAATTATCATATTTAAAATATATTGAAAAATATTTTATTTTTGTTACATAAAACTAAAATATGTTTGAATTTGACCAGTATTTAGGATTTCTATCTTTTTTAACAATATTAACCATCGGATTTTGGTTAATGATATTCCTTCTCACTTTCGTTATACCTTATTGGCTAATAGGTGCAATTAGAGAATATCTAAAATACGGGAACAGTAAAAATTACAGGGAAAAACAAAAATAATTGATAAAATATCTTTTCATTATTTAATTTTCACTTTGACAAATTAGTTCGTAAAGGGTTTAATTTATATCAAGAAATTGAACTAGATTTTCAAGAGGTCTTGCCAAGACACCTAACTTTTCACTGGTAACAATCGGTCTCTCTATCAGCTTAGGATTTGAAACTAAAATTCTTAAAATTTCATTTTCTGTAAGATTATTTCTATTAGGAATTGCTTTCCAGTCTTTTTCGTTTTTTCGAACGATATCACTAGGGTTTAACTTTATTTTTTCAATAATTGATTTGAGTTCGTTCGAGGTAAGACGATTTTCAAGGTAATAATGTATTTGATAGTCAAGTTTTTTATTTTTCAAAAGCTCTAGAGCTTCTCTTGATTTTCTGCAACGTGGGTTGTGATAAATTTTTAGCAATTTTAAAGAATAAGAAAATAATGATTATTATTTAACTTTATCAACGATAGCTTTGAAAGCATTTGGATGATTCATAGCGAGATCAGCTAACACCTTTCGGTTTAAATCAATTTTATTAGACTTTATTTTACCCATAAGTTGGCTATAGGACATTCCGTTAATTCTTGCTCCAGCATTTATTCTTGATATCCAAAGAGCCCTAAAGTTTCTCTTTTTGACCCTTCTATCCCTGTAAGAATATTGCATTGCTTTTTCCACTGCATTTTTTGCAATTGTCCAAACATTTTTTCTTCTGCCAAAGAAACCTTTGGCTTGTTTTAAAATTTTTTTTCTTCTTGCTCTTGAGGCAACTGAATTTACTGATCTTGGCATTTTCTATATTTTTTTGAAGGAGGCGGTATTAAACTCTTTTGTGCCTTACTTCGGGTTAGTAATTAATATTTAAAACCTACTACGATTTACACAAGTCTTAGCTGCTGCTTAATACTGGTTACATCACTTTCGTGGACTAAGCCTGAATGTGTTAATCTTAACTTGCGTTTTTTTGATTTTTTAGTGAGAATATGACTTTTGAAAGCATGCTTTCTTTTTATTTTCCCACTACCTGTTAATTTAAAGCGCTTTTTAGCACTAGATTTTGTTTTCATTTTTGGCATGACGTTTCTTATTTATTTTTTTTTGGTGCAATGAACATTATCATTTTTTTTCCCTCTAACTCTGGCATCTGCTCTACTTTTCCTATATCTTCTAAATCTTGAGCCAAACGTAATAATAATATTTGACCTTTTTCTTTAAAAATTATTGATCTTCCTTTGAAGAACACAAAAGCTTTTAATTTCGCACCTTCTTTGAGAAATTTTTCAGCATGTTTTTTCTTAAACTCATAATCGTGCTCGTCCGTATTTGGTCCAAAACGAATTTCTTTTACAACAATTTTAGTAGACTTTGCTTTTAATGCTTTTTCCCTTTTTTTCTGTTCATACAAGAATTTCTTGTATTCTAGAATTTTACAAACAGGTGGCGACGCGTTTGGTGAAATTTCAACGAGATCTAGCTCTAAATCTTGAGCTATAAAAAGTGCTTTTGCAAGGGAATAAACACCAACTTCTACGTTATCACCAACAAGTCTCACCTCATGTGCGGTAATTTTCTCGTTGATTCTGTGAGGATCTTGTTTAAAAACTCTTCCAGGACTATTCGTTCTTCTTCTTCGTATTGCTATATCTATTATATTTAAATTAAACTTTAAAGGATATTTTACTTTCCTCTATCTCATTTTCTAGTTTTTTAACAACCGCTTTTAAAGTGAAATTTCCAATGTCCCCTTTTCTATGCTTTCTCAAAGAGATATTTTCATTTTCAACTTCTTTCTCACCTATGATAATCATGTATGGGACTTTGCTGAGTTCGGACTCTCTGATTTTCTTACCAATAGTCTCATTTCGATCATCTATGAGGGCGCGAATTTCGTGATTTTCCAAGAAATTTAAAACTTTTTTAGCGTAATTTTTATGTTTTTCACTAACACATAGAATATTTACTTGTTCAGGAATCAACCATAATGGAAAATTTCCTTCTGTATGTTCTAAAAGAATTGCTACAAATCTTTCCATACTTCCAAAAGGTGCTCTGTGAATCATTACAGGTCTGTGAAGTAAATTGTCACTTCCTTTGTATGTTAAGTCAAAACGCTCAGGTAGATTATAATCCACTTGAATTGTTCCAAGTTGCCATTGTCTACCAAGTGCATCTTTAACCATAAAATCTAATTTTGGTCCATAAAAGGCAGCTTCTCCAGTCTCTATGACATAATTTAAATTTTTTTCTTCTGCAGCACTTATTATAGCTTTTTCAGCTAATTCCCAATTTTTTTTATCCCCAATATATTTTTCCGGCTTTTTTTTATCTCTAAGAGAAACTTGTGCCTTAAAATCATCGAATCCTAGAGAACTAAAAACGTAGAGCACCAAATCAATAACTTTCTTAAATTCAATATCTAATTGATCAGGAGTACAAAATATGTGGGCATCGTCTTGAGTAAAGCCTCTTACTCTTGTTAGGCCATGGAGTTCTCCACTTTGTTCATACCTGTAAACAGTTCCGAATTCTGCATATCTCTTTGGCAGATCTCTGTAGCTCCAAGATCTAGATTTAAATATTTCACAATGATGAGGACAGTTCATAGGCTTTAGTAAAAACTCTTCATCAGCAGAAGGTGTTTGAATAGGTTGAAAGCTATCAGCACCATATTTTTCATAGTGCCCTGAAGTCATATATAAATCCTTGTTCCCAATGTGGGGGGAAATAACTTGCTCATAACCTGCTTTTTTTTGAGCTTTTTTTAAAAAATTTTCTAACCTTTCGCGAAGTGCAGTTCCTTTTGGAAGCCAGAGTGGCAGACCTTGTCCTACTTTTTGAGAAAAAGTAAAAAGATCCAATTCTTTTCCTAATTTCCTGTGATCACGTTTTTTTGCTTCTTCCAACAGATTAAGATATTCGCTAAGTTCTTTTTGTTTGGGGAATGAGATACCATAAATTCTAGTTAATTGTTGATTATTTTCATCACCTCTCCAATAAGCACCAGCTACACTTAATAATTTTACAGCTTTTATAAATCCGGTGTGAGGTATGTGTCCTCCTCGACATAAGTCGGTAAAATCTGAATGATCACAGAAGCTAATTGTACCATCCTCTAAATTTTCAATTAACTCAATTTTAAATTGGTTATTTTCTTTTTGATAGAAGTCTAAAGCGTCAGCCTTTGAACTCATTCTCATTTTAAATTCATTTTTTTCACGAGCAAAATCTAAAAACTGTTTTTCGACTTTTTTAAGATCATTTTCAGAAAAAGACATTAATCCAAAATCTACATCGTAGTAAAAGCCATTTTCAATTGCAGGACCAATAGTCAATTTTGCTTCAGGGTAAAGAGATAGAATTGTTTGAGCTAGTACGTGGGCAGAAGAATGCCAAAATGCTTTTTTACCCTCTTTATCTTTCCAAGTATACAAGACAATATTACCACTTTTAAAAAGAGGTGTATTTGCTTCTACAGTTTCGCCATTGAATTCTGCAGACAAAACATTTCTTGCTAAACCCTCACTAATACTTTGAGCAATCTCAATAGGAGTTACACCATCTTCATAAGATTTAATTGTTTTATCAGGAAAATGAATTTCAATCATATCAGGTAAAAATCTTTGCAAAGATAATGTGTCTTATTTAGGCAAACAAAGACCATTTGAAAAATACTAGTTTTTCTTTTTTCCTAAAAGAGATATTATAATTAATTTGATTCCTATAAAACCAAAAAAGATTGCTAAAACCATAATTATTAGTCCAAAAGATAAAACAGGATAATAAAAAAAATGTTCTCTATTTTTTAATGCTTGATAGAAAAATATTGGTCCTGAAAAACTACAAAAAATAAAATAAATTATCTTTTTGACACCTTTTTTCAATAACTCTTTGTTCATTTCAATATTAACGATGTGTTTTGGGAATCATATACTGATCAATAATATAATTTAAAAATTAAATTATTTATTGATAAATTAAAAAGATTATTTCTTTTTATATTCTGATATAGCAATTCTAACGCTACTATATTTTTTTAGTAGTTTCTTGGCATCCAATATATTTGCTCCTGTAGCGTCCATAACTATTTTTTCAGCACGTTCTTTTAATTTAACATTCGAAAGTTGCATATCTATCATTTTATTTCCTTTCACGCGCCCAAGTTTTATCATAGCTGATGTTGTTATGCTATTAAGTATTAACTTTTGCGCTGTTCCTGCTTTCATTCTCGAGCTACCTGTAAGATATTCAGGTCCAACAATTACCTCTATTGGGAAATCACTTAATTTAGAGATAGGGCTATTCTTATTAGATGTGATGCATCCAGTTGGAATATTATTTTTATGGGCCTGTTTAAGTCCTCCTAAGACATATGGGGTAGTCCCTGATGCAGCAATACCAATCAAGAAGTCACAGCTATTAATTTTGTATTTAGTTAAATCTTTCCAAGCTTGATTTATGTCGTCTTCAGCATTTTCAATTGATTTCCTTAAAGCTTTATCACCTCCAGCAATTAATCCAATCACTTTATCTGGTTTTGTCCCAAATGTTGGAGGGCATTCTGATGCGTCCAGTACACCAAGTCTCCCACTAGTCCCAGCACCTATGTAGAAAAGACGACCACCTGTTTCTAACTGATCTATTACCTTAGTAATTAATCTTGATATTTGATTTTTGGCTTTACCAACAGCTTTCACAGCTTTGAGATCCTCAAGATGAATCTCATATAAGATATCATCTATATTTTTACTTTCTAAATTATCGTAATAAGACTCGGCTTCGGTTGTTTTATAAAATGGCATAAAGCTAAGATAAGAATCAATTTACTATAAAATTTTATGCTTAAGTACCTTTTTTAAAACTATTAGATTTATGTTTTTAATTGATTTTTAATTCAAGATTTTCTTTTAAAGCACTAAGAAATTGTTGGGTTGTAAGATAATGTGAACTATTTAACTTTTTACCATGAATTAAAACAGCAAGATCTTTTGTCATTTTTCCACTTTCTACTGTTTCAATACAAACAGTTTCCAAAATGTTACAAAAATCAATTAATTCTTTATTGTTATCAAGTTTACCTCTGTGGGCTAAACCTCTCGTCCATGCAAAAATTGAGGCAATTGGATTAGTTGATGTTTCTTTTCCTTGTTGATATTGTCTATAGTGACGAGTTACAGTTCCATGAGCTGCCTCCGCTTCCATTGTTTTTCCATCTGGAGTGACTAGAGTAGAGGTCATTAACCCGAGTGATCCAAATCCCTGAGCAACAGTATCTGATTGAACATCACCGTCGTAATTTTTACAAGCCCAAACAAACCCACCATTCCATTTCATAGCTGCTGCAACCATGTCATCTATGAGGCGATGTTCATAATTAATTCCTGCTGCACTAAAACGATCTTTAAATTCGTTTTCAAAAACTTCCTGAAAAATATCTTTAAAACGACCATCGTAAGCTTTAAGTATTGTGTTTTTAGTTGACAAGTATAGTGGCCAACCTTTATCAAGAGCTCGATTCATACATGATCGTGCAAAACCGTATATTGATGAATCAATATTATACATACTCATCGCTACTCCATTTTCTTGGAAATGATAAACCTCCCATGTTTTTGGTGTGCCTCCATCATCTGGTGTAAATGTCATTGTTAATTTACCCTTCCCCGTAGTAATAGTATCGGCTGCTTTATATTGGTCACCAAATGCATGACGTCCGATACATATTGGTTTTGTCCATCCTTGGACATAACGTGGGACATTTTTCATTATAATGGGCTCTCTAAATACAGTTCCTCCAACAATGTTTCTAATCGTTCCATTAGGAGACCTCCACATATTTGATAAGTTAAATTCTTTTACTCTTCCCTCATCTGGAGTAATTGTAGCACACTTAATTCCAACATTATATTTTTTTACAGCGTGTGCTGCTTGAATTGTAATTTTGTCCTCTGTTGCATCTCTTGATGTAACTGATAAATCATAGTATTCAATTTTTAAATCTAAGTAAGGAAGAATAAGCTGATCTTTTATGAATTTCCAAATAATTCGAGTCATCTCATCTCCATCCATTTCCACTATAGGGTTCTCAACTTTTATTTTAGACATTGGTTTAAATTTTTAGTTTTGGTCTATTAGTTTTCCTGAAAAAAATGAATTAAAAAAGTAAAGAAGATGATATTTATTTTTAAGCTTCTTTAATACGAGCTTTTTTCCCTCGTAATTTTTTAAAATAGTAAATGCGTGATCTTCTTACTTTACCTTTTTTATTAACTTCTATTTTTTCAAGTGTTGGTAGATTCATTGGAAAGATTCTTTCAACTCCAAAAGTTCCAGACATTTTTCTAATTGTGAATGTTTTCGATAATCCTTGACCTTTAATCTGGATAACTGTTCCTTTAAAAAATTGAGTACGTACTTTCTCTCCCTCTCTTATTTGATAATATACGGTAAGTGTGTCTCCAGAACTGAATTCGGGGAAATCTTTCTTTTCAATGAATTCGTTTTGTACATAGCTTATTAGGGCTTCCATAATTAGGATATATAATTTTTAAAAATTAACATTCACGATTTTCGTCAGAGATTAACATTTTCGAATTGCAAAAATAAACTTTATTTTACAGTAAACAATACAGAATTTAACAAATCAACAATAATAGATTTATTTTAATAAATCTGGGCGTCTGTTTCTGGTGATTTCTAAAGCTTTTTTTTCACGCCATTCAATTATCTTTGGTGTATTTCCTGATAATAAAATTTTCGGAACTTCCCAGCCATTGTACTCTGCGGGGCGTGTGTATATTGGCGGAGCTAATAGATCGTCTTGAAAACTATCTGTAAGCGCAGAGGATTCATCTCCAAGCACACCTGGAATTAATCTAATTATAGAATCACAAAATACAGCAGCAGCAAGCTCTCCACCTGATAGAACATAATTTCCTATTGATATTTCGTGGGTTATAAGATAATCACGGACTCTTTGATCTACTCCCTTGTAATGACCACAAATAACAATTATATTTTCATGTGTTGAAAAATGATTTGCTTTTTTTTGGTTGAGCATATCTCCATCTGGAGATAAATAAATTATTGAATCATAATCCCTTTTTTCTTTTAATGATTCAATACAAAGATGAATTGGTTCAATCATTAAAACCATACCTGCTCCACCTCCGAATGGGTAATCATCTACTTGTTTTTGATTTTTCTTACTGAAATTTCTAAGATTGTGAAAGAAAATATTGACTTTATTTGAAGAGATTGCTTTTTTTAGTATTGATGTTTCAAAAGGACTTTTTAAAAGTTCAGGAAATAAAGTAATTATATCAATGTGCATCTCTTAGAGGATTTATTATAAGTAAAATTAAAAAAGTCGCATTAAGAATGCGACTTTTAAAAATACATTTTTAAACGCTTTTAGTACTTCAAAATTATTTTCTCTTTTTCACCTGCAGGATTTAGAAATAAAATACTTTCAATATCACCCATTTTGTATCCTTTAACATCAGAAAGTTTACTTACTCTTTGACCATTAATTTCTAAAATAATATATCCGCTATCAATACCATTTTGATATAGTCTACGATTATTCATGTTTGATATATATAGACCATCTTGTGTATTATAATCCTCTTTCTGATCTTTTGTTAACTCTCTTACTTCCATGTAGAAGAAAATTGTACGATTAATTTTTTCAAGACGAACATCAACTCTCATTTCATTACCGTCTCTTTTATATATCAACTTTACTTTTTCTCCTGGTCGTTTTGTAGATAAGTATCCAGATAGATCTGCAAATTTATTAATTGTAATACCATCAACACTTTTAATTATATCACCTGGCTTAAGTCCAGCTAGGTCTGCACCTAAGCCTTCTTCTAAATCAGTAATATAGAAACCTTCAGTTTCTTCGACCTCAAATCTTTCTGCAAATTGAGCGTCGAGTGCTTGACCCATAACGCCTAAAAGCCCTCTTTGAACATCGCCATATTCAATAAGATCTTCAAAAACTTTTCTTGCTACATTACTAGGTACAGCAAATGAATACCCAACAAAACCTCCAGAGACTGATGTAATTGCTGTGTTTATTCCTATAAGTTCACCACTTGTATTAACTAGTGCTCCACCACTGTTTCCTCTATTAACAGCAGCATCTGTTTGGATATATGATTCATTAACTCCGTCCCTTTTATTTAAGTCTCTTGATTTCGCGCTTATAATTCCGGCTGTAACAGTCGAATTAAGGTTAAATGGATTTCCTACAGCTAAAACCCATTCACCTATTTGAGTTGCATCTGAATTACCAAAAAAAACGTATGGAAGTTTTTTATTAGAATTAATTTTTAGAACTGCGATATCAGTATCTGGATCTGTACCTATAATTTTAGCTTGATATGATTTGTTGTCATTAGTTGTTATTTCAATTTCATTACTATCTTCTATAACATGATTGTTCGTTATTATATAACCGTCTGGTGAAACAATTACACCTGAGCCAGTCCCAATTCTTTCGGGTAATTCATCTTCATCATAAAAATATCGATAAAATGAGGGTAAATTTGAAGATGAGGAACTGGTATTTTTAACATGGACAACAGCATCAATAGTTTTTGAAGCTGCAATAGTAAAGTCTGTTTTTTCACCTGCAATACTATTAGTATGTACTTTGTAGTTTGTAGGAATTAAAACCGTATTTTTTAAATTATTATTATTATTATTAGGGATATCATAAAGATTATTAAAGTATTGGTCATATATAACAACACTAATAAGAGCTGCAATTAATGCTATTGAAAGCGATTTAGTAAATGATTTCATTTTTCTAATTTTTTTCAAAAGTAAAAAATTTTGATATTATTGATTTTTCTTTAACGACAATTTAACACCCTCTAAAATGCTATATTTACATAATTATGGAGATCAAATTTGAAAAATTTCAAGGTGCAGGTAATGATTTTATCATACTCGATAATAGAGATTCTATTTATTCATATTTAAATTTTGAACAGATTAAGACAATTTGTAATCGAAACTTAGGTGTTGGATCTGATGGGCTCATTTTACTTGAGTCAAGTATTGATTCAGACTTTGAAATGAAATACTTCAACTCAGATGGGACTCTGAGTTCTCTCTGTGGAAATGGAGGACGTTGTATTGTAGCCTACGCACACAAACATGGTCTAATAGGTATTCATACAAAATTTAAAGCTGTAGATGGATTTCACGAGGCACAAGTAATTTCAAATAATCAAGTTAGACTTAAAATGAATGATATTAGTAATATTATGCATTTTGATAAAGCATTAGTTTTGGATTCTGGATCACCACATTATGTAGAATTTAATAATGATATTTCGAAACTAAATGTTAAAAAATTAGGGAGAAAGATTAGAAAATTTGAGGCATTTAATCCAGATGGGATAAATGTAAACTTTATTCAAAAGGAGAATGAAAAAAAATTTTTTATCAGAACTTATGAGAGAGGAGTAGAAAATGAAACCTTAGCATGTGGAACAGGAGCAGTTGCAGCAGCAGTAGGAATGCATTATTTAGGTAAAACAGCCGGAGAAACAAAAATTGAATTACTTGCATTAGGTGGTAGACTTATTGTAGATTTTAGTTGTAATAATAAAATTTATGAAAATATTCATTTACAAGGACCTGCCAATTATGTTTTTTCTGGGATTTTTAAAACATGAACGTAGATAAAATATCTTTACGAGCTCTTGAACCTTCAGACATAGAAGTTCTTTTAAAAATTGAAAACGACGATAGGTATTGGAAATATGCTAATAGAACAGAGCCATATTCAAGAAATTTACTTCAAAAATATATTGAACAACAGAAGCAAGATATTTTTGAAGTAAGACAAAAGCGTTTTGCTATTTCTTTAGAAACCCTAAATACATTGGGATTTGTAGATATTTTTGATTTTGAACCCATGCATAGAAGAGCTGGTATTGGAATATTTATTTTAGATGAATATAGACGTAATGGAATCGGAAAAAAGTCAGTCACTCTGATAGGTGAATATGCTAAAAAATATCTAAACCTTAATTGTATCTATGCAAATATTGCAAAAGAAAATATTCCTAGTATTAATCTTTTTGAGTCTTGTGGATATGAAAAAATAGGACTGAAAAAGGAATGGAATTTTTATGAAAATAGTTTTCATGGTGAATATCTATATCAAATAATTATTTGATGTACAAAAGAAAACTTCTTTTAATATCAATCATTTTTGGAACTTTTGTGGGTTTTATCTTTATTTTTAAATTTTACAAGATATTTTTTTTAAATAACACAAAATTCAAAAACGATTATTCATATGTTTTTATAGACAGAGATGATACAATAGATTCTCTAAAAAACCAGCTTCTACCATTATTAAAATCTATTAAAGACTTCGATATTGCAGCTTACAAAAAAGGTTACACTTACAATATTAAACCCGGTAAATATAAAATTGATAGAGGCATGGGTAATAATAAAATAATTAATAGTCTCCGTTCAAAAAGATTAGCAGTCAAAGTTACATTCAACAATCAAGAGAGACTTGAGGATTTAGCTGGTAGGATATCATATCAAATCGAAGCAGATAGTTTAGATTTATTAAATTCATTTAAAAATATTTCCTTTCTAAAGGAATTTGGATTCAATGAGGAAAATGCTTTATCGATGTACTTTCCAAATACTTACGAAGTTTATTGGGATATTTTACCTGATGATTTTAGAAAAAAAATGGAAAATTATTTTAAATCATTTTGGAATCAAAAAAGACTAAACCTTGCAAATGCAATTAAATTAAATCCAAAAGAAATTTACATTTTGGCTTCCATTGTTCAAAAAGAGTCAGTAAAAAATGAAGAAAAGAATCGTATTGCAGGTGTTTATATTAACCGACTAAGACGCAATATGAAATTACAAGCAGATCCTACTGTAATTTATGCGTTAAAAAAACTGAATAATAACTATAATAGAATAATAAAAAGGGTATTATATCGAGATTTAAAAATTGAATCTCGATATAATACTTATCGATATAAAGGTTTACCTCCTGGCCCGATAAGTATGCCAGATATTTCTTCAATTGAAGCTGTTTTAAATTATGAAAAACATGACTACTTATATTTTGTAGTCTCACCATCTAAACCAGGGTATCATCTTTTCTCAAAAAGTTTGAAAAAACACAATGAAAACAAAAAAAAATATACTCGCTGGTTGAATAAATATAAAATTTATCGTTAAAACCCACATTCAATTATAAATATACATGGTCGTTTTTCTAGATTAGGCTTTCTATTTTTCCATTCAGAAATGGATCTAGTTTTTATAAATTCTGTATTCAAAGTCAAATCACATGCTATGCAAAGTCTTGTGCTATTGTCAAGAACATTTATCATTTCATCAAAAAGTATTTTATTTCTATAAGGCGTTTCTATAAAAAGCTGTGGATAATTATCACCGTATGCTATTTTTTGAAATTTTATCAATGCTTTAATTCTTTCTTTTTTATTAATGGGTAGATAGCCATTAAATGTGAAATTTTGTCCATTCATTCCTGAGCTCATCATTGCTAATAAAATTGAATTTGGACCTACAAGGGGTTTTACGATTATGTTATTTTTATGTGCTTTTGATACCAATTTTGCTCCTGGATCTGCAATACATGGTGATCCTGAGTCAGATAATAAACCCAAGGAAATTCCATTGAGACATGGAGACAGAAAATCATCAATTTCATCTTGTTGACAAAATTTATTTAGCTCATATATGATCAAATCATTTTGATTTTTTTTAGGAAGAATTTTTTTAATAAAACGCCGCGCTTTTTTTTCATTTTCTACTACAAAATGATTTAAGTTTTCTATTTTATTTTTTACAAAAAAGGGAATTACCTCTTTAGGTGAATTCTCACCAATTGGTGTGGGTATTAAATGTATTACTCCATTTTTTTTTATATCATCTATCATAGGTTTAAGTCTAGTACAATCTTCTTACAAGCATTTTCTAGGATTGAGTAGCAAACTTTAAAATCTTTTTTCTCTCCATAATATGGATCTGGAACTTCTTTTTTGAGTGGATGAGTAACAGAAACCTTATCTCTGTCCTCTTTTCTATCTGCCATACTTGTAATATTTTCAAAGTTTGAATTATCCATGACGTATATAAAATCAAATTTTTTAAAATCCTCCTTAATAAGTTTACGTGATTTATAATTGCTAATATCAATCCCTTTTTTTTGCTACTAAAATACTTCTAGGATCCGGAGACCTCCCAATGTTATAAGAGGCTGTTCCAGCAGAATCTATAAAAGCATTTTTTTTGATTTTTGAGTGTAAAATTCCTTTGGCAAGTGGTGATCTACAAATATTACCTAAGCAAACCATGAGTATTTTAATTTTCCTCATAGCATAACAAAAAACTAAAGTGTTAATTTTTGGCTTAGGTCTTCAACATATTTTCGAAATTGTTTGTCTGTAAAAGTCAGATTGTCTACAGTTTTGCATGCATGCAAAACAGTGGCATGATCTCTTTTTCCAATTTGATTTCCGATACTAGCCAAAGATGCTTTTGTAAATTTTTTTGCAAAATACATCGCTAGTTGACGTGCCTGAACAATGTGTCTTCTTCTTGTTTTCGATTGAAGCGTTTCAATATCCATTTGAAAATAATCAGAAACTACTTTTTGGATGTAATCGATTGAAACTTCCCTTTTTGTATTTTTTACAAATTTCATTACTACATCCTGGGCTAGTTCTTGAGTGATCTCAACCTTATTAAAAGAAGATTGTGCTATCAGAGATATTAAAGCTCCCTCGAGTTCACGAACATTAGTCTTTATATTTTTAGCTACATACTCTATAATTTGATCACTTATACTAACACCATCTCTAAATAATTTGTTCTTAAGAATTGATATTCGTGTTTCGTAATTTGGTAGTTGTAATTCTGCTGAAAGACCCCATTTGAATCTAGACAGTAATCTTTGCTCAATATCTTGCATGTCAACTGGAGCTTTATCAGAAGTAAGTATAACCTGCTTGCCATTTTGATGTAGGTGATTGAAGATGTGAAAAAACACGTCCTGAGTCCCTGTTTTTCCTGATAAAAATTGAACGTCATCTATTATTAAAACATCAAGCAACTGATAAAAATGTATAAAATCATTTCTAGTATTTTTTTTGACTGCTTCAATATATTGTTGGGTGAATTTTTCAGCAGCAATGTATAAAACAGTTTTATCTTGATATTTTTCTTTTATTTCTACCCCAATAGCATGTGCTAGGTGTGTTTTTCCTAATCCAACTCCTCCAAAGATTAATAAAGGGTTAAAAGATGTACCACCTGGTTTATTAGCAACTGCTAATGCAGCTGATCTTGCTAATCTATTAGAATCACCTTCCAGGAAATTATCAAAGTTATAGTTTGGGTTTAATTGAGATTCAATTTGTAAATTTTTAATACCAGGAATTACGAAAGGATTTTTTAATTCACTAGTGTTAGAGTGAAGTGGAGCGTCAACATCTTGGGGAAGTAAACCAGATCTATTACTACTTGGAATACTCTCTGTAAAAGGAGTTTTGTTTCCAAGAGTATTTTCCATTCTTATTGAATATATTAATCTGGCCTCATTTCCTAATTCTTTGTATAAAGCTGTTTTTAGAAGCTTAACATAATGTTCTTCCAACCATTCATAAAAAAATTTGCTAGGTACCTCGATACTTAGAACATTGCCGTTTAATTTAACTGGTTTTATGGGTAAAAACCAAGTTTTAAATGCTTGGGGTTGTATATTATCTTTTATAAAGGAAAGACAATTATCCCAAACAGACGAGGCATTAATATTCATTTAATTGTATGTTCTTAAATAGTTCTAAGTTATGGTTTGTTCGTACTGTAAGAGTACATGACAAATATTAATTAAAATATTCAAAAAAAAAAATGATTTTGCTATTGAATTTTAAGTTTTTTTTTTAGATATTTTAACAGAGCTATCTTGTTCCAATAAAAAATAATTTCTTAATTATTTATAATTATCATTAGAATGGAATATACTACAAAACAAATAATTGTCAGATATCATGAAACTGATCAAATGCATTTTGTTCACCATAGTAATTACTTAAAATATTTTGAATTAGCTAGGCTTGAATGGCTTTCTAATTTACAAATTTCCTATGCAGAGGTGGAAAGCCGTGGTATATTTATGCCTGTAGTAAATGCTTCATTAAAATATATTAAGCCATTAGTTTTTGGTGACAATTTTAGTGTTACTGTAATTTTAAAAAAAGAACCAACGGCAACATTAGAGTTCGATTATAAAATTTTAAATCAAAATAAACAATTAATTAGTACAGGAAACACTCTACTTGCTTTTTTGTCGTCAGATACAAAACTTCCAATAAGATGTCCAAAATTTTTATTGGAAAAATTTAATTGAAATAATAATCTAATTTATCATCCAAAATAGAAACTGATTTTATTTTTTCACAGACAAATTTAGGAGAGGGTATACCTTGATTTAATTTTTTATTTGATGTAAAAACTCTGGCTTCATCCCAATATCCTTTGTCAATAAAATTTTGAAGTGTTTTTCTCCCCCCTTCAACAATTATAGATTGAATCTCTTTTTCATAGCAGTAATTAAAAAAAGATTTTAAGTTAAATGGTTGTAATAAGACATGATTTTTTAATGGATTTTCACTTCTAATCGTTTTTTTATTAAATAATATAGTTTTATGTTTATCGTTATAAAGATTTGAATTTTTTGGAATTCTGTTATTGGGGTCAAGTATTAATCGTGTAGGGTTTTTACCTGCCCATTTTCTTGTTGTAAGATTTGGATTATCATTTATAACAGTTTGTACACCAATAAGAATAGCTGACTCTTCACTTCTCCACTTGTGAGTTTTTTGTATTGATTTATCATTTGAAATCCAGAAAATTTTATTTTCACTTTTTTCTTTGTGTTTTGGAGAGATATAGTTATCAATAGTTTGAGCCCATTTTAAAATTACAAACGGACGTTTTTTTTGATGATATGTGAAAAATCTTCTATTGATAAATTTTGATTTTTCTTCCAGAACAGATTGCTTTACCTCGCAACCACTATCTTTTAAAATTCTAATTCCATTACCTGCTACTTTTGGATTTGGATCAATTGAACTTATAACTACTTTAGGTATTTTGTGTTTTTTTATTGCATTTACACATGGTGGTGTTTTTCCTTCATGTGAACAGGGTTCTAAATTTACATAAAGAGTAGAATATTGAAGCAGTGATTTATCTTTAACACTTTTTATTGCGTTAATCTCAGCATGAGGTGATCCTGCTTGATGATGCCATCCCTCTCCGATTATTTTATTTTTATGTACAATAACAGAGCCAACTAGAGGATTTGGATAAGTTTTTCCAAGACCATTTTCAGCCAAATTTAGACACCTTTGCATGAAAAGTTTATCATTAGTAGGACTCAAAGCGAACTTAGTTTAAATAAATTTTCATCTATTTTAGATTAAATATGAAAGTAAAATTAGCACAAAATGTAGTATTTAGGGTTCTTAATTTATTATTTATATTTTGTGTTTAAATTTTTTAATTATTTAACTTTTTTAATATTAATTTCAAAAATGACTTTAATAGAAGCAAAGAAATTTTTTGAATTGAAATTAAATGAACAATATTCTCAAGGTGAAGTAAATTTTTATTATAAATATATACTCAGAGATTGTTTTAATGTTTTTCCAGCTCAATTAGCTTTAAATCCAAGTCTGGAACTTAAGAATAAGGAAATTAAAGTTTTAAAAAATATTATTTCTCAACTCTTAAATGAAAAGCCCTTGCAATATATATTAGGTAAAGCAAGTTTCAGAAGCCTAGTTTTGAAAGTAAATAAAAATGTTTTAATTCCAAGACCTGAGACAGAAGAATTAGTTGGTTGGATTATTGAAGATCATCTCCAAATTAAAAATAAGCAAATGACAGTTCTTGATGTAGGTACAGGTTCAGGATGTATAGCTATTGCTTTGGCGAAAGAACAAGATTTATTTTATGTTCATGCATTTGATAGGCAAAAAGTAATTTTAAATTTAGCAAAAGAAAATGCAGAACTAAACGGTGTAAATATTAACCTCTTTAAATGTGATATTCAAGAAATAAAATCTATTAATTTGAATTATGATATAATTGTTTCAAATCCTCCATATATACTTCCTTCTGAAAAAAAATTAATGAAAAAAAATGTACTTGATTTTGAACCACATAATGCACTTTTTGTAACTCAAAAAGATCCTCTTATTCATTATCAAAGTATAATTGAATTTTCAAAAACTAATCTAAACAATAATGGTTTTTTATATCTTGAAATTAACCCTAAATTTAAAAGAGAATTAATTGATATGGTTGATAATAAGTGTTTCATTATTTCAGAGCGAAAAGATATATTTGGAAAAGATAGAATGCTACGTATTCAAAGAATATAATTATGGAGGAAATTCATAAAAAAATCGATGTATTAAGGGATGAATTACATGAACATAACTATAAATATTATATTGATGACTCACCAATAATAAGTGATTATGAATTTGATATGAAGTTAAAAGAGCTTCAAGAGTTGGAGTTACAATATCCACAATTTCTTGATTCTAATTCCCCTACACAAAGGGTAGGAGGTCAAATAACAAAATCTTTTGAAAATGTTCCACATAAATTTCCCATGTATTCTTTATCAAACACTTATTCTAAAGAAGAATTAATTCAATGGGAAGAAAGAATAAAAAAAATTATTGGAAATGAAGAAAGAATTTCCTACTCATGTGAATTGAAATTTGATGGAGCATCAATTAGTATAACATATAAGAATGGAGTATTAATTCAAGCACTTACACGTGGAGACGGAGTTCAGGGCGATAATATAACTTCAAACATAAAAACAATTAAGACCATACCCTTAAAACTAAAGGGTGAATATCCAAATTTTTTTGAAATTAGAGGTGAGATAATTATACCCTTAGAAGGTTTTCAAAAGATGAACGAAGAACGTCTTGCTAAAGGTGAACCAATCTTTAGTAATCCAAGAAATACCGCTTCAGGAAGTTTAAAAATGCAAGATAGCAGGTTAGTTGCAAAAAGGCCATTAATGTGTTTTTTATATTCAATTATTGGTGAGAATATTGACGTTAATACACAATTTGAGGCACTCCAAAAATCTAAAAAGTGGGGTTTTAAAGTACCAGATTCAGCAAGACTGAAAAACTCTATAGATGATGTTTTTGATTATATAAAAGAGTGGGAGCTGAAAAGAGAAGATTTGCCATATGATATAGATGGAATTGTTATTAAGGTTAATGATTTTTCACATCAAAAAAAATTAGGATATACTGCAAAATCACCAAGATGGGCGATTGCATACAAATATAAAGCTGAGCAGGTTTCAACAATACTGGAAGAAGTTCAATATCAAGTTGGAAGAACTGGTGCTATTACGCCAGTTGCAAAGCTAAAACCAGTCCTAATTTCTGGGACTATTGTAAAACGTGCATCATTGCACAATGCAGATCAAATAGAGAAACTAGATTTAAGGATAGGAGATACTGTATTTGTTGAAAAGGGAGGAGAGATAATCCCCAAAATAACGGGAGTGAATTCTAATTATCGGGGTAATTTAGAAGCTAGAATTCAATTTATAAATAAATGTCCTGAATGTTATTTTCCACTCGAAAGAGAGCAGGGTGAAGCACAGCATTATTGTAGAAATGATAATTTATGTCCTCCACAGCAAATTGGCAAAATTCAACATTTTATTAGTCGTAAAGCAATGGATATTGACGGTCTAGGAGGAGAGACAGTTACTTTATTGTATAAAAATGGCCTAGTAAATAAAATAAGTGATTTATATCGATTAAGAAAAGATCAAATCCTAAATTTAGAAAGGATGGCAGACAAATCAGTATCAAATTTATTAGGTGGTATTGAAAAATCAAAAGCAAAACCCTTTAGTAAAGTTTTATTTGGATTAGGAATCAGATATGTTGGTGAAACAGTAGCAAAAACATTAGTAAGGGCTTTTAAATCAATTAATTTAATTGAAAAAGCTAGTTTTGATGATTTAATTTTAATTGACGAAATTGGTGAAAAGATCGCTAAAAGCATCATAGATTACTTCTCAAAAAAAGAGAATATTTCACTGATTGAAGAACTTAAATCATTTGGATTACAATTTGAATCAATTGAGAATCAAAAATCCAAACATTTTGCTTTTGATAAAAAAAGGTTTGTAATTTCAGGTGTATTTGAAGAATATTCAAGAGAAGAGTTAAAAAGTGAAATTGAAAGTTTAGGAGGATTATTGGTTAGTTCAGTATCATCAAAAACCGATTATTTAATTGCGGGTAACGGAATTGGTCCTTCAAAAAAAAATAAAGCTGAACAGCTAAATATTAGAATTATCGGTGAAAAAGACTTTATTTCATTGAAAAAATCAAACAATAATAAAATGTTATAATTATAACATTTTATTATAAAAATAGTGTAAAAAAATAGTTTTTTGAGATATCAATTTAAGTTATATAAGTTTGTCGAATGTTTGATTTATTTAAAAATACATTATTAAGTTTTAAGCTAAAAAAAAGTTTAAAAGCATTACAAAATCAAAAGAAAAAAAAAATTACTTCTTTTAAATCGCTACTCATAATTGTTTATGAAAATGATTTGGATGAGGATTTTTTTTTATCATTTACTAAAAATTTAAAAATTTCAACTAACAATGTATATATCATTGTTCTAAATCAAAATAAAATTGATTTTACTGAAACTAGTTTTAAAAGGAAAATTTACATTTCAAGAGATGAGATTTCAGTGACTGGTAATATTAATAAAGAGATAAATTATTTTTTCAATCAGAAATATGATTTACTTGTAAATTTTTTTGATCAAAAAGAAATACTTTCCGAATTGATTAGTTCAAAATGTTTTTCGAAATTACGAATAGGTTTTTCAAAAGCGAATCCACAGATAAATGATATAGTTTTTAATTTTGGTTTGAATGAGAAAACGACTTTTTTATCTGAATCTATGAATTATTTAAACTCTATTATAAAACAAAAAAATGAATTTTAAAGGTTTAGGAGTTGCTCTAGTAACACCTTTTTTAAGAAATGGAGAAATAGACTATAATTCTTTACCAAAGATTATTGAAAACATAATTTCCGGAGGCGCCAACTATCTAGTTTTGTTTGGAACAACAGCAGAAGTTGTTTGTCTAGACGATAATGAAAAAAAAGAGATCATTAAAATTGTAGTTGAGTCCAATAAAAGTAGAGTCCCTTTAATAATTGGAATAGGAGGTAATAACACGTACAAGGTAATTTCCGAGATAAATTTCACTGATTTAAGTCCATTTCAGGGTATACTTTCTGTCTCACCATATTATAACAAACCTTCTCAAGAAGGTATTTATTATCATTATGCAAAAATTGCTGAAAACAGTATTTTACCAATTATTGTTTATAATGTTCCCCATAGAACAGGAATTAATATTCAATCAGACACTTTTATTAGATTAACTAAAAACTACGAAAATATTATTGCAATAAAAGATGCTACAGGTGATCTTTTTGAAGCTCAAAAAATAATTAAGGAGGCTCCTAAAAATATACAAGTAATATCGGGAGATGACGCATTAACATTACCTATGTTATTAGCAGGTGCAGTTGGAACTATATCTGTTTTAGGGAATGCATTACCTGGTCCTTTAATAAAAATTTTTAAATATGTTGAAAAAGGAAATCTTAGTATGGCATATCAATTACATTATAAATTAATTGATATTATTCAAAAACTTTCTGAGGAAGGAAATCCAGTTGGAATAAAGGGTCTTATGGGCATTATGGGACTTTGTTCGAATCAGGTCAGACTTCCACTTGTAAATGCATCTAGTGATTTAATTAATCAAATGAAAAAAATACTTGAAAATGATATTTTTTCTTTGAAATGAAAATTGGAGTATTTTAATTTAAATTTTCTTAATTAATCATAATTATTACTTTTGCAAAATGAAATTTCAGGTAATTCTCGGTCTAATTTTCACTTCAATTTTATTGTTTACTTCTTGCAGTGAATACCAAAAATTGTTGAATAGCGATGATACTTCAGAAAAATACAAACAGGCGGAGAATTATTACAATAACGGAGAATATAGGCAAGCAAATCGTCTTTTTGAACAAATCATTCCAAAGTATAGAGGAAGACCACAAGCACAAAGAATTATTTTTTTCTTTGCCGAGACTTACATGCAAACTAAAAGATACAGTTTGGCAGCATACCAATATGAAAATTTTGTAAAATCTTATCCTAAAAGTGAACGTATCCAAGAAGCTTCTTTCAAAGCTGCGAAGAGTTATTATTTTCAATCTCCTGAATTTAGTCTAGATCAAGAAGATACTTATAATGCAATAGAAAAGCTTCAGGTTTTTATTAATCTATATCCAAATTCAGAATATACACCAGAAGCAAACCAAATGATATCTGAATTACAAGAAAAATTAGAAAAAAAAGATTTTGAAATTGCGAAGCAATATTATACTATTAGAGATTACAAGGCCTCTATAAAATCTAATGAAAATTTTATAGCAAGTTTTCCTGGAACTAAATTTAGAGAAGAATCTTTGTATGTAAAGTTCTTATCTTTATATCAAATTGGCATCAATAGCATCTATACAAAAAAAGAAGAAAGACTTAAAGAGTTACAAAAAGAATATGATTTAATTTTGAGATATTATCCTGAAACCCCTTTTTTAGATGATTTAAATAAGAAAATGGATAATGTTAATAGTGAACTAAAAAAAATCACAACAACGAGTATAACCCCTTGAATAAAAATTATGACTAAATACCGAGAATCAAAAGCAGCACAAACTTCAAAAACATATAATCGTAATGAAATTGAAGCCTCTACAGGTAATATTTATGAGGCACTATCAATTATAGCTAAACGATCACAACAAATAAATCTAGATATTAAAAAAGAGCTACACGAAAAGTTGGATGAATTTGCAACGCATAACGATAGTCTAGAAGAAATTTTCGAAAATAAGGAACAAATAGAGGTTTCAAGATTTTATGAAAGACTTCCTAAACCCCAGGCAATGGCAATTGAAGAGTGGTTAAATAACAAAATATATTCTCGTCAAACAGACGATCCAAATATATAAAATGAATTTATTAAGTGGTAAAAAAATTCTACTCGGAATTTCCGGTGGTATAGCCGCTTACAAAACACCATTAATTGTAAGACAATTTGTCAAATATGGAGCAGAAGTTCGTGTTGTAATGACACCAGACTCAAAGGATTTCGTGACACCACTAACTTTATCAACTCTTACTAAAAACCCTGTATTATCTTCATTTACAGCTACTGATTTAGATAATCCAATTTGGAATGATCATGTTGAATTAGCTTTGTGGTCAGATATATATCTTATTGCACCAGCAACTTCTAAAACTATATCATCGATGGCCCATGGTATATGTAATAATTTATTATTAGCTGTTTATTTTTCATCCAAATCTCCAGTTTTTATTGCTCCAGCTATGGATTTAGATATGTACGCTCACCCATCAAATAAAAAAAACATATCTATCCTGAAATCTTATGGGAATAACGTTCTTCCTGTTGGCGAGGGACAATTAGCAAGTGGTTTAGAAGGTAAAGGAAGAATGCTGGAACCCGAAGAAATAATAAATTCTATAATTAGTTACTTTCACCCAAAACAATCTTTAAAAAATCAAACGGTTCTGATAACTGCTGGACCTACACACGAATCTTTAGACCCTGTGCGATTTATTGGAAATAATTCATCAGGTAAAATGGGATTTTCGTTAGCTAGAATTGCGTCTGATTTAGGAGCAAAAGTAATATTGATTAGTGGACCTACAAATGAGTATATAAATCTTCCCTTAGTTGAGCTTCATAGAGTAACGACATCAGATGAAATGTTTCAAACTTTAAAAAAATATTATACTAAAGCGAATATAGTAATTGCAGCTGCTGCTGTTTCAGATTTTAAACCAAGGTATTTTAATAAGCATAAAATCAAAAAAGGTAAAAATGAAATTATGTTGAAATTTGAACCTACAATTGATATTTTGTCTTACATGGGTAAAAATAAAATAAACCAACGTTTGATTGGTTTCGCTCTAGAAACCGAACACGAAATAGAAAATGCGATAAGAAAAATAAAAAACAAAAATCTAGATGGAATCGTTTTAAATTCACTCAATGATGATGGCTCTGGATTTTCATTTGATACAAATAAAATTACGTTTATAAGAGGCAATGATTTTAAAATTAAATCATATCCCTTAAAATCAAAATTAGAGTGTGCAAAGATTATTTTTGATCAAATTTTATCATTATGAAAATTAAAATTATTTATTATTTAATTTTTCTCCATTTAGGATTTAACCTTAAGGGCCAAGAATTAAATGCCCAAGTAATTGTCAACTCCGATTTGGTAAATCAAACAAATCAACAAATTTTTAAAACACTCGAACGCGCTCTAAATGAATTTATAAATACTCAAGTATGGACAAATAAAGATTTTTTAAATCAAGAAAGAATTTCCTGTTCCTTTGTATTTAACTTATCTGGGTATAGTAACGATAAGTTTGAGGCTACACTCCAAGTTCAATCTGAAAGACCGGTTTTTAATACAAATTATAGTAGCCCTATTTTAAATTATTTGGATAAAGACATTATTTTTTCATATCAAGAGTTTCAACCTCTTTTTTTTAATGAGTCTAGTTTTGAATCAAATCTTATTTCTATTATAAGTTTTTATGCCTATGTTATCATAGGATTGGATGCTGAAACTTTTTCTCCAAATGGTGGAAGCATTTTTTTTGATCAAGCTAGACAAGTTGTAAATATAGCTCAGACAACTTCTCAAAAAGGGTGGAAG
Source organism: uncultured Bacteroidota bacterium (assembly GCA_913041125.1). Lineage (GTDB taxonomy): Bacteria > Bacteroidota > Bacteroidia > Flavobacteriales > Flavobacteriaceae > MS024-2A. The sequence goes on along the minus strand of CAJWHM010000004.1, from coordinate 545 downwards.
CCATCTGATGGAATTAGAAACAGATTTTGGCTCATAGATGCGTTAAGGTCAAACACATTCCGAGAATATCGTCAGTCTTTATTTATATATCACAGGGATGGATTAGATACAATGGTTGATGATCCAGAGTCTGGTAAAATATCAATTATGAAAGCCATTAATAACATGGAAACTTTATTTCAAAGAAGACCCAATGCATTTTTACTTCAAATTTTCTTTGATGCAAAAGTTGAAGAAATAGTAAATCTTTTTCAAGAAGGCCCTAAAGTTGATTTTAAAAGAACTGAAGAAATATTAAAAAAAATTGCGCCGTTTTTTGGTTCAAGATGGAAACAAATCAAAGCATAAATCTTATATCGCTATATTTAATAACGAATTAATTTTGTACTAAACTTGTTGACAAAGCTTAAAATAAAAAATTTTGTATTGATAGATGACCTTGAGGTTGATTTTAATGATGGTATGACTTGCATTACTGGCGAGACAGGTGCTGGAAAATCAATATTATTAGGAGGATTATCTTTAGTTTTAGGAAAGCGTGCTGA
>CAJWHM010000003.1 GCA_913041125.1 uncultured Bacteroidota bacterium | reverse complement strand
AAATGTTGGTTGGGATTATTTAGGTCAAATCCCTAATGTTTTTCGAAAATTAGGACTAAGTATTGAAAAAAAAGGTGACGATCTTTACATACCACCACATAAAAAAGGTTATGAAATTCAGAATTTCATTGATGGTTCAATTTTAACTATATCTGACTCACCATGGCCTGGATTTTCGCCTGATTTATTAAGTATTATTTTGGTAGTTGCTACTCAAGCAAGAGGGAGTGTTTTAATTCATCAAAAGATGTTTGAAAGTAGACTGTTTTTTGTTGATAAACTAATTGATATGGGGGCAAAAATAATTTTGTGTGATCCACACAGAGCTACTGTTATTGGGCACGATTTTAAATCTCAACTAAAAGCGTCAACTTTGACCTCACCTGATATACGTGCTGGAATATCATTATTAATTGCAGCTCTTTCAGCAAAAGGACAAAGTACTATTCATAATATAGAGCAAGTCGACAGAGGATATGAAAATATAGTTGAACGTTTAACAAAAATAGGAGCTAAAATAAAACGTGTTAAAAATTAACAAAATTTCTCAATAAAATATAAGATTAGAATAATATTCGTTTTTCAATATTCTCTTATTTCCTTTTTGAAATTTTATTATTGCTAATTGCTTTCTGCCTTGAACACTTAAAACGCTTTACATAATCCTCTGAAAGCCTATTATGCTTTGTTTTTCTTCCTTGAACACGAGCACGCCACATTCTAAAACTTGAGGGTTTCATCGCACGTCTCATTAATTTTATTACATCCTGTTCTCTCAATCCAAATTGAACATGTATTGCATCAAAAGGTGTACGATCTTCCCAAGCCATTTCAACAACTCTATCAATTTGTTCTTCTGTAAGTGTAATTTTATTTTTTAACATTTAACCTTTATTATTAAAATTATGTGTTTTTAGAATTCTTTTAGTTTCTTTTAAAACACACGGAGTTTTTTTCATATTCCATAATTTTTTAGATGCAAATTTTCTAGCTTTTTCTATATCTACAATTGGATTCGGATAACTTATGTTTCTCTTGAATCGATATATTTCTTCTTCAAAAGATGTTATTTTCCATGGTGTATGGACCAACTCCTCAGGAAGTTCTTTCAATTCTGGAATCCATTGTTTTACAAAATTACCGTAAGGGTCGTGTTCAATGCCGTTTTTAACAGGATTATATATTCGAATTGTGTTTATGCCTGTCTCACCTGCTTGCATTTGCAGTTGAGGAAAATGAATACCAGGTTCAAAATCCAAAAATTGTCTCGCTAAAAAAGCTGAACAAGCTTGCCATGGCTGCCATAAGTGATGAACAAAAAAAGAAACAACCAAAGCACGCATTCTAAAATTTAAATATCCTGTCTCAACTAAACATCGCATAGCTGCATCTACAATTGGCACACCTGTATTTCCGTTTTCCCAAGCCTTTATGTAATCATTTTTTATTGGCTTTAAAATTTGGTGATAGCCTTTATTAATACTTTTAAACTCCATACTAGATTCCATTTCAAACTTTTGTACGAAGTGAGATCGCCATTTTAAACGAGACTCAAAAGCTTTAATTCCAAAATGCTTCTTACCTATTATTTTTTCTTCTGATATACGTTGAAAGATTTTTCTAATTGATATATTGCCATAGGCGATGTAGGGCGAAAGTCTGCTACAACTTATCCTAGCTAAATCAGGTTTGGAAATGTGTTTTTGATAATTTAAATACCTACCCTCAAAAAAAGAATCAAGATATTTAAATGCAAAATCACTCCCTCCTGGTTGAATTTTTTTGTTAGAATCAGTATGTAAATCCAGAATATTATGCTTTAATCTAATTTTATCAAGGGAACTTTTAGAAATAAATTTTTTCTTATTTATTTGAATCGGTCTAATTTTTTTTTGAATAAAATTTTTCCATAGTGTTGGCCAATTTTTTCTATTTTTCAAACCTCTAAATACCCCTTTTTGACACTTTTCAATCCACTTTATTTTATTATCTTCAAACCACTTCTTTAGATTAATATCTCTTTGATAAGTGACTTTAATGCCTGTTTCGTAATGAGAAAAAACTTTTTTTATTAAAAATTCATTATTTAAGGTTTTAAAAACTGATATTACATCGTCACTCAAACACAAAACCTCAGTATTATAAGATTTCAACTTTTGATTCATATCTACCAATGACTGTTTAATAAAATTTAAGTGACGAGAACTAAAGTGATTACTTTTTATTAGAAATTTTTCTGCAACATATAAAATTAATACTAATTCTTTTTCTACCATTGCAAATGAAAGGGCTTCGTGGTCAAATAATCTTAAGTCTCGTTTTAGCCATACAATTACAATTGGAGTTTTTTTTGTTGTCATATTGTAAACCAATTAACAGATATTTTTAATCATTAAATTCTAATTAGTCAAATTTTATTAAAAAATGATTAGCTAATTTTAATAACCTTTCTTTCTTATCTAAATTCATTTTATCAAAATTCGCAACTAGCATTCTCATTCTTGGATTTTTTACAAAAAAACTCCTATAATTATCAATAAAATTCCAAAAAAGCGAATCCCATATTTCAGACCACTCTCCCTTCTTATAATTACTCATTTTTAATATATAGCTACTCCCGCTTATATATGGTTTTGTAGACATTAATCCTCCATCAGCAAATTGACTCATTCCATAAACATTTGGTACCATTACCCAGTCATAAGAATCAATGAACATTTCCATAAACCATCTATACACCTCATCTGGATCAAATTGGCATAACAACATAAAATTTCCTAATATCATAAGTCGATCAATATGATGTGCATAACCTGTTTTTAATATTTTTTTTATAGAATCATCAACAGGTAAGATACCAGTAGTTCCGTTATAAAATGATTTAGGAATTTTTCTTTTAAAGCCCCAGAAGTTCTTCGTCCTCTCTTCACTGCCTTTAACCGTATAAACTCCCCTTATAAATTCTCTCCAACCAATAATTTGTCTTATGAATCCTTCACATGAATTTAATGGGATATTATTTTTTCTATAAAACAAAATTGTCGCTTCTAAAACAAAATTAATATCTATAAGACCAGTGTTCAATAAAGGTGACAATAAACTATGATTCAGAAAACTTTCTTTATCTACTATCGAATCCTCATATATCCCAAAATCATTAAACCTGTTATTTAGAAAATCTTTAAACCATTTCACTGATTGCTCAAAGTCTGTTGGAAAACTAAAATTTTTGTCTATTTCGCCTGGATTTTCAGAGTAATTTTTTTCAACATAATTCTTAGAATCAAATGATAGGGATGATTCGTAATCAAAAAATTTTATTTGAGGTGCTTTCTTGTCAATTGGATATCTTTCTCTATTCATTGAATCATATGTCCAGTCACCTCCTTCTGGTTTTCCTTGATCATCTATTAGTATGTTTAATTTTTTTCTTTGAAGCTTGTAAAAGGACGTTTGAAAAAACTTTTTCTTTTCGGTTTTGAAAAAATTAAACTCATCATGTGTGGAAATAAACATCGGGGTTTCTAATATAGTCAAGTTTAAATCTAGTTTTTCACATAAAAATTTTACCCTTCTTTCAATCAAATAATCTATTGGATTGATAATCCTTAAAGAATCATATTCAAATGATATTTTTTTTATAAGTCTTCTAATATCTGATAATTCACTTATTGAATCTATATATTCTACATCAAAACCAATACTTTTCATAAATACTTGATATTTTTTCATCGAGAGCCTATGAAAAAACAGTTTTTGTTTATGAAACTTGTATTGGTTAAAAAATAAAAATTCCTCGATTAAAAAAAATTTATTTTTTTTTGAAAATAATGGTGACTTTTCAAATAATTGGTTAGGTAAAATTATTGAAGCTGTCTGATTTATTTTATCCATAAATTCTGAAACTTTTTTTGTGAATCATACTTTTGAGCTTGCCACGACACATCGAATTTTCGGTCTCTGGGGTCATTACCTACTCCCGATACATACATCCAATTACCATAATTACTATGTACGTCATAATCGATGAGTTGAGATTCAAAATAAGCGGCCCCTATCCTCCAGTCAATAAGAAGATTTTTAGAAAAATAAGATGCAACATTTTGTCTTCCTCTATTGCTCATCCACCCCGTTTTTGATAGTTCAATCATATTAGCATTTACAAATGGTTCATTTGTGGTTCCATTTATCCAGGAATCAAGTTTTTCTATTTTATTATCCCAATTATATTTTTTGTTAAGAATACCTTCAATTTGAAAAATTTTATCTCCATGTTTTAAGGAGATATATTTAAAATAATCTCTCCAAATAAGTTCAAATATCAGCCAATATGTAGATTGATTTTTTTTAAATTCATTTTCATATTTTTTTACTTGCCAATATATTTCTCTTGCAGAAAGTGCCCCAAGTGAGAGCCACGATGATAATTTCGAACTATAATCAATCCCCACAAGTCCATTTCGAGTTTGCTTGTAAAATGAAAGTTTATTGGTTTCCCAAAAATAGTATTGAATTCTTTGCATACCTGAATTACTCCCTCCTTCAAAAGGAAAAGCAGAATTAGGATGAGTTTCGAAATTTGTAAAACCCAAATCAGTTAGTAACGGTATTTCAAAATTTTGTAACAATCTATTTTCAGGTGGAAAACATCTGATTTTAGGCAAACATGGTTTTACGCTACAATATTTTTCACATTTTTTTCTAAAGACGGTAAATATTTCAGGTAAATTTTTAATTCCAAATGGAATATCATCTGGATGAAATAAAAATTGGTCATAAAATGAATGGATTTTTATTTCTTCTGAAAGATTTTTTTTTAATCTTTCGGACACAATTCTCTCTTCACTGGTCCATTCATTTTGGTAGTATAAGTCAGTAACTAACAATTTTTCTATCCATCTAGGAATTCCTTCACTAGCACAGTTTTGATCTATTATCAGTGTAATATTGTTCGTAGAAAGTTCTTTTTGTAATTCTCTGAGAGATTCTAATAAAAATTTGGCCCTAAATTTTCCAGATTTTTTAAATCCCCAGTGGGTTTCTTTGAAATGTCTTTTGTCAAATGTATAATACGCGAAAATTTGATCACATTCATTGGAAGCCTTGTAAAATCCATAATGGTCACTTATACGTAAGTCATTTCTTAACCATATTAGAGCAATTCTTTTTTTCTCCTGCATTTTTTACTACAATATTTAACGTTTTTCCAATCACGTTCCCATTTCTTTCTCCAAGTAAAAGGTAATCCGCAACTAATACATATTTTTTGTGGAAGATTAATTTTCAAAACACCCTTCACACTTTGTTTAAAGCTGCTTTATATGTATTTAAACAGCGCTCTCTTGCTTCTTTGTGGTTGACTATTGGTTGTGCGTAATCAGGGTTTTGGAAATTAGGAACCCATTTTTTTATATAATTTAAATCCTTATCAAATTTTTTTATTTGTTCTGAGGGATTGAAAATCCTAAAATAAGGAGCAGCATCAACTCCACATCCGGCAACCCATTGCCAATTACCAATATTACTCGACATTTCGTAGTCAAATAATTTTTTAGCAAAGTAAGCTTCTCCCCAACGCCAGTCTATTAAAAGGTGTTTACATAAAAAACTCCCCACAAGCATCCTTACTCTATTATGCATAAATCCAGTTTTATTTAATTCCCTCATTCCCGCGTCAACTAAAGGATATCCTGTCTCACCAGCACACCATTTTTCAAAATCTTCTTTGTTATTTATCCATTCTATACGATCATACTGTGGTTTAAAGCTTTTATTTTGAGTTTCTGGATAATGCCATAAAATTTGCATAAAAAATTCTCTCCAAATCAACTCTTTTAGAAAAGTTTTGTTAAACCTCGTTGAAGATTTTAATACGACTTTTCTAATACTGACTGTGCCAAATCTTAAAGCAGTTCCTATTCTTGAGGTTTTATCCAAGAATGGAAAGTTTCTAGTTTCTTCATAATTATCAATTATTTGATTATTCAAAACTACTTTTGGCTGGGAAATTTTACTTTTAATAAAACCCAAATCTTCTAATGAACAACTTTGAAGTTTGCTTTCATTGTAAAAATTATCTAATAATTCTTCGGAAGGGAAATTTTTTATGGTTTTGGATTGAAACTGTAACAACCATTTTTTTGAATAAGGTGTATATACTTTGTAGGGAGAACCATCGTCTTTTACTATTTCATTTTTCTCAAATATGACTTGATCTTTATACATTTCAAAGTCTATCCCCTTTTGATTTAAAAGTTTTTTTATCTCTTTATCTCTTTTAATTGCATACGGCTCATAATCTTCATTACAAATTACCTTATCTATTTTCCAATTGTTAGTAATTTGATCAAAAATAGCCATAGGGGTGCCATGATATATTCCGACGTTACATCTGTTCCTCTTCATAGCAACATCTATAGCACCCAAGGCTAATAAAATAAATTCAACACGTGCATCTTTTTTAGGTAATTTTTTTAAAATTGAGGGATCAAAAATAAAAATGGGAATCACTTTACTTTCACCTTTCAAAGCTTTATACAATCCATGATTATCTTCTAATCTTAAATCACGTCTAAACCAAAACAAAGTGAATTTTTTCACGCATTTATGTTTTCAAATTTCCTATACCTCCGTCGAGTTGTAAAACTTTTCCTGTCATCCAACTACTTTCAGTTCCAAGAAGAAATGCTGCAGCTTGTGCTATTTCTTTTGCACTTCCAATTCTTCCCAAAGGATGCCTTTCATTTGCTTTTTCTAATTTTGATTCATTGTTTAAAAATTTTGATGCCAAAGGAGTGTCAACTAAAGAAGGAGCTATAGCATTTACCCTTATTCTAGGAGCAAATTCAGCAGCTAATGACCTTGTTAGTCCTTCTATGGCTCCTTTAGAGGAAGCAACGGAACTGTGGAATGGCATTCCTGTTTGAACAGCTACAGTACTAAAAAATATAACAGATGCATTTCCACTGTTACTTAAATTACTTAGAACAGACTTTAGAGAATTAATTGCACCTATGACATTGATTTGAAAGTCTTTTTCAAATGCTTCAGAACTTAAACCTTTAAATGGACGTAGATTTATACTTCCCGGGCAATAAACAAATCCATCAATTGTATCAGGTAGGGAAGAAATTTCTAAATTTTGTGTTGTTGCATCATATGGTATATGAGTAGCTTTTATATTTATCAGATTTTCACTAGATCTACTAGCTATATATACTGAATTTAAGGGTGATAATATTTCTGCAAGAGCTAATCCAATTCCAGAACTCCCTCCTATTATAAGTATGTTTTTTTCTTTTATCATGATTTGTAAGGTCCAAATATTTCTATCAGTGCGTTTTTTCTGTATTCAAAAATTTCTTTAAGCTTGGGAGATACAATTAAAGGGTGAGCAATCTTTCCAAGTATTCCAAATGGTATCTTATAATCAACTATATCAATCATTTCCACACCTTTGTTTATAGTTTTTAAGAAATGTTTATGGTGCCACAATTCATATGGTCCAAAGCGTTGCTCATCAACAAAATAATTATCCTTATCAACGTGGGTTATTTCAGTGACCCATCTAGTTGGTATCCCAAAAACTGGTGTAACTATGTATTGTATTATTTGACCTGCAAACATTTTTTCTTCTGCACCACTTGTTATTTTAAAACCCATATAATCAGGTGTTATTCTTTTTAGGTTTTTGGGATCAGATAAAAAATTCCATGCTTCAGATTTTGAAATAGGTAAATTTTGAATCGTTTTCAAACGATAAATTGTCATAGCACCAATTTAGAATCAAAGTTACAAAATGTTTAATGATTTATTTTATTTATTAAACAAATATTTTTTAACAATTATCAATATTTCAATATTGATATTAACATTTGAATTGTTTTAAAATTATATTTGAAAAAACAAAATGATGAAAAAAATAATATTTATTACCCTTATAAGTAGCAGTTTAACTTTTTCTCAAATCCAAACACCTCAGGCAAGTCCAAGCGCAAAAATTGAACAAACAGTAGGTTTAACAAAAGTAAATATCGAATATTCTCGTCCAGCAATGAGAGGTAGAGTTATTATGGGTGATTTAGTTCCATATGGTGCAATATGGAGAACAGGAGCCAACGCTAATACTAAAATTACATTTAGTGACGATGTAAAAATTGGAGATGGAATATTAAAAGCTGGAACCTATGCAATTTATACAAGGCCAAACAATTTTACCTGGGATATATACTTTTACAGTAAATACGATAATTGGAATGTACCAAAAAAATGGGATGAGTCAAAAGTAGCAACTCAATTAAGAGTGAATACAAATTCTATAAAACCTTCTGTTGAAAATTTTACAATTTCTATAGATAAAATTACAAATAACAGTGCAGTATTGAAATTTTCATGGGAAAACACTCAAATATCAGTTCCTTTTGAAGTACCAACTGATAAAAAAACCATGGCTTCTATTGAAAAGGTAATGAGAGAAAATCCTAACTGGAGGGACTATTATAATGCGGCAATTTATTACAGAGAAAGCAATCGAGATTTAGAAAAGGCTAAAGAGTGGATGGCTAAGGCTATTGAACTTGATGGTGGAAAATATTTTGTTTACAGACAACAAGCGCTCATTCTTGCTGCTTTAAATGATAAAAAAGGCGCAATTGTTGCATCAAAAAAATCTCTTGAGTTAGCAAAAAAAGAAGGTAATCAAGATTATATTAGGCTAAATACAAAAGCCATTAAAGAATGGTCAAAATAATTTTTTAGTTTTTTTTAAATTTTTTTCTCGATAAAAAATATTTAGAAGCAAACCAAAAATAACTAAGAAGGCACCTAAAAGATGTAAAACCGAATATTTTTCATCAATTATTGTAAATCCAATTATAAGAGTAAAAACTATCTCAATATATTTAAAGGGTGCTATTAAATGGACTTCTTCATTTTGAAATGCTTTGGTCATAAATAGTTGTCCAAAAAACCCAAAAATTCCTAATGAAATTAGTAGAATATAGTCAGATATACTAGGTGTTTTCCAGCTAAAAAAACTTCCAACCCCACCTATACAAGTTGCAAAAAGCATAAAGTAAAATACAATTACATAAGAATTGTCTCCCTTACCAATTTTCGAAATTAAAATATAAACCACTGCAGAAAAAAAAGATGCAACCAATACAATTATAATTCCCATATTAGATCCTGAAGGATCAAAATTTCTAATAAGAAAAACACCTATAAAAGAAATTAAAAAAAATAGCCACTGAAAAGGTTTTATAATTTCAGACAAAAAGAAAGTTGCAAGAATCGCAGCAAAAATTGGAGAGACATAGCGAATGGTTACCGCGCTCCCAATTGAAATATAATGTGCCCCCCAATAAAAAAAACACATAGCTATAACTCCTGATAAAGCTCTGAAAATTAAAAGCTTTTTTTGGTTACCCCATAGATATACATTTTTAGTTTTTAAAATTAAAAATGTTATTATTAATGACCCTAGTGATCTAAAAAAAACAAGCTGGAAAGTAGAATAATCTATTAGATATTTAATCAAAATATTCATTATTGCGAAACTCATAGTACTGAGCAGCATAAATCGAATCGCTTTGACGAAATTGGAATTCAAATTTTCTTGCAAATATTAAAAAGTAAATTTGGAAAGACTAATGATTTGTTCAAAACTCAAAATATATTCTATCTTCGAATAAGAAACTAATTTTTTGTTTGAATTACCTTTTATTGATTTTTTCTTAGCTGCTTTTTGCTCTTTTCTTTTGGGTTTGTCAAAATCTGGTATCAAAGGTATTGCAGCTTTAATTGTTACTGGATTCGTTTTAGTTTATGGTGCGAAAGCTTCAACTGGAATCCTTATGCCACTTTTATTGGTAGGTGACGTTTTTGCTATTATCTATTATAAACGTCATGTAAAATGGAATCATATTTTAAAATTAATACCATGGATGGTTTTAGGTGTGCTAATTGGAGTCTTAGGCGGGAACTATGTATCTGAAGAGATTTTTAAGTACGGTATGGCTTTAATTATTTTATTTAGTGTAGGCCAAATGTATTATTGGGAAAACAGAAAAAATAAAAAAATTCCGACTCACTGGAGTTTTGGGAGTAGTATGGGAATTCTTGCTGGTTTCACTACCATGGTTGGAAATTTAGCAGGTGCTTTTACTAATATTTATTTTCTGGCTATGCGTCTTCCAAAAAATATCTTCATAGGAACGGCAGCTTGGTTATTTTTTGTAATCAACTCTTTTAAAATTCCTTTTCATGTGTGGTCTTGGAACACTATTAATAAAATTTCAATAGTTAAAAGTTTGGAATTAGTTCCATTTGTCATTTTAGGTCTTCTTTTAGGTGTATTTGTTGTAAAAAAAATCAATGATGATGGATATAGAAAACTAATTCTTTTTTTTACAGCATTAGGAGGGATTGCTATTTTGTTTAATTAGACTTAAAAATATTCACCACCTCGCTTATTGTTTTTATGTCACTTTCTCTCAAATTTTGTTTTAAAAATGATAAATTTTTATTGACCCCAGAGGGTGGTTTTAAATCAGTAATATATGTACTACCAGACAAATGTATAGAGTTGAATCCTGCATTTTTAAAATCAACACAATTGTCTCTGTCAACACCACTCCCTGGCATTATGGAGATTTTATGACCAAATTTATCATTCCATCTTTTAAGGTTGTCAATTCCGTCGATAGCTTTTTCCTGCTGGCCGGAAGAAAGAATGCAATCGAAACCTAACTCAATTAAATCATGTATAGCTTTTTCAGGATTCAAAATCACATCAAAAGCTCTATGAAAAGTAAGGAATTTCGTACCTACAATTGATTTTAATCTCTCAAGTAAATTATAATCAAGCTCAAAGTCCTTATTATGCATTCCAATTACAATTCCATGACATCCTAGAGCAATTGCATTCTCTATATTTTGTTCAATTATTTTAATTTCAGAAGCGGAATAAAAAAAATGTCCTTGACGGGGTCTAATCAGGCAATGTATAGGTAAAAAATTATCTTCTAATGATTGCTTTATTAATCCTAAAGAGGGTGTTAACCCTCCAATTTCTAAAGCAGAGCAAAGTTCAATTCTATCTGCTCCTGCTTGGGATGCGTTTTTAATTGATAAAAGAGATGAAGCACAAACTTCAACTATCATCTGTTTTAATTAAAGTTAAACAAAAATAAAGGTAGTGAGTAAATAGTAAATATTTCACTTCTTTATTCTTTTTATAGTTCAAAATTGTTGTTACTTTAGTTTTGTATGAATAGGCGGGATTTTATAGATAAGAGCTCATTATTATTTCCTAGTATGTTAGTTTCACCTAAAATAATTGGTGATTTAGATGTAAAAAAAATTAAAACAGGAAACAAAAGAATTTCCTCTCCATATGTGATCAGTACATGGAATGTACCAGAGGCTAATTTAATTGCTGGGGAATCATTAGATAAAAATATGAATGCTATAGATGCTGCAATCAGAGGTGTTGCATATGAAGAAGCAAATATTAAAAATACAACAGTTGGTAATGGAGGATCTCCTGATAGAGATGGTAATGTTACGTTAGATGCCTGTGTGATGGATGAAAATGGTAATTGTGGATCAGTTTTAGCTGTTGAAAATATTGTTCATGTTGCAGCCCTTGCAAAAGATGTAATGGAAAAAACACCCCACGTAATTTTAGCTGGAAAGGGAGCTAGGAAATTTGCACTGGATCAAGGATATAAACCAGAAAATTTACTCTCCCCCGAAAGTAAAATTGATTGGTTAGATTGGTTAGAAAAAGGGAATTATAATCCAAAAATTAATGTGGAAAATCACGATACCATTGGCATGCTCTGCCGTGACAAAGCTGGTAATCTTTCTGGAGCATGCACTACAAGTGGTTTAGCATACAAAATGCAAGGTAGAGTTGGGGATTCTCCAATAATAGGTTCTGGACTATTTATTGACAATGAAGTAGGTGGAGCTGTTGCAACTGGATTAGGTGAAGAAGTAATTAAGACAGTTGGCAGTTTTTTAATTGTAGAATTAATGCGAAATGGCTTAAATCCCCAAGAAGCCTGCGAGAAAGCTATAAATAGAATAATAAGTAAACATAAAGGAAAACCAAATTTTCAAGTAGCTTATATTGCAACAAATAAAAATGGAGAAATAGGTGCATATAGCATACATAACGATTTCTCTTATACTTTTTACAAAAATCAAACAAATCAAAATATTAAATCTAAATCCGTTTTTTAAATAAAATAAAGATGCAAATAATTGAAAATGAAAAAAAATACGATGTTGTTATTGTAGGTTCTGGTGCTGGCGGAGGTATGGCAACAAAAATTCTTACTGATAACGGATTAACTGTTGCTCTAATGGAAGCAGGACCATTTTTTGATCCTGCTGATCAAGACCAACAATTACACTTAAAATGGCCCTATGAATCTCCAAGACGTGGTAAAGGTTCAACAAGAGCATTTGGAGATTTTCATGCTTCTTATGGAGATTGGGAAGTTGATGGAGAACCGTATGAAATGAAAGGAGACACAAAGTTCAATTGGTGGAGAAGTAGAATGTTAGGAGGAAGAACAAATCATTGGGGAAGAATTTCTCTAAGATTTGGTCCAAATGACTTTAAAAGAAAAAGTATTGACGGTTTAGGTGATAATTGGCCTATTAATTATGAAGATGTAAAACCCTATTATGATAAAGTTGATAAATTAATTGGTATAACTGGAACCAAAGAAAACATCTACAATGAACCCGACGGTTTTTTCTTACCACCCGCAAAACCAAGACTCCATGAGCTCTACTATAAGAAAGGAGCTGAAAAAGCAGGTGTAAAAGTAATTCCTTCAAGACTCTCAATTTTAACAAAAAGAATAAGTAATGAGCGAGGGGTCTGTTATTATTGCGGGAATTGCGGAAGATCATGTGGAGTTTATGCTGACTTTTCTGCCAGTTCTTGTTTAGTTTTTCCTGCGCAAAGAAATGCTCAAGGAAGACTTGATCTCTACGTAAATAGTATGGTCAGAGAAGTATCAGTTGACAAATATGGTAAAGCTAACGGAGTTATTTATATAAATAAAGATGATAATAGTGAATATAGAATTAATGCTAAGGTTGTTGTTTTAGCAGCATCTGCATGTGAAAGTGCTAGAATATTGCTTAACTCCAAAAGTTCTTATCACAAAAATGGTCTTGGTAATAGTTCTAATATGGTTGGAAAATATTTACATGACTCAACTGGAACTAATAATATGGCTTTTATTCCAGATTTAATGAATAGAAAAACCTACAATGAAGACGGTATGGGTAATATGCACTTATATACACCATGGTGGCTTGATAATAAAAAATTGGATTTTCCAAGGGGGTATCATATTGAAATAGGAGGTGGTTTAGGTGCTCCAATGTATGGGTTTGGCTTTGACTTTAATAGTCTTAATAAATTTTTTGGATTGCAAGTTGGTGGTTATGGTGATCGAGTTAGAGATGAAGTCAAAAAATACTATGGATCAACAATATTTTTCGCTTCAAGAGGTGAGTCAGTTCCTAATGAAAATAATTATTGTGAAATAGATCCTGAAAAGAAAGATAAATACGGTATACCTATCCTGAGATTTAATTATAAATGGTCTGATTATGAAAGAAAGCAGGCCAAACATGCGAATGAAACTATAAATCAAATAGTCGATAATATTGGAGGTCATATGCTTTGGCAGAATAAAGGACCAGATCACGGTTTATTAACTCCCGGTGAAATCATCCACGAAGTTGGTACAACGAGGATGGGAAGTAATCCTAAGACTTCTGTTGTCAATGAATATGAACAATTACATGATGCAAAAAATGTTTTTGTAGTAGATGGTGGGCCTTTTGTTTCTCAAGCAGATAAAAATCCAACATGGACAATTTTGGCTCTTTCTTGGAGAACCTCTGAGTATATAGTTGATCAATTAAAAAAGCAAAATATTTAATTATGAATAGAAGGGAAAGTCTAAAAACATTGGTAATAGGATCTCTAGCTAGCAGTTTAGTTTTAGAAGGTTGTCTTCCAAAAGAAAAAGAAATTATTTATGAAAATGTTTGGAAATACAAATACGGAAGAACACCTGAAGAATTAGAAAGAGACCTTAAATTATTAAATCAGGTCTTCTTTTCTAAAGAAGAATTAAATACAATAAGAGTTTTAGCAAATTTAATTGTACCACCCACTAATGAAGGAAACATCGATCAAGCTGAAGTACCAGAATTCATTGAATTCATTGTAAAAGACACACCATCTTTTCAGGGAGTTTTAAGGGATGGGCTTAAGTGGTTAGACAAAACTTCAACTGAAAATTTTGGAAAAGATTTTGTTTCCTGTAGTGAAATAGAACAAAAAAATATTCTTGACAAAGTAGCATTTGCTACCAGAAAGAAAAATAAAGAGGAGGCTTTCTTTTCAACAATAAGAAATCTAGTAATAACTGGCTATTTTTCTTCTGAAGTAGGAATAAAAGATCTTGGATATAAAGGAAATCAACCTAATGTATGGGATGGAGTTCCAGAAGATATATTAAAAGAACACGGTTTTTCATATAAAAAAGATTGGAATTACAAATTTCTTGATCCCTTGAAAAGAAATGATATAGCTGAATGGGATGAGAATGGTAATTTGATTACTTGATATATATTAAATCCTTGAATATAAAGATGAATAAATACATTCTTGCAATCGACGCTGGCACTACTAGTTCACGTGCAATTCTATTTGACAAAAGTGGCAAGTCTGTTGGAGTGTCTCAACACGAGTTTAAACAATATTTCCCCAAAGAGAGTTGGGTTGAACATGATGCTAATGAGATTTGGAAAACACAATTGATGGCAATAACAGAGGTGCTAAAAAAAAGTGATATAGCTGAAGAGCAAATCCATGCTATGGGAATTACTAATCAAAGAGAAACTACTATTTTATGGAATAAAAAAACAGGAGCTCCAGTACATAACGCAATAGTATGGCAAGATAGAAGAACCGCAAGTCTTTGCGAATCTTTAAAAGAAAAAGGAAAATCTTCAATATTTCATGAAAAAACTGGTCTAATCTTAGATGCTTATTTTTCAGGTACAAAAATAAAGTGGATTTTGGATCAAGATCCTGAATTAAGAAAACAAGCTGAGAATGGTGATATCGCTTTTGGTACAGTAGATAGTTGGTTAATTTGGAATTTGACAAATGGAGACAAACATGTTACTGATATTACTAATGCAAGTAGGACTTTACTGTTTAATATTAATACGTTGCAGTGGGATGAAGAACTACTAGAAATTTTAGATATTCCTAAAAAAATTCTTCCTAAAGTTGTTTCTTGTTCAGAAAAAATAGCAAAGACTTCAGAAAAAATCTTTAAGCAACCAATTGATATTTGTGGGATTGCTGGTGACCAACAGGCAGCTTTATTTGGTCAATTATGTGTAGAAGAGGGTGATGTAAAAAACACATATGGAACCGGATGTTTTTGTATCATGAACACAGGTAAAACACCTGTTAAATCGAATAACAAAATGTTAACAACTATTGGCTATCAAATTAACGGTGAGGTATCTTATGCACTGGAAGGTAGTGTTTTTATTGCAGGTGCAGCTGTACAATGGCTTCGTGATCAACTTCAAATCATTTCATCAGCACCAGAAGTGGAATCATTGGCTAAAACTGTTGATAATAACGGTGGAGTAACTTTCATACCAGCTCTCGCAGGTCTTGGTGCACCTTACTGGAATCCACATGCCACAGGAACCCTAACAGGAATTACAAGAGGAACCCAAAAAGGACATATTGCAAGAGCAACTCTTGAAGCTATTGCTATGCGTACAAAAGAAATAATTACTGCAATGCAAAAAGACGCTAAAACAAATTTTAAATCACTAAAAGTTGACGGTGGTGGTAGTACGAATAATTTATTAATGCAAATCCAATCTAATTTGTTAGAGGTAGACGTAGTACGTCCTGAAACTACTGAAACCACAGCTCTTGGAGCAGCTTTTTTTGCAGGTTTGGCTAGTGGATTCTGGGATTCTATTGAAAGTTTAAAGAAGGCTTGGAATATAAATAAAAAATTCAAACCTATTAAAAATGAAGAAACTCAAAATATAATCACTCTTTGGGAAAAACGAGTTAAAAAGGTTAGCAATCTTTAAAATAGATGAACAGATCTCAAAATCTGAAACTTTTAGATAAAACACCTGAATGGGATGTAGTTGTTATTGGTGGTGGAGCTTCAGGACTCGGTATTGCTACAGATGCAGCTAATCGGGGTCTTAAGACACTTTTGCTAGAAAAAACTGATTTTGCGAAAGGAACCTCATCAAGAAGTACAAAACTTGTTCACGGTGGAGTAAGATATTTACAAAACGGAGATGTCTCTTTAGTTTTAGAAGCACTTAGAGAACGTGGGATAATGAGAAAAAATGCTCCTCATTTAGTTAGAGACCTAAGTTTTATAATTCCTTCTTATGACTGGTGGAGCAGTCCTTTTTATGGCCTTGGACTAAAAGTCTATGACATGATGGCCGGAAAACTAGGGCTTGGTCCTTCCACTCTCTTAGATAAAGATGAAACGATTTCTTTAATTCCTAATGTGAAAAAAGAAGGTTTAAGGGGTGGGGTAATTTATCATGATGGTCAATTTGATGATGCACGTATGGCAATTAGTCTAGCGCTCACTGCAAATAATGAAGGAGCAACTTTAATAAATTATGCAGAGGTTGTATCATTTATTAAAGAAAACGATTTAATTAAAGGTGTTGAGTTCAAAGACCTTATTAATGGTAAGAAAAAAAGTATATTTTCAAAAAGTGTCGTTAATGCAACTGGAGTTTTTTCAGATAAATTAATTTGTTTAGATCAACCAAAAACGAAACCTTTAATTAGACCCTCTCAAGGTGTCCATATTGTTTTGGAAAAAAAATTTCTAGATGGTCCACAAGCAATAATGGTGCCTCACACTTCAGATGGAAGAGTACTTTTTGCTGTACCCTGGAACGATTATGTTGTTGTAGGTACCACTGATACTCCTATTGATCAAACTTTAGAGGAGCCTATTGCATTAGAAGAAGAAATTCAATTTATTATTAACAACGCAGGAATGTATATGTCAAAAAAACCCAACAGAACAGATATCAAAAGTGTTTTTGCTGGCCTACGTCCTTTAGCTGCATCGGAAGGAAATAAAGATAATACTAAAGAAATATCTAGGCATCACAAAATTACAGTGAGTACAAGCGGTCTTATTAATGTCTTAGGTGGTAAATGGACTACATACAGAAAAATTGCTGAAGATACTATTAATACTGTTTTTATGGTGAGTGGTCTATCTGAACGCAAATGCAATACAGAAACACTTCCTATTTTTGGATTTGATCCAACTACAAATTGGAATGATCCACTTCATTTTTATGGAACTGAAGCAAAAAAAGTTGAATCTTTGTATTTAAAAGGAAATAAATCACTTTCTGATAAATTATATATCACAAAAAACCAAATTTGTTGGGCGATTAAAAGTGAAATGGCTATGACTCTGGAGGATGTTTTAGCACGAAGAACAAGATGTCTTTTTTTGGATGCCTATGAAACAGAGAAAATAGCACCAAAAGTAGCAGAAATAATGGCAATTGAATTAAAGAAGGAAAAAAAATGGATTATTCAAGAATTAAAAAATTTTAATTTAATTTTAAAAAATTATCAATTATGACTTTAAATCCTTTTTTAGCTGAGTATATAGGAACTACTACCCTACTCCTATTAGGTACAGGTGTTGTAGCTAACGTAAACTTGAAAAATACGATTGCAGAGAACCAAACCCCATGGGTATTAATTACAGCAGCTTGGGGATTTGCAGTTTTTGTAAGTGTATTTATTACTTCGCAATCTAGTGGTGCACATTTAAATCCTGCAGTTACACTTGGTCTGGCTATGGCTGGAAAATTTTCTTGGTCATTAGTCCCAGGTTATTTTATTTCTCAGCTTTTGGGCGCTATGACAGGAAGTTGGTTAGCATATATTACTTATATTGATCATTATCGACTAACAAAAGACGAGACTACTGTAAGAAGTACGTTTTGTACTGGACCCGCCATAAGAAATATAAAAAATAATTTTTTTAGTGAATCTATAGGTACTTTCATACTGGTCTTCGGAGCTTTATTTATTGTTGGTCCAAATATAGAAATAAGTGGTAGTGAAATTCAGAATTTTGGCCTGGGTTCAATTGATGCATTACCTATAGGAATATTAGTTTGGCTTATTGGAATCTCACTTGGAGGTACAACAGGTTATGCAATTAATCCAGCAAGAGATTTTGGCCCGCGTTTAGTTTATCAACTATTACCAAGAAAAAACAAAAATGCAGACTGGAGTTACAGTTTGGTTCCTATTTTAGGTCCCTTTTTTGGAGGCGCAACAGCTGGTTTAATATTTTCTATTTTATCTAAGATTTAAAAAAAACCTGTATTAGCGTATCTTTGTATAAACTCCTAAAAAATCAAGTTTGAGGCTACACAATTGATCAAGGATCTGTTACAAGACAGCTTGCTTTTACAAATGAAACTCACCTCTCTGAATTAAAAGCTCGTTGAGTTTATCAAAAAATACTAATACAGGCATAAATAATTAGATTTTGATTCAATATGCAGATAAATGAACATCTATAATATCAATTAGCTCCTGGACTTTATCATTTTCAATGATTTGATCTCCGCTAGACTGGTTTTTGGACCGCTCTAATTGAGCTGCATATTGTAAAGAACACATCGCTAGTACATCCTGTTTGTCACGAACAGCATAATTTTTTTCAAGTTGTTGTATTGTATTATTTATCTTATTCGCTGATAATCTGAGAGAGGACTCTTGGTCAGGTGAAACAGATAAAGGATATACTCTGTTTGCAATGGTTAGTTTTATTTTTAAATTTTCACTCATAATTTTATTCTATCTCAGAAAGATGTCGGATACATTGATCAACCTCTTTTATTAAATTATTGATTTTAATTTTGGTAAATGATTTGTCGTCCTTACTTCCAAGTAAATTATTTGCAATTTTTAGCGACTTATTTTCTTCCTCTAAATTGAGCAATTTTTTCTTCAAAATTTTATTTTGATCAGTTAGTGATTCATTTGAATCCTTATATTTATTTATGCTTAAATGATTTTCTTTTAATTTATTCAATAAACCAATTATTTTTTCTTCTAAAACTATCATTTTCGATGGGTCTTGATTCATATCGATAAATGGTTTAATTATTATAAACAAATTTATAGAAACTTTTTGCATTTTATGTATTAAAAAATGATTTCTGGCAATTAATAATGGATTAAATTTTGTCAAAAAAAAATCTGATTTTTATATTGCATTATTAATGAGAAAAAACTACAACTCTTTTTTAAACATCTTTGTCTTACTTTTTTATTCTGCTTCATTTACTCAAACAAATAATAAATGGATATCACCTGTAGATTTTCCTATTAAACTTTCTGGAACCTTTGGAGAATTCAGAAATAATCATTTTCATGCTGGCTTAGATATAAAAACTCAAGGGAAGGAGGGTGTAAAAATAAGAAGTTCCAATTCTGGATGGGTAAATAGAATTCGAGTAAGTCTAAATGGATATGGTAAGGCTTTATATGTAGATCATTTAGATGGTACAACATCTGTTTATGGACATTTAAAAAAATTTAGTCCAAAAATTGAATCATATCTCAAGAAAAAACAATATGAAAATGAAACATACGTAATTCAACTTTTTCCAAAAGTAAATGAGTTAAAAATTGAAAAGGGTGAAGTTATAGGTTATTCAGGAAATACTGGTGGATCTTACGGTCCACATTTACACTTTGAAATTCGTAAAGAAAAAGGTCAAGTCCCAATTAATCCAATGAAATTCTCATTCTTGATTAAAGATTCTAAAAGACCTCAAATACAGAATTTTTATTTGTATACTAATTTAGGTTCAAAACTTGAGAAAAAGGAATTTAAGCTAGTAAGAAAAAATGACAGTATATATACTACATCAGGTATTATCTCTGCTGGAAATTTTTATGTTGGATTACGACTTTTTGATAGACAAGACTTAACATATAATAAAAATGGTATTTATAGTGTTAAAGTAAGATCAAATGGAGTAGAGAAATTTTTTTATAAAATGGATCGTATGACTTTTGATGATTCGAAATACATCAATCTTCTAATTGATTATAAAGAATTGGCTAGTAAAAGAAAAAGAATACAGCTTTTTACTTTGCACCCAGAACAAAAATTATCTTTTATTAAAGATAATAGTTTAAAGGGTGATATAAATATAGATAAAGATAAATCATATCAAATATTGATAGAGATAAATGATTACAATCAAAATACAAGTTATATTGAAGCATATATAAAAGGTACAGTTAAAAAAGAAGATCATATTCAGACAACTTATAATTTAATCGATCCTGTTAAAGAGCATCTTTTTGAATTTGAAGACCAGAAAGTTTTTTTTCCAAAAAAAAGTTTTTTTAGTAATGTAAATGTTAAAATCGAAAAAAAGGGAGATACTTTAATAGTAGGTGAAAACATATATCCCTTAAGAAAATCTTATGAAGTATATCATAAAATTCCAAAAGGAGATAGTATTGGAATTTCACAATCATTTTTATCATTTATAAACAAAAATGGAGATGCTACTTTTTTCTCCTCAACTATAAAAGATGGATATTGGTATGGCAAATCAAATATACTTGGGAAATATGTTGTAAGTAGAGACAGTGTGTCTCCTGAAATAAAAAAAATTAATTTTAAAGATCAACAGTGGCTGAGTAATTATAAATATTTAAAGCTAAATATATCAGATGATTTTTCTGGGATAAAAAAAATACGCGGTGAAATTAATGGAAGATGGATTCTCTTAGAATATGAACCAAAAAACAAAAGTCTAATTTATGATTTTTCAGATCAAAATTTTAAAAAACCATTACACAAACTTGAAATTTTGGCTGAAGACCAAGCTGGTAATAAAACAGTTTTTAAAACTGAATTCTATCGAAAACCAAAATAATTCTTAGAAAAATTATTGAGTAACAAATTCCTTAAGAGTTTCCAAAACATAATCTACTTCATCAATATTATTAAATGAAGAAAAAGAAAAGCGAAGTGAAGACATTTTCTTTATTTTTTGATTTTGAATATGATTTAAAACATGTGAACCCTGACTACTCCCTGATTGACAGGCGCTACCTTTTGAGCAAGCTATTCCTTTTAAATCAAGATGAAAATCTAATAAACTTGCTTTTTTTTCATCTATAGGTAAGGCGACATTTAATAATGTGTAAGTACTTAAATTATTTTCTGAAGAATTACCATTAAAATGTACATTAGGGAAAATTTCAATTAAACCTTTTATGAAGTGGTTTTTTAGGAACAAAATTTGTTTTTTTTCTACCTCTAATTTTTTATGTGAAATATCCAACGCTTCATGCATTCCAACAATATTGTGAACTGACTCTGTTCCAGCCCTAAGACCTCTCTCTTGGGCACCTCCATATATAAAGGGCTCTAAACCTGAGTTCTTTCTCACAAAAGAAAATCCAATCCCTTTTGGACCATGATACTTATGTGAGGCAGAAGAAAGAAAATCAACTGGTAAATTTTTCAAATCAAATAAATAATGTCCTACGCCCTGGACTGCATCTGTGTGAAAAAGAGCATTGTTATTATGACAAAGATTACCTACCTCGTGAAGATTCAAAATGTTACCAATTTCATTATTAACATGCATTAAACTGACTAACTTTTTTGAATTATCAATCTTTAAAGATTCTTCCAAGTCATTTAAATCTATATTCCCTTGAGCATCTAGTTTTAGATACCTGACATTAATTTTTTGATTTTTTTTCAATGCATCTAATGCATGTATAACTGCGTGATGTTCAATTGGAGAAGAAATTATTGTTTTTACATTAAGATCTTTTACAGCACAACTCAAAATCATATTATCTGATTCAGTTCCTCCAGAAGTGAAAATAATTTCCTGGGGTAAAGCATTTAAAAGACTGGCTATACCCTTTCTTGCAGTTTCAATGTAAGTCTTAGCAGTTCTACCAAAAGAATGTGTTGAAGAAGGATTTCCAAAACATTCCTCCATAACTCTAGAAATTGTTTTTATAACCTCTTTTCTTAGAGGTGTAGTCGCGGCATTATCAAAATATACGTTCATTAATTAATTCAATTTTATTTCTCAAAAAACTTGAGAGTATTTATGATTATTGAAATGCAATCATCCATTTGCGGTTTTGAAATAATTAAAGGGGGTGCAAAACGAATTATATTCCCATGAGTTGGTTTTGCAAGCAGCCCATTATCTCTAAATTTTAGACAAATATCCCAAGCTATACTATTTTCGTTATTATTATTAATTACAATTGCGTTTAGTAGACCTCTTCCACGAATACTTTTTACAATTTTACTTTTTTTAATATATTTTTTTAAACTTTCTTTAAAATGAATTCCAAGTTTTCTTGCATTCTGAGCAAGTTTTTCATCTTTTATAATCTCTAAAGCTTCTATCGCTACCGCACATGCTATCGGGTTTCCTCCAAATGTACTTCCGTGTTGACCAGGTTGAATAACATCCATGATTTTAGAATCACACAAAACAGCCGAAACGGGATAAATACCACCACCTAAAGCCTTACCTAAAATTAGAATATCAGGACGAACATAAGTGTCTTCTTTTCTTTCGCAATGACCTTTACATTTACAAGATCCACAGACTGCGAGTAGTGATCCTGTTCTTCCAATTCCTGTTTGGATTTCGTCGGCAATTAATAAGACATTATATAGTGAACATAAGGCTTTTGCTTTTTTTAAAAAAAATTCATCAGGAGTATTGACTCCTGCTTCGCCTTGAATTGGTTCTATAAGAAATCCAGCTATATTAGAGTTTTTTTTTAATTCTGATTCTAATGATTCTAAATCATTATAAGGGATCTCAATAAACCCAGGTGTATGAGGACCAAAATTTTCTTTAGATCCTTCATCACTTGAAAATGATATTATTGTAGTTGTTCTTCCATGAAAATTATTTTTACATACTATAAGTTTAGCTTTATTTGGTGGTATCTTTTTTGATGTATAGCCCCATTTACGTGCAATCTTAATTGCTGTTTCAACTCCTTCAGCTCCAGTGTTCATTGGCAAAACTCTTTCAAAGCCAAAATATTCTGTTATAGCTTTCATGTAAACACCCAGTTTGTTATTATGAAAAGCTCTAGATGTTAATGTTAATTTATTAGACTGGTCATGTAAAGTTTTAATCAAACGCGGATGGCAATGCCCCTGACTAACAGCTGAGTAAGCAGAAAGGAAATCATAATATTTTTTACCTTCAATATCCCAGAGATATACACCTTCACCTTTTTCTATTACAACAGGAATTGGGTGGTAATCGTGGGCACCACTTTTATACTCTAACTCAATAAAATTTTCTATCTGGGTTAAAGTCGGCATTTTAAAATTTAACTAATGAAAACATATTGTAACTTATATTGTAAAAATACTAAATAAACATTCCAAAAATAGTCATGACAATATGAATAATTTTTAGAAGCTACTAATTTTGTAGTATGGGAAGAAAACGTTTAGAATTATTTGAAAATGATTTAGAAGTATTTGATATCAATAAACTTGGAATGGGAGTTTCAAAAACTAATGAAGGAGTTATTTGTTTTATAAAAAATGCAGTCCCAGGAGATATTGTTGATGTAAAAATTTTTAAAAAAAGAAAAGGATATTTCGAAGCAGAACCCATTAGGTGGTTAAAAAAATCTGCTTTTAGAACCCAACCTATTTGTCAACATTTTGGTATATGTGGTGGTTGTAAATTACAGCACATTAGCTATGAAGGACAATTGAAATTTAAAGAAAATAGCGTGCTTAATGACTTGAATCATATAGGTAAAACAAAAATCGAAGATGTTTTACCAATTGTGGGCTCTAAAAATCAATACTATTATAGAAACAAACTAGAGTTTTCTTTTTCAAATAATAGGTGGCTAACAAGTGAAGAAATCTTAAAAGATAAATTAATTGATCGTAATGGGTTAGGGTTTCACAAACCAGGGATGTGGGATAAAATTGTAGATATTGAAAAATGTCATTTGCAAGCAAATCCATCAAATGAAATAAGAAATACTATTAAAGATTTTGCTCAAAAAAATAAATTAGATTTTTTTAATCCAAGAAAGCAAAGTGGATTGCTTAGGAGTTTAATGATTCGAAATACCATAAAAGGAGAATTAATGGTTTTAGTTCAATTCTATAAAGAGGATAAAGAAATGAGAGAAGCTCTTTTAAGCTATATTTTTTCAAAATTTCCAAAAATTAATTCTCTCCTTTATTGTATAAATTCTAAAGCAAATGATAGTATTTATGACCAAAAAATCAATGTTTTTAAGGGTGAAAAATTTATAACTGAATATATAGGAAAATTGAAATTTAAAATTACAGCTAAATCATTTTTTCAAACTAACCCTGAACAAGCTAAAGTACTCTATTCCATTGTGAAAGATTTTGCATCTATAAAATCTCACGAAATTGTTTATGACTTATATACTGGCACTGGTACAATCGCATTGATACTAGCAAATTTGTGCTCAAAAATAATAGGAATTGAATCTGTTCCTGAGGCTATTGAAGCGGCCAAAGATAACGCGAAGCATAATAAAGTAGAAAACATTTTTTTTGAAACCGGTGATATAAAAAATTTATTTAATGATGATTTTATAAAAAAATATGGAAAAGCAGATGTTTTGATTACTGATCCCCCAAGAAGTGGAATGCATTCAAATGTTATTAAACAGATTTTAAAATTAGAGCCAAATAGAATAGTTTATGTTAGTTGTAATAGTTCTACTCAAGCCAGAGACATAATCCACCTAAAGGAAAAATATTTTGTAATAAAAAGTCAAGCAATAGATATGTTTCCACAAACTCCCCATGTCGAAAATGTTGTACTTTTATATCACAAAAATTTGAATGAAAAATATTAGATTATTTTTTTTATTTATTCCTTTAACATGCATCACCCATCTAAAATGTGAAAGAGACGATATTTGTATTGAGAGTGTTATTGAAAGTCCGGATCTTATTCTTTTGTTTCTTGACACTAAAGATGTAAGCGTAAGAAAAAGTCCTTTGAATTTTTCAATTCGAGCAATAGGGAATGATGTTCCAGTCCTTAGAAGAGGAAGTAATGACTCGTTGTTATTACCATTAAAAATTCAAGAAAAAAATGTTCAATTTGAGTTTATTATTAATAAAGGTTCTGAAGAAGAAAATATCGATACCATACAAATTAATTACCAAAGATTCGATACGTTTATTAATGCTGCTTGTGGTTTTCGTTCAAATTTTATTTTAGAAAATGAACCGGCAATAATCTTAAATCCTGGAGATAATTGGATTAATGGTTTCAAAATATTAAAAGATACTATATCAAATGAAGAAACTGCACATTTGGGTATTTTACATTAGTATTTTCTTTGGTACTATGCCTTTATCAGGACAAAATGAGGTGAATTCTGTTGCTAAAGATAGTCTTGAAATTATAAAAACTCCTTTATCTTTTAGATTAGGTATAGACTTATATAGAATTACACTCTCTCAAATCTCAGACGATTTTTCAGGATATGAAGCCGTAGGTGATGTAAGAATTGGAAAGGATTTATTTGTTGCTATGGAAATAGGAAGTTTAGAAACAAAAAAACAAGTAGAGCAAGTCAATTTTACAAGCAGTGGTAACTATTTAAAATTAGGATTTGATTATAATATGTTTGAAAATATGGAAGGCATGAACAACCATATTACACTGGGCTTACGGCTAGCTTCGAGCAAACACAAACATTATTTAAATAGTTATACCATATTAGATAGAACACGCTTTTGGCCTAGCTCAGATCTCCCAATTAATAATGGCTATGCAACAGGAGAGAGGCTTAATTTAAGTGCTTTTTGGTTTGAAGTAGTTGTTAGTTTTAAAGTCCAGATTTTGAAAAATGTATATACAGGAGTTAGTCTAAGACTAAATCGTTTATTAAATGATAAATTACCTGAAAACTTTGACAATATTTATATACCAGGATTTAATAAAAAAACAGAAGACAACGTTTTTGGAGGAGGCTTTAATTATACACTCACTTACAATATTCCTTTTTTAACAAAAAAAAATAATTAATTCTTATTTAATTTATGAACCCTTTTTGTACCCTTATAAATTGGAAAAAACAATAATCTTGAATCTAATTTCCCATTAAATACCTTTATTTTTCTACTTGGTCTTAATCCTATATGTTTTAATGCCTCCATGTTTGAACTAATCAGCCAAGCATTTGTATTTGGAAAACTTTGTTTAAGACTATCACCTATGGATTGGTAGATAGCATTTATTTCTCCTTCTAACCTTTTTCCGTAAGGTGGGTTTGTCAAAACATGAAGCGGTTTTTCTGTTTCTTTTTGTAATTGAAAAAAGTCATTTCTTTCAACTTCTACAAAATCAATAAGATTTGCATTTTTTAGATTTTGTTTTGTTTTTTCTATTGCCGAAGGTGCTTTATCAGAACCTTTAATTTTTATTGTTGGATTAATAATTTTCTTCAATTGGCTTTCTCTTATAATATTAAAAAGATTTGAATCGTAATCATTCCATTTTTCAAATGCAAAACTTTTTCGATTGATATTAGCTGGAATTTTACAGGCATACATTGCAGCCTCAATTAAGAAAGTCCCACTGCCACACATAGGATCTAAAAAATCGGTTTCTGCATCCCAACCTGAAAGCTTTATTAAACCTGCTGCTAGTACTTCATTTATAGGTGCAATATTAGTTGCTGATCTATAACCTCTATGATGTAGTGAAGATCCAGAACTATCTAAAGAAATTGTACATACATCATTTTGTATGTGAAGATTAATTCTTAAATCTGGGTAATTTAAGTCAACATTTGGTCTCTTATTGTAACGATCTCTAAATTGATCAACAAGTCCATCCTTAGCTTTTTGAGAAACATATTGCGAATGCGTGAATATTTTTCCACTTACTACACTATCAATTATAAACTTTGAGTCAATATTAATGTATTCCTCCCAGGGGAATTCATAAAAAAGTTTATAGAGTGATTGTTCACTTTTTATTTTTTGAGTGTGAATAGGTTTTAAAATTTTTAAAGCTGTACGAATTGAAAAATTAGTCTTGTAGAGAAACCCTTTATCCCCGTAAAAAGAAACATATCGGTTTCCTTTTATAACATTTTGAGCGCCGAGAGTCAACAATTCTTTCTCTAGAATATCTTCAAAACCATAAAAGGTCTTGGCTATCATTTTAAAATTTTCTCTCATGACTAATTATGGACATTAAAAATACTGTAATTTTGGCAACCAATAAAAATCAAACTTTGTGATACTTAAAATATCTTACCTAACCTATTTGCTTCCTTTTATCGGAGCAACAATAGGTATGGCATCAGTATATTTTTTGCATTTAAAAAAATCAATTGCTTTTAAATTGATTCTTGCATTTAGTGGTGCATTTATTTTAGGAATTACTATTCATCATTTAATACCAAAAGTTTTTTCCCAGAACTTTTTTATGGCGGGACCATGGGTAATAAGTGGGATATTATTTCAGATACTTTTAGAATTTGTTTCACAAGGTGCTGAACATGGTCACACACACTTAAAAGAAAATTCTAAACTACCATGGTTACTTTTAATAAGTTTAGGAATTCATTCTTTTTTTGAAGGACTTCCTCTTTCTAATCAAAATGAGCTACTTTGGGGTATTTTTATTCATAAAATCCCAATTGGAATGGTAGTTTTCATTCTAATTTGGGAAAACAATACTGCAACTGTGATTAAATTATCTTCCCTACTACTTTTTGCAATTATGAGTCCACTTGGAAGTATTTTTAATGACTATTTTACTTTAAATTATAAATGGCAATTACAAATAATTTCAATTGTTATAGGTATGTTACTTCATATCTCTACTACAATTCTCTTTGAAAGCAATCAAGGTCATTCATTTAATATCAGAAAATTATTAACAATCATCTTTGCATTTACCCTATCATATTTTTTGTGATAATTGGAATCGTTCAGTTAATAATATCAGTCTTCTGATAAGGGAGTTTTTGGAGCCTTCCATAGTGTATAAAGTGAGTCTAATTTATATGTCAATGCTGTTGGATCTAAATCAATAATACCGTCACCGTATGCACGTTGTAAAATATCTTCTATTAAAAAGTCTTCATAAATATTTTCAGGATCGTAGGTATCCTTTAGAGAAAGATTAAAAAAAGAGGCCGTAGTTTGATAAACAAAGGCTCTCCATCCATTTCTAAGCTCTTTGACAAGGGAGTGTGTAGTTTCTCCGGTTTGTCTGTGTACCAATTTAATTAAAATTCTTCCTTGAGATTTAGATAATTTTTTTAATTCTCCTTCAAATTCATCGTAAATAAATTTTTCGATTCTTTTAGTGTATGTTTTTTTATCCCTTTTACTTTTTATACTTCTAAGCCTACTACTTAGGGTATCTAAACGATCTGAGGCTGTTTTTGCATATGGGTAAACGCGAAGTGTTCTATTTCTTAAAATAACATAGTCTCTTAATTCATTTATACTTTTAAATCTAAGGGGTTGAAAAAGTACGACCTCTTTTAATCTAATTCCAGACTGAGGTATTGAATCAGTTTCAAACTTATACAACAAGTTGTCTTCAGTGCTGTCAGATTTAGAATCATCAATCTGGGATAAGGAAATTAAAGGAGAAATTAACAGTATAAAAAAAATATTGTACTTAATAGCCATTAGTTTTTAAAACCTTACAGTAACCCTAAATAAAGAATTTTTTTATTTTTATTTTTTGGATTTTAAAAATACAAATATTTTACTCCTTGTTGGTTGTTTTAGGATTATTCTTACTTTTAGCATTCTTAAAATTTAATCTTATTGTTTATGAGTATTCTTGATAAAAAAGCAATAACATTTTTAGAAAACTATCTGAATAATGCTTCGCCAACTGGATACGAGAGTGAAGGCCAAAAAATTTGGATGAACTATCTAAAACCTTATGTTCATGAATTTATTACTGATATATATGGAACTGCAGTAGGTGTTATAAATCCAGATGCAAAATACAAAGTTGTAATAGAAGGACATTCAGATGAAATTTCATGGTATGTAAATTATATAACAGATAACGGATTAATCTATGTAATTAGAAATGGTGGAAGTGATCACCAAATTGCACCATCAAAGTGGGTGAATATTCACACAAAAAAAGGTATAGTTCAAGGTGTTTTTGGATGGCCAGCTATTCATACTCGAAAAAATGGAAAGGAAGAAGTACCAAAACTTGAAAATATATTTATTGATGTAGGGGCAAAAGATAAAGATGAGGTTGAAAAAATGGGTATTCACGTTGGCTGTGTAATCACCTATCCCGATTCATTCAAGATTTTAAATAAAAATAAATTTTTATGTAGAGCAATTGATAACCGAGCAGGAGGCTTTATTATTGCTCAGGTAGCTAGACTAATTTTTGAAAATAAAATCAAACTCCCATTTGGTCTATATATTACCAATTCAGTTCAAGAAGAAGTTGGATTAAGGGGTGCGGAGATGATTACTCAAAAAATAAAACCTAATGTAGCAATAGTTACAGATGTATGTCACGATACCTCCACACCCATGATAAATAAAAAAACTGAGGGTCACACCGAAATTGGTAAAGGCCCAGTAATTTCTTATGCACCTGCTGTTCAAAATAATTTAAGAGAACGTATTATTGAGACAGCTGAAAAAAATAAAATTCCCTTTCAACGTCTTGCATCCTCACGTTTTACAGGTACTGATACAGATGCATTCGCCTATAGTAATGGTGGTGTAGCATCGGCATTAATTTCGTTACCATTGAGATATATGCACACTACTGTAGAAATGGTACACCGTGATGATGTAGAAAATGTTATTAAGTTGATCTACGAAACTGTTAATTCATTAAAAAACAACGAATCTTTTAGCTATTTTGATTCATGATTCAATATTGCACGATTAATTTTTCTTATTAACCCAGGACCTTCATAAATAAAACCTGTATACAATTGAATCAATGAAGCTCCAGCATTAATTTTTTCAATTGCATCTTCAGGTTTATGAATACCACCAACTCCAATTATAGGAAAGGCGTAATTACTCTTTTTTGCTAAAAATCGAATTACCTCTGTACTCATTTTTCCCAGGGGTCTTCCACTTAATCCACCATATTCATTTTTGTTTTTAGAGTCAATTCCTTCTCTACTTAAAGTTGTATTTGTAGCAATTACTCCATCAATTTTAAGTTTTTTTACAATTTCAATTATATCTAATAATTCATCCTTGTTTAAGTCAGGAGAAATTTTTAATAAAATAGGTTTAGGCTGAATTTTTTTTTCGTTTATCAATTTTATTTTACTCAACAAATTAGTCAAGGGTTTTTTCCCCTGTAATGCTCTTAGATTAGGAGTGTTTGGTGAACTGACATTTACAACAAAATAATCAACATAATCATATAAAGCGTTATAACAATATATGTAATCTTCAGGAGCTTTTTCATTGGGTGTTGTCTTGTTTTTTCCAATATTTCCTCCAATTAAAATTCCCTTATTTTTTTTTAATCTTGATATAGCAGCTTCAACTCCCTCATTATTAAACCCCATTCTATTTATTATTGCTTCATCATTTATTAAACGAAACATTCTTTTTTTTGGATTCCCATCTTGTGGTAATGGTGTTAGCGTTCCAATTTCTATAAAACCAAAACCAAAATTTGTTAACTCGTTATACAATTTAGCATCTTTATCAAAGCCAGCAGCTAATCCTACAGGATTTGTGAAATTCAATCCAAAAACTTTTCTCTCGAGACGTTTGTCTTTTAGAACAAAAAAATGTTTTAAAAATTTGTCTACTCCAGGTATTAAATTGGAGTACTTTATTAGATTAAAAACAAAGTGATGAACCCACTCAGGGTCGAATAAAAAAAGGAATTTTTTAATTATTAATTTATACATTTTATAAAAAAATCCCGCACAAAGCGGGATTAATTAAAGAGTTATTTTTTTAAAGGAGGTGTGTTTAGTTTTGAACTCATCTCCAAGGAAATTGCAGTCCTCTCAATTTTGAGTTTACCTGCTAAAGTTTCTATAATACATGTGTTATCTTTATCGTTAAGCTCCATAACTTTAGCGTGTACACCGCTTTTAGTTATGATACGATCACCCTTTTTCATAGAATTCATAAAATTTTTTTCTTTTTTTTGCCTTCTCTGTTGCGGTAATATTATAAAAAAGAAAAAAACAACTAGCATCAAAAGCAAAAATGGGAGTTGTCCTGATAAACCTTCTGACATTATTTTTAGTTTAGTTTTGTTGTCTAGCTTTTGCCTGTGCCTCTCTCTGTTTTTGCTTCACAGGGTCTGGTGTTACATTGGCCTTTATTCTTAACATTTCTCTTCCAGATGATGTGTTTGCTGAAAGTGTAACTGATTTTTGCTGCATGCCTGGTTTATTATTCGAATCAAAACTAACAGTAATAGTTTCTGATTGTCCAGGCTTAATAGCAACATTTTTTGGATATTTTGGAACAGTACATCCGCAACTACCTCTAGCATCAACTATAATCAGATCTGCTTTTCCAGTATTAGTAAATGAAAATTGCGTGGTAACTTTATCACCTTCATTTATAGTTCCAAAATCGTGTGTGGTTTTTTCAAACGTCATAACAGGTCCGTCTGCAGCTTTTTCCTGACTAATTTGATCTGTTTTAGCAACAGCACTAGAACTATTAATTTTTTTGGCAGCACTGTCTTGACAAGAAGAAAATGTAACTATCAATATTGATAAGAATACTAAAAATATTTTTTTCATTGGGTAAAATTTAATTAATCAAATTTAAAAAAAATTGTCATTACAACAAGCCTCTACCCTTTTTGGTAAACCTTTTATTTTTAGTAAAATCTCGTACAAGTTCATCTAATACACCATTAACGAAATTGTTACTATTAGGAGTAGAATAATCTTTTGCAATTTCAAGATATTCATTCATTGTAACTTTTGTTGGAATACTCGGGAAATGAAGTAACTCTGTTATAGCAGTTTTTAAAATTGCTTGGTCTAATAATGCTATTCGCTCTGAATCCCAATTTGGTGTTTTACCATTTAAATCTTCTAGTATTTGTTCATTATTATTTATAGTTTTCTTTAATAAATCCATTCCAAAATCTATAACTTCTTTATCATTTTTTTGGTTTGGCAACTTTAAACTCTGTGGCTTTTTATGATCAATTTTCCTCAACATTTTTAATATAAATGTGTTCACAACTGGTAAATCGTCTATCCATGTGAGTTGATGATCTTCTAAATAACTAAAAAGGTATTTGGAACTAGTTAAAATTTCTTTAAAAAATTTTGTAAACCAATTTTGATCAACTTTTTCAGAATATGATCCTAAACTAATATAATTTTCAAATTCATTCCATTTGAAAATTTCTGATAATAAATCATTTAAAAATACTGGTTCTAAGTCCCAACGAAGAAATTTTTTAGTTTTTAAAGTTAGTTCTAACTCCTTGTGTGAACTTATAAATTTTAATATTGTATTTTGAGACAGAGCGTTTAGAGCATTATAATTCTTATCTATTTTAATATTATGAACTGAATACGCTTTTATTTGCTCTTCAGTTTTATTTTTTAAAGCTTTAAACAAACCTAATATAAGAAGATATAAATTATAGAATTGATTTACACTTTGTTGAAAAAAAAGAAGCTCTTCCTTTAATTCTTTTTGGTTTGTTAAAGAAAAAGAATATACAGATTGCATCACCTTAATCCGGATATGCCTTCGAGTTAGCATGGGTTAGAACTTTAAATTACTGCAAAAATAATTTATATATACCAAAGCTTTGTTTAAAGAAGTAAAAATTTTACAAATCAACAAATATTAGTTTAGCATTTGTTTAACTTTGATCGCCGAATGAAAGAGCTTCAATATCTAAACAAATACTTTTATAAATACAGAATTAAACTATTTTTAGGGTTTGTTATTACAGTTATAGCTAGAATTTTTTCTCTTTTTGCACCTAGATTGATCGGAAATTCCCTAACAGTTGTCGAAAATTATTTAGAATCCAATAACATAGACTTTGAGGTTGTAAAAAATATATTATTAACTAATATCTTTATAATTATTGCTACTGCTTTAGCCTCTGGATTTTTTACTTTCCTAATGCGTCAAACTATAATCAACGTATCAAGATTTATAGAATATGATCTTAAAAACGAGATTTTTTGGCACTATCAAAAACTAACTCAACGATTTTATAAAAATAATAGGACAGGTGACCTTATGAATCGAATTAGTGAAGATGTTGGAAAAGTAAGAATGTATGTTGGTCCTGCATTTATGTATAGCACAAATACAATTTCTTTATTTGTAATTGTAATATCATACATGATTACTATAGCACCTACTTTGACTCTATACACCTTACTACCTCTTCCAGTTCTTTCGTTTACTATCTATAAATTAAGTAGAATAATTAATGAAAAAAGTACTCTTGTCCAAGAGGTATTATCAAAAATGTCATCCTATGCTCAAGAGAGTTTTAGTGGAATTTCTGTAATTAAGTCTTATAACCTAGAATCTATAATGTATTCAGAATTTAATAAAGTAGCAGATGAGAGTTATAAGAAAAATATGTCTTTGGTAAAAGTTCAAGCTTGGTTTTTCCCATTGATGATTCTACTTATTGGTTTTAGTAATCTAATTGTAATTTTTGTTGGAGGAAAACAATATATAAATGGTGAAATTGAGATTGGTGTGTTAGCAGAATTCATTATTTATGTCAACATGCTTACATGGCCTGTTGCAGTTGTTGGTTGGATAACTTCCATAGTTCAACAAGCAGAAGCTTCACAAAAAAGAATAAATAAATTCTTAAATGAAGTGCCAGAAATAAACAATGGAAAAATTCAAGTAAATAATCTAATTGGAGACATTGAATTCAAAAATGTCTCATTATTCTATCCCGAAACTCAAATAAAATCTATTAATAATCTAAGCATAAAAATAAAAGCTGGGACAACACTTGGTGTAATTGGAAAAGTTGGATCAGGTAAATCAAGTTTTCTAGAATTAATTACACGTTTCTATGATCCAACTTGTGGTGTCATTGAAATTGATGGAATCAATATCAAAGATTTGAACCTTGATAAACTAAGAAAAAATATTGGCTATGTTCCTCAAAATCCTTTTTTATTTAGTGAAAGCATAAAAGAAAATCTTCAATATGGATTAAAAAATGCAGATGATTATAAAATAATTGATGCAAGCAGAAAAGCCGTTATACATGAAGATATTATTAATTTTAAAAAAGGCTACAAAACAATTTTAGGAGAAAGAGGTATTACATTGTCTGGAGGACAAATCCAAAGAGTATCAATAGCGAGAGTTTTTATTAAAAATCCTAAAATTTATCTTTTCGATGATTGTCTTTCAGCAGTAGATAATAATACAGAGGAAAAGATTCTGAAAAATCTTAAATCAATATCAAATAACAAAACGACTATTATTGTAAGTCATAGGATTTCCTCACTTAAACATGCTGATCAAATTATTGTTTTTGAAAATGGCAAAATAGTTCAACAAGGCAAACACATAGATTTAATGGGGGTTACTGGCTATTATAAAGAATTATTTGAAAAACAACAGGCGGACCAAGCTAAATAATTTGTTTTGTTTAGTTTTTTTGATAAAATTGTCAAAAATATTAAAAATAGTTGAAAGTAAAGTGTCAGATAATTTAAACGAAAATCAAGAAGAAATATATTCAAAAGTTCTTAGAGCTGGAAGAAGAACCTATTTTTTTGATGTTAGAGAGACTAAAGCAAGTGATTATTACTTAACAATAACAGAAAGTAAGAAATTCACGAATGATGATGGATCATTCTATTATAAAAAACATAAAATTTATGTTTATAAAGAAGATTTTGAGAATTTTTCAGCTTTTTTAAATGAAACAATGAATTTTATTTTTGAACAAAGAGGAGTTGAAGTAATAAGTGAAAGACATCAAAAAAACTACATCCCAAATAATATAAATACTCAATCTTAGTTCTTGATTGACTAATAACTTGATTATTAATTTTTTCAATTAATTTATTATAACCATATTTAGGCAAAACTTTTTAATGAAAAATTTAATTTGCCTATTTGTTTTATTAAGCATTTGCAAAGCTTATTGTCAGGTTAATCTAAGTTATTATTTAGATAAAAATCATAAATACAATCCAGAAATACCCAAGCCAAACGAAGTCTTGGGTTATGAAGTTGGATCATGGCATGTTTCTCACGACCAACTCTTAAATTATATGTATCGTCTTGCTGAATCTTCAGACCGCATTACAATTGAAAATAGAGGTAAAACTTATGAAGACAGACCCTTAATATTACTTACTATTACAAGTCCTGAAAATCATAAAAACATTCGAAATATTCAAAAGAATCATTTAAAATTAACAGAAATTAATAATGATTTAATAGATATAAAAAAAGAACCAATTGTGATTTATCAAGGGTTTTCAGTTCATGGTAACGAGCCTAGTGGTTCAAATGCTAGTCTTATTGCAGCTTATCATCTTGCTGCAAGCGAGGAAGAAGATACCATTGATATGTTAAATAATATGATTATTCTTTTTGATCCTAGCTATAATCCTGACGGCTTGCAAAGATTTTCATACTGGGCTAATACAAATAGAAATAATATCCTTACGTCAGATCCTAATGATAGAGAATATAATGAGATTTGGCCAGGAGGAAGAACTAATCATTATTGGTTTGATTTAAATAGAGATTGGCTACCAGTTCAATTGCCTGAAACTAAGGCTAGAATAAAAACCTATAATAAATGGTTACCTAATATTTTAACTGATCATCATGAAATGGGAACCAACTCAAGCTTTTTCTTTCAACCAGGCATACCCGAAAGAGTAAATCCATTAATTACAGATTTAAATCAAAAATTAACAAAAAAAATTTCTGAATTTCATGTTGAGGCGTTTGATAAACTAGGCTCATTATATTACTCTGAGGAAAGTTATGACGATTTTTATTTAGGAAAAGGATCTGCTTTTCCTGATATAAATGGTGGTATTGGAATCCTTTTTGAACAGGCTAGTTCAAGAGGACATCTACAAAACACTGAAAATGGTTTGCTTAGTTTTCCTTTTACTATAAGAAATCAACTAACAGCTGTTTTTTCAACTCTAAAAGCAGCTAATAATTTGAGAGAAGAGATTCTCATTTATTTTAAAAATTTTTACAAAAAATCTATAAATGATTCATTTAAAAGTAAACAAAAAGCTATATTGTTTGGAAGTCCAAAAGATCCAGCTACTTCATTTGAATTTGCGAAAATATTAGAATCGCATGATATTAGATTTAATAAATTATTAAAAGATATAAAAAGAGAAGGTAAACAGTATTTTAAAGAATCAAGCTACATTGTTCCCTTAAATCAAAAAAAAAACAAGCTGATTCGTGCAATGTTTAGTGTACAGAAAACATTTAAAGATAGTTTATTCTATGATGTCTCAGCTTGGACATTCCCGTTCGCATTTAATTTGAATTACAATTATGAGACCACTACTTCACTAATTGGAGATGAGGTTACTTTATTAAAACCTTCAAAGGGATTTGTAAATATGAAAGGGGAATATGCATATCTTTTTGAACCACACAATTATTATACACCTAAACTTATAAATTATCTTCATGAAAATAATATTCGTGTAAAAGTGGGTTTGACACCATTTACACTTAATGGTAAAAATTATGATTTTGGAACATATATGATCCCTTCAAAAAATCAAGATATAAATGAGGAAAATCTATATAATATTTTAAAAGAGGGTGCTATTAAGACTAAAATAAAAATAACTGGAGTATCAACTGGAAATACTAAAGGCATTGATTTAGGATCTAGAGATTTCAAAAAGGTAAAAAAAGTTAAAATTGCGTTACTTGTGGGAAACGGAATTAGGAGTTATGATGCCGGGGAGATTTGGCATTTACTTGACACACGTCATGAAATAGCAATTTCGAAAATTGATATTAAAGATCTACCATTAATTGATATCAAAAACTATACACATTTAATAATACCAAGTTATGAAGGGAATAATTTAAATATGAGTTCAGAAAAATTAAAAGAATTTGTTTGTAGTGGTGGTGTTTTAATTGGATATAGATATTCAATAAAGTGGCTCAAAGAAAATGAATTAATAAATGTTGAATTTTTAGAACATAATCATAGGGCTTATAATATAAGCTTCGAAAACAAAAATAAATTTTACGGAGCACAAATAACTGGTGGAGCAATATTTAATACAAATATTGATAGAAGTCACCCAATTAATTTTGGCTATTTAAATGATAATGTTCCTCTTTTTAGAAATACAAATTTATTCATAAAAGCAGATGAACAGAGCTATAATAATCCCATTCAATATACTAGCAACCCACTATTAGCTGGTTATATCTCTAAAGAAAATCTTGCTGTTCTTAAAAAAACTGTACCTTTTAAAACAATTCAATATGGAAAAGGAAGAATCATTATTATGACAGACAATACAAATTTTAGAGCTTTTTGGTATGGAACTAACCGAATACTCACAAATGCAATATATCTCTCTGATTTGATGTAATTAAAGTACTTGCTGACCGTTTGGAATTTTTTTTTCAGGTGCTAACAAAATGACCTCACCATTGTGATTAGCACCTAAAACCAAACATTGACTTTCAAAATTGGCAATTTTTCGTTTTCCTACATTTACCAATGCGATGATTTGTTTTTCTTTTAGGTCTTTAATTTGATAATTTTTTGTGATTTGAGCTGATGAGTTCAAAACACCGAGAGGGCCAAAATCAATTTTTAATTTATAGGCTGGTTTTTTTGCCTCTTGAAATTCTTCAGCATTAATTATTGTGCCAACACGAAAATCAAGTTTTTCAAAAACAGAATAGTCAATCAAATCCAATAAATTTTATTAAAAATACTAATTTTAAATTTTAAATATCAATTTATGGCACTAACTGAATCCTACATGTTACCTCTAGAAACAAAAGCTCCTGATTTTAGTCTCCCCAACGTAATTGATGGGAAATTTAAAAGTTTAAATGAAATTAAAGGCTTAAAAGGAACACTAATTATTTTTATGTGTAATCACTGTCCTTACGTTATTCATTTACTTAATGGGATTTTAAATACTTCTAAAGATTTTAAAAAAAAAGGGATAAATACGATTGCAATTTCAAGTAACAGTATTAAGACCCATCCTCAAGACGGGCCAGAGGAAATGGAAATATTTGCAAAAAATAACAGCTTTTCTTTTCCTTATCTATTTGATGAAACCCAAGAAGTGGCAAAAAATTATCAAGCTGCATGCACACCTGATTTTTATCTTTTCGATAAAAATCTTGAATTATATTACCGTGGCCGTTTTGATTCTTCAAGACCTGGAAATAATTTACCCGTAACAGGTGAGGATATTCATAAAGCAGCAGAATTAATGTTGTTAAAATTATCATATAACCAAAAACAGTATCCAAGTATGGGCTGTAACATAAAATGGAATGATTAATAAAATCTAATTAGTATAAATTAAAAATTAAGTAATTCAACTTCAAATATTAGAGTTGAATTTGGAGGTATTACACCACCTGCACCTCGGGAACCGTAAGCAAGATTGCTTGGT
Source organism: uncultured Bacteroidota bacterium (assembly GCA_913041125.1). Classification (GTDB taxonomy): domain Bacteria; phylum Bacteroidota; class Bacteroidia; order Flavobacteriales; family Flavobacteriaceae; genus MS024-2A. The sequence goes on along the minus strand of CAJWHM010000003.1, from coordinate 53,119 downwards.
ATTACAAAACGAGCTCCTGCACCTTTGTTAAGCAGCATGATTCCTTCATCCCACCCGGGTATAACTTGTCCTAATCCGATATCAAACTCAATGGGCTGATTACGTTGATATGAAGAGTCAAAAACTGTTCCATCCAAAAAGGTTCCTTTGTAATGAACAGAAACTTTGTCTCCCTTACTCGGGAATGGTCCTGTTCCATCTTTTGTGATTTTATAATACAATCCAGTATTTGTTTTTTTCATTTCAGCGGTGAAACTTTTAAGTACCTTTTCCTCATTCTCTTTATCCTTGTTCCTTCTTACATCCTCATTAGCTTTAAATTCATTAAATGCATTTTTAGCATTCCATTTTATTGCATCATCTCCATATCTTTCAATTTTAATTGATTCAATTAAGTCACCTTGAACAATTTTATCAACAACATTTTGTCCTTCAGTAACATAACCGAAAACTGAATGTTTATTGTCAAGCCAATCAGTTGGTCCATGGGTTATAAAAAATTGACTTCCATTAGTTCCTGGACCAGAATTTGCCATAGAAAGGGTTCCTGCTTTATTATGTTTTAATTCTGAGTTAAATTCATCATCAAATTGGTATCCTGGGCTACCTGTTCCTGTACCCAGTGGGCACCCTCCTTGAATCATAAAGTCCGAGATTACTCGATGAAATTTTAATCCATCATAATAAGGTTCTCCTATTTTTTTATGATTATTCTGTTGAGTTCCTTCTGCCAAGCTTATAAAGTTTCCCACAGTTCCAGGTGTAAGTTTATATTCCAATTCAATTAAAATGATTCCTTTTGAGGTTTTAATTTTTGCAAAAATACCTTTCATTTTTTTTTTTTTTCAAAGATAATCATCAATAGGAGTTGACAATACTTAATTTGCGATTTCACTCAAAAATTTAATTCTATACAAACGAATTTCTTCTTCCTCATAATCTCCATCAAAATAATCTATTGCGTCTTTTATTGAATCTGAATTAGATTCTATAAAATAATCATATAATTCTTCTATTTGGTCATCATCAAAAAAGTCTTCTAGATAATAATTAATATTTAGTTTTGTGCCAGAAAATACAATTGTCTCCATTTCTGTAATTAGCTCATCAAGAGTCATACCTTTTGCGTCTGCAATATCTTCAAGTAGAAGCTTCCTGTCAATGCTTTGAATCAAATATAGTTTTAAAGATGAATTTACCCCTGTGCTTTTAACTACTAAATCGTCAGGTCTTAAAATTTTATTTTCATCGACATATAGATTAATAATATCTAAGAACTCTTTACCATAACGTTTAGCTTTTCCCTCTCCTACCCCATTAATATTAACCAATTCTTCTAAAGAAATTGGATATTTTAGACACATTTCTTCAAGAGAGTTCTCTTGAAAAACAGTGTAGGGAGGCACCTCATTCTTTAAAGCAACTTCTTTTCTAAGTTTCACTAATAGTTCCATTAGTCTATCGTCTAGTGATTGTTTAGAATTATTTATGTTTATCTGAGAATCTTCTAATTGTTTGTAATCATGATCCTCGGTCATCATAAAACTTTTGGGTGATTTTATAAATTCTTCACCCTTAGGAGTAATAAGAATTAAACCATAAGCTTCGATATCTTTTTTTAAATAACCTGTAACTAAAACCTGTCTTATTAAAGCCATCCAAAATTGACTGTCTTTTAATTTACCAGACCCAAAAACTGAGAGGACGTCTGTTTTATGTGACTTAATTATAGCATTTGTCTCTCCTAAAAGCGTTTTAACTAATTCTTTTGATTTATATATCTCTTTTGTTTCTTTTACAGTTTTCAATAGCAATGTAAGTTCATTTTTTGCTTCGAATTTCTTTTTTGGGAAACGCATATTATCATCCATTTGACCTCCTTCACCTGTTTCATTATCATAATATTCCCCAAAATAATGAAGTATAAATTTTCTTCTTGAAACAGATGTTTCAGCATAAGCTACCATGTCTGATAACAAAGCTAATCCTATTTCTTGTTCAGCAATAGGCTTTCCTGACATAAACTTTTCTAGTTTCTCTATATCTTTATATGAATAAAATGCTAAACAATGGCCTTCGCCTCCATCTCTTCCAGCTCTCCCCGTTTCCTGGTAATAACTCTCAATACTCTTCGGAATATCATGATGTATTACAAATCTTACATCAGGCTTATCAATACCCATACCAAATGCTATAGTTGCAACTATAACATCACAATTATCTTTAAGAAAAAAATCTTGATTTTTAACCCTTGTTTTAGAATCTAATCCAGCATGATAAGGCAGAGCACTGATATTATTAACTTGAAGAGTTTGAGCTAACTCCTCAACTTTTTTTCTTGCTAAGCAATAAATAATTCCAGACTTACCTTTATTATTTTTAATAAATCGAATAATATCTGAATCTATCTGATTTGTTTTTGTTCTAACTTCATAATACAAGTTAGGTCTATTAAAGGAGGCCTTAAAAATTTTTGCATTTGTGATACCTAAATTTTTCATAATATCTTCTTGAACTTTTGGAGTTGCTGTTGCTGTAAGTGCTATTATAGGAACAGATTGTTTAAATTGTTCAAGAATAATTCTCAAATTACGATATTCAGGTCTAAAATCATGACCCCATTCTGATATACAGTGTGCTTCATCTATTGCTAGAAAAGAAATTTTAATAGTTTTTAAAAAGCCTATAGTTTCTTGCTTAGATAAAGACTCAGGAGCTACATAAAGCAATTTAGTTGAGCCAGATAATATATCCTTTTTAACCTGGGCTGTCTCTGTTTTATTTAAAGATGAATTTAATACATGTGCAATAGCATTACTATCTGATATACCCCTTAATGAGTCAACTTGATTCTTCATTAATGCTATAAGTGGAGAAACTACTATTGCTGTTCCTTCTTGAATTAATGCTGGAAGTTGATAGCATAATGATTTACCACCTCCAGTGGGCATAATTACAAAAGAGTCATTGTTTTTTAAAACATTTGTTATTACTTCTCTTTGTAAGCCTTTGAAGTCTGTAAAACCAAAGTGTCTTTTTAGCTGAATTTTAAGCTCTTCTATGTTCATGAAAGAAAATGGAAGTTTGTTTCAAGCAATTAACTAAATATACAAAATTTACTAAAAAACAATTGAATTGTTATGATTTAATAAAGCTTTTCAATTTAAAATACTTCAAATTCAAACTTGTTTTTTTGATACTTTTGTTTCAGTTATCAAACAAGTTTTTATAATATGAATTCTACACAGCCAAAAGATGAAATGTCCTTTTTGGACCATTTGGAAGAATTGAGATGGCATCTTATTCGATCCGTTATAGCTATTCTTATTATTGCAACCCTAGCTTTTATTTTCAAGGACTTTATTTTTGATGTATTACTTTTTGGTCCGAAAAAAAAAGATTTTATAACATATAAATTGTTTTGTTCAATTTCCCAATCTATAGGACAAGGAAATAGTTTTTGTATTGATGAACTACCTTTTAGAATACAAAGTAGAACTATGGCAGGTCAATTTTCTGCACATTTATGGACATCAATTCTTGCTGGATTTATATTAGCATTTCCCTATATTATTTTTGAATTTTGGAAATTTATTAGTCCAGGACTTTATGAAAATGAAAGAAAAAATGCCAGAGGATTTATTTTTATTGCATCGCTACTTTTCTTTTTAGGGGTTTTATTTGGTTATTATATTGTAACTCCACTATCAATAAATTTTCTTGGAAATTATTCTGTTAGCTCTGAAATTTTTAACGACTTTGATTTAAACAGTTACATAGGTTTGTTAAGAGCTTCAGTTCTTGCTTCAGGAATTATTTTTGAACTTCCAATTATAGTTTATTTTTTAACTAAAGTAGGAATCATTACTCCAGCTTTTTTGAGAAAAAATCGTAAAATTTCATTAGTTTTAGTTTTGAGTTTATCTGCCATTATTACTCCACCAGACATAGCAAGTCAAATAATTGTGAGTATTCCTATCCTGATACTTTATGAAGTTAGTATCTTGATATCAAGAATAGTTATAAAAAAACAGGATAGATTAACAAATTAGAATTGAATTAATTAATCATATGAGACTCAGAGCTGAAAAGATTGAAAAAGCTTATAAAGGACGTAAGGTTGTAAAGGGTATCTCTCTTGAAGTTTCTAGAGGAGAAATTGTTGGCCTGTTAGGACCTAACGGGGCTGGTAAAACTACTTCATTTTATATGATTGTAGGTTTAATTAAACCAAATAGTGGAGCAATATTTCTTGAGGATACAGAAATAACAAAATTTCCAATGTATAAAAGAGCACAAAAAGGGATTGGATATTTGGCCCAAGAGGCTTCAGTCTTCAGAAAAATGAGTATTGAAGAAAATATCTTAAGTGTTCTCCAAATGACAAGACTTAATAAATCTGAACAAATTGAAAAAATGGAATCATTAATAGCCGAATTTGGTCTTGAACATATAAGAAAAAATCGTGGAGATTTGCTTTCAGGTGGAGAAAGAAGAAGAACAGAGATTGCAAGAGCATTAGCCACAGATCCAAAATTTGTGTTATTGGATGAGCCTTTTGCAGGAGTAGACCCCGTAGCAGTTGAAGATATTCAACGTATTGTAGCACATCTTAAAAAGAAAAACATTGGAATCCTTATTACTGACCATAATGTTCAAGAAACTCTTGCAATAACTGATAAAACATACCTTATGTTTGAAGGGAGTATACTAAAAGCAGGGACTCCTGAACAACTTGCGGAAGACGAAATGGTCCGAAAAGTTTATTTAGGAAAGAATTTTGAACTTCGTAAAAAGAAATTAAACTTTTAACTTTATTGAAAGTATTAAATCATGTAGTTTCAAGTAATGCTATTTTTAAGAAAATTTAATATTAAATAAATTAATATTATTAGTGGAACTGAAGCCCAACCAAGAAAATAAAAAGCCGGCAAGCTCGATATTATAATGAAAATTTGGTAACTATAATCCTTTAAACTTGAGGTTCTGATTTTAAATGAAAAAAGAGGTAATCTTAAATTCATTAATAAGGAAGAAACTAATGTTAAGATAAACAAAGTCCCATAAGACAATAAAAGTGATTTTATAGAAGAAAATAAAGGATGTTCAATTAAGAGTGGTAAGGCCACAATAAATAGAGCATTTGCTGGTGCTGGAAGGCCTTTAAAATCAAATCGTTGATCTTTATCAATATTGAATTTTGCAAGTCTTATACTTGAAGCCAAAGGTATTAAAAAGCCTACTAATGCTAATGGAGCAAATGAAAAAGTGAATTCATTTTTTAAAATATATATTGTGTAATTAAATTCATTCACACCTGTCTCCATAAATAAATTATACATAACAATTCCTGGAGCCATACCACTGGTAATCAAATCAGCCATTGAATCAAATTGGAGACCAAAATCACTTTCTACTTTAAATATACGCGCAAAAAAGCCATCAAATAAATCAAAAAAAGTACCAAATAACACTAGAAGAAAAGCTGCTTCAAATAAATTTTTAAAAGCTAAATAAGAAGCAAAACAACCACACAAAAAATTTAGAGAAGTAAAAATATTTGGGATGCTTTTCTTTAATAAATGCAACAAAACATTCTAAGTTTTTGACAATATAGTGATTGCTATATCTTCAAAAAAATTAATTTCGTACAAATGTCAATTACAATAAGAAATTTTTATCTATCAATTCTTTGTGGTATCCTCTTTGGCGCTGCATGGCCAATTAAAGGAGTAACTATTTTAATTTTTCTAGCTCTTATACCTCTATTATATATTGAAAATTCAATAAGTCAGGATAATTCAAAAAGAAAAGGCGCAAGGGTATTTGGATATTCTTACATAAGTTTTTTATTATGGAATTTAATCACAACCTGGTGGTTATATAATGCCTCCTTTTACGGGATGCTATTTGCCATTACTTGTAATAGTCTTTTTTATGCTACTATTTTTCTTTTTTATCATTTAGCTAAAAGAAGGTTACCCATTAAAAGTGCAAATATTTTATTGGTTTCCTTATGGCTTTCATTTGAAAAACTACATCTATTTTGGGATTTTTCTTGGACATGGCTTAACCTTGGCAATGTTTTTTCTGAAAAAATTTATTGGATTCAATGGTATGAATATACAGGTGTTTTCGGGGGTTCTTTGTGGGTTTTAATAATGAATATTTGGATATTTAATATATTAAAAAAAGATCATTTTAAATTTTCAAAAAAAAGTTTAAAAATAATGTTTGGCCCATTATTTTTACTCTCAATACCTGTTTTAGTTTCGCTTATAATTTATCAAAATTTAGATGATCCTAAAAGAGATATTGAAGTTGTAATATTTCAACCAAATATTGATCCTTACGATAAAAAATACAATACTACCAACAAAAAATTCTTTAAAGATTTTATAGAAAAATCAACCCCTTATATAACAGAAAAAACAAATTATATCTTAACCCCAGAAACTTATTTTGCTGAGGGTTATGGCGAAAAGTTATCAAATTTTTCATCAAGTGAATTGCATCAAAGTATTCAAGGTCTATTGAAAAATTATCCAAACTTAGAACTAATTACTGGTATTCAGTTTTATAATACTTACTTCCAAAAAGAGGCTCCCTCTTATACGGCTAATTTAGTACGAGATAATTTATGGATAGAATTTTATAATAGTGCACTCAGTGAAAAACTTGAAAAAAAACCATCTGTATATCATAAATCTAAATTAGTAGTCGGTGTAGAAAATATGCCCTTTAAATCAATTTTAAAACCCCTTTTAGGAAATGTTTTAATCGACCTTGGTGGTACTGTTTCCAGTAGAGTAGTACAAAATGATAGATTAGTTTTTTCACATCATTCAAAATCTGAAAAAGCAGCTCCAATAATTTGTTATGAATCAATTTTTGGGGAATTTGTGACAGATTATGTAAAAAAAGGAGCTTCATTTTTTGCTATTATTTCAAACGATGCTTGGTGGGGTGAAACACCTGGTCATAGACAATTATTAAGCTATACTCGTCTTAGAGCAATTGAAAATCGAAGAGATATTGTAAGAAGTGCAAATACTGGAATATCAGCAATTATTAACTCAAAAGGAGAAATAATAAAGAAAACTGATTACAATGTAAAAACAGTTCTCAAAGGAAATTTTGCTTCAAATTCTGAAATAACATTTTATTCTAAATATGGTGACTACATTGCTAGATTGGCTATTTTAATGACATTAATATTATCCCTACTTTCAATCAGTGGACGTTTGAAAAAACAATAAATTTTTGTCAATTAAGAAAATTATATCAAATCATTTAAATAATATTGATACATTTGTACCAATCAGTTATCATTACTGATCCATGAAGGGAGAATATGAGAGAAAACAAAGTTTATACTAAAACAGGTGATAAGGGAATCACAAGTTTAATTTCAGGAAAAAGAGTTCCAAAACATGACATCCGAATTAAAGCATACGGCTCGATTGATGAGCTTATTGCATGGATAGGATTAATCCGTGATACCACAAATCTTTCTTACGTTAAAAGTACCTTAATGGAAGTCCAAAATCAACTTATGACTGTAGCAGCTCAACTTGCTGTTGACACAGATGAAAATTTTCCATCAAACTTAAAACCCATAGAGACAAATTCTATTACTTTCATCGAAAAAGAAATTGATAATCTTACAGAAAAACTTCCGCCACTCAAAAACTTTGTAATACCTGGTGGACATCAATTAATTTCATATGCTCACATAGCCCGATGTATAACTAGAAGATCTGAACGTTATGTTACTGAATTAGATCAAAAAATTCCAATTTCGGGAACGGTGATAGCATATATTAACCGTTTATCAGATTATTTTTTTACTTTATCTCGCACATTTGCTTCGGAATTAAAAATTGAAGAAGTCAAATGGAGTGGTAATTAAATTTAAATAAAAAGTTGCATAATATTTATAAAAATCTATTTTTGCAAAAAATATTCATATGTATTGGACATTAGAACTTGCATCTTATCTTAGTGATGCACCATGGCCTGCCACTAAAGATGAATTAATTGATTTTTCCATTAGAACTGGTGCTCCCCTAGAAGTAGTCGAGAACCTCCAATCGATGGAAGATGAGGAGGATATTTATGAATCTATAGAAGAAATTTGGCCTGATTTTCCTACTGAAGAGGATTATCTTTGGAATGAAGATGAGTATTAATATAATAGTATTAAAAGAAAGTCTCTAATAAGAGACTTTTTTTTTAATTAATTTTATCTAATCTTTAACTTAAACATGAGTATTCTAAACAAAATTTTAAAAACTTTTATTGGTGATAAAACAAAAAAAGATCTAAGTAAAATTACTCCGTTAATTAAAGAGATAAACGATTATCAAAAAAGTTTTGAGTCTTTGAGTAATGACGAGCTTAGAGAAAAAACAGTTTTCTTTAAATCCAAATTAAATAAAGAAAACAAAATTCACAATGAAAAAATTAATAAACTTAATAATGATGTAAAAAAAACAGATGATATTGATGAAAAGGAATCTTTATACAAAGAAATTGATCAAGAAATTATTAATATGCAGATCAATACTGATTCTATTTTGTCTGGTTTATTGACACAGGCTTTTGCAGTTGTAAAAGAAACAGCCCGTAGATTTGTTATTAATAAAGAAATTAAAGTTATAGCTACTAGTTATGACAGAGAGTTGTCTCAAAAAAATTCATATGTCAATTTGACAAAAGATAAGGCAATTTGGTCAAACTCTTGGGATGCGGCGGGAAAACCGATAACCTGGGATATGATACATTATGATGTTCAACTAATTGGAGGAATATCATTGCACCAAGGAAAAATCGCTGAAATGCAAACAGGTGAGGGTAAAACATTAGTTGCTACTTTACCTGTTTATTTGAATGCTCTCACGGGTAAAGGTGTCCACTTAGTTACCGTAAACGACTATCTGGCAAAAAGAGACAGTGCATGGATGGCACCTATATTTCAGTTTCATGGATTAACTGTCGATTGTATAGATCATCACCCTCCTAACAGTGAAGAAAGAAGAAGAGCCTATCAAGCTGACATAACTTATGGAACAAACAACGAATTTGGTTTTGATTATTTGAGAGATAATATGGCACATACAGCTAACGATATTGTTCAGCCCAAACATAACTATGCAATAGTAGATGAAGTTGATTCAGTATTAATAGATGATGCAAGGACACCTCTAATAATATCTGGACCAACTCCCAAGGGTGAAAACCATGAGTTTGATGTTCTAAAACTAAATGTTAAAAATCTCGTTTCAAAACAACGTAATCTACTTACTAGTGTTCTAGCAGAGGCTAAAGCAAAAATAAAGTTAGGTGATTCGACCATGGGAGGTTTACTATTACTAAGAGTTTACAGAGGTTTACCTAAAAACAAGGCGTTAATAAAATTTTTAAGCGAAGAAGGTGTAAAACAACTATTGCAAAAGACAGAAAACCACTATATGCAAGATAATAATCGTGAAATGCATATAGTTGACTCTGAACTATATTTCGTGATAGACGAAAAAAATAATCAGATTGACTTAACTGAAAAGGGAATTCAAGAACTTTCAGAAGAAAACTCAGACACAAGTTTTTTCATATTACCAGATATCGGAAATGAAATTGCAAAAATTGAATCAAAAAATTTAGACCCCAAAAAAGAAACTGCCGAAAAGGAAATTCTTTTTAAAGATTTTGACATTAAAAGTGAAAGAATACATAGCATGAATCAATTACTAAAAGCCTACACTTTGTTTGAAAAAGACGTAGAGTACGTAGTGATGGATAATAAAGTAAAAATTGTTGATGAACAAACAGGGAGAATAATGGAAGGTAGAAGGTATTCTGATGGACTACATCAAGCTATCGAGGCTAAAGAAAATGTTAAAATTGAAGCCGCCACTCAAACTTATGCTACTATTACACTTCAAAATTATTTTAGAATGTATAATAAGCTTTCAGGTATGACGGGAACAGCTATAACTGAAGCTGGAGAATTTTGGGAAATTTATAAATTAGATGTAATTGAAATCCCTACAAACAGACCAATAGCAAGAGCAGATGAAAATGATCTGATCTATAAAACTAAAAGAGAAAAATATAATGCAGTAATAGATCAGGTTAGTGAAAACTCTGCTGCTGGCAGGCCTGTTCTAATTGGAACAACCTCTGTTGAAATATCAGAATTATTAAGTAAAATGCTTAATATCCGAAAAGTCAAACATAACGTTCTTAATGCCAAAATGCACAAGAAAGAGGCTGAAATTGTTGCAGAAGCTGGTAAACCTGGTGTAGTAACAATAGCCACAAATATGGCGGGCAGAGGAACAGATATTAAACTGTCAGAAGAAGTTAAAAATGCTGGTGGATTAGCAATTATTGGTACTGAGCGACATGATTCGAGAAGAGTTGATCGTCAATTAAGAGGACGCTCGGGAAGACAGGGAGACCCTGGAAGCTCTCAATTTTTTGTTTCTTTAGAAGACAATTTAATGCGCCTTTTTGGTTCTGATAGAGTTGCTAAAGTTATGGATCGTATGGGATTAGAAGAAGGAGAGGTTATACAACATTCAATGATGACTAAATCTATTGAACGGGCACAAAAAAAAGTAGAGGAGAATAACTTTGGTATTCGTAAACGTCTTCTAGAATATGATGATGTCATGAGCTCTCAAAGAGAGGTTATTTATAAAAGAAGAAGACACGCATTGCAAGGTTCACGCTTAAAATTTGATGTTCTGAATATGCTTTATGATACATGTGAAGAAATTGTCTTAAAAAACAAAGAGTTGAATGATTTTAAAAGTTTTGAATTTGAAATAATCAGTAGTTTTTCAATGACTTCTCCAATAGATGAAACAGAGTTTAAGGAGGGTGATGAAAATGAAAATATTCAATCTTTATATTCGGCTTTACTGAAACATTACAATAATAAGACTTCAATTAATGCACAACTAGCATACCCAGTTATTAAACAAGTTTATGAAAGGCCAGATAATAAATTTGAACGTATAGTTGTTCCCTTCACAGATGGAATAAAGTCTTTAAATGTGGTTACCAACCTAAAAGAGGCCTACGAGACAGGTGGTAATAGTTTAGTAGATGATTTTGAGCGAAATATTACCCTTGCACTTATTGATAATTCATGGAAAGATCATCTAAGAAAGATGGATGAATTAAAACAGTCTGTTCAGCTTGCAGTTCATGAACAAAAAGATCCTCTTTTGATATATAAATTTGAAGCTTTTGAGCTTTTTAAAACTATGATTAATAATTTGAATAAAGAAATTCTTTCATTTTTAATTAAAGGTGGACTTCCAAACCAAAATATATCCTCAATTAAAGAAGCAAAAAGACCACGCTCTAAACAAAAATTAAAAACTTCAAAAGATGATGTTTTAAATACTGAGGAGATGGCTCAAAAAGCTAGAGCAGTTGGTGCAGGTGTTAGTGAAACAGCTAAACAAAGTATTGAAACAATTGTTCGTGAAAAGCCAAAAATTGGTAGAAACGAAAAAGTAACAATTAAAAACATAAATACTGGTGAAACTAAAGTCCTGAAATTTAAACAGGCAGAAATTCTTATCAAAAAAGGAGAATGGGTTATTAGTTCGTAATTTATTAATTTTAGTTAAAATAAGGATAATGAATGAATATGCTGCTGTTTTATTATGGGCAATTCCAGGTTTTTTAATTTTAGTCATATTTGAAATTATTTATGGTCATCTCACAAAAAAACAATCCTATGTTTTTATGGATACTCTCGCTAGCCTTAGTTCGGGAATGACAAATATTCTAAAGGATGTACTCGGACTTGCACTAATTTTGATTTCATACCCATATATATTGGATAAATTTTCTCTGTGGGAAATTAAAACCAGCTATGCAACTTATATCATCGCATTTATTTGCATTGACTTTGCCTCCTATATCGTGCATTTTATAAATCATAAGGTTAATATATTTTGGAATCAACACTTAATTCATCATAGCAGTGAAGAATACAACCTTGCGTGTGCTTTACGCCAAAGCATATCAAATCTAATAGGCTTTGGAGCTATATTCTTAGTCCCAGCAGCTATTTTGGGTGTTCCAACTAAAATTATTACCACCTTAACACCTATCCATTTATTTGCACAATTTTGGTATCATACAAAACACATAGGTAAATTGGGTATTTTAGAATATTTAATTGTAACACCATCTCAACATAGGGTTCATCACGCAATAAATCCAATTTATATTGATAAAAATCTCTCTGCAATTTTTTGTATATGGGATAGAATTTTTGGAACTTTTCAAGAGGAATTAGATAGTGAAACTCCTATATATGGGACTTTAAAGCCCGCTTTAAGCTGGAATCCTTTTTGGATAAATTTTCAACATATTTCCTTATTGGCTAAGGATGCATGGTTTACAAGAAAATGGAAAGATAAATTTAGACTTTGGTTTATGCCAACTGGTTGGCGACCAGCTGATGTTGCTCATCGTTTTCCAATAAATACTAAAAATCCCATTTCTGGAGAAAAAAAATATACCCCATATTACAGTTTAAAGTGGAAAATTATAGCATCAGTACATTTTATATCAATAAACGTGATGCTTTTATATTATCTATATTTTTTTAATGAATTATCATCTCAGTTTCAAGTCAATATTGGATTACTTATTTTAACAACTATTTTCGGATTTACCTCATTGATGGATTATCATAAATGGGCTCCAATATTTGAATTCTTCAGAGGTATTATTTGCATTAGTTTAATTATTGCTACAACTAATTATTTTTTGCAAATTGAAACAACTTGGTTTTTTAACTTTTTACTAATCTATTTTATTTTCACTGCTTTTGTAGGTTTATGGGCCAAAGGAAAAGGACCTGATAGAAAACTGATTATAAATTAATGCAGAAGAGATCTTTAGATTATCTTTTAATTGGACCTGCCTTTCCATTTAGAGGTGGTATCTCAGAAACACAGCATAACCTAGCAAAAGCCCTGAAAAGAAAAGGTAAAAAAGTTGAGCTACTAACATTTACAAAACTATATCCAAAAATACTTTTCCCAGGCAAATCACAATTTAGTTTGGAAAAACCTCCAAGAGACTTAAAAATCAACAGATATCTACATGCTTATAATCCTTTTGTATGGTCAAAAGTGGTTAAATATATAATAAAGATTAATCCAAAAATTTTAGTATTTAGATATTATAATCCATTTTTAGGGATCTCATATGGTTGGATAGCAAAAAAAATTCCAAACAACATTAAAAAAGTTGCATTAGTAGATAATTGGATACCTCACGAAAAGGGAATGTTAGATAGAGTTATAAATATTCATTTTGCAAAATACATTGATATCTTTACTTGTTTATCAAATAATGTTGAAGAACAAATTAAAAAAGATGTTAAAGTTCCCATTTGGTCTGGATTCCATCCTATTAATTATGATTTAAAACCCTCAATTGATCAAAATAAAGCTCGCTCAATTTTAAAATTTGAAAAAACAACTTTTTATGTTTTATTTTTTGGTTTAGTACGAAAATACAAAGGACTTGACCTCCTTATCAAGGCTTTTAATCATCCTTCTATCAGAAAACAAAATATAAAGCTTTATGTTGCTGGAGAATGTTATGAAAATCAAAACAAATATTTTAGCCTAGTCAAAAAGCTAAAACTTAAAAAGAAAATAATTTTAGATTTTAACTTTAAATCCTTAAGTGAAATTCAGTTGCTCTTTTCTGCCTCAGATCTGATTGCTCAAACTTATCAAAGTTCTACACAGAGTGGAGTAACTCCTATAGCTTACCATTACAGAAAACCTATTTTAGTATCTGATGTAGAAGGATTAAAATCTCAAATTGTTGAGGATAAATCAGGAGAAATTGTTGAAAGAGAGCCTAAAGCTGTAGCAAATGGTATTATAAAAATTTTAGATAAAACTGGAACTAATTTTTACACAAAAAATATAGAGAAGGTTATTAATAAAAATAGCTGGGGTACTTTTGTTAATAATTGGGAAGAATTTATATCTAAAAAAAATATTAGTGCATATTGAAAAAATACAGAATATTAATAATACTTGTCTTTTATTTAAATCATAGTCAAGGGCAAATTAACTTTAAAAATTATAATCTTATTATTCGTAAAGCAGTTGATAAAATAAAAATTGACGGTGAACTTAATGAACTGAGTTGGAAGAGTGCTGATGTTGCGAAAGATTTTTTTATGATTACACCTGTAGATACTGAAAAAGCAACTCAATTTTCTGAAGCAAGAGTTAGTTTTGATGAGGATTTTTTTTATATAGCTATTATTTTTTTTAACAACACAGTCAAAGGAAATTATGTCATAGAATCTTTAAAAAGAGATTTTTCCTTTGGTAAAAATGATAATTTCCTTGTTGCAATTGATCCATTTATAAATCAAACTACAGGCTTTGCATTTGGTCTAAACGCATACGGTGCTCAGTGGGATGGAACAATGTATGACGGGAGAAGAGTAGATTTAAATTGGGATTCAAAATGGTATTCTAAAGTAAAGTTTGATGAAGATAAATGGATTTGTGAAATTGGTATACCATTCAAATCGATTAGATATAATGAAAATAATTCAATTTGGGGGATTAATTTTAGTCGCTTAGATTTGAAAGCAAGTGAAAAATCAAGTTGGGCACCTGTACCTCGCCAATTCCCTTCAGTATCCCTTGCTTACACTGGTTCTTTAGTTTGGGAAGATCCACCTCCAAAACAAGTAAATAATATATCCCTAATACCCTATGGAGCAAGTAATTCCACCATGATAAATGAAAAAATAAATAAAAATAATATAAAAGTTGGTGGAGATTTAAAATATAATCTAACCTCTGCTTTGAATTTAGATGTGACTTTAAATCCTGATTTTTCTCAAGCTGAAATTGATCGACAAGTGACCAATCTAGATCGTTTTGAACTATTTTTTCCTGAAAGAAGACAATTTTTTTTAGAGAATGCTGATCTTTTCTCAAATTTTGGTTATCAAACAATTAGACCTTTTTTTTCTAGAAGAATTGGTTTAAATGTACCAATTATAGGAGGGGTTAGAATAAGTGGGAATTTAGACGAAAAATGGCGGTTAGGTTTGATGACCATACAAACCCAAAAAGATGAAAATTTATCTTTGTCAGCTAATAATTTTTCTGTTTTAAGTCTACAAAAAAAGGTTTTTGATCGATCAAATTTAAATTTAATTTATGTAAATAAACAAGAATTGAATTCTTTCGATATTAGAAATTTTAATTCATCTTACAATCAAAATATTGGACTAGAGTTCAACTATTTTTCTGAGGATAATTTTTGGAATGGAAAATTATTATATTTAAAATCCTTTGATAATGAAGAATTTAATAAGGGAAGTGTTTTTGCATCCCACATTGGTTATCAGTCAATTAATTGGAATCTATTACTTCAACAAGAGTATATTTCAGAAGACTATTTTGCTGAAGTTGGCTTTGTTCCAAGAAAAAATTATTTTAAAATACAAGCTAAAGCTGCTTACTTAAATTACACAAAAGATAAAACTTCTCTTCTTTCACACGGCCCTAGTTTAAACCAAACTTATTTCTTTGATACTCTTTTTGAAAATAAAGATAAATTGACAACATTACAATACAGGTTTAATTTTATTAATAGAAGTCGTTTATCTATTAGTTTCCGAAATCAATTTGTCAAACTACTTTCAGGCTTTGATCCTTTAAGGACAGGAATATCAGAATTAAAAGCAGATTCAGAACATACGTGGAATAATTTTACTATTTCTTATAATTCAAAACCCCAAAACCGTTTTACATACTCTATAGAGACAATAGCTGGTGGATATTACAGTAAAGGTAAACGAAAAGCAATTTTAAGTGAATTAAGCTATCGATTTCAACCTTTTTTAGAACTAAATTCAGTTATAAATTATAATCAAATTAAGTTACCCTACCCTTGGAAAGAAAACTCTTTTTGGCTTTTAGGGTTTAAAGCAAACTTAACTTTTACAAAAACAATTTTCTTTACTAACCTTTTTCAATTCAATGAACAACTAGGTCTTTGGAATTTTAATTCAAGATTTCAGTGGCGTTACAAACCGGCATCAGATATATTTTTGGTATTTAATAGTAATGAAATTATTTTTCCTTCTATATCAACTGGATGGAACCTAACGTTTAAAATAAATTATTGGTTAAATATTTAATCTATATAAGGGAACTAAATCTCAACCTCTCCAAAGAAAATTTGGTTCAATTAAAAGTCTATAGTAAATATTCTGTTGAAACAAAATTAGATTTTTCAGAATTGAGTAATTCTTCTAATATTTCTTTATTGTATGATGTATCCTTTGAAGCTAAAAAAGTACGAATTGAAAAAGAACGAAGAGCATCATAAACACTTAGTGTACTTACAGCAGAATTCTTTCGTCCTGTAAATGGGTATACATCTGGGCCCCTTTGACATGCAGAATTTAAATTAACTCTACAAACTAAATTAGCCAAAGTATCAACCAAAGGAGCTAACTTAGATACATCTCTTCCAAATAAACTAACTTGTTGGCCATACTCTGATGCTGCCATTGCATCCAGCGGTTCATCTATTTCACGATAAGATATAATTGGAATTACTGGTCCAAATTGTTCCTCATGATATAAATCCATTTCCTCCGAAACAGGATAGATAACTGCAGGAAAAGAGTAATTTTCTGATAACTCACCCCCTTTTTTATTAATTATTTTAGCTCCTTTTGATTTAGCATCCTTAATCAAATTTTGAATGTAAGCAGGTTTTGAAGGTTCAGGAAGAGGTGTCAAAAAAGAATCATCCCAGGGCATACCAAGTTTTAGAGAATCTACTGCTTTTGAAAAACGGCTATTAAACTCATCAACTATAGATTCATGAACATATAAAACTTTTAAAGCAGTACACCTTTGTCCATTGTAAGAAAGTGTACCTGAAATGCATTCCTTAATTGTATGATCTAAGTCAGCGTCAGGAAGAATAATACCTGGATTCTTAGCCTCAAGTCCTAGGACTAGTCGTAAACGATTTTTATTTGGATGCTGGTCTTGTAAAGAAACTGCTGAAGAACTGTGCCCTATTAATGCAAGAACGTCTATATATCCTGTTTTCATTATAGGAGATGCAATTTTTCTACCTCTACCAAATAAGATGTTTACAACTCCAGGAGGGAAACTTTCTTGGAAGGCTTTCAATAATGGTGCTATCAGTAGAACTCCATGTTTAGCAGGCTTAAAAATTGCAGTATTACCCATTATAATTGCAGGTATCAATAAACAAAAAGTTTCATTAAGTGGATAATTATATGGCCCTAAGCAAAGAACAACTCCTAAAGGACCTCTTCGAATGTGTGCGTATACTCCACCTTGGACATCAAATTTAGCACCCTTTCTATCAATATTTTTGTATGCTTCTATAGTGTCATTAATATAATCAACAGTTCTGTCAAATTCTTTATAAGAATCAGATTTATTCTTACAAATTTCCCACATTAAAAGTTTTACAATTTCTTCCCTATGAAGTTTCATCTTATTGACAAAATTCTCCATACATTTCAATCTTTCACCAACTTTCATTGTTGGCCAAACACCCTGACCTCTATGAAAAGCATCTTTTGCAGCATCAAGAGCTTCAAGTGCTGCTTCGGTTTCCATATCTGGAATAGTACCTAAAAGAGTTGGTGATCCATTTGTTTGAATAACAGAATAGACTTCTGATGTTGCGCCTTTCCATTTTTTTATTTGGCCATTTACAAGGTATTCATCACAAGTCAATGGCTCAATTTCATATTCCTTGGGAATTTGAGCATTATAATTATTCATTTTTTCTTTTTCTTTTTTTGCAATTTTAGATTAAAAATTGAAACAAATCTTGTTTTTTGTTCAAATAATCGAAGCGGAAGTTATGCTTTTTCAACCGTTCTACCAAAAGTGAAAAATCCTCAATGTTCTTTAACTCTATTCCTATTACTGCTGGAGCTATTGTTCTGAAACTTTTTTTAGAAAATTCAAAATGAGTTATATCATCATTTGGACCAAGTATTTGAGTTACAAATTGTTTTAGTGCACCTGAACGATTAGGAAAATTTACTAAAAAATAATGTTTCAGCCCATCATATAAAAGGGCACGTTCCTTGATTTCTGGCATACGAAAAATATCATTATTCCCACCACAGATTAAAACACCAGTATTTTTACCTTTTAGTTTTTCAGTAATTATATCTAGAGAAGCGACTGCTAAGGCACCTGCTGGCTCAGCGATTATTCCATCTTTGTTATAAAGTTCTAGTATAGTTTTACATATTTTACCCTCTGGAACAAGAATAATATCATCTAAACAGGATTTTGAAATTTCGAAAGGTATTTTTCCAACTTGACGAACAGCTGCGCCATCTACAAAACCATCCATTTCTTTTAATGATATTCTCTTTCCATATTGTATTGAGTTTTTCATTGATGGTGCACCTTCAGGTTCTACACCAATAATTTTTGTCTTAGGAGATAATTCTTTAAAAACTGTAATTATACCAGATATTAGGCCACCACCACCGATAGGGACAAGAATATAATCAAATTCTTTTGAAAACTGGTTTAGCATCTCAATTGCAATGGTAGCCTGTCCTTCAATCACCTCTGCATCATCAAAAGGGTGTATAAATGGTTTACCTGAAGATTTTGCAGATAATAATGCTACTTCTTGACACGCATCGTAGGTATCACCATCAAGAATTATTTCAATAAAATCACCTCCAAACATTCTTACCTGTGAAATCTTTTGTTGAGGAGTTGTAGCTGGCATATAAATCTCCCCCTTAATCTTTAATTTTTGACAAGAAAAAGCAAATCCTTGAGCATGATTTCCAGCGCTGGCACAAACGATTCCATTTTTAATCTGATCTTTTCCTAAAGATGCAATTTTATTGTAAGCACCTCTAATCTTAAAAGATCTAATTTGTTGGACGTCTTCACGTTTTAAATAAACTGATGAATTTATTAAATCTGATAAGCGCTTGCTGTATTCTAAAGGAGTTAATCTTGTAAGACCCTTTAATCTTTTAATGGCACTGTTAACTCCATTTGTAGATGGAAAAGGCTTCATTACAAAATTTTCTTCATTGCAATCATTGATGAACGAAGTTCATAACCAATCATTTCAACTGGGTGATATCTTATGATTTCATTAATATCAATTAGTTTTTTATTATCAACACCAGTATCAATGGAATTGATTCCACTACCAATAACATCACTTTTTATATTCTTCATAAAACTAGCAAGTAAAGGTTTAGCTGCGTGATCAAATAAATAACAACCGTATTCTGCTGTATCAGAAATAATACGATTCATTTCGAAAAGTTTTTTTCTTGCTATAGTGTTAGCAATAAGAGGTGTTTCATGCAAAGATTCGTAATATGCTGATTCCTCTTTAATTCCTGCATCTACCATTGTGTCAAATGCTAATTCAACACCAGCACGAACAAAAGCAACCATTAATATACCTTTGTCAAAAAACTCTTGTTCTGTAATATTCTGATCTGTAATTTTAGTTTTTTCAAAAGCAGTTTCACCTGTTGCTGCTCTCCAAGAAAAAAGATCTTTATCATCATTCGCCCAATCTTCCATCATTGTTTTGGAAAAATGTCCTGACATAATATCATCCATATGTTTTTGAAAAAGAGGTGTTAAAATTGTCTTTAATTTTTCCGAAAGTTCAAACGCTTTTATTTTAGCTGGATTTGATAGTCGATCCATCATGTTGGTTATTCCACCATGCTTTAATGCTTCAGTAATAGTCTCCCAACCATATTGAATTAATTTTGCAGCATATCCTGGATCTATACCTTCTTCAACCATCTTATCAAAACATAGGATTGACCCTGTTTGTAAAACGCCACAAAGAATGGTTTGCTCACCCATTAAATCAGATTTAACTTCTGCAACAAATGAAGACTCAAGTACACCAGCTCGATGCCCACCTGTAGCATATGCATAAGCTTTTGCTTGCTCAAGTCCATGTCCATCAGGATCATTTTCTGGGTGAACAGCTATCAAAGTCGGAACACCAAAACCTCTTTTATATTCTTCACGAACTTCTGTCCCAGGGCATTTAGGAGCAACCATTATAACAGTTAAATCTTCACGAATTTTCATACCTTCTTCAACTATATTAAATCCATGGGAATATGATAGTGTAGCACCTTTTTTCATTAAAGGCATAACCTCTTTTACAACAGACGAATGGTTTTTATCAGGCGTTAAGTTTATAACAACATCTGCAGTTGGGATTAATTCTTCAAATTTTCCCACTTTAAACTCATTTTTTGTGGCATTTAAATATGAAGGTCTTTTATTTTCAATTGCAGAGTATCGTAGTGCATATGAAATTGTTAGTCCTGAATCACGCATATTTAATCCCTGATTAAGACCTTGGGCGCCACAGCCAACTATAACAATATTTTTCCCTTTTAGTGTTTTAATTCCATTTTCAAATTCTGAAGCTTCCATAAATCTACATTGACCTAATTGATGAAGTTGATCTCTGAGCGATAATTGATTAAAGTAATTTGACATGATTTGTATTAATTATTTTTTTTAAAAGTATTTAATATTTCTGATATTCCCATTTTAGCTTTTGTTACCGAGATCCTTCCAGAACGAACAAATTGTAGAAGTCCATATGGCTCTAAATCTTTTCTTAATTTTTCTGTCTCTTCTCTAAAACCAGTTAATTCAATAACAAAAAATTCAGGTGAAACAGTAACAATGGTTGCATGACTTGATTTAATGATGTTTTGAATGTGTCTTTCTTCAAATAATGAACTTGACTTAACCTTATATAAAGCGTTTTCTTGAAAAATAGTTTCCTCATCAGTATGATAAAAAGCTTTAATTACATCTACTTGTTTTTCAATTTGTTGAACAATTTTTCTTACTCTCTCCGAGTCTGTATTCACTACGATAACAAAGCGAAAGACATCTGAAATTTCTGAGGCAGACGTTGAAAAACTTTCTAGATTAATATGTCTCTTTAAAAAAATTGCAGAAATCCTGTTAAGTAAACCAATATTATTTTCCGCATAAACTGATATAGTATAAGTTATATTTTTCATGTTATTCTAATCTAATATCCGAAACACTTGCCCCCGAGGGTATCATAGGAAAAACATTATCCTCTTTTTCAACACATATTTCTAGAAAAAATGGTTCTTTAGAATCTATCATTTCTTTAACTGCTTTATCTAAATCTTTTCTCTTTTCTACTCTTTTTGCTCTTATTCTATACCCTTTAGCTATAGTTACAAAGTCTGGATTTACCATTTCAGTTGAGGCATATCTTTTATCGAAAAATAACTGCTGCCATTGTCTAACCATACCTAGAAAATCATTATTTAGCACAACGATTTTCACTGCAATTTGTTGTTGAAAAATAGTCCCTAATTCTTGAATTGTCATTTGATATCCACCATCACCTATAACCGCAACAACTTCTCTTTCTATTGCACCCATTTTTGCACCTATGGCTGCAGGCAGGGCGAATCCCATAGTTCCTAAACCGCCAGAAGTAACATTACTTTTTGATCTAATAAACTTTGCATATCGGCATGCTACCATTTGATGTTGTCCTACATCTGTAACGATTATTGCATCGTTATTTGAATGTTTATTAATTATTTTTATACTTTCTCCCATTGTCAATCCATCTTTACTAGGAAATAAGTCGGAGTGTATAACTTTATCATATTCAATTTTATCTAATTCATCGAAACGTTTAATCCAATCTGGATATGTTTTTGTTTCTATGTTATTAATTAATTCCTTTAAAGAAATCTTACAATCGGAGATCAAAGCTAAATCTACATGAACATTTTTGTTTACTTCAGCAGGATCAAGTTCTAAGTGTATGATTTTGGCTTGTTTAGCATAAGTTTTTAGATCACCTGTTACCCTATCATCAAATCTCATACCTATAGCTATGAGTAAGTCACACTCATTAGTTAAGATATTTGGAGCATAATTTCCATGCATACCAACCATACCTCTGTTTAAAGGATGATCTGTAGATATAGCTGAAAGGCCCAATATGGTCCAGGCAGCGGGTATACCAGATTTTTCTAAAAAAATTTTTAATTCTTCTTCAGCATTACCTAGTATGACTCCTTGTCCCCAGACCACAAGTGGTTTTTCAGATTTATTGATCAACTCAACCGCTTTTTCAACTTCTTTATTTGAAAGTGTTGTAATTGGCGTATAACTTCTAATACCAGAACATTTTTGGTATGAGTAGTCAAAAGTTTCAAACTGTGCATCTTTTGTAATATCGATCAAAACAGGACCTGGCCTGCCTGTACGGGCAATATAGAAGGCCTTAGCCATAATTTCTGGTATTTCACATGCTTTGGTAATCTGATAATTCCATTTTGTAACTGGTGTTGAAATTCCAATTATATCTGTTTCTTGAAAAGCGTCAGATCCTAACAAATGAGATGCAACTTGGCCTGTTATGCAAACCATTGGTGTAGAATCGATTTGTGCATCAGCAATACCTGTTACTAAATTTGTTGCTCCTGGACCAGAGGTTGCCATAGCAACACCAACCTTGCCTGAGGTTCGAGCATATCCTTGAGCTGCATGTGTTGCTCCTTGTTCATGTCTTGTTAATACATGATGAAGTTTATCTTGAAATTTAAAAAGTTCATCATAGATAGGCATAATAGCACCACCTGGATAACCAAAAACTAAATTGGCATCTTCAGCAAGTAACGATCGAATAACAGCTTCTGCTCCTGTAATAGCAATTTTTTTTGGCATTAATTGATCTTATTTTTTATTCTCATATTTATTTAGAATCTGTTACACAGCCTTCTGAAGCATTAGAAACGTTTTTAATATATTTAAAAAGAATCCCGCTTTTAAATTTGTATGGAGGTTGTATCCACTTAGACTTTCTATTGATAAGTTCCTTATCACTAACTTTTAATGTAATTATATTTTGTTCTGCGTCAATAATTATTTCATCACCATCCTCTACAAGTGCTATATTTCCTCCTTCTTGAGCCTCAGGAACAATATGTCCCACTACAAATCCGTGTGTACCACCTGAAAATCTTCCATCAGTTATTAATGCAACACTTTTTCCAAGACCTGCTCCCATAATTGCAGCTGTAGGCTTTAACATTTCTGGCATACCTGGTCCACCTTTTGGTCCTTCATAGCGAATCACAACAACATCACCTTTTTTAACTTTCCCACTTTTTATACCATCGTTTGCTTCATACTCTCCATTAAACACACGAGCAGGTCCTTTAAAAAGTAAACCTTCTTTTCCTGTAATTTTTGCAACAGATCCCATGGTTGCAAGATTCCCTTTCAAAATACGAATGTGTCCAGTTGATTTGATTGGTTTTTCTATCGGACGAATAATGTTTTGATTTTTTTCCAATCCAGGAACTTTTGAAAGGTTTTCTGCTAAAGTTTTTCCTGTAACTGTAATACAGTCTCCATGGAGCATTCCTAATTCCAGCATATATTTCATTACAGCTGGTACACCACCAACTGCATGCAAATCTTTCATAAGATACTTCCCACTGGGTTTTAAATCTGCTAAAAAAGGTGTTGTATCACTAATTTTTTGAAAATCATCTATTGAAAGCTCTATTTCGGCAGCCTTTGCAATAGCTAAAAAATGAAGAACTGCATTTGTAGAACCTCCTAGAACTGCAATTAATCTTAATGCATTTTCTAGAGACCTTTTTGTTACAATATCTCTTGGTTTTAAATCATGTACCAATATATGTTTTAAATATTCCCCTAATGATTCGCATTCCTTTTTTTTATTTGAACTTATAGCAGGATTGGATGAGTTATAGGGTAAAGCCATGCCACACGCCTCTATGGCGGAGGCCATCGTGTTTGCTGTATACATGCCCCCACAAGCACCTGCACCTGGACATGCGTTTTTGATAATATTTTTAAACTCTTTTTCATCAATTTTACCTGATACTTTTTCTCCCCAGGCTTCAAAAGCAGAAACTACATCAAGCTCCTTATCATTGTGACATCCTGCAGAGATTGTTCCACCATAAACTAAAATTGATGGCCTATTTAATCTTAATAATGCCATTAATGCTCCAGGCATATTTTTATCACACCCTACTATAGTAACAACTCCATCGTATGACATGGCTTGTACAACAGTTTCAATTGAATCAGCAATAACATCTCTTGATGGAAGAGAAAATCGCATTCCAGGTGTACCCATTGAAATTCCGTCGCTCACCCCAATAGTATTGAAAACTAATCCTACTAGAGATTGAGCATTAATACCCAATTTAATATCTTGTGCCAAATCATTCAAATGCATATTACAAGGATTACCCTCGTAACCCGTGGATGCTATACCTATTAAAGGTTTTTTAAAGTCTTCATTTGTAAGTCCTATAGCATGAAGCATTGCTTGAGCAGCAGGTTGAGTTGGATCTTGTGTTACAGCTTGGCTAAATTTATTGAGCTTCATCTATAAAAATTATAACACTAATATAATTTTTGTTTAAAATTTAAATTAACATCCTAATTATTCTGTGTTATACTCAAATATTAATATTAACATTTAATTAACTGATTTACAGATAGTTTATTTTAGTTTTTTAATACACTCAACTACTACAAAAAGTATGGTTGTTTTTTTCTGTTATCTTTGAATTCAAAAAACTAGGTTATGAATCAATCTTCAATTATAGCCCTTAGAGAGAAGCATGAAAGGTTTTTTAAAAGTCATAAAAATGAGTCAGTCAACGTTCGAATTCAATTTCTTAAGAAATTAAAAAAAGAGCTTTTAGCGAGGGAAGATAATATTTACGAAGCATTGTATAATGATTTAAAAAAACCAATTTTTGAGGCTTACACAAGTGAATTTTTGATGGTTCAAAAAGAAATTGAAATATTTATCAAATATTTGAAAGATTGGTCAGCCCCTAGGAGGGTCTCGGGAAGTCTTATTAATTTTCCTTCACAGGACTTTTTACTCTCAGAACCATATGGAACAGTTCTAATGATCTCTCCTTGGAATTATCCTTTTCAACTGGCTATGGTACCTTTAATAGGTGCAATCGCAGCGGGCAATACTGTTATACTAAAACCATCTGAGTCAGCACCATACACTTCAAAAGTATTAATTAAAGTTCTTAACAATGTTTTCCCAACAGAATGGATTAGTGTTGTTGAAGGTGATGCTAAAGTTGCACAAGAATTATTAAAAATACAATGGGATTATATTTTTTTCACTGGTAGCACCAGCATTGGAAAAAAAGTTGCCAAAGCTGCTGCAGAATACCTAACACCAATTACTTTAGAACTAGGTGGAAAAAGTCCTTGTATCGTTGACGGATCTGCACCTTTACAAAAAACGGCAAAACGCATTGTTTGGGGTAAATTTCTTAATTGTGGACAAACTTGTATAGCCCCAGATTACATTTTAGTAAAATCAGAATTTAAAGATGATTTAGTCCATGCAATTATTAATGAAATAAAAAACGCTTTTGGGAATGATGCAAGCAAATCAAATGACTATGGGCGTATTATTCATAAGAAACATTTTAAAAAATTAGTATCTGATATAAATAATCAAAACGTAATCTATGGAGGAAAAAATAATATTGAGGATTTATATTTTGAACCAACTGTAGTAGATAGTCCTTCTGTGGAGAGTTCTTTAATACAAGAAGAAATTTTTGGTCCCATATTACCTGTTTTGAGCTATAAAAACTTCGATGATATTGATCAAGTCCTGTCGGAATTAAAAAATCCTTTAGCTTTTTATGTTTTTAGTCAAAACAAAAAATTTATTAATTCGGTAATGAAAAAATATCCTTTTGGTGGTGGTGTAGTTAATGATTCAATAGTTCACTTCACAAATCCCGAACTACCTTTTGGCGGAATAGGAAATAGTGGAATTGGGGGATATCATGGAAAACATAGTTTTGAACTATTTAGCCATAAAAAATCAATTGTTAAGAGGTCCTTTTGGTTTGATCTTCCTCAAAGATATGCACCCTATCCAAAGTCTTTGTCTTTGCTGAAAAATATTTTGAAACGCATTTAGTTATGAAAGAAAAAACTGTAAGCGAAGCTATAAATTTTAGAAGATCAGTAAGAAAATATGATCCAAAAAAAGCCATTGACACAAATTTGGTGAAAAAATGTATCGAGCAGGCAAGGCTTGCTCCAACGAG
The DNA here is from genome assembly GCA_913041125.1 of uncultured Bacteroidota bacterium. Taxonomy (GTDB): domain Bacteria; phylum Bacteroidota; class Bacteroidia; order Flavobacteriales; family Flavobacteriaceae; genus MS024-2A. The sequence continues at coordinate 26,847 of CAJWHM010000003.1, read as the reverse complement.
TAGTAATTTACAATTATGGGAATTTTATCATATTAAGTCTAGAGAATATTTAAAAAAGGTAGCTAAAGTATGTTATAACCAACCTGCTGCTAAAACAGCTCATGAGTTAGTTATTCCAGTTGTACGTTTAGATTTATGGCCTGAAAGAATAAAAGCAAATGTTAATTTTATAAAAAATACAAACAAGGGAAAAGATGATAATAAAATCAAAGGCGCATTAGACTATTATCAAAATATCATTCCTAAATTATATAGAGGAAGGAAAAAGATCACTGGATTTATTAATGGTATTAAAAGTAATTTGAGTGGAATTAAAAAAGTTACTTATAGAGAAGTTAAAGCAGGTGATTTGAGAGTTGTAGGCCATAAAAGCTGTGCTCTTGCTGCTCAAACATTCATGTTAAGTATGTCTGCAATAGGTTATGACACTTGCCCTATGGAAGGTTTTGACTCTGTCCGTTTGAAATCTCTACTTAAACTTCCGAAAGATGCTGAAATTAGCATGGTGATTGGTTGCGGAATAAGACAAAAAGATGGTGTTTATGGTAATCGTTTTAGAATACCTTTCAACGAAATTTATTTTAAGAAATAAATCTTGTAAAATTAGTTTACATACCATTTTATTTTTAATTCCAATTTTATAATTTAATGTAATTTGCCTTAATTAAAGGTTTATAGTTATATAATCCTGTTTCTAACCAATTTTTAAAATCTTCAGAACCAGTATATTGAATAGGGCTATTTAAAAGTGTTCCATCTGAGGTTATTTGAACATAAAAAGGTTGTGAAGCAGTATTGAAATTAATTGTTTGAAATGTAGCCCATTTCTTTCCTACTGTGTTAATTCTTTTTATTCTTCCATTAGGTAATTGGAAATCAAATTGATCTTTTTCATCTAAAATTTTACGATCGTCAACATAAAGTGAAATAATAATAAATTTATCTCTTAAAATTGGATAAACTTCTGGGTCAGACCATACGTTCTCTTCCATTTTTCGACAATTAACACAAGCCCAACCAGTAAAATCCAATAATATGGGCTTTTGTTGTTCAACAGCTTTTTGTATTCCTAATTCATAATCTTTGTAACATTCTAAGCCTAAAGGGCAATCAGATTTTATAGCTCTCAAGCTATAAAATTCAGGTGGAGGGAAGCCACTAATCAATTTAAGTGTATTTTCTTTTGAAACTAAACCAAAAAACAGGTAAGAAGTAATAATTAATGATAAAAATGCAAATGAATATTGGGTTTTGGATTTTTGAACTTTTGAATCATGCGGGAACCTAAACAGACCAAAAAGATAAAGAGTTAACGATAGTGTAATTAAAATCCATATTACCAAAAATACTTCTCGCTTTAGAAGACCCCAATTTGCTACTAAATCAGCATTGGAAAGAAATTTTAAGGCTAATGCTAATTCTAAAAATCCTAAAACAACTTTCACAGTACTCATCCAACTACCTGATTTAGGAATTACATTTAGAGTATTAGGAAATAAAGCAAAAAGACCAAACGGTAAACCTAATGCAACTCCAAAACCAAGCATACCAAAAGAAAGCTGTGTAGCTCCTCCGTCAGCTGTTATTGAACCAGCTAGTAGAGAACCCAGAATAGGTCCAGTACAAGAAAAAGAAACTATAGCAAGTGTTAGCGCCATAAAAAAGATACCTATAATACCATTTATTGCAGAAGCTTGATCAGATTTATTTCCCCATGTTGTAGGTAAAGTAATTTCATAGAAACCAAAAAAAGAAAATGCAAAGAGAACAAATACTAAAAAGAAAATTATGTTTACATAAATATTAGTTGCTAAACTATTTAGAAATTCTGGGTCTAAAGAATCAATAAAATGAAACGGTAAGCTTAATAAACAATATATTAAAACAATAAAAAATGTATAAGTTAGGGCATTGAACACTCCCCTTTTTGACGAGATTGATTTTTTAAGAAAAAAAGAAACAGTCAAAGGAATCATAGGAAAAACACAAGGTGTTAACAATGCTAATAAACCACCAATAAAACCAAGAATAAAAACATTAAAATATGAATAAATACCCTCTTCATTTTGAGTTTTATTTATGAATGAGGTATTTTTTAAATTTAATTTTAATGAGCTAGAAAGGTCTTTACTTCTATTATCTATAGTTTGGTTATTGAAAAAATTTGAACCATCAAGAGTAATGTAAAAATTTTCGTTTCTGAAAATACATAATTTATCGTCACACGCCTGATAGTTTACCTCAGCTTCTATTTTGTTAAGATTTGTGTCAAATATTTCTATTTTTTGAGTAAAAATTGCTTTTTGGGTGAAGTAGCTCAGATCCATTTCAAAAACTTCATCGTAAGCTACTGTGGATTCAGTCTCATTTACTCTACCTATAAGCCGATATTTTTTGTTTTTTTTGAATTTAAATTCAGTAGGAATAGCCCCGTTTGGATCTGAAAATTGAGAATATAAATGCCAATTTTTTTCAATATTTGCTTTTAATCTAATAGTGTAAATATTTTTAATAGTGTCAGAAATAACTGATGTTTCCCATATGACTGGCTCTTGAATCTGACCGTATACAAAAGAGCTCCATAAAATAAAAACTAACCACTTTTTCATTCAGAAAGTCGAATTAATAATTTATTATTTGTTTTTGAATTAGCAATGAAACGTCTATCACAACGCCTTCCAATTACCCATACAATTTCACCTTGTGAACATAAAAGCCATTGTTGCTCTTTATCCAAAAGAGAATATTTTTCATCTTTAAAAAACTTACTTAGTAATTTTTTGCCACTCATTCCCGTAGGATAAAAGTAGTCCCCTTTCTTAAATTTTCTTAAAGATAATGGCTTTTTTAATGCTTCTCTATTAAGAAAAGCCTCATTCATATCCCATTTGTCTTTAATAAATTTTACATTAAGTTCAAATTTAATTGGAATAGGGAGTTTTGATATGTTTTTTTCAAGATCGATTAAAATTTCATCATTTATTGATGAAACTGAAGGAGTCAAAATCAAATGATCTCTTTCTCGAATTAATCTGAAGTTTTCGTTCAACAATATTTTACCTGAGTTTGATTTAATCAATTTATTAACTTCTTTACTATCAAATCCAAAAGGTGAAAACAAATGATGTAGACAAAAGTTTAAAGGTTCTATTTCATTGATTTTATCTAGGGGTATTTTAATAATTTGATCTTTTTCTATAAATAATTTTTTCTTCAGTTGTATTAAAGAATATTCAATAAAATCTTTAGCATCCCTCAGGTTTCCAAGAGTATTCTTGAAATTTTCTAGTGCCTTAGGTCTTATTTCTTCGATAGGACTTATCAATTGATGTCTAATTTTATTTCTTAAATAATCATGAGTGTTATTTGAAGAATCTTCCCGCCATTGAATTTTATTTTCTTTTGCAAATTTTAGAATATCTTTTTTTGATACATCATTTAATGGTCTAATGCATTTCTTATTACTAGGTATTCCCAATAGGCCCTGAATTCCTGAACCTCTGGTAATATTAATCATAAAGGTTTCAAATTGGTCATTTAAATGATGTGCTGTTGTTAATACCTGAAAATTATATTTATCCATAAGCGAAGCAAACCATTGATATCTTAAATCTCGTGCTGCTTCTTGAATTCCAATTTTTTTGTATTCTCTAAACTTTTTTGTGTCGAAAGTTTTATAAAAAAAAGGGATTTTATTTTTTTTACACCAGTCTTTGACAAAAAGTAAATCATTGTAACTTTCTTCACCTCTTAATTGAAAATTACAATGTGCAACAGAAAAATTAATCTTTTTATTTAAAAAAACATGTGCTAAAACACAACTATCAACTCCACTACTATGAGCCAAAAGAACAGATTTATTTTTTAAATGATTAAGATTTAAGTGTTTTAAAAACATCTTATATATAAACTCTTAACAAAATTAAACATTAGGATTACACAAATTAATATTTTAAGAAAAGACTTATTTTTTTTTGTTTATTTAAAATTTTTAAATCAATTTTGCGTTATAATTATGATGGCGAAAACAAAAACATATAATACTTTTTTCAAATTTCCTTTAAATAAAGTACGTCGTCGCCCCAACGGGGTGTAATCTTTTGATGGAGTATGGTATGCCCTTCTCCTCTCTCATACTATTTTTATAACAATTATAACCAAACATGAAAATTTTGCACGCGAAAGCGGAACATATTATATATTCTAAGGAAATCAGTATTTGTATTGATGAATCTGCGAAGGTAAGAGGCACTGGAATTGCTAGAAGAACACCAGAGTACATTGCAACAAAAATTGAAAATAATAATGCGGTAATTGCATTAGATGGTAATCAATTTGCTGGCTTTTGTTATATAGAAATATGGGGTCATGGTAAATATGTAGCTCATTCTGGCTTGATTGTTGATCCAAATTATAGAGGAAAAGGATTAGCTAGAAAAATTAAAAAAAAGGTTTTCGATCTTTCATTAAAAAAATATCCGGATGCCAAAGTATTTGGAATTACAACAGGAATGCCTGTCATGAAAATTAATTACGAGTTGGGCTATAAACCTGTTCATTTTTCTGAATTGACTGATGATCCTGAATTCTGGAAGGGTTGTATGACTTGTAAAAACTACGATATTTTAACTCGTACAAAAAGAGAAATGTGTTTATGCACAGGAATGCTTTACGATCCAAAACAAGGTAATATTAAATAAAATGATTAAAGAAAAACTAGTTTTAGCTTATAGTGGTGGATTAGACACCTCTTACTCACTAAAAAAATTGTCTCAAGAAAATTATGAAGTTCATGCTGTTAGCGTAAATACGGGTGGTTTCTCAAAACAAGAAATTGATACGATTGAGAAAAAAGCATATGAAATTGGAGCTCATACATATAAAAATATAAATGCATTAAAATCTTATTATAATAAAATCGTTAGATATTTAATTTATGGTAATGTCCTTAAAAATAATACTTATCCCCTTTCGGTAAGTGCTGAAAGAATAATTCAAGCTATCGAAATTTTAGAGTATGCCAAAAAAAATGATGCAAAATACATAGCACACGGGAGCACTGGGGCAGGAAATGATCAAGTTAGATTTGACATGATTTTTCAAGTTTTAGCCCCAGAAATAAAAATAATAACCCTAATTAGAGATCAAGAATTATCTCGAGAAGAAGAAATAGAATACTTAAAAAACAACGGTGTCGATATACCTTGGGAAAAAGCAAAATATTCAATAAATCAAGGTCTTTGGGGAACAAGTGTTGGAGGAGCAGAAACTTTAACTTCTAAAAAACCTCTTCCTGAATCTGCATTTCCAAGTGTCCTAAAGAAAAACAACTCTGAAGAATTAGAATTAGAATTTAAATTAGGTGAACTTTATGCTGTTAATCAGAAGAAGGGGGATCCAGTTCAATTAATTCAAGAAATTCATAATATAGCAAAAGATTTTGCAATTGGACGTGATGTTCATGTTGGTGACACAATAATTGGAATTAAAGGAAGGGTTGGATTCGAGGCTGCAGCACCAATAATTATTATTAAGGCTCACCATCTTTTAGAAAAACATACCCAAAGTAAATGGCAACAATTTCAAAAAGACCAATTAGCAAATTTTTATGGAATGCAATTACACGAAGGTCATTATTTAGATCCTGTAATGAGAGATATTGAAAATTATATGAAAAGTAGTCAAAGTAGTGTAAATGGAAAGGTATTTATTAAATTACATCCATATAGATTTGAACTTCTTGGAATTGATTCACCAAACGATTTAATGCAAGCTAAGTTTGGAAGTTATGGGGAAATGAATAAGGGTTGGTCTTCAGAAGAAGCAAAAGGATTTATAAAAATTTTTTCAAATGCTTCAAGAATATATCAAAATACAAATAAAAATAAATGAAAAAAGTTGGAATCATAGGTGGATCTGGATATACTGGCGGAGAATTAATAAGATTGGTTTTAGCTCATCCGGGATTAGACTTAGATTTTGTTTATAGTTCAACAAAATCAGATATCCCCTTGACAAACGTTCATCAAGACCTATTAGGTAATACAAATCTTAAGTTCACAAAAATTGTAAATTTAAACGTTGACATATTATATTTATGTTTAGGTCACGGAAATTCGATTTCCTTTTTAAAGGAAAATAGTTTTAGTGAAAATACATTGATCGTAGATTTAGGGAATGACTTTCGTTTAAAAAATGATGAAAATTTTAATAGTCGAAAATTTGTCTACGGATTACCAGAACTCCAAAGAGAATCAATAGAAAAAAGCAATTCAATCGCAAATCCAGGTTGTTTTGCTACTGCAATTCAATTAGCTCTTTTGCCTTTAGCCGAAAATAATAAACTTATCTCAGATATACATGTAAATGCTACTACTGGGAGTACTGGTGCTGGAGTTGGACTAGCTTCAACAAGTCATTTTAGTTGGAGGAATAATAATTTATCATGGTATAAACCCTTCAATCATCAACATCTAGAAGAAATTAATCAAACTTTAGATTCTCTAGGATGTATATCTAAAATTCATTTTTTACCTCAAAGGGGAAACTTTACCAGAGGAATTTTTGCTACTTCATACACGAAATTTAATGGAAGTCTCAAGAGTGTTAAGGATCTATATGTAGATTATTATCAAAAACATCCTTTCACTCATGTTTCAGATGAAAATTTAAGTTTAAAGTCAGTAATAAATAGTAATAATTGTTTTTTACATCTTCACAAACATGATAACTTATTATTAATAACAAGTATACTTGATAATCTTATAAAAGGAGCTTCAGGTCAGGCAATCCAAAATACAAATATTATTATGGGCTGGGAGGAAAAACTCGGTTTAGAACTTAAAGCATCAACTTTTTAAAATGATGAAATGGGAACTACTTAAAATAATTAATCTTACATACACATGAATTTATTTGATGTTTATCCGCTTTATAATGTAGTGCCAAAAAAGGCAAAAGATGTTTATGTATATGATGAGAAAAATAATAAGTATTTAGATCTATATGGCGGGCATGCAGTAATTTCAATTGGACATAGTCATCCGCACTACATTAAATTATTAAAACAACAATTAGGAAAAATAGGCTTTTATAGTAATGCTATTCAAAATCCACTTCAAAAAAAGTTAGCTGATGAAATTGGAGAGCAGTCATGTCTTCATAATTATCAACTTTTCTTATGCAATAGTGGTGCTGAAGCCATTGAAAATGCTTTAAAAGTTGCCTCTTTTTTTACTAATAAAAAAAGAATTATTGCATTTAAAAACGCTTTTCATGGTAGAACTTCGGCTGCAGTAGCCGCGACGGACAACCAAAAAATATCTTCTCCATTGAATCTGCAACAAGAAGTAAGTTTTTTGCCATTTAATGACGTTAGAGCATTAGAGATAGAAATATCAAAAGGAGATGTTTGCGCTGTTATTTTTGAGGCTATTCAAGGGGTTGGTGGTTTAGATGAACCTGAGGAAGATTTCGTTTATGCCATGGAAAGGTTATGCAAAAAGTATGATGCTTGTCTCATTGCTGACGAAGTTCAGTCAGGTTTTGGAAGATCAGGAACGTTCTTTGCTTTTCAAAAATACAAAATCAGCCCTCACATAATTACTATGGCTAAGGGAATGGGAAATGGATTCCCAATTGGTGGAATTTTAATTCATCCAAACATTAAAGCTTCTTACGGAATGCTAGGAACCACATTTGGAGGAAATCATCTTGCTTGTGTAGCCTCTCTAGCAGTTTTAGATATTTTAAAAATGCAAAGCCTTCAAGAAAAAACCAAATCTCTAGAATTTTATTTTAAAAAAAAGGCCTCTCAAATCCCACAAATAAAAAAAATTAAAGGTAGAGGCTTAATGCTTGGATTAGAATTTGATTTTGAGGTATCAGATCTTAGAAAGAAACTCATTTACGAACAGTTTATTTTTACCGGTGGAAGTAGTAACAAAAATCTTATAAGAATTTTGCCCCCACTAACAATAAAAGAAAAGCATTTTGATCAGTTTTTTGTTGCCATATCAAAAATTTTAATTTCAAATGATTAATGCCATGAAACAGTTTTTAAACCTAGATGATCTTTCAAATTTTGAACAAACTATAATTGAGGGAATTAAACTTAAAAAAAATCCTAACAAATTTGAATTACTCGGTAATCAAAAAACATTAGGAATGCTCTTTTTTAATCCTAGTTTAAGAACTCGTTTGAGCACTCAAAAAGCAGCTCAAAACTTGGGTTTAAAAACAATGGTAATGAATTTTTCTAATGAATCTTGGGCTCTTGAATTTGAGGATGGAACTCAGATGAATGGTTCAAAATCAGAACATATAAAAGAGGCCGCAGCTGTTGTTTCTCAATATTTTGACATTGTTGCAATAAGAGCATTTGCAAGTCTGACCAATAAAATAAAAGATGAACAAGAAATTGTATTAAGTAGTTTTATAAAATATGCAAGTATTCCTGTAATCAACATGGAAAGTGCTACTGCGCACCCTTTACAAGCTTTAGCAGATGCTATGACAATAAAAGAAAATTACCCCTTAAATAAACCGAAAATTGTTTTATCATGGGCACCACATCCAAAAGCTTTACCCCATGCCGTAGGGAATTCTTTTATTCGAATGGTAAAAAAACTAGATGCTAATTTTGTAATTACACATCCTAAAGGTTATGAGCTTGATTCTAGAATAACAGGTGATACTTTAATTGAATATAATCAAGAAAACGCTTTTAAAAATGCTGATTTCGTATACACAAAGAATTGGTGTTCTTACAATAAATATGGTGAAATTTTAAAAACAGATAGAGATTGGATGATAACTGAATCGAAAATGAAATTTACTAATTCGGCTAAGTTCATGCATTGTCTGCCGATAAGAAGGAACGTTGTCGCTACGGATAAAGTTTTGAATTCACCAAATTCTTTAATAATTCAGCAAGCAAACAACAGAACTTATGCCGCTCAAATAGTATTAAAAAAAATACTTGAAAATGGATAGATTACATATTTTTAAAATAGGAGGTAATATTATTGATAATGAAAGTAGACTTCACTCTTTTCTAAAGGATTTTTCTTCTCTCAATGAATCAAAAATTCTAATCCATGGTGGTGGTAAAGAAGCAACATCTGTATCAAATAAATTAGGAATTCCTGTAAAATTAAATAATGGCAGAAGAATTACAGATACTGCAACTCTTGATATTATTACAATGGTATATGCAGGAAAAATTAACAAAAGAATAGTTTCTAAGTTACAAGCTTTATCGTGTGATTCAATTGGTATATGTGGTGCAGATGGAAATGCTTACATGTCATCAAAAAGAACAGTTGAAGAGCTTGATTTTGGTTTTGTTGGTGATATAACTCATATAAATAAAAGTTTTTTTAAAAAACTTTTAAAAAATAACATTATTCCGGTATGTTGTGCAGTTTCACATGATGGGAATGGGCAGTTACTAAATACAAATGCAGATACCATAGCTTCAGAGATTGCTTCAGCTCTTTCAGAAAATTTTGAAGTTGATTTGACTTATTGCTTTGAAAAAAAAGGTGTACTAGAAAATATTGGAGACCTAAATTCTGTAATTCCCATTATAAATAATGAAAAATATGAAGAATTAAAAAATAAAGGTTTAATTCAAGAAGGAATGTTACCTAAACTTCATAATTGTTATCAAGCTCTTTCAAAAGGAGTTAAAGAAGTAAGGATTGGAAGCTTTAATATTTTATCTGATAACAAACACACTAAAATAGTATTATGAAATTAACTCAAAATGTCATACTACTATTAAAAGATTTGATTCAAATAGAATCTTTTTCAAAAAACGAGGCTTTAACTGCTCAACGTATTGAGAAATGGTTTAAAAATCATAATATTCCATATAATATGAGAGATAATAACATATGGGCAGTTAACAAAAATTATGACCATAAAAAACCTACATTATTATTAAATTCTCATCATGATACAGTTTTTCCAAATGAAGCTTACACTAGGGATCCATTTAAGGCAGATATTATTGATGGCAAATTATTTGGACTCGGAAGCAATGATGCTGGAGGTTCATTAGTTTCCTTAATAGCATTATTTACTCATTACTATGAGTACGAAAACCCAGCATATAACTTATTAATGGTAGCATCCGCAGAAGAAGAAATAGCTGGAAAAAAAAGTTTGAGATCATTAATTCCTTACCTTCCAAAAATTGATTTAGCAATAATTGGTGAACCTACTAATATGGAGTTAGCAGTTGCAGAGAAAGGATTAATCGTTTTTGATTTAAGTATAAAAGGAACACCAAGTCATGCAGCACACCCAAATGAAGATAATCCTTTGATGAAAATTTCACAGGTTATTGAAGAAATAAAAAATATTTCTTTTGATAAAAATTCTCCTCTTTTAGGCCCTGTAAAAATTACACTCTCCCAAATCAATGCAGGTAGTCAGCATAATGTTGTTCCATCTGAAGTCAAAATGGTTTTGGATGTAAGGGTTAACGAATGTTATAAAAATTCAGAAATAAATAATTTGATTGTTAATTCTCTTCCTTGTGATGTAAAAGCAAGATCACTTCACTTAGAAAGTTCTTCGATAGATGATAATCACCCTCTTGTTATTGCAGGTAAAAAATTAGGCCGAAGCACCTATGGATCCCCTACCCTTTCTGATCAAGCTGCACTAAGTTGCCCTTCTCTAAAGTTAGGCCCAGGTGATTCAAAAAGGTCACATACAGCAGATGAATTTATTTATATTCATGAAATTGAAGAAGGTATAAAACTATATATTGATTTATTAAAACAAATACTTTAAAATGAAACTCTGGAAAAAAGGGTCTACTGCCCATCAAAAAGTAGATTTATTCACTGTTGGGAAAGACCGAGAATACGATTTATATTTAGCTGAATATGATTGTCAAGCTTCTATTGCCCATGCAAAAATGTTAGGTAAGATTGGGATTCTTTCTAATGAAGAAGTAAATCAACTCACATCAAAATTAAACGAAATTAAAATACAGGCTGAAAATAAAAGTCTAACAATTGAAGATGAATTTGAGGATATACATTCAAAAATTGAGCATATTTTAATTCAAAATTTAGGTGATCTTGGAAAAAAAATACATACTGCAAGGTCAAGGAACGATCAAGTATTAGTTGCCTTACACCTATACTGTAAAAACGAATTAAATATCATAAAAGATAAAATTATAGAACTATTTGAAGTTTTGACTTCATTAGCAGAAAAACACGAAGATTATTTACTTCCTGGCTATACACATTTTCAGGTAGCGATGCCTTCTTCATTTGGACTCTGGTTTTCAGCTTACGCAGAGAGTTTGATAGATGATCTGTATTTCTGGAAAAGTGCTTTTCAGATTGCTGATCAAAATCCACTTGGAAGTGCCGCTGGATTTGGAAGTGCTTTTCCAATAGACAGGGAATTTACAACGAATGAATTGAAATTTTCAAATTTAAAAGTTAATTCAGTAGCTGCTCAGATGAGTAGAGGAAAACTGGAAAAAAGTATTGCTGTCGTTTTATCTTCAATCGGCGCTACTCTTTCAAAAATTTGCACGGACATTTGTCTTTACATGGGTCAAGATTTTGATTTCATAAGTTTTCCCGATAATCTTACTACAGGATCTAGTATTATGCCTCATAAAAAGAATCCTGACCTATTTGAGCTTGTAAGAGGAAAGTGCAATATTTTACAATCATTACCAAGTCAATTAACTTTACTAACAGGTAATTTACCTAGTGGATATCATAGAGATTTTCAATTGGCAAAAGGAATAATAATAGATGCTGTTGAGGAAACAAAGGCATGTCTAGAAATTATTCTCTTTAGTCTACCTAAAATAAAAGTTAAAAATAAAATTACTGATCAGGAAAAATATGATTATCTCTTTAGTGTGGACACTCTCAATAATGATGTTATTTCTGGTAAACCTTTCAGAATGGCCTACCAAGATTTAGGAAAATCTATTGAAGAAGGACAATATGTTCCAAATAGAAAAATAAAACATACACATATTGGAAGTATAGGTAATTTAAGTTTAGATAAAATAAAAGAAAAAATTAAACCCTTTTTATCTTAAAAATCTCTATAATTCCAAGGAGATCTATAGGTTCTATCTAACATTAAATTTGCACCAGGATCATTAATAAACTTTTCATCAACGGGATCCCATATTAATGATCTTTGAAGTGCATAAGCTATGTTTGTAATATTACAAACAGTAGCCGTTCTGTGACCAACTTCTACATCACATATAGGTTTTTTCCTTTTTCTAATAGATTGCAACCAATCAATATGATGATTATCACTTAAGTAAACCCGCTTAGGATTTATTTTGTCAATAGGTTTTTTCGCAAGACTCTTGTTAGGATAAGTTTTAAGATATCTTCGGCTTACTTCAAGGCGCCCCTCTGATCCAATAAATTGAATTTCATTATTCGCCTCTCCCCATTTTTTATGGGTAACAGAAATTCCATTTTGGTAAGTGAATTTCAGCCCTTTTTTAGAATATATTTTTGGTGGTTCAAAGTTAATAGGTCCCGAATTATCCTTATTTAATGCCCATTGAACTATATCAAACATGTGGGCTCCAAAATCTGTAATCATACCTCCTCCATAAGGGAAATAATCTCTCCATTGAGCCCAACGTTTGTCACCTATAGGGCATGCTAAATCTTTATGATATCCTCGATACTGTGTTGGTCCAATCCATGAATCCCAATCTATATTTGATGGTGTTTCTTGTGTTGGTAAGTCACACGACTTATATGGATCTCCAATCGCTACATAGACTTTTTGAACAGTCCCAATGTAACCATTTCTTATAAGTTCAACTGCATGCCTAAATTGATTCCAAGAACGTTGCATACTCCCCGTTTGGAAAACTCTATCATATTTTCTTGTAGCATCTACCATTGCTCTTCCCTCAGCTACAGATGAAGATAATGGCTTTTCACAATATATATCTTTACCCGCTTTTGCTGCGTCTATTGACATTTGTGCATGCCAATGATCTGGGGAAGCTATGACAACGGCGTCAATTTCCTTGTCATTTAACATTTCTCTGTAATGCGAATATTTTTTTACTTTATGAAAAGGCTTTTTGGCTGTAGTTGATTTTTCGTGATAAGTTTTTTCGAATAAATTCATTTTATCAATATCAACATCACTGCATGATAAGATGGCTGTGGAGTCATATTTAATAAAATTCTCCATCAATCCTCTACCTTGTCTTCCAACTCCGATGAAACCTAATTGAATCTTATCATTTGGAGATTCACCTTTAAAATTTAAAACACTACTTGGAACTATCGTAAATAATGATGTTATAGCTGATCTTTTAACAAAATCTCTCCTATCCATATTAATAAATATTTCAAATTTAAACTTATATAAATATATACTTAAACCTCAATTTTAATTAAAATTATCTTTAAAATTCAAAAATATTGTGTTTAAGAGAGCTTTTTGAATGAATAAAGATTTAGATATGGAGTGCTCTATTCTCTGTAGCTGCTAGGGCAGCTTCTTTTATAGCTTCAGCATAAGTAGGATGTGAATGACTCATTCTCGCTATATCTTCAGCTGACGCTCTGAACTCCATCGCAGTAACCGCTTCAGCAATTAAATCTGCTGCACGAGCACCTATCATATGGACACCAAGAACTTCATCTGTTTCCATATCAGCTAATATTTTGACAAAACCATCAGTATCCATACTAGCTCGAGCTCGACCTAACGCACGCATAGGGAATTGTCCAGTTTTATAATTTAACCCTTCTTCTTTTAACTGTTCCTCTGTTTTACCTACAGAAGCGACTTCGGGCCAAGTATAAATAACGTTAGGAATTAAATTATAATCAATATGAGGTTTCTGGCCAGCTATAAATTCAGCTACCATTACACCCTCTTCTTCAGCTTTGTGAGCTAACATTGATCCTCTAACAACATCACCTATCGCGTATATATTATTAATTGAAGTTTGTAAAAATTCATTTACCTCTACTTGGCCTTTCTCATTTAGCTGTACTCCTATTGCTTCAAGATTAAGGCCTTTTGTGTGGGGCTTTCTTCCTACAGATACTAAACAATAATCGCCTTTAAATTCAATAGATACTCCTTTTTTATCATTTGCAGTAACGGTAATTTCTTTACCATTTCGTTTAACATTACTAACTCCGTGTGAAAGATAAAATTTAACTCCTTGCTTTTTTAAAACTTTCATCAACTCCTTGGATAAAGACATGTCCATTGATGGTGTTATTCTATCAGCATATTCGATTATAGAGACTTCAGCGCCTAATCTTTTATAAACTTGACCTAATTCTAAACCGATAACACCGCCACCTATAATAATTAAGTGTTTTGGTATCTCTTTTAGTTTAAGTGCCTCAGTTGAGGTAATTATTCTTTCTTTATCTAATTCGATAAAAGGCAAACTACCTGGCTTTGATCCAGTAGCTATAATAATTTTTTTAGATTCAATAGATGTTTTTTTATCACCATTTATTTCAATTTTGTTAGCATCTATAAAACTTGCTAATCCGTGGAATACTTCAATATTATTTTTCCCCATCAAAAAATCTATCCCCTTAGTTGTTTGCTCAACAACTTGGGCTTTACGTTCAATCATTTTTTTAAAATCAATATTGACCTCACCTTTTATTTCAATTCCATGTTCTGAAAAGTGTTTAATAGCATCCTCAAAATGATGGGATGAATCCAGTAGGGATTTCGAAGGTATACATCCAACATTGAGGCATGTTCCCCCAAGGTTATTATATTTTTCAATTAATGCTGTTTTCATGCCTAACTGAGAACAACGAATGGCAGCTACATATCCTCCTGGACCTGATCCTATTATGGCAACATCAAAAACACTCATATTAAAATCAATTTTATTATTCCCAAAAATAAAAATGTTAATTGGATTTAGAATAAATTATTATATAATTTGATATATATTTAGTTGTTTTTTTAAGTAATATTTTAATATTTTCATTTGAAAAAAAACCAAATTTCTTTAACAACTGCTCTATTACCTTTATTTTTTTTAGTTGTTCTTCTCTCATACAATGTTATTATTTATGGTGATGATGCATTAAACGGATCAAACCAATTTATATTACTAATAGGTGGAGCAATTGCTGCAATAATTGGCTTTAAGAAAAAAATATCTTATGACTCGATGTTAGAAAAAATAGCGGATAATTTAAAATCAGTTACTGGAGCTTTATTGATCTTACTTTTTGTCGGTGCACTATCAGGAACATGGCTTATAAGTGGTATTATACCAGCTATGATTTATTATGGTTTACAAATCTTACATCCAAGTATTTTTTTACCAGCCTGTATAGTAATATGTGCGATTATATCTATTTCTACAGGAAGTAGTTGGACTACTTCAGCAACAGTAGGTATTGCTTTGATTGGAATCGGTAGTGTTTTAAAAATTCCTTTGGGTATGGTTGCGGGAGCAATTATATCAGGAGCGTACTTTGGTGATAAACTATCACCACTTTCAGACACAACAAATCTTGCTCCTGCTATGGCTGGAGGTGAGTTGTTTGATCACATAAAGTATATGACATATACGACAGTCCCAAGCATATTATTTACACTAATAGTATTTTCAATTCTTAATCTGACACAGAATTATAATGTGCTTCCAGACACAGGTGATTTATTAGGTGCAATTAGAGAAAAGTTTACAATAAATTTTTGGTTATTTCTAGTTCCAATAACTGTTATCATTCTTATAGTAAAAAAAACACCTCCGTTAGTAGCACTATTAGTTGGCACTTTAATGGGGGCTTTATTTGCAATTTTTTTTCAACCTCAAATTCTTTTGGACATAACAGGTTCAAAAACATTAAATTCTAAAATTGCATACAAAGCAATTTTAGATGCAATATCTGTTTCAACCCAGGTAAATACAAATAATGCAATACTTAACGACCTATTTATCTCAGGAGGAATGAAAGGCATGTTAGACACCATATGGTTAATTATATGTGCAATGGTTTTTGGTGGTGTAATGGATGCTATCGGTGCACTAAGGGTTATAAGCAATGCTTTGTTAAGTTGGGCAAAAAATACGTTTCAACTCTTCGCAAGTACTGTTGCATCATGTTTAACAATAAATTTGACCGCCTCAGATCAATATCTATCAATTGTAATACCAGGAAAAATGTTTTCTAAAGCGTATGAGGAACGAAACTTGGCTCCTGAAAATTTAAGTCGTACTCTTGAAGACTCAGGCACAGTAACTTCTGTTCTTATTCCTTGGAACACTTGTGGTGCATATCAATCAGGTGTATTAGGGGTTAGTGTATTAGAATATTTCTTTTTTGCAATATTTAACTGGTTAAGTCCACTTATGACACTAATTTACGCTGCACTGAGTATAAGAATAGCTAAAAAAATTAATTGAATATTTTCATAAGAAAAACTTATTATGAAATAAGCAATTTAAAAAACAGTAAATTTTATAATTTAGAAATGATTTTTATTTTAGAAAAAATTTTAAAAAATGTCAGAAAGTAAATGCCCTTTCCATGGTTCAACTACAACACCAAACCTTGGAACTCAAAATAAAGACTGGTGGCCAAACCAATTAAACTTAGAAATTCTTCGCCAACATAGCGACAGAAGCAATCCTTTGCCTGAGTTAAATTATAAAGATGAAGTAAAAAAACTAGATCTCGAATCAGTCAAAGAAGATATAAAAGTCATGTTAAAAGATTCTAAAGAATGGTGGCCAGCTGATTATGGACACTACGGACCATTTTTCATAAGAATGACTTGGCATGCCGCAGGAACATATAGAACTGGAGATGGAAGAGGTGGAGCCGCTACAGGTGCTCAGCGTTTTGCACCCCTTAATTCTTGGCCTGACAATGGAAATTTAGATAAGGCAAGAAGGTTATTATGGCCTATCAAAGAAAAATATGGAAATAAATTATCTTGGGCAGACTTACTTGTTTTAGTTGGAAATGTAGCAATTGAAGACATGGGAGGACCAAATCATGGTACTGTAATGGGTAGAGAAGACATTTGGCAACCTGAAAAAGACATATACTGGGGAGCTGAAGATGAATGGTTAGGAGACAAACGCTATGGAGATACTAGACAATCTTTAGAAAATCCCTTAGCTGCAGTACAGATGGGATTAATTTATGTTAACCCTCAAGGGCCAAATGGGAACCCTGATCCTGCTTTATCAGCACAGGATGTTAGAGAAACATTTAAACGTATGGCAATGAATGATGAAGAAACAGTTGCCTTAACTGCGGGAGGACATACTTTTGGTAAGGCTCACGGTGCTGGAGACGAAGCACTTGTTGAAGCTGAACCTGAAGGGGCACCAATGGAATTAATGGGTTTAGGCTGGAAAAACAAATTTGCTTCTGGACTCGGAGTTGATACTATTACTAGTGGTATAGAAGGTCCCTGGACTACAAATCCTATTAAATGGGATATGGGTTATCTTGAGTTATTATTCAAATATGAATGGGAATGTAAAAAAAGTCCTGCAGGAGCTTGGCAGTGGCACCCTATAAATTGTGCTGCAGAGGATATGGTGCCTCAGGTAGATGGAAGTGATCAAAAAGTCCTACCTATGATGACAACCGCAGACATGTCATTAAAATTTGATCCTGAGTACAAAAAAATATGTGAACGTTTTCTAGCAAATCCAGACGAATTTGGAGAAACCTTCGCAAGAGCTTGGTTTAAATTACTTCACAGAGATATGGGTCCTAGATCTAATTACACAACTGGAGATTACAAGGATGTAGAATATATTTGGCAAGATCCAACACCTACTGGTAAAATTCTCACATCTTCAGAAGAACAGTCTGTAAGAGAAGCAATTTCAAATTCTGATCTTAGTGTAAAAGAAATGGTTAGAACTGCATGGTCAAGTGCAAGTACGTTTAGAAGTTCAGATAATAGAGGTGGGGCAAATGGATCAAGAATAAGACTTTCTCCACAAAAAGATTGGGAGGTAAATAACCCAAAAGAATTAGCTAAAGTGCTCTCTAAATATGAGATAATAGCAACTAATCATAATACCAGCATTGCAGATGTAATCATAATAGCAGCTGCGGTTGCAATTGAAAAAGCTTGCGGTCATAAAGTTGAAGTTACTACCGGACGAGGTGATGCTTCACAAGAAAATACTGATATAGATTCATTTAACTTGCTCAAACCAAAAGCTTGTGGTTTTAGAAATTATTCCGAAAAAGAATTTGCTGTTAGCCCTGAAGAAATTCTTTTAGATAAAGCTCAATTATTAGGTCTCACTCCTTCTGAGTTAACTGTTTTAGTTGGTGGCATGAGAGCTCTAGGTATTTCTCATACAGGAGATGGAATTTGGACTAACAGTAAATTAGATAATTCATGGTTTAAAATTCTACTATCAATGGATGTGGAATGGAATGTGACAGGTTATAATAGTTATGAAGCTAAAGACAGAAATTCAGGAAAAGTCGTTAGAACTGCTTCCAGAACAGATCTTGTTTTCGGATCAAACTCCGAGCTCCGCGCAATCGCTGAAGTTTATGCACAAAATGATAATAATGAAAAGTTTATATCAGATTTCATAAAAGCATGGAATAAAGTAATGAATGCGGATCGATTTGACTTAGCTTAATTAAAGTCTATGCTTTGACCTTATACCCGATTTTTAATCGGGTTTTTTATTTATAAATATTTTAGTGAATTATTTTATTTTTTAGATTAAGCAAACTTTAATAAAATAAATTGTTTTGAGATTGAATTCGTATTTTTGTTTAAGAAAGAAATTTAATGAAAAGTCCTAGTTCAAATCCCAAAATCAAAAGGCAACGTCAGGTAATCATTGGGGGGGGGTTAATTTTAATTAGTTTTCTTTTGTTTATCTCATTTGTTTCTTATCTGACAAATTGGAAAGAAGACTATAGTTCGTTAAATTCATTTTTCGATAGATCAGTTGAAGTACAAAATATTTTAAGTAAGACAGGTCTTTTTATTAGCCATTTATTTATTTATCATGGTGTGGGTTTAGCATCTTTTATAATAATTTATTTGCTTATTATTAGTGGATTCAAATTATTTTTTGACAAAAAAAACAATGCCTTGGTTGTTAAATGGTCTTGGGGAATCTTACACACAATCTGGTTCACAATTGCTACAGGCTATTTTATACCATCGAAGCCTCTATATTCAGGAATAATTGGCTACGAAATAAATAAGTTTCTTATTGGTTATATAGGTAGAATTGGAATTTTTTCAGGTTTATTATTCTTTTTTTTGTGCTTTATTGTATTTCAGTTAGGATGGACCCCTGAAAAAATGAAAGTTTGGATTATTAGTTTTTTTAAAAAAAATGAACTCAATCAAAATATTGAGAATAATGAGTCTTCAATTTCTTTTGAAGTAAAAAATAATCAAACCAAAAAAAACAGTAAAGAGGAATTAAATGATAATGAAGAAAAACAAGATAAATCCTCTGAAAATCTCAATGTAAATAAGGATGAAATCGAAATCGAAATCGAAACCACAAACAATGAGGTTACCCTAGATAAAAAAACAGCTGACCTTCTAATTAAAAAGAAAGGATTTTTCGATCCAACTTTAGAGCTAAGTAATTTTAAAATGCCAAAAATTGATTTACTCAAAGATTATGGAGAAAGTAGTATAACAATTAATCAAGAAGAACTCGAAGTAAATAAAAATAAAATTGTTAACACCCTAAGTAACTATAAAATAGGTATTGCAAATATTAAGGCAACAATAGGGCCAACAGTAACACTATACGAGATAGTTCCTGAAGCTGGAATTCGTATTTCTAAGATTAAAAATTTAGAAGATGATATTGCTCTCTCATTATCAGCTTTAGGAATAAGAATTATTGCTCCTATTCCTGGAAAAGGAACAATAGGTATAGAAGTTCCCAATAGAAAGCCTAGCATTGTTTCTATGCGATCTGTTATTTCTTCTTCTAAATTTCAAAATGCTGAAATGGAACTTCCTGTTGCGATTGGAAAAACAATTAGTAATGAAACCTTTGTTGTAGACCTTGCAAAAATGCCACATCTACTTATGGCTGGAGCAACAGGTCAAGGAAAATCAGTAGGTTTAAATGCTGTTTTAACATCCCTACTTTATAAGAAACATCCAGCTGAAATAAAATTTGTGCTTGTAGATCCTAAAAAAGTAGAGTTAAATATATATAGTAAAATAGAAAGGCATTATCTAGCAAAACTACCAGATACTGAAGATTCAATAATAACTGACAATAGTAAAGTTATTAATACATTAAACTCTTTATGTATTGAAATGGACAATCGATACGAATTGCTCAAAAATGCAATGTGTCGAAACTTAAAAGAATACAACCAAAAATTTAAAGAGAGAAAACTTAATCCTAATGAAGGCTTCAGCTTTCTACCTTACATTATACTTGTTGTAGACGAATTTGCTGATCTTATAATGACTGCCGGAAAAGAAGTAGAAACTCCTATCGCGCGTTTAGCCCAACTAGCACGTGCAATAGGAATTCATTTAATTATTGCGACACAAAGACCATCGGTGAATGTTATTACGGGTATTATAAAGGCAAATTTTCCTGCACGCATAGCGTTTAGGGTGACCTCTAAAATCGATTCAAGAACAATTTTAGATAGCGGCGGAGCTGATCAGCTAATTGGAAGAGGAGACATGTTGTATACTCAAGGAAATGATTTAATTAGGATTCAATGTGCTTTTGTAGATACTCCAGAAGTTGAAAGGATTTCCTCATACATTGGTGGACAAAGGGGTTACTCAAACGCACATATTTTACCAGAATATATAGGTGAAGAAAAGAATTCTAGTATTGATATTGATATTAGTGAAAGAGACTCTCTATTCAAAGAAGCTGCTGAAGTTATAGTAACCGCACAACAAGGATCCGCTTCATTACTTCAAAGAAAATTAAAATTAGGATATAATCGAGCTGGTAGAATTATAGATCAAATGGAAGCTGCAGGAGTAGTTGGTCCCTTTGAAGGTAGTAAGGCACGTCAAGTATTAATTTCTGACTTAACTTCCCTCGAAAAATTATTAAATGAGAATGGATAATAAAAATAAAACAAGAAAATTTTTTTTTATTGCTTACCTATTTCTTTCGATTGGCTTAAATGGCCAGACTTCTGAGGATGCAAAAAAACTCTTAGATGATGTCTCTAGTAATTTAATCTCTTTTGAAAATTTGAGTTTTGACTTTTCTTATATTTTAGAAAACCGTCCAGAAAACATAAGACAAGAAACAAATGGATCTGCGACTATAAGCGATAATTTATATAAAATAATTTTCCTAGGAAACGAACAGATCTTTGATGGAGAGAAAATATACACAATAGTTCCTGAGAATGAGGAAATAATGATTAGTAGTCCCGAAGATAGCTCAGACTTTGGGCTTCTTAATCCATCTGAACTTTTTGTTTTTTATAAAACGGGCTATGCCTACCAATGGGATATTAAGCAATCTGTAAAAGGTGTTCCAATTCAGTATATAAAACTTATACCATCCGAAGAAAATTTGGATATTAAATATCTATTGATAGGTATTGATTTGAGATCTAAATTGATATATAAACTAATAGAAATTGGTAAATCAGATACTATAACAACTTTAACCTTAAAAAACATTAGAACAAATTTAAATTTGAGCCAAGATTTTTTTTCACTTGACACAGATAAATATCCAGATTATTACATAAATAATTAAAAATTGAAAATCATAGATCGCTATATATTATCAAGTTATTTAACACGTCTGATTAGTGTATTTGGGATCTGTATGTTTATTTTTATTATTCAAACATTTTGGCTATTTATTGATGAGCTTGCTGGTAAAGGTTTAGATATTATAATTATTGGAAAATTTTTAATATACTATTCTCCTAAACTGATACCACTAGTTCTCCCTTTATCAGTTTTATTAGCCTCCTTAATGACTTTTGGAACTTTGTCAGAAAATTATGAGTTTGCTGCAATGAAATCGACAGGTATCTCTTTACAAAGAGCACTTTTGAGCCTAGTCATTTTTCACATAATTTTAGGAATAGGAACTTTTTACTTTTCGAATCATGTGATACCTTATGGAGAGCTTAAATCGTATAATCTCAGACGAAATCTTGCTAAATTAGAGCCAACACTAGCAATTAGAGAGGGTCTTTTTAATGAAATTGGATCATTCAATATTAAAGTGAAAAAAAAATATGGAGATAATGATCGGTTTTTAGAAGATGTAATTATTCATGAATACACTCCAAACAAAAAGAATAATATCGTAATTAAAGCAGAAAGAGGTGAAATGAAAAGTGAACCTACCGATCCAAATTTAAAATTGATTTTATATAATGGAAATAGATATGAAGAATTTATTCCTAAAAAAGTTAAGGATAGATTACGTATCCCTCATGCAAAAGTTTCATTTGATGAGTATGAAATGAATATAGACTTATCACAATTCAATAATATAAATTTAGATGAGGAAAATATTACTACTTCATTTAGAATGAAAAAAATAGATCAGTTAAGAATAAGTATTGATACACTTGAAAACTCATTTGAAGAAAAACAAGAAATATTTTATAATAATTTTTCTAAAAACAATTCAGTTTCTTTTTGGATAAAAAGAGGATATAATACAGCAAATTATGAAGGAAAGTTTCCCAAACATATATTAAATTTTATTAATACAGATGAAAATTGGAAGAAAGCTACTGTATTTGATCAAGCAATTTCAAGAGTAAGAAATTCATTGCGTGACTTAAACGCTAAAAGAGGACAGTTTTTTGCTTTTCAGAAACTAATTAATCTGCATAAGATAACTTTACAAGAAAAATTCACCTTGATTTTCGTGTCACTACTATTATTTCTTATCGGTGCATCTTTAGGAGCTATTATCAGGAAAGGTGGTTTAGGTCTTCCTCTTGTCTTATCAGTAATTATTTTTCTTACATATCATTATATTGGATTATTTAGTAAAAATGCTGCTGAAGATAATAGTATCCTTCCAAACATTGCAACTTGGCTTCCAACAATTATATTGGCTCCATTTTCTTACATATTAACAAAAAGAGCTTCTTCTGACAAGGGGTTTGTAAGTTTTTATTTTGTATACGCTCCATTATTAATCTTTATCAAAAAAATTCCTTTCCTAAAAAAATTCAATGAAAAATAAAATAAAATTAGATAGTATAAATGATGCAATTAAAGCAATTAAGAATGGTGAAGTTGTAATAGTTGTAGATGACGCTAACAGAGAAAATGAAGGAGATTTTATAGCTGCTGCAGAAAAAATAACACCTAAGCTAATAAATTTTATGGCTACTCACGGTAGAGGGTTAATTTGTGTTCCACTTACTGAAGAGCGATGTGATTATTTAGAACTTAGTAAAATGGTTTCAAATAACTCAGATCCCATGGAAACAGCGTTTACTGTTTCTGTAGATCTAAAGGGTAAAGGTATAACCACTGGTATTTCTGCATCTGATAGAGCTATGACAGTAAAAGCATTAATTGAAAAAACCACTAGACCACAAGATCTTAGTAGACCAGGTCATGTGTTTCCTCTAATTGCAAAGACTGGAGGCGTCCTAAGAAGAACAGGCCATACAGAGGCTGCTATAGATTTTGCTAGATTAGCAGGTTTCGATCCAGCAGGAGTTATTGTTGAAATAATGAATGAAGACGGAAGCATGGCAAGACTTCCAGAATTAATTGAAGTAGCAAAAAAATTTAATCTTAAAATTGTATCTATAGAAGATTTGGTTTCGTATAGGATGCAACACGATAGTCTTATAGTTAAAAAAATTGATCATGAAATAAAAACAAGGTATGGTAAATATAGAATGCGAGCTTACGAACAAACAACAAATGGAAATATACATCTAGCACTTAGCAAAGGACATTGGAAAAAAGAAGAGACAATTTTAACTCGTATTCAATCCTCAAGAATAACTAATGATATTCTTGGTATTTTGACAGGATCTGTTCATCAAAATTTTGATGATATTTTCAATTTAATTAATAAAGAAAAAAAAGGTGCTTTATTATTCATCAATCAAGAGCAAAATCCAGAAAATCTTTTAGCGAGAATACAAACACTAAAAAAAATGCAGGATGAAGGAAAACTTGACGAAATCCCTCCAATGAAAATGGATATTAAAGACTTTGGTATAGGTGCCCAAATACTTCATGATATGGGAATTAAAAAACTTAATGTAATTAGTAATTCAAAACATAAACCAAGAATTGGAATTACAGGCTATGGCATTAGTATAGAAGAATATAAAAGCTATTAATTAAATTAATTAAACCAGAGCTTAATTGACATTAACGAAACTGATATAAGTAAAGCTAGACGAATTACACGATCACCCTTTTTTACTGACCAACGACTCGCAAACCATGCACCAAAAATAGTCCCAAAAGCTAATAAAGCTCCATATTCCCAATTTATAGCATCATTATTTGCGAAAATAATTAATGCAAATAATGAATAAATTAAAACTATAGAAACCTTTGTAGCATTTGTCTTCACCAATGTCATATTATTATATCTATTTAAAATTAACATAATTACTATACCGATTCCTGCATTTATAAAACCACCATAAATACCTATAAAAAAGAATCCTAAAATAGTCCAAAATAAGTGTTTACCGCCTAAACGCTCAGTTAGATTCGATTCTATATTTTTCTTTCTAAATAAAATTAGTATTCCTACAAAAACCATGATGATAGCAAGTACTTTATTAAATAGTATTTCATTAAAATCAATCGCTATGTATGCCCCAATTAAAGCTCCAATACTTGAACTTATACCTAAATAAATATTGAACGGAAAACTACTAATACCTTTGCTTTTATAACCCAAAGTTCCAAATAAAGATTGGATTATAATAGCAATACGATTGGTTCCGTTTGCAATAGTCGGTGGTAGTCCTAATAAAATTAGAACAGGAAGTGTAAATAAAGAACCACCACCAGCAAGAGTATTTATTACTCCTGCTAAAAACCCAATAATTATAAGAAATAATGATTGAAATATAGTTTCCATAGCTGTTTATAAAATTACAAAAAGACATTTCTAATATTATATAATGTGAAACATTAAATATTTCTTAATCTAAAAAAGGAATGTATATTTGCCATCGCATAGGAGAAATGGCAGAGTGGTCGAATGCGGCAGTCTTGAAAACTGTTGAGGGTCACACCTCCGGGGGTTCGAATCCCTCTTTCTCCGCTTTAGAACCCTGATAGTATTTACTTTCGGGGTTTTTTTAATTTAAAGATTCATATACTGCTTTAGTTAAGGCAATAATATACTCATCGTTACTAGGAACTTTTTGTGTCATTATTATTCCGATAAGTTCTTCTTCAGGATCAATAAAAAAATGTGTTTTAAAGTATCCTCCCCAATAAATTTGACCATTATTAGCTGGACTAGGATCCTTCATTGTATCGAACAAGACTCCAAAGCCTAGCCCAAACCCTCTACTAGGACTAATTAGTTCACCAACATGATTTTTTGTCATCATCTCTACTGTATTTTTTGATAAAATTATTTGGTTGTTTAGAGTTCCTTGATTTAAAATCATTTTACAGAATTTAAGAAAATCCTTAGTAGATGAAAACAATCCGTGGGTTCCGCCATAAACTGTATTTCCAGATGGAGGAACTTGTACATGGCTATTTACCATACTTCCATCTTCTATGTTATAGTGTACCTGCATTATTCTTTTTTGTTGATTTTTGGCAACATTATAACCCGTATCTAACATTAATAATGGATCAAAGATATTTTCTCTTAGATATCTATTAATTGGTTGACCAGTTATTTTTTGTAAAATCAAAGCCAAAATATCTGGTGCAGCACTATAGTACCACTTTTCTCCAGGCTGTCCAATTAAAGGAACTTGCATAAGTTTCTCGACCCTTTCTTCTAGTATATCATATTCAGCAGGATCGAATAGATCATTGTACATTAACTTAAAAAGTTGTTGGTCAAAGATATTTTCTTCTAGCCCATGTGAGAGACCGGCAGTATGCGTAAGAAGTTGTTTAATGGTTATAGGATGCTTTAAATCAACTGTTGGTCCATAAATTCCTGTATCTATATCTTTTATTACTTTGAGCTTTTTTAAAGGAGGATAATATTCTGAGGCATTATCATCTAACCTTAACTTACCTTTTTCTATCAACTGCATAATTGCTACACTCATAATAGGTTTAGTCATTGATTGAATGTAATAAATACTATTTTTCTCAAGTGGCTGTTTATCTTGTAGACTACTAAATCCTATAGCTTCATGCCAAACAATTTCTCCCTTATGATAAATTAAAGCTTCAATTCCAGCTGCTTTATTGTCTTTAATCTCTTCCTGTAGATAGGTTTCAAAATCTTTAAGTTTTGAAAGATCTAAACTATTTTGTGCAATACAAATAGGATTAAAAGCAAAATAAATAAAAAAAGGAATCTATAAATCAATCTAAACAAAAGTGCGCGCGCTGTGGTACTTTACCAGAAAGTTCCGTATTCAGGATCTATTAGTTCGCCGTCCGAGTCGTATCGCGCAGCCTTCTCATCAGCCAGCTCCTTGAGTATGTGTGGCGGGACTTTGTAGAATCCTGCGGCCCGACGGTATTCCTCGGCTGCCCACTCGGGAACACCGCGATAACCCCTCGCCTTGAGCCAACGCTGATCCTCTGGTTCAGGCCACGTAGCCATCCACGGTTTGTAATGACGTTCAAATTCCGTGGGTCCCTCCACGAAGCGCTGCATGAGATAGTCTTCGT
>CAJWHM010000002.1 GCA_913041125.1 uncultured Bacteroidota bacterium | reverse complement strand
ACCCACGACCTGCTGATTACAAATCAGCTGCTCTAGCCAGCTGAGCTACATCGGCGATTAGATTCTAATATTTTAAAAATCGACTGCAAATTAAAAGCTAATTTTTATGTATCAAAAGAAAAAAATGAAATTTTTAAATGACTCTTTCTTTTTCTCTCCTTCGTTTTAAAATCCGTTCTGCACTCTCTGCAGCTGCATTAATAGATTCTTCAAATGACTTAGATATTTTTTTTACAATAATGTCATCTCCTGGAATTTCAATTTTAATTTCAGCCCATTTATTAATTCTATTTGAACTATTCTCTAGTTTCGTGAAAATTAATATTTCTAAAATTCGATTGTGAAAAAGAGACAGTTTATTTAAGCGTTTTGTAGCATATTCTTTTAATTTAACGTCTGCTTTGTAATTAACAGCCTGAAAGTGAATTGTCAACATTATTATTTTTTATTTATTTCTCTTGGGTGTGTTTTTTTGTAAATGTCTTTAATTTTTGCCATACTGCTATGAGTATAATGTTGAGTAGCAGCAATACTACTGTGGCCTAATAAATCTTTTATCGTATTTAAATCAGCGCCCATATCTAATAAATGGGTAGCAAAACTATGTCTCAATACATGCGGGCTTCTTTTTGTTTTAGTTGATACCTTACCAAGGTACAATTTTACAGTATTATATACAAAGGATTCAGATACTCTTAATCCCTTAATGTTTATGAATACAAAATTATCATTACTTTTTATATTATTTTTTTTTTGATAGTATAAAAGTTTTTCTAAAAGACTTCTAGTTTCTCCTAAAAGAGGAAGTAAGCGCTCTTTATTTCGTTTACCCAAGACTTTAATTAATCCTTTTGAAAAATTAATGTCTCGTATTCTTAGAGAAATTAATTCACTCCTTCTTATACCTGTTGAATATAACATATGAATTAAACTAAATTTTAATATCCCTAAATAATCATCTGTAAACAGATTTGAAGATATAAGCTGGTTTATTTCTTCTTTAGAAAAAGGAAGAGTAAACTTAACATCAGTTTTCAGAGCCCTATGATCTTTTAATGGAGAGACTTCAATTGTTTTTATCTTTAATAAGAATTTATAATAAGATCTAAGGGTAGATATTTTACTATTTACCGTCCTTTTACTGTTTCCAGACTCTATTAAAAAAACAATCCAAGAACGAATTTCATTGTAAGACACATTCTCAATTCTAATTGCATTATCTAGAGAACTTAAAAAATTTTTAAAGGCTTCTAAGTTTTTTCGGTAAGCTTTAGTTGTATGGATTGATCCGTTTTTTTCTAAAGAAATGTAATTCAAAAAAGAAGTTATGGACATAAGAATGTTTGTCACATAAATTTACGAACTTGTTGGAATAAGAATTAAAAATTTAAAAATTATTTTTAGCTGTTTTCGTTATCTCTCAGCCGTTGGATGTATTGAGCTTTTTGAATTTTTTGTCGATGTTTGACTGATGGCTTAGTAAATTGTTTTCGTGTCCTTAGTTGTTTCATAGCACCAGTTTTATCAAATTTTCTCTTAAAACGCTTTAATGCTCTGTCTATGTTTTCTCCGTCTTTAATAGGAATTATTAACATTTTTTTATACCTCCTTTCTTATTGGTTGCAAATATAAATAAAAGCTAAGAATTAGAAATTTAAATTTAATTATTATTTAAAATCTTCCTAGCTATCACTATTTTTTGTATTTCACTTGTCCCTTCCCCTATTGTGCAAAGTTTTGAATCTCTGTAAAATTTTTCTACCGGAAAGTCTTTTGTGAAACCATAACCCCCATGAATTTGAACTGATTCACTAGCAACTTTAACACAAGTTTCAGAAGCAAATAATTTTGCCATCGCACCGGCCTTAGTAACATTTAAGTTTTTATTTTTCATTTCTGATGCTTTTTGAGTAAGCAATGATGCAGCTTCAATTTCAGTAGCCATATCAACTAGTTTGAAGGAAATTCCTTGAAATTCACTTATTGATTTTCCAAATTGTTTACGTTCTTGGGAATATAATAATGACGAATTGTAAGCTCCTTTGGCTACTCCTAGAGATAGAGCTGCAATTGAAATCCTACCACCATCAAGTATTTTCATTGATTGTACAAATCCGTCTCCTATAGGACCCAATCTGTTTTCATCTGGAATAATACAATTTTCAAATATCATTTCTGCTGTTTCAGAAGCACGCATTCCTAACTTATTTTCTTTTTTACCAGCATAAAAACCAGGAGTTCCTCTTTCAACAACAAATGCAGTCATTCCACGATTATCTCCTTTATTTCCATTTCTTGCTATAACTATTGCAATATCGGCTGAAATACCATGAGTTATAAAGTTTTTTGTGCCATTAAGTACCCAATGATCACCCTTTTGAGTTGCTGTGGTTGACATTCCTTTAGCATCTGACCCAGTATTATGTTCTGTCAAGCCCCAAGCACCTATAGAGCTTCCTTCGCACAACTGAGGAAGCCATTTCAATCTCTGTTGTTCTGTTCCAAAAGAATAAATATGATTGACGCATAATGAATTATGAGCTGCAATTGATAATCCAATAGAAGGGTCTATAATTGAAATTGTTTCAATCAAGGTTACATATTCATGATATCCCATTCCAGATCCTCCATATCTCTCGGGGATAAGCATTCCCATAAATCCTAAAGCTCCCGCCTTTTCAAAAATTTCAACTGGGAAATATTGGGCTTCGTCCCAATCCATGACATTGGGTTTTATAAACTGTATAGCAAAGTCACGTGCAGCCTCATAAACCATGCGTTGGGTTTCAGATTTACTTACTTCAGGGCGTAGTTCGAAATCAATCATTAGCAATATTTTATTACAAATATAATTTTAAAATCATTAGTTTGTTTGGGAAATTCATAAAAAGTTGAGACAAAAATTTTAATTTTTATTTTAACAGTGTTTTTTCTGTATTAGTTTTAATTGTAGATATAGCTTTTAAATAGCTATTTAATTCTTTTCTAACTCTTGGAAATAAAAATAATAACCCGATCATATTTGGAAATACCAGCGCAAGAATCATTGCATCTGAAAATGCCCAAACAGATGACATATCTCCAGCTGCACCTATAACTATAAAAATAAGAAATAGTGATTTATAAGTCATTTCAGATATCTTGCTTTTACCAAAAATATACATCCAAGATTGTAGACCATAGTAGGACCATGAAATCATTGTAGATAATGCAAATAATACCACTGCAATTGTTAAGAAAGGACCCGAAAATGATATGTATTCAGAAAATGCGGCTGCTGTAATTCCAGCACCCTCAGCGGGGGCCCCATTTATCATTACAACACCTCCAACACCTCCGTATTCAAAGATTGTATTATCACCATTAAAAATAATAATGACTAGGGCTGTCATAGTACAAATAACAACTGTATCAATAAAAGGCTCTAATAAAGCCACTAGACCTTCTGAGGCTGCAAATCTAGTTTTAACAGCTGAATGAGCTATTGATGCTGAACCTGCACCTGCTTCATTAGAGAATGCAGCTCTTCTAAACCCAGTAACCAAAACACCAAGCAATCCTCCTAGACCCGCTTGAGGACTAAATGCTTGAGAAATAATCATCCCAATTGCATCATCAACAAAACTTATATTTGATATTATTATATACAGGCATGCTAGTATATACATCAATGCCATCAGCGGAACAATTTTTTCAGTAACAGAAGCTATTCTTTTTATACCACCGATTATAATAATACCAACTAATATCATCATAACTAAACCTATAATAGTTCTAGCACTACCCCCTGTCATACCAAAAGAACTCACTAGCTGCATTGCAGCTTGATTTGATTGAGCAGCATTGCCCCCTCCAAAAGATGCTCCAATACACAAAAGAGCAAATGTCACAGCTAAAACTTTCCCTAATTTAACAAATCCTCTTTCCTTTAGACCTTTTGTAAGATAGTACATTGGACCCCCATATACAGTTCCTTCAAGGCCTACATCTCTGTATTTAACTCCTAAAGTACACTCTACAAATTTCGTAGACATCCCAAGAAGTCCACATAATATCATCCAAAATGTAGCCCCTGGACCACCAACTGCTATAGCTAGTGCAACACCCGCTATATTACCATTCCCAACAGTTCCAGAAACAGCTGTTGCTAATGCTTGAAAATGACTAACCTCCCCTTCATTATTATTTTTATCCAAATCAGTTTTTTTGTTGTTTTCTAATGAATCATACTTACCTCTTACAGTATTTATAGCAGTAGCAAAGTGTCTGATATTTACAAATCCAAAATATATTGTAAAAAACAAAGCTCCCCCCACAAGTAAAAATATAATTGTAGGTATTTCAGTTCCAGGAAAATTGTGAAGGATTAGACCCTCCCACCAGTTTGCAATTGGGGTAAAAGCTTCGTTAATCCTTTCATCCAAACCTCTTTCTTGAGAATGTATGAATTGTGATATCATTAAAAAGTAAAAAGATATACTGTATTTATTTATTAAATTAAAAAACATATAGGAGTCAAATAGATTATTTAAAAGCTCAATATCATAAAAAGGAATAGAATAACAAACAATTAGTCATGAAATATATTCAATTTTGCAAACTTGAGATGTTTATGACATAGCATATTAAATTAATTTTAAAAGATCATTGAAATTTAAATCTATAAATCAAAAACTGAGGTTCTCTTGGAATAAATTAAATCTTTAAGCTTTAGCCAAAAAGCCAAAATCAGATACAATAAAAAACCTCCAATAATTGTAGTAAATGAAGCGTAAATAAAAAATAAACGTACACTTTTTACTTTCATACCTAACAATTCAGCTAAACGAGAAGAAACCCTAAAGCCATTCCTTTCTAAAAATATTCGAAGTTTTTGAGTTTTTTTCATGAAAATGTTAAAATTGAGGAAAGTTTAGCTGAAATAAAGTTTCAATCAACTTTAATGAATATTAAAGTGTTATATGGAAATTTAACCTTTTGTTATTTGACCTTTCCATTCTAAAATACCACCTAAAAGATTAAAACAATTTTTGATACCTGCTTCTTTAATCAATTGACATGCTTGAGCACTCCTTGCACCAGATCTACAATAAACAAAGTAAACATTTTTATTATTCAATGAGTCAATGGCTTCCATAAATTCTTGTGGATTTCTAATATCCATAAGAAGTGCATTCGGTATATGGCCGTCATCAAATTCTTCTTTTGTTCTAACATCTAGAATAATGCTATTTAGATTATTTTTTTGTTTTTCAAGCCAGTTGTTTTGGTCTAAATTCATTTATAAATTTTCAATAAAAATACAATAGCATATTTCTCCACACAAAACAATCTTAAAAAAATATTATTAAGTTTGTATATACAAATGATGTAGTTATAAATGTCAAATAAGTCAAAAAGTGTAATTATTTCTTTATTAAAAACTAACACTTTTGTTGTAGATACATTAAGTAATATATTAAAGCCGTATAAAATTTCTCTTCAACAATTTAATGTATTGAGAATTTTACGAGGACAAAAAGGAAATCCTTCAAACCTTTCAACTGTTCAAGAAAAGATGATTAATAGAATGAGTAATACTACACGAATCATAGATAAACTAGTTAAAAAAAATTACGCGAGTAGAAGCATTTGTGAAGAAAATAGGAGAAAAATTGAATTATTAATAACTCCAAAAGGTTTGAAAATATTGGGAAAAATAGATTTAATTTTTGAAAAAGAAGAATCAAAACTCACTGACAAACTATCACCTGAAGAGCATGATGAAATTTTAACTCTATTTAACAAAATAAATAATTCACTAAAACAAAAATCGACATGAAAATGATAAAAAATATTATTCTTTTGATAACTCTTTTTAGTGGGTTATTAATTAATGGTCAAGAAAAAAAAATAAATATTAATGAGAGTAAAATTAAGTGGATTGGTAAAGAAATAACCACTAAAATACATTTTGGCTCACTTAAATTTAATAATGGTAAAATAATTTTAAATAATGATCAAATTATTGGTGGAGATTTTTCAGTTGACATGAAAAGTTTAGTTGATGAAGATCTAAGCGGCAAGTCAAAACAATATTTAGAGAATCATTTAAAATCAGATGACTTTTTTGGAGTTGAAAAATACCCAACAGCCTCACTAAATATTTCTTCTTCTAATAAAATAAGTAATAATAAGCATAAAATAAATGGTATTCTTACAATAAAAAATATTGCTCACCCCATTAGTTTTGTACTGACATTTAATGATCTTGGTGCATTTGCAAAAATGACTTTCGATCGATCAAAATATGACGTTAAATATAGATCTGCATCTTTCTTTTCAGATTTAGGGGACAAGCTAATTTATGACAATATAGATGTTGAGGTAACTCTAATTTTCTGAAAATGAAAATTAAAAATTATTAGGTATTCTAATTTTTATAAAATTTATACTATTTTTGGGTCCAATGAAAAATTATAATGTAAAAAGCTGGTGGCACAATAATGATTCCTAATCATTGTGATGCAACTTTTTATGTTTTTAAACAAGGCTTGTCATCACGATAAGCCTTTTTTAATTCAGTAAATTATGAAAAAGTTTGAATTAAATACTAAATACAAAAAAATACTTGCAGATACAATTACGCCTGTTAGTGTTTATTTGAAACTTAGAGATGTGTTCCCTCATTCTTTACTTCTGGAGAGTAGTGATTACCATGCTAATAATAAAAACTTTTCATATATATGTTGCAACCCGATTGCTTCTTTCGAATTAAAAAATGGAATACTTACTATAGAAATGCCAAATGGTGAGATTTCATCTGAAAATATTACTAATGAAACTGATATTCCTCAAAGAATTCATGATTTTTCACAAAAATTTAAATGCGAAAGCTTACCATTTAAATTTATTGCTAATGGGATTTTTGGATACATTTCACATGAAGCTGTAGAATATTTTGACAGCATAGAAATTAACAAAAAAAAATCTGGATTTAATATTCCTGAAATCTATTATGCCATATATCAAAACATAATTGCAATCAGTTTATTTAATCATGAAGCATATTTATTTTCAAATATTTATGCTGGTTCACATAATCTAGAGGAGATAGAGGTTCTTCTTAATTCAAAAAAAAATAGCTTATTTAAATTTCAAAAAATAGGTGATAAAAAATCTAACCTTACCGATATAGAATTCATAAACTTTGTAAAAAAAGCAAAAGAGCACTGTTTTCGTGGTGATGTTTTTCAACTAGTACTTTCGAGAAGATTTTCTCAAAATTTTAAAGGAGATGAGTTTAATGTTTATAGAACTCTTCGTTCAATAAATCCATCCCCTTATTTATTTTTCTTTGATTATGGTGATTTTAAAATCTTCGGAAGTTCACCTGAAGCGCAGCTAATAGTCCAAGATGGTAAAGCAGAAATACATCCTATTGCTGGTACATTTAAAAAAACTGGTGATGATAAAAAAGATTTGATATCTGCAAAAGAATTAGCAAAAGATCCAAAAGAGAATAGTGAACATGTGATGCTAGTAGATCTAGCTCGCAATGATTTAAGCAGAAATGGAACGAACGTCGTAGTAGAAAAAAACAGAGAAATTCAGTTTTATTCACACGTAATTCACTTAGTCTCAAAAGTAACTTGTAAAATGAAAACTACAACAAATACATTTAGAGTTGTTGCTGATACTTTTCCAGCTGGAACTTTGAGTGGAGCCCCAAAACATAAAGCCCTCCAATTGATAGATAAATATGAAAAAATAAAAAGGAATTTTTATGGTGGAGCAATAGGTTATATGGATTTTAACGGGAATTTTAATCACGCAATTATAATAAGATCTTTTTTAAGCTTAAATAACCAGCTTCATTATCAAGCAGGTGCAGGAATTGTTGCTGATTCAATACCTGAGAGTGAATTGCAAGAAGTGTATAATAAGTTAGGAGCTTTAGATAAAGCTCTAATTCAAGCTGAGAAAATTTAATTATGAAAAAAATATTTGTTATCGATAATTATGACTCATTTACCTATAACCTTGTACATTATCTTGAGGACTTGGGTTGTATAGTAACTGTAAAAAGAAATGATAAATTTGAACTTAAAGAATTGAATGATTATCATTCTATATTATTATCACCAGGTCCTGGAATTCCAAATGAATCCGGACTATTAAAAACTGCGATTAGACACTATGCTCCTTCAAAAAAAATATTAGGTATTTGTCTCGGACAACAAGCAATAGGGGAGGTTTTTGGAGGAACTTTAATTAACCTAAAGAAGGTTTATCATGGAATTGCTACCCCTATTAAAATAATCAAAGAAGATTATTTATTCAAAAATCTCCCAGAGACATTTAACGTTGGTCGATATCATTCATGGGTAGTTGACACCCCACTTCCCAAAGATTTAATTGCAACATCTTTTGATGAAGAGGGTCAATTAATGTCACTTAGACATATTGAATATGATGTTAGAGCTGTTCAGTATCATCCTGAATCAATACTAACTCCTTATGGAAAGAGAATATTAGAGAATTGGATAAATAGTTAAATATGAAGGCTATACTAAATAGATTAATTAAGCACCAAAGCCTTACAAAAGAGGAAGCTCGACAGATGATAATTAATATTGCTGATGACAAATACAATACATCACAAATCGCTTCTTTTCTTACGGTCTATATGATGAGAAGTATTACCCTAGAAGAACTTGACGGATTTCGATTAGCTCTTTTAGAATTATGCAATTCAATTAATGTAAATGAGTTTAATACAGTTGACCTTTGTGGAACGGGGGGGGATAACAAAGACACCTTTAACATTTCTACTATTTCTTCATTTATTGTTGCTGGCGCTGGGATAAAAGTAACAAAACACGGTAATTATGGAGTTTCCTCAAGTTGTGGATCAAGTAATGTTTTGGAGGCACTAGGAATTAAATTTTCAAACAAAGAGGATCATTTAAAAAGATGTTTAGATAAAGCAGGTATTTGTATTCTTCATGCCCCTCTTTTTCACCCTGCTATGAAGAATGTAGCCCCTATTCGTCGTGAACTAGGGGTCAAAACGTTTTTTAATATGTTAGGTCCTCTTGTTAATCCATCATTCCCAAAAAATCAATTAACCGGTGTTTTTAATTTAGAGTTAGCTCGTTTGTATAACTACTTATTACAAAAAACAGACATTAACTTCACTATTTTATATGACTTAAACGGATATGACGAAATTTCTTTAACTGGAAACACAAAAACCTTTAGTAAAAAAAGTGAAAGATTAATTAAATCAAAAGATTTTGGTCTAAATCGAGTGAATGAAACTGATATTTCAGGAGGAAAAAGTATTGAATCATCAGCTAAAATTTTTATGGATGTTATGCAAAATAAAGGGACTAAGGCTCAACATGATGTCGTTTGCGCAAATGCTGGAATAGCTATTTCAACTACTTTAAATTTATCTATCAGAGAAGGTTTTGAAAAAGCAATAGAATCATTAAAATCTGGTGATGCTTTTAAAGCATTCAAGAAACTCAAAAAAATAAGTCAAAAATGAGTATTCTAGATCAAATAATAAAAGATAAAAAAATTGAAGTGTCAAAAAGAAAAAATATTTTTCCTGCTTCATATTGGGAAGCTTCTCCCCTTTTTGATAGGGCTACCAAATCTTTATCAGATAATCTTAGAAATAGTAAATCAGGAATAATAGCTGAATTTAAAAGACGTTCTCCCTCAAAAAAATACATCAATAATTCACTTTCTGTGATTGAAGTATCAGAAGGGTATGAAAAGGCAGGGGTTTGCGGAATGTCAATTCTAACTGATGGGAAATACTTTGGAGGATCTTTGGATGATATAAACCTCGCACGTTCAGTAACTAAATTACCTTTATTAAGAAAAGAATTTATTATTGATGAATACCAAATTATTGAAGCCAAAGCCCATGGTGCTGACGTAATATTGTTAATCGCATCTGTTTTAAATTATAAACAAATTAAAGACTTATCTTATTTGGCTAAAAAACTTGATTTAGAAATTTTACTAGAGGTGCATAATCAAGAAGAATTAGAAATGTCCATAATGCCCTCTATTGACATGATAGGAGTCAATAATAGAAACTTAAAAAATTTTGAGGTTTCCCTCGATAATAGTAGAAAATTAGCTAGTAAAATTCCTGATGAATTTGTAAAAGTATCTGAGAGCGGGATAAATGAAGTAGCATCAATAAAAGAATTAATGAGTCATGGATATAAAGGTTTTTTGATTGGAGAAAATTTTATGATAACTGAAAACCCAGGCCTATCAGCATCGGAATTTATAAAAAAAATTAAAAGATGAGGTTGAAAGTATGTGGTATGCGTGAACTAGAAAATATTTCAGCTTTATCTGAACTAGATCCCAATTATATAGGTTTTATCTTTTGGTCTGAATCAAGTCGTTTTGTAAATAAAAAAACTCCTCCCCTTGACAAAAAAATTATTAAAACGGGTGTTTTTGTTGATGCTACTTTTGATTATATACTTACTAAAATTAAAGACCATCAATTAGACGCAGTTCAACTTCATGGACAGGAATCTTGTTCGTATTGTAAAGTGATCAAAGATTATGGATTGAAAGTTATTAAATCTTTCTCTTTAAAAAATACATTTGATTTTAATACTCTTGAAGATTATGAAAATTCATGTGATTATTACCTTTTTGATACTAAAGGAAAGTTACCAGGAGGAAATGGTTTCAACTTTGATTGGAAAATATTGAACGAATATCCTTCACAAAAACCTTTTTTTTTAAGCGGTGGTATTGGAGTTGACAATCTAAATGAAATTAAAAAACTAGTGAAAACAAAATTACCTATACATGCTATTGATGTAAATAGTAAATTTGAAACTGCTCCGGGTAATAAAAATATTGAATTATTGAAAAAATTTAAAAAGGAAATTGATGAATTATAACGTTGATGAAAGAGGTTATTATGGTGATTTTGGAGGGGCTTTTATCCCAGAGATGTTATACCCAAATATCTCAGAGTTGAAAAAAAACTACATAAAGATTTCAAATGAACCTGGTTTTAAAAAAGAGTTTGATAGTTTATTAAAAGAATATGTTGGAAGGCCTACTCCTTTATATTATGCGAAACGATTATCAAATAGATATAATTGCAGAATTTATTTAAAAAGGGAAGATCTTTGCCATACAGGCGCTCACAAAGTCAATAATACTATAGGTCAAATTCTTTTAGCAAAACGTCTGGGTAAAAGTCGTATTATAGCAGAAACAGGAGCAGGACAGCATGGAGTTGCTACTGCAACTGTCTGTGCTTTGATGGGAATTAAATGTGTTGTATATATGGGGCAATTGGATATAAAACGTCAGGCCCCCAATGTAGCAAGAATGAAGATGTTAGGAGCTGAAGTACGATCTGCTGAATCAGGAAGTAAAACATTAAAAGATGCTACAAATGAGGCTATTCGAGATTGGATAAATAATCCTGAAGATACTCACTATATAATTGGTTCTGTTGTTGGGCCTCACCCTTATCCTGATATGGTTGCTCGTTTTCAATCGATTATAAGTGATGAAACTAAGTGGCAATTAAATAAATATGAAAAAAGAGATTATCCTGATTTTTTAATTGCATGTGTTGGAGGTGGAAGTAATGCAGCAGGTCTATATTATCACTATCTTAATGATGAACGTGTAAAAATTATTGCTGTTGAAGCGGCAGGAAAGGGAATCGATTCTGGTGAAAGTGCTGCAACTTCTGCACTTGGAAAAGAAGGAATTATTCATGGGAGCAAGACTCTTTTAATGCAAACTTCAGATGGACAAATAACGGAACCATATTCAATCTCAGCAGGTCTTGACTATCCTGGAGTAGGTCCGATGCATGCCCATTTATTTCGCTCTGGGCGTGCGGAATTTATCTCAATTTCTGATCAGGAAGCAATGGACTGGGGTTTAACTCTTTCTCAACTTGAGGGCATTATACCTGCAATCGAAACAGCTCATGCTTTTGCAATTTTAGATTTAAAAAAATTTAAACCAAGTGACGTAATCGTTTTTAATTGCTCTGGTCGAGGGGATAAAGATTTATCAACATATATTGACTATTTCAAATTATAATGAACCGAATAGATAATA
Source organism: uncultured Bacteroidota bacterium (assembly GCA_913041125.1). Classification (GTDB taxonomy): domain Bacteria; phylum Bacteroidota; class Bacteroidia; order Flavobacteriales; family Flavobacteriaceae; genus MS024-2A. The sequence goes on along the minus strand of CAJWHM010000002.1, from coordinate 90,747 downwards.
AATTCAAAGAGAAAAAAAACCTGTTATCTATATATTTTTCAGCAGGCCATCCTCAACTTGAAGATACAGTCACTATAATAAAAAATCTCCAAGCTTCTGGTGTTGATATGATTGAAATTGGTCTTCCTTTTTCTGATCCATTAGCTGACGGTCCTACTATTCAAAAAAGTTCAACGAAAGCTTTAAACAATGGAATGACCACCGAAAAACTTTTTACTCAACTTGAAAACATCAGAGATCAAATTGATATTCCCCTGATCATAATGGGTTATTTTAATCCAATGATTCAATTTGGAATTAAAAAATTTTGTCATCGCTGTAATGAAATTGGAATTGACGGAATAATTATTCCTGATTTACCTGTCGAAGTATATCATGAAGATTATAAAAGTCTTTTCGACAACTATGGACTATACAATATGTTTTTAATAACTCCTCAAACTTCAAATGAACGTATTCGTTATATTGATAAAGTCTCAAATGGTTTTATATATATGGTCAGCAGCTCAAGTGTTACAGGGGCCAAAAATACATTTCAAAAGAATCAAATCGAATATTTTAAAAGGGTTGATGACATGAAATTAAAGACACCTAAAATCATTGGTTTTGGGATAAGCAATTCTGAAACTTTTAATACTGCAATTAGATATTCTGATGGGGCTATAATTGGTTCAGCATTTATAAAATTTTTAGAAAAAAAAGGGGTCAATAAAATTAGCTCATTTGTTTCATCTATTAGGTAAAAACACTTCTTTGTATTGTTCAACCCTAAAGTCAAAAGTTGTATAATTTGGATCTAATTTCTTTTTATTCTTATATAAATTTGTACTTCCTATAGATCTATTAGCTGCGCCCGAAGGAGCCACTAAAGAATAAGTGAAAAATGTTCTCCCATAATAATGAAATTGGTGTTTTCTAGGTGAATTTTCTTCAATCTGTTTAAAAAAAATTCCTTCTTTTTTTAATAATTTTCGAAAAAAATACTCAGGTCCATTCGTAGAATTACCTCCAGTAAAAATCAAAGTATTTATTTTTAAATTGCTTTTTAAAATTGATAAAATATTTCTTAGTTTAACATTTTGCATTCCTAAATCAGAAGCATCAATTTTTTCTCTAAAAGCTGAATATACAATATCGCATATTCCTATTTTATTTTTATCTAAAAAATTTTTTCTTTGCTTAACCGCTAATCTAGTGTTTTTATAATCTAATTTTAGATCAAAAATACTATCTAGCACCTTCCAAAGCAATCCGCTACTACTACCATAAGAAAAATCAACATCATTGTAATTTAATTCTCTTGTTGAAAAACGAGGTGGTGGTAAAGTACCAACTATTATACTGGTTGTATTTACTTTAATGTAGGGTTTATATGGATGTAGATGATAAAACAAAAAAATTATTTGATTTAAAATTAATTTATACAAATTAATAATTATATAATTTTAATAATCAAAATATTTTTTTTGTTTTACTTCATGAGCTCTATTATAATCGTTCTGGCTAAAGCTCCAATATTGGGAGAAGTTAAAACTCGTATTGGTAAAAATATAGGAATGGATAGGTCAAAATGGATTTATGAACAATTACTTTCTCATACTTCAAATGTGACCAAAAAAACTAAAATAATGACTGTTTTATTTAAAAATAGAAATAATGAAAAATTGGAAAACTTATTTAAGCATTCTGTAAAATCTAAATTGCAACTAGGTGAAAATTTAGGGGAAAAAATGGCAAATGCATTTCAATGGGCATTCAAAAAAAAATATAAAAAAATAGTTTTAATAGGAACAGATCTATGGACTTTAAATGAAAAAATAATTACTGATTCATTTAAATTATTGGATAAATGTGATTTAGTAATTGGGCCTTCCTATGATGGCGGTTACTTCTTAATTGGAATGAAAAATCTTGATGAAAATATTTTTAAAAATATTCCATGGAGTACAAATAATGTTTTGGAAAAAACAATTTTAAAAATAAAAGATAGAAAAATAAGTTTTTTAGAAATTGCAAAAGATATAGATAGCTTTTCAGATGTTAAGTCTAACTTATCACTTTTGAAAAAGTATAATAAAAAATTCATGTTTTGAATATTTTAACTAAACATTACAATTTGAATTATTTCGCAAGAAATTTCCTCCACTTTATTTTTTTATTGACATTTTTTATGTCATTTAGTCAAAAAAATATTCATCATCGTTGGAATAATGATTTAAAAAAATATGTTTCAAATAATGGAAATGTTAACTATAAGTTATGGAATAAAAATAAAAGTAATTTAGATGCTTATATTAATCTTTTATCAAAATTTCCTCCGGAAGATAAATCTTCAAAATCTCACAAAATATCTTTTTGGATAAACGCATACAATGCATTGACAGTAAAATTAATCCTAGCAAATTATCCTTTAAATAGCATTAAGGAAATTAACTCACCTTGGAAAACGAAATGTTTTAAATCTAGAGGAGTCAACTATAGTTTAGATGATATTGAACACAAAATTTTAAGAAAATTGAATGAGCCTCGTATTCATTTCGCAATTAATTGTGCTTCTAAGTCTTGTCCTAAATTATTAAACGAGGCCTACACCGAAAAAAAACTAAACAATCAATTAAATGAAGTAACTATTTCATTTTTGAATGATAATTCAAAAAATGAATTAGATGAAAATAAATCGGCTATTTCAAAAATATTTTTATGGTACGGAAGTGATTTTGGATCAAAAAAAATGATGCTTGATTTTATTTCCAGATATTCTAAAATTAATATTCAAAGATCAAAACTCAATTATTTACCATACAATTGGGAATTAAATGAATAATAAATATTTTTGAAATAAATTATGAAAAATCCAAATGCTTTTAAGTGGTCGATTAAGTATGGATTACTATCTGCTTTAACTGGAATGCTTTGTTGTGTTGCCCCAGCAGTTTTATTTATGTTTGGATTGATGGGAGGTGTAGTTGCGATTTCTTTTGCAGATTTTTTTTATAAAGAGGATGGTAGTCTTGGAATTGGCTCTATTATTCTGAGAATCATTGCGGTTGGATTAGGTGTTTATGCTACACTAATTTTTAGGAAAAAGCAAAATCAATGTTCAATAAATCCACAAAGAAAAAAACTTAATTTGATTTTATTGATTCTACTTCTTACCACTTTTGGGGTTTCATTTTTTTTAGCGTTTGAATCATTATCCAGTTGGTATTTTGATAAATATATTGTTCCTCAACAGCAATTAGAATTAAATATAAATTAAAAATATTGGTATCAAAATTGCTGTAGTTATACCGGCTCATAATGAAGAAAAGTCTATTGGTTTGGTAATTGATTCTATCCCAAGAATTGTCAAAGAGATAATTGTTGTAGATAATTGCTCAAATGATGATACATCAATAGTAGCTAAATCAAAAAATGCAATTGTTTTACATGAAAACCAAAAAGGTTATGGCTATGCGTGTCTGAAAGGAATTAAATATTTAAAAAATAACCCTCCCGATATAGTTGTTTTTTTAGATGGTGACTACTCAGATTATCCTGAAGATTTAAATAAAATTGTGAATCCAATTATAGAAGAAAAAGTAGTTTTTTGTATTGGGACAAGATCAAAAAATTTGAGAGAGAAAGGAGCTATTACTATTCAACAAGTTTTTGGAAATGCTCTAGCTTGCTTTTTAATGCGCTTACTTTATAAAGGTAATTTTACTGATTTAGGTCCATTTCGAGCTATACGTTGGGACACTCTAAACTCTCTTGGAATGAAAGATAAAACATATGGCTGGACAATTGAAATGCAGTTAAAAATTTTAAGAAGAAAATTAGCTTATGTTGAGGTTCCAGTAAGATATAGAAGAAGAATTGGGATATCAAAAGTATCAGGAACAGTTAAGGGGACATTGATGGCTGGATATAAAATACTAACTTGGATTGGAAAATTTTATTTCTCAAAGTGGAAATAAATTAAGTTTCAAAATGCTCGTTTTATCATACATTACTTTTGCAATATACATTAGCAGTTTGCTTATGATTTTCATATATAGTTTAACTCAGCTAAATATGTTGAGATATCTTTTGAAACATAAAAAAGAAAAAAAAAAGAAACCTTTACTTCCAACTCAACTACCAAAGGTGACAATACAGCTTCCACTTTATAATGAATATTATGTGGTTGAAAGACTATTAAAATGTATTACAGCATTAGAATACCCTAAAAATAAAATTCAAATTCAAGTATTAGATGATTCTATTGACGAATCATTAATTCTTACTAAAAATTTAGTTAGTAAATATCAAAAGAAAGATATCCCTATTGAACTAATAACCAGAAAAAAAAGAGTAGGTTTTAAAGCGGGTGCTTTGAAAAAAGGACTTGAAACAGCAACTGGAGAATTTATAGTTATTTTTGATGCTGATTTTATGCCCCAATCAAATTGGTTGTTAAATACAATTCCTTATTTTGAAGACTCAAAAATTGGTGTTGTTCAAACAAGATGGGGACATTTAAATAGGAACTATTCTGTTTTAACTAAAGTTCAAGCTTTTGCTTTAGACTCTCATTTTATTTTAGAGCAAATAGGAAGAAATAGTCAAAATCATTTTATAAATTTTAACGGCACAGCAGGGATTTGGAGAAAAACCTGTATAATTGATGCTGGAAACTGGGAACATGACACCTTAACTGAAGACCTAGATCTAAGCTACCGTGCACAACTTAAAAATTGGAAATTTAAATATTTGGATGAAATTGAAACTATGGCTGAACTGCCAATTAGCATGAGTGCAATACGCTCTCAACAATTTAGATGGAATAAAGGAGGAGCTGAAAATTTTAGGAAAATAATCCAAAAAGTAATTATTTCTAAAAATTTGAATTTATATACAAAAATAAATGCTCTGTTTCATTTACTTAATAGCAGTATGTTTTTAAATGTATTAATTATTTCTGTACTAAGTGTTCCATTACTTTTTATTAAAAATGTATATCCTGAACTATCTTTTTTATTTAATATAAGTGGTTTGTTCATCATAAGTACTTTAATTTTTTTCTGCTGTTATTGGCATGTTCATAAGTATTTTTATGGAGGTGGGGCTTTTTCTTTTTTATTTTATTTTAAACGCTTTATTACTTTTTATAGCTTGGTAATGGGATTTTCAATACACAATTCAATTGCTGTTTTAGAAGGATATTTTGGCAAAAAAAGTCCATTTATTCGAACTCCAAAATTTAATAATACAAGCATAAGAAAAAACAAATATGCCAAAAATAAAATTTCAATTTATTCAATAATTGAATTGGTTACTGCAATATATTTTCTGTTTGCAATAATCGCCTCTTTATTAATTTTTCCTAAAGCTGATTTTAGTTTTTTATTTTTTTATATTTTTCTCTTTATTGGGTTTTCAACAATAAGTTATTTTGATTTTAAGGAAGGCAAATTAAAATGAGAATTCAAGAAAAAATTTTGTTTTGTTTCTATTCATCTACTTTCTTATTTGGTTTTTATTTGTTTTCATACAAAATTCAACGAGATGATACTTTCTTATTACTTACATGCTATACCTTATTATTCGTAATACTCTATTTATGGATAAGAAAGTATAATTCGTTAATTGGTGTTTTTATAATTGGACTTATTTGTCGAGCACTTTTTTGGGAGCATATCCCTTCTCTTTCAGAAGATTTTTATCGTTTTCTCTGGGATGGAAATATTCAACTATTAGGTATTAATCCTTATCAATATAATCCTAGTCAAATAGTTGATTCTGTAATATTCCCAAATTCGTCTACAATATACAATCAAATGAGTGATCTTAGTTTGATCAATTATACTAACTATCCCCCCCTTAGTCAATACCTATTTAAATTAATTTGTCATTTAGATCAAAATGGAATTCTTAATTATGTAAAGGGAATTAGGTGTGTTTATTTAATTGGAGAAATTTGTTTGTTTTTTGGAACAAAATTTTTATTAGAATATCTAAAACTTGATCCAAAATACATTGTATGGTATTTTTTAAATCCTATTGTAATTATTGAAGGATTTGGAAATTTACATAGTGAGAGTTTTATGTTATGTTTTACAATATTCTCATGGATATTTTGTTTCAAAAAAAATCCATTTTTGGGAGGTTTATTTATGGCTATAGCAATAGGAATAAAATTATTACCACTACTTTTTATTCCTTTCTTTTTTAGATTTTTAGGATATCGAAAATTTATTTTGTTTGCATTGATATCTGGTTTTTTTTCAATCATAATTTGGTTCCCTTTTTTTAATGGAATTATGATTGAAAACTATTTAAATACGATTCGACTTTGGTTTAATTACTTTGAATTTAATGGAAGTATATACAAAATAATTCGTTTTATTGGTTATAAAACGTATGGATATAATATAATACGTCAACTTGGAAATATTACTCCTTATATTAACATAGGGTTAATTTTTTGTTTTAGTTTGCTTTATTCTAACCTGAATAATAAAAGAATACTTGAAAGCTTACTATTATTTTTAAGTTGTTATTTTTTTATTTCTACTACAATTCATCCTTGGTACATAATTAATTTAATTTTAGTTGGTATTATTTCAGGTTACGCATTCCCTATAATTTGGAGTTTGACAGTTTTTTGGAGTTACAATGCCTATTCCTCAAATTTTATTCAGGAAAATATAGTATTACAATTATTTTCTTACTGTTTAGTTTACGGATGTTTTTTTTATGAAATCTTTTACAAAAAATTAGGACATCATCTTCAAAAACCCAATTTCTTTAGTAGTTAATCTTCTCCATTTACCTCTTGGTAAATCTTTTTTGGTTAGTCCACCAAAAACAACTCGATCCATTTGAATAACTTTTGATCCAGATGCTTCAAAAAGTTTTGTAAGTATTAAAGGAGAAATAGAATGCACCTCAACACCCACCTCTTTTTTTGATTTTCCTGGAATATGACTTATGGAATTTATTTTTTGAGTTTTATCGAATACCAATTGATCCTTTTTTAGTTTGCTCATGATTTCATTTGAAATATTTTTCTCCAATTTCACATGATAAACCATATGAATTTTTTTAGAATTATTAATTCTTATTCTTATTTTTTCATCATTAGTTAAAATCAATAATCCAGTCAAAGGTCTACCCATATCCCCAACTGGAAGAATCTTTGCGTCAATAACTGATGAAATAAGATCTTGTATAGGCTTATTAATTTTTCTTTTTTGAGAAGAGGCTATAAATCCCTTAGGTTTGTTTATCAAAAGATACTCTAAAGCTGAATTTTTTACTCTTGAACCATCATATTTAACAATATCATTTGGCTTAACCTTGTATCCCATTTCTGCAATTACCTTTCCATTAATTTGAACTAATCCCATTTTAATAAAATTGTCGGCCTCTCTTCTTGAGCCTAAACCGGCATTTGCTAAAAATTTATTTAAACGGACACTGTTCTCATTTTTTGAATAGGAGTTCTTAGATTTTACTAATTGTTTTTTTGATTTCATGGAAACTAGATCTTAAAATATCATGAAAAATTCATTTATCAATCTTTTTAAAACTGAGATACAATTTCTATTAAATTATTTTTCATTAATCTTTTTGTTTTATTGGGATCTTTTGAAAATCCTAAAATATATCCTCCGCCCCCAGAGCCACATAGTTTGAAGTAAAAATCATTCGTTTTAATTCCCTCATACCACAATTCATGAAATTTTTCAGGTATCATAGGTTTAAAATATTTAATTGTAATAGAAGATAATTTTTTTAGATTAATAAAAAATAAATCAATCTCACCTTTTAAAAAATACTCTATGCATTTGTTTGAACTTACAATAAACTCGTTATTAAATATTTTACTAAATTCTTTATTCTGCATTTTATCCATAAATAATGACACCATTGGCTCAGTTTCACAATTAAAACCAGTGTCTAACAAAAAAATGACATTCTCATCAGATGATTTTTTAATCGGAATTTTAGTTGTTTCAATTTGATCTGCAGATTTTATTAAAATAGGTAAATTGAGATAGCTATTTAATGGATCAAGGCCAGAAGATTTGCCATGAAAAAAAGATTCCATCTTACTAAAAATATTTTTTAAATAAATTAGATTTTCATTATTTAAAGTTTTATCAAATTTTTTTTTACTTAAAATATATCTGTCATAAAATGCGGCTACTATTGCTCCACTACTCCCAACCCCATAGCCTTTAGGTATATTACTATCAAAAAAAAGTCTATTGGCTAAATCATTTTCTAATTTTTCCCAGTCAAAATCTAATATTTCATTATTTATCTTCTTTAGATATTCTGAGAATGCTGATAAATTATTATGAGAAACTTTATTTTCATTAGTGCCTTGATCTAGAATACTTAAAAATCCACTATAGGAATCATATGGAATAGAAAGTCCTTTAGAACTTTTAATTATTCCATATTCCCCAAAAAGTAAAATTTTAGAGAAAAATTGAGACGATTGCATAAATAAGAAAAACGTTTTCTAGAATTAAATCTAATTTAAATTTTTTTAGCACCAACACCTACATAATCCAAAATGTATTGACCATTCTGACAAAATTCTTTTAACTCATCTTCAATAAATATTTTAACTATATTTTTAAATTCAAATGGATATAGAAGATGGACATTTGCTCCAGCATCAAGGGTAAAACAAATAGGAATTTTTTTATTTTTCCTGAGGTCCCAAGTTTTTTCAATTATTGATAAAGTATTCGGCTTAAACAAAATAAAATATGGATTTGAGGTCATCATCATAGCATGAAGTGATAAAGCCTCTGACTCAACAATCTCAACAAATCCATCTAAATCTTCGGACTTCATAATGTCAACAAGATTTTTCAAATTACTTTTAGCTTGTATAAATCTATTAGATGCATAAGGGTGTTTATTCATTAAATTATGTCCTTGAGAACTAGTAACAGACTTTGAGTTCTTATCTACTAGTAGGATTGCATTTTGATAAGTTTTAAAAATAGGGCTTAATTCATCGTCAAAATTTACTGCATAAAGATCAGACGAAAAAGAAACTGAATTATTTTTACCCCATATTGTGACAGGTCCCTTAATACTTCTAGCAGCACTTCCAGACCCTAAACGAGCTAAAAAAGAAGCTTTCTGATAAAAAAAAGAATTATCCATTTTTGGAAATAATTTTCTTTCCATATCCATCAAATTTAAAGACAATGCAGCCATCGCTGATGCTGATGAAGCAATACCACTGCTGTGAGGAAAAGAATTTTGACTTTTTATGACTAGTTTATATTCATTTATCCAAGGTATGTAGGAACTTACAAGTTTGAAAAATGTTCCAAGCTTAATCTCAAAATTGGTCATTGGTTTATCATCAAAATAAAAATCAAAGTCAAAGGTTTTTGATTTATGAGGTTTAAATAAAATTTCTGTCTTAGTAACACATTTTGACAATGTAAAACTCAAAGAAGGATTTTTTGGTATTTGAGAACTTATTTTTCCCCAATATTTTACCAAAGCTATATTACTGGGGGCTTCCCAAAAAGATTTGAACTCTCTGGGGGGTGCTGTTTTTGAAACAAATAAATTTTCTTCCATATAAATTTCAAATATAGGACTTCATATGTTATGATTTATTGAAGAAAGATTAGAAATCACTACTTTGTATATGGAATGAAAAAAATAAAAAAAGATTTAATATTAGCATGCATTGTTGGAATTTTACTTTCGCTAGGTATAGGTTTAATCTCAAGTATAGTTACAAAAAATGCTATCCCAAATTGGTATGAAAATTTAGAAAAACCTTTTTTTTCACCTCCTAATTGGGTATTTGGTCCTGTTTGGACATTTCTTTATATCCTTATGGGAATTGCTATTGGTAGGGTTTGGTTTTTTGGGAGAAGACATTTGTGGGGGAAAACAGCTATATATCATTTTCTATCCCAATTGATTCTTAACGGACTATGGTCATTAGTTTTTTTTGGACTAAGAAACCCTTCTTTATCTATGGTTGTAATTGTTATTTTATGGATACTTATTCAAAGAACAATATTTTGGTTTCGACTCGTTGATAAAAAAGCTTCTATTATGTTATATCCCTATATAGTCTGGGTGAGTTTTGCTTCTATTTTGAACGCATTTATAATTTATTTGAACTAATAGATTATTTTACTATTCTTTCTGGAAAGTCAGTAATAATTCCATCTACTCCTTTGTCAATTAACAGTCTAATATCTTTGGGTGCGTTAACTGTCCAAGGATATATTTTAAATCCATTTTTTTGAATTTTTTGAATATTTTCATCGTTTAAAGTCTCATAATCAGGATTAATTGAAACAGCGTCAAGTTCTAATCCTACAGGAATAGCATCTAAGGGATCATCTTCAGTTAAAATAGCTATTGGAATTTCTTTATTTATTTGTCTAAATTTTTTTAGTTCTTCCCAAATAAAACTAGAAATCAAAATTTTTTCGTTTGACCATTCTTCTTTATCAAAGTATTCTTCCAAAAGATTATTAGTTTCGATTGCTGTTTGACTTCCCTTCAATTCAATATTAAGAAAAACCTTTCCTTGAATTAAATCCATTACTTCATTCAATGTAGGAATTGTGTAGCCATCCAAAACTTCTATACGTTGAATTGAATCTAAATCTAAATCCTCTATATATCCACTAGCGTTTGTAAGATCTTCGAGTGTCTTGTCGTGAAAGACAACTAATTCACCAGAAGCGCATTTAAAGACGTCTATTTCTATTCCATTTACTCCTAAATCAATGGCTTTTGCTATTGAAGGAAGTGTGTTTTCTGCTAGGTGACCCTTTGCCCCTCTATGACCAATAATAACAATGTTCTTTTGAGATTCGCAATAAATACTCATAAAACTTAAATATAAAACAACTAAAACTCCTCTGATTCTCATAAATTAATTTCCCTTAAATTTTTAGCTTATTAACGAGAGGTTCTTCTACTTTATTAATATCCAAAACTCCCATGGCTTCATATCATATTGATAAGAAGATGAAAGTCGTTTGACTTTAAAATCTTGATATCTCTTAAACTCACCATCATAAGGCATAGTAAATTGCGAATAACCATTACTTAAATTTGCAACAACGACAAGAGTATCTCCATTTTTTTCTCTTTCAAAAGCAAAAATTTGATTGTCTTTTGTTGAGAAAATTCTTTTAAATGAACCTCCATTTGATCCAGTGGCTAGGGCTTTATGATTGTTTTTCAGTGCACCCATTTGTTGTAAAAATTCCATAGTATTTCCTTTAATTTTTGGAAAACTATCTTTTTCAAAAAAATGTAATCTTTTATTTAAATCATATTCTTGTCCTGAATAAACTAATGGCATGCCTGGAAGCATATAATTCATAGCCATAAAAACATATTGTGCATCACCATAGCTTTCATTTATAGTTCCATTCCAAGAATTTTCATCATGATTAGAAACAAAATTGACTAGTATATTGTCTTTACCATACAAGCGGATTGTCCTTTTGATATGTTTGTAATAATCATTGGCATTTTTTCTGCCTTTTGCTATATCTTTTGATAAATGATGACCAGTCCAATCATAAGTAGCATCAAACTTACTCACTAGTTTGATACCCCCAGGATGATAAATATCAGTCTCAGCTAAGAGAAAAACAGGTTTTATATCTCTTAATGCTTTGAATGTCTTATCATAAAATATTTTTGGAACTGCATAAGCTTGGTCTATTCTATATCCATCAATGTCAGCTTCTTTAACCCAGTATATCATTGCTTGACGAAGCTCCTCTCTCATTTTAAGATTACTATAATCAAGATCAGCTACATCTGTCCAGCCAAACGACTTGCCTGTTCTAAAATCAATCGGATCAATAATTTCGCCTTTTTTATTTTTTAAATAATAGTCACTTTTATCCTTGATCCAGTTATGGTCCCAGCCTGTATGTCCAGGTACCCAATCTAAAATAACATAAATACCCATTTCGTGTGCTTTTTTCACTAAAGCTTTAAAGTCTTGTAAAGTTCCGAATTCAGGATTCACTTTTGTATAGTTTGATACAGCATAATAGCTCCCTAATGGTCCCTTGCTTTTTGTTGTAGAAATCGGATTAATTGGCATTAACCACAAAATTTTAACTCCCATTTTTTTTAAAAGATGTAAATCTTTAGTAAAAGCGTTAAATGTACCTTCGTTGGAATATTGTCTAATATTCGCTTCATATAAAACAGAATTTGCAATAATTTTTTCACTTATTGGTTCTAATGTTTTTGTAACTTTTAAGGATTCTTGAGGCTTTCTAGCTTTTTCTCTTGAAGATTGACAAGAAAATATTAAAATCCCTAGAAGTACAGTTAAATAAGATTTCATAGTTTCAATTTAATTCAATTATTTTAACCATTCCAGCCTTTATTTTTAGGCTTTTACCTAATGTAATTTTATTATTGCTTAAAATTTCAATTCCATTATATTTCCCATTTAGTCCTTCCTCAAAACGATCTAGTAGGATAGTTTGATCCTCAGAACTGTTATTTACAACAATCATTACTCTTAAATTATCTAAGAATCTAAAATACACATAAACATCATTTTGTGGTGTATAATGTAAAGTTTTTCCTTGATGGACAGCTTCATTAGATTTACGCCAGTTAAGCAGCTTTTTTGTGAATTCGAAATAATTATTTTGTTCAATTGTACGTTCTTCTTTTAAAAAAGCATTTTTATTATCAGTTAACCAACCACCTGGAAAATCTCTTCTAATGTCTCCGTCACCATTTTCTTTTTTACCTGTCATTCCTATTTCAGAGCCATAATAAATTTGTGGTATCCCTCTAAGAGTCATTAAAACTGACATCATTCTCTTGTAATCTTTAAGTTCTGGATAAAAATCATTTATTCTGTTAGTATCATGATTTTCTGCAAAAATCAATAGATTATTTACATTAGTATAAAGAAAATCATTTTGTAAATTTTTATATATCCTTGTCATACCACCTTCCCAATTACTATTTCTTTCACTAAAACTTTTTACCAATGCATCATTTAATGTAAAGTCCATAACACTCGGTAGAAATGAATTAAATCCTTTAATATCAGCAATAGGGCTATTTTCCTGCCAATAGGACAAATGAATCGTATTGTGCATCCACCCCTCCCCGACTATATTAAAATTTGGATATTCATTTCTAATTGATTTTACCCACTCGACCATTGGCTTAGGATTATTATAGGGAAATGTATCAACACGAAATCCATCAATATTTGCAAATTCAATCCACCATATTGCATTTTGAATTAAATATTTTAAAAGTAAAGGATTGCTCTGATTCAAATCAGCCATTGAAGGGACAAACCACCCTTGAATTAATTCCTTTTTGTCTTTTTTTGAAGCATAAGGATCAGAGTGAATCTCCTTTCTATGATTTGTATTAACGTATTTATCAAACTTATGAATCCAATCTTTATTTGGAAGGTCTTTAATCATCCAATGTTCAATGCCCCAATGGTTGGTTACATAATCCATGATTATTTTCATTCCCCGTTGATGAAGATTTTCAGCTAAACGTTTATAATCGTTGTTAGTTCCAAATCGAGGATCAATTCTGTAAACATCACTTTGAGCATAGGTATGATATGAAACCTTTGGGTCATTATCTTCACAGAGTGGTGTTGACCAAATTGTTGTGATTCCTAACTCCTGTAAATAATCTAAATTTTTTATAATTCCCTCAATATCTCCACCGTGTCGACCATCTTGTTCTTTCCGATTTACCTTTTCTGTTAAATCAGGATGCGAGTCGTTTGATTGATTCCCATTTGCAAAACGGTCAGGCATTATCAGATAAATGACATCCGAAGAATTAAAACTAGATATCTTTTTTCCTTTTTCTCGTGATTTAATTTCATAAGAATAATTATCAATCTTTCTATCAAAAGAATCATACAGATCAATATCGTAAAAACCCTTTTTTTGGAAAGATAGATTAAAATTTAAAAAAAGATAATTTTCATTTTCTACTCGCTCAACATTTATCAGATCCATGCCTTTTGATTTAACTTTATATCTGGCTATATTATCTCCGTAAATTAAAACTTGTAGTTTACTATCATTCATACCTTCCCACCAAAAAGGTGGTTCTATTCTTTTAATTTGAGCATTTGTAATTAATGAAACGAAAAATAAAATAGATAAATACCTCATTTTAACTTATTAAATTATGATCTTCTCTCCTTTACAATAAACTATAAGATCTGGATTTGAATAAGAAATATCTATTTCATTTTTATTAACAACAACTTTTACTAATGTATTTCTGAAATTTATTCTAAAACTAAATTCATTCCATGAATTAGGTAATATTGGATCAATATGCAATTGGTTTTTTAAAACCCGAACTCCTCCAAAACCTTCGACAACACTCATCCATGTCCCTGCCATACTTGTAATATGAAGACCCTCATCTACCTCCTTATTATAATCATCTAAATCTAAACGAGAAGTCCTTAAATAAAAGGAATATGCTTGTTCAGTTCTTCCTAAACGAGAAGCCAATATCGAATGAATACAAGGGGATAGTGATGATTCGTGTACAGTTAATGGCTCATAAAAATCAAAATGCTGCTCCAACATTTTTTTGTTAAAGTGATCTTCAAAGAGATAAAATCCCTGTAATACATCTGCTTGTTTTATAAAGGGAGAACGTAAAATACGATCCCATGACCAGTTCTGATTGATTGGTCGTTCCTCATCTTTAAGAATACTTGCTGGATGAAATTCCTTATCTAAAAAACCATCTTGTTGTAAATAAATATCTTTTTCAGGATGCTTGGGTAAATATATTTTCTTAACTACATCATTCCACAAATCTAATTCCTTATCATCCCAATCTATTTTTCTAATAATAATTTTCCACCTTTTGGTATTGAATTTTTTTACTTTATTAATTTCTTTCAAAGTATACTCAATGCACCACTTAGCAATATAATTTGTGTACCAATTGTTATTAATATTATTTTCATATTCATTGGGTCCTGTAACCCCTAGCATTACATATGCTTTTTTTTCTTCAGAATAATTAACACGCTGAATCCAGAATCTAGTTATGGCTATTAAAACTTCGATACCCATTTCCGGAATATAATTGGTGTCTCCTGTATACCTCTCGTAATTAAATATAGCAAATGCTATGGCTCCGTTTCGATGAATTTCTTCAAAGGTTATCTCCCATTCATTATGACATTCTTCTCCATTCATAGTTACCATAGGATAAAGCGCAGCTCCATTATTAAAACCTAATTTTGAGGCATTTTCAATAGCTTTATCCAACTGTTCATAGCGATATTTAAGTAAGTTCCTAGCAACATTTTGGTCTTTTGTAGCCATATAAAAGGGGAGGCAATATGCTTCTGTATCCCAATATGTGCTTCCTCCATATTTTTCACCAGTAAAACCTTTAGGACCAATATTTAGTCTAGAATCATGACCATTATAAGTTTGATTAAGTTGGAATATATTAAATCTAATACCCTGTTGTGCTTTATCATCTCCTTTAATTTGAATATCAGATTGATCCCAAATCTTATTCCATTCATAACTGTGTTCCTCAGCTAATAAATCAAATCCTTTTTGGTGTGATTGGGTAACAAGTTCTTTAGCAATATTATTAAATTCAGAACATAGGTGATTCAAAGCGTTAATATAGCCACCAAATTTAATGAGAGTACAACTTGATCCCTCATCTAATTTATATTTAATAACCTGGCTTATACGATTTTCTTTTTCATATTTTTCTAAACTACCAATAGAATTACCATGCTCATCTAAAAGTTTACTTTGTGCATAGGTAGCTATATCGAACTCCGTTTTTAGTGTTTGAGAATGAAGTAAAATTAATTCGTCAGATATACAATGGTTCTTATGAGACCAGAATGGGTCTTCCCAATTTGAATCTTGATTTTTTATATTTCCATCAATAAATGAATCAAAAATTATTTCAGGAGATCCCTCAAGTGCTTTTATTTTATATTTAATCGCACCCAATTCACCTTGAGCCATTGACAAAAAACGCCTAATCTCTACTGCAATTCTATAATCATTTGATATTTGAACTTCGAAAGAACGAGTATAAATACCCGTTTTCATATTTAACACTCTTTTAAAGTTTTTTACATCTTTACATTTGTTAAGATCTAATTTATGTCCACCTATTTTTATATGAATTCCAATCCAATTAGGTGCATTAATTACCTTAGCAAAATATTCTGGATAACCATTTTTCCACCAACCAACTTTAGTTTTGTCCGGATAATAAACTCCTCCAATATAACTACCCTGAAATGTATCACCTGAATATTCTTCTTCAAAATTGGCTCTTTGCCCCATAGCTCCATTTCCAAGACTAAAAATGCTTTCAGATGCTTTGACTTTTTTCGGATCAAAATCCTCTTCTATGATTTCCCAAGGATCTATTTTTAGATAACCTTTTTTCATCTTATTTGCTTTTTCGTACTAAATATAATTTTTAGAGGTAAATAAATTATCTAAATCTGATTTTACTATTTTTAAAAAGTTTGTAAAGCAAAAATCATAATTAGAGAATTTATCTGGAGTCCCTATAGCAATTGCAGTCATTTTTGCTGCTTTTGCAGCTTGAATTCCAGAATCAGAATCTTCAAAGACAACACAATTTTCAGGAAGAACACCTAAAGCTTTACTACCTTTTAAGAAAACTTCTGGGTCTGGCTTACTATTAACTATTTGATTTCCGTCAACAATGACATCGAAAAATGGGACTATTTTTAATTTTTCTATTATAAATCTTGCATTTTTACTGGCTGAACCAATTCCAATCATAATGTTTTTTTCTTTTAAATAATTAAGTGTTTTTAAAATACCTGGTAATATGTTTTCAGAATTTATATTTTTTATATAATCTAAATAAATTTCATTTTTTTTCTTCAAATAATAATTAAAAGAATTTTCATTCAAATCGAAATTTGAAAGTTCTAATATTATATTTAAACATTTAGTTCGACTAACTCCTTTAAGTTTTTCATTGTTTTCTTTAGAAAGTTCAAATCCAAAATTTGAAGCTATTTTTTTCCATGCTAGAAAATGATAATTAGCAGTGTCTACAATTACACCATCAAGATCAAACAATGCACAAGTATGAATTTTCATTATTGAAAAAAAATTTGTTTAGAATTATTCTTCTGGAGCTAATGTTATATTAAGACCGTCTAATCTTTCATTTATTAAAATCTGACACGATAACCTACTGTTTTTTTTAACGTTAAGGGCTTCAGCTAGCATTGCTTCTTCATTTTCCAAAATTTCTGGAAGTTGGTGGTCACTGTTAACATAACATTGGCATGAAGCACACAGTGCCATCCCTCCACAAATAGCTTCTAATGGGAATTCATAAGATTTGATTAATTCCATTAAGTTTAAATTAAAATCAACCGGGGCAATCAATTTATGCTTGACACCCATTCTGTCAACAAGATAAATAGTAATTTCTTTATTCATGCAATCAGACCGAATCTATACTTGTAACGGACTCGATTTGTGGAAGATGTTTTTTAATTGTCATTTCTACTCCTGTTTTTAATGTCATTTGATTAACCGTACATCCTGCACAAGCTCCATGAAGTTGTACTTTGACATGCTTTCCATTTTCAATTGAAACAAATGATATATCTCCACCATCAGACTTTAAAAAGGGCCTTATTTCTTCGAGAGCAATATCTATTTTTGATTCTAGTTCCTTATTATTCATTTTGGTTGAGTTTTTATAGCTTCACAGCCTACTAAATTAGTAATTTCTACAACTTTTGTGGGCGGCAAATTTTTATTTCTTTTAAGTACCTGAGAAACTAGGTTTTGAGTAATGACAGTAAAATCATTATTTATTGATGTTTTTTCCTGCATGGAAGCAGGTCTTCCGTAATCAGCACTTTCTCTTACACTCTGGACTAAGGGTAAAGATCCTAAAAATGGAACTTCCATATCATTAGCGAGATATTCTGCTCCTTTTTTACCAAATATATAATATTTATTTTGTGGCAATTCTTGAGGAGTGAAATAACTCATATTCTCAATAATTCCAAGAACAGGGACATTAATGTTTTTTTGTTGGAACATTGCAATCCCTTTTTTTGCATCAGTTAAAGCAACATTCTGTGGGGTACTTACAACAACAGCTCCATTAATTGGCAATGATTGGACAATACTTAAATGAATATCACCTGTCCCCGGTGGTAAATCGATTAAAAGAAAGTCTAAATCACCCCAATTTGCATCAAAAATCATTTGATTAAGTGCTTTTGCCGCCATAGGCCCTCTCCAAATTACTGCTTGTCCGGGTTTAGTAAAAAATCCAATTGATAGTATTTTTACTCCGTAATTTTCAATAGGTTGCATTTTTGATTTACCATCTATTTGGACTGAAAATGGTTTTTTCCCTTCTAGGTCAAACATAGTTGGTATTGATGGTCCATAAATATCTGCATCCAAAACTCCAACTTTGCATCCCATATTTGATAAAGTAACAGCTATATTGGCAGTTAATGTAGATTTTCCAACACCTCCTTTCCCAGAGGAAATTGCAATAACATTTTCAATACCAGATAGGGTTTTAGCTGTAATAGACTGATCTTTTTTTTCTTCAGCTACAATTGAAACATTTATTTTAATTTTAGCTTTCTCATAAACTTTTTCATGTAAAGTTTTCAAAATTAAAACCTCCAACTTTTTCCTAGCTTGTAAACTTGGATTATTTAATTTAAGATCAATGTCAATCTGATCTCCAAAAATCATAACATTGGAGACTGATCCCTTATCAATTATATTTTGATTATCACCAGAAAGACTAATTGTTTTTAAGGTATTAATAACATCTTCTTTACTAATTTTCATATACACTTAATAGGTATCCAAATATAATATTAAGGTTTAATAAAAATAAATAAACTTTAAAGGGATTCTAACTCAATATTAGGATTCCAAAAATGATGGTTGAAATTTTTGACTTGATTTTCATTTATTTTAATTCCTTCATTTTCCAAAAGATTTTTCATAATATTTGATCCTCCAAAATGATGTTTTCCTGTTAAAAGCCCATAACGATTTACTACACGATGAGCAGGAATAGTGTCATCATTATGTGATGCATTCATGGCCCAACCAACTGAACGTGCACTGGCTGATGTGCCTAAATATTGAGCAATAGCACCATAGGACGTTACCCTACCAAAAGGTATCTTTCTAACAACTTCATATACTCTTTCAAAAAAAGTTTTTTCTACACCCAATTTATAATCTGAATTTCATGTACGTAATTGATTTATTCTTCTCTAAAAATTTTTTTTCATAAAAAGTTTGAATCGCTGTAGAATCAATTGGAGAATTTTCATTTTTGTAGATATCATGATGAGCATAAATAACTTCACCCATTTGAGTTACATTGCCTAATGTATATCCAAATAAAAATTCACTGTCTGTCTTTAAATGTATTATACCTTTTTTGATGATTATATTTTTATAAATATTTAGCATTTGAGGATTAGTTAATCTATGTTTAGTCCTATTAAATTTAATTTGTGGATCTGGAAAGGTAATCCATATTTCATCAATCTCATTTTCTCCAAAACAATAACTTAACAACTCAATTTGTGTTCTTAAAAAAGCAACGTTATGCATTTTACTTTCAATGGCTGTTTTAGCTCCTTTCCAAAAGCGAGCTCCCTTTATATCAATCCCAATATAATTTTTATTTGGGTTTTTATTAGCTAAAAATAAACTATACTCTCCTTTACCGCATCCAAGTTCTAGCACAATTGGAAAATTATTTTTAAAAAAATTAAGATTCCATTTTCCTTTTAAGAGAAATTTTTCATTTAAAAGATCCGATCTGCTTGGTTGGATAACATTTTCAAAATTTTCATTTTCTTTGAATCTTTTTAACTTTTTTTTAGTTCCCACAATTTTTTTCGATTTGTTTAAATTTTTAAACTTTCTATATCATTTGGTGAAACACATGTTAACGAAAAGGAGAACTCTGAACCAACATTAACTTGACTTTCAACAAATATCTTTTCATTATGTGCGTCAATAATGTGTTTTACTATAGATAAGCCTAATCCTGAACCTCCAGATTTTCTGTTTCTAGTTTTTTCAACTCGATAAAAACGTTCAAATAATCGAGGTAAATGTTCCTTGTCAATACCTTCTCCATTATCCGATATTCTAACTAATATTTTATTTTCTTCAAGTGGGTTAATACTTATCTCAGTTATTCCTCTATCAATTCCATATTTTATAGAATTCATTATTAAATTAGTAATAACTTGTTGAATTCTCTCCTCATCAGCAATAACCATTATCGGTTTATTATATTTTCTGTCAAGTTTAATTGTTATGTTATTTTTCTGCGCTTGAATTTCTAACATTTCAAATGCATTATATATTGTTGTTAGAATATTAAATTCATTTATTTCAAGTTTTGAAATTCCCGATTCAAACTTTGTTATTAAATCTAGGTCTTTTACTATATATGTTAATCGGTCAACACCTTTAGAAGTTTGTTTTAGATACTTTTTTATAATTTTTTTATCAGATATACCGCCATCTAGTAAAGTCAATATATAGCCCTGTATTGTAAACAACGGTGTTTTAAGTTCATGGGCAATATTTCCCATAAATTCTTTTCTAAAATTATCTTGATTTTTTAGATCCTCTATTTCTAGATTTTTATCAATATTTAATTTTTTTAAATTTCTTGTCAGTAATTCAATATCCTCTGAACTTTTTAAAATTGAGGAAGAGGTAGTAGCTGGAAAAAGACTATTATATAATTCATTAATTCTTTTAATAATTAATTTTTCATAACTATTATGGAGTAATAAATAACTAAAAGAACAAGTGAAAATAAAAATGAATATCCCAAGCGATATGACATCAAAGTTTATGACTTTAAGAAAAAAAAATATTAGTAAAAGAGAAATAATTGAGCAGAAAAGGGCTATTAAAACAGATAAGTAAAGGGATGTTTTATTAAACTTGAATAGTTTCAAAAGTGTTTATTTTTTTGGTAAGTTAAACTTATATCCTATTCCTTTTATTGTTTTTAAATAATTATCTCCAATTTTTTCTCGCAATTTTCTTATATGAACATCTATGGTTCTGTCACCAACAACAACATCTGATCCCCAAATAGCTTCCATAATTTCATCCCTTTTACAAACTTTATCTTTATTAGAAGCAAGAAGGTATACTAATTCAAATTCTTTTCTTGGTAAAAATATTTCTTTTTCATTAAGAATTATTTTGTATTGATCCTTGTCAATAATTAAGCTCTCAAAATCTAATATATTTTGCTTTTGATTTTCATCTTTAAATCTCCTTAATAAAGCTTTGACTTTAGAAACTAGTACTTTTGGCTTAATTGGTTTTGTGACATAATCATCAGCACCTGCTTCAAAAGCAGAAACATAAGAAAAATCCTCTCCTCTAGCTGATAAAAACATTATAATTGTGTTTAAGAATCTTTTATCTTTTCTAAGATGTTCACATGCCTCAATACCATCCATTTTTGGCATCATTACATCCATAATAATTAAATGTGGAAGTATTTTTTCGGACATTTTAATTGCTTCAACTCCATCAGAGGCACTGTAAATTTTATATCCTTTTTTTTCTAAATTAAACTTTATAATTTCAATGATATCTGGTTCATCATCTACTAAAAGAATTTTGGTTTGATCTTTTTCCATTTTTTTAATTTAAACAGTATACACTTAAATGGCTAGTCTTCAATATTAAATTTCATAAAAATTATTTTAATTCGAAATCCAACTTACGATATTTTTTTGAGCAACATTTTAATTTATTATTAAATTTTAATTTATTTAATTTTGAAATCAATGAGAAAATTTTTTTTAGATTTCGATAAAATTAAATCCAAAAGTCAATTTGACGATTTAGCTCTAAATCTTTTTAAATACCAATATCATAATAATTTAACATATAGGAGCTACTGTAAATTATTGAACACTGATCCAGGTAGAGTCAATGATTTGAAAAATATCCCTTTCTTACCTATAAATTTTTTTAGATCACATGATATAAATTCTTCAAAAAATCCTCCTCAAAAATGCTTCCTGTCAAGTAAAACCACAGGTGAAATTGCTTCAAAACATCTTATAAACGATATAAATCTTTACATTAAGAGCTTTAAGAAATGTTTTTCATTGTTTTACGGCAATATAGAGGACTATGTTTTGCTTGCTTTATTACCTTCCTATTTAGAAAGAGAAGATTCCTCATTAGTGTATATGGTAGATCATCTAATTAGAGATACAAATGATCCAGAAAGTGGATTTTATCTAAATGATTTAAAAAAATTAAAAAAAAAATTAATAGAATTAGAAACTAAGGGAAAAAAAACAATATTAATAGGTGTAAGTTTTGCACTTCTGAAGCTTTCTGAAAATTTTAACTGGAAAATACCTAATACAATTATTATTGAAACAGGAGGGATGAAGGGAATGAGAAAAGAATTAATTCGTACCGATTTACACAAAAAATTAAAAAATGCTTTTGGAGTTTCTGAAATTCATTCTGAATATGGAATGACTGAAATATTGAGTCAAGCATATTCTCAAGAAAAAGGGATATTTAAATGTCCTCCATGGATGAGAGTTTATATAAGATCTGTAAATGATCCTTTTGAAAAATTGGGATTTAATAAAACAGGTGGAATAAATATATTGGATCTAGCAAATATTGATTCTTGTTCATTTATTGAAACACAGGATTTAGGTAGATTAAATGAAAATGGTTCATTTGAAATATTAGGGCGTTTTGATAATTCAGAAATCAGAGGGTGTAATCTAATGGTTTTATAATTTTATTCTAATCAATTACATTTAAAATAAAAAAACTCTTTTTCCCTCTTTTCAGTAAAACATAATGAGCCGCAATTAAATCATTCTGATCGACTATATAATTTTGATCTACCTTTACTTGATTAACTGAAATAGAATTTTCTTTAAGAGCTCTTTTTGCTTCACCATTTGATTTTAAAAATCTTGTTTCTAAAACTAAGGCGCTTATAATATCAATACCTTTTTTTATTTTAGACATACTTACTTTGGTTTGAGGTACACCTTCAAACAATTCCAAGAAAAGTTCTGTGTCTACTTTTTGTAATGCCTCCCTTGTTGCAGTGCCAAAAAGAATTTGTGAAGCCTCTACTGCTTTTTTAAAGGCTTTGTTACCATGAACAAATATTGTTATTTCCTTTGCTATAATTTTTTGAAGAATTCTTAAATGTGGTGATTCAATATGTTCTTCAATCTTTTGCTCAATTTGTTCTCTTGATAAAAAAGTAAAAATTTTAATATAATTTAATGCATCCTGATCAGTGGTATTTAGCCAAAATTGATAGAATTTATATGTAGAGGTTTTGTTTTTATCTAACCAAATATTTCCTTCTTCAGTTTTCCCAAATTTAGATCCGTCTGATTTTTTAATTAATGGACAAGTAATCGCATAGGCTTTACCATTCTCTTTTCTTCTAATTAATTCTGTCCCAGTGGTTATATTTCCCCACTGGTCACTTCCTCCTAGCTGTATTTTGCAATCAACTGTTTTATAAAGATGTAAAAAATCATATCCTTGAAGTAATTGATAAGTGAATTCTGTAAATGACATACCAACTTTAACGTTTGAGCCTAAGCGTTTTTTTACGGATTCTTTTGACATCATATAATTGACAGTTATATGCTTTCCGATATCCCTTGAAAAATCTACTAATGTATATGATTTCATCCAGTCATAGTTGTTTAACATGACAGCTTTATTTTTACTTTTTCTGTCAAAATCAAGAAAGTTTTCGAACTGTTTTTTTATAGCTTGTGAATTTTTTTTTAGTGTTTTTTGATCTAATAAATTGCGTTCATCTGATTTTCCAGAGGGATCACCAATCATACCAGTAGCTCCTCCTAATAGAATTATTGGGTTATGTCCTGCATTTTGGAAATGTTTCAAAATTATTATTTGCACCAAACTTCCAATGTGAAGTGAGTCCGCTGTAGGATCAAAACCAATATATCCTTTAGTTTTATTTTCTAAAAGAAATTTCTCTGTTTCTGGAGTCATATCATGAAGTAATCCCCTCCATTTTAATTCTTGTACAAAATTCACTTGTATCTATTTTTAAAGTAAAGATAGATTTCTCAGAGAGAAACGAAAAATCAAAATTAAAAAAGTGTAAATTGGAATATGATCTTGATAACAGGTGGAACTGGTTTAGTAGGAGCACATCTTATTCTAGAGTGTTTAATAAAGAATTTAAAAATTCGTGCAATTTACAGAAGTCAAGAAAAATTAAATGAAATTGAATTATTTTTTAATAAATATGCATCAAAAAAAGATAAAAATCATTTTCAACGAATTGAGTGGATAAAAACAAACTTAAATGATATAATCGGTTTAGATAATGCTTTCAATGGAATTGACCAGGTATATCATTGTGCTGCAAAAGTATCTTTAGCTAATTTTCATAAGGAAAAATTATTTAAAACTAATATTGAAGGTACAGCCAATATTGTAAATCTATGTATTAAACATAAAGTAAAAAAACTTGCCTATGTTAGTTCTATTGCTTCCATAGGTGCAGAAAAAAATATCAAAATAATAAATGAGTCAAATAGTTGGTTTAAAAATCAAAGACACACTCATTATGCTTATTCAAAATTTGCGGCAGAACTAGAAGTTTGGAGAGGAATACAAGAGGGCTTAGATGTTGTAATTGTGAACCCTGGAGTGATAATTGGATATAATTTTAATAGTAAAAGTAGTAGTTCTATATTCAACAGAATTAATAGGGAATCACCTTTTTACACTAATGGAAGAATTGCTTTAGTTGATATTAATGATGTAGTAAAAGCAATGGTTCTGTTGATGAATTCAAACATAAAAAATGAACGTTTTATTTTGGTTAGTGAAAATATTACTCAGAAAAAATTTCTTGATAAAATTGCAATAAAAATGAACAAGAAAAAACCAAGAATTAAACTTACAAGGGGTATACTTATATCCATTTTAATTATTGAAAAAGTATTAAATATATTTAGATTGAAAAGAACATTTTTTAGTTATGGCTTAATTGATACTCTATTTTCACTTCAAGATTATGATGGTCAAAAAATTAAAAAAAAGATAAATTTTAATTACGCCTCTATAGAAAAATCTCTTGAAACATATTTTAATAATTTTCAAAAAACAAAATAGAGTATATACTTAAATCTATTATTTAGTATCAATTAATCTATCAATAGAGTCCTTTTGCATTTGCATTTTATCAAGTACTTTCTTATAAATTCTATAATATATTCTAGGATTCTTTGAATAATATTTATCACTTTGAATTAATTGAATACTATCTATCCCATATTTTTGATAAAAATAATTTACTCCAAATAATCTTAAAAAGTCAGGATTTTTTTCGCTAAATGTATTCATTACATCCATCATTGTGGCCTCGAAAAGTATTTTTTCCATTGTTTCTTCATCAATTAAATTATTAGGTTTTTGGTTAGAAGGAAAGTTGTTACAACTAAAAAATAGAAATACCATAATAGAATAAATTAAATTTTTTATTTGTTTTTTTATCATCTATTAAATGTTAGTTCTTTTGCAGCTGATTTTGAGTTTATTTTTCCTTTATCATAGACCAAAGTTCCATTTAATATTGTTTTCTCTATTTTACCTTTAAATTTTGTTCCCTCAAAAGGAGACCAACCACACTTATATAAAAGATCATTCTTTGTTATCTTATATTCTTTATCTATGTCAATAAAAACCAAATCTGCAAAGTATCCTTCTTTAATGTATCCTCTGTCCTTAATGTCAAATAAAATAGCCGGATTGTGACATGCTTTTTCAACAATTTTTTCTAAAGAAACTAAACCTTTATGATAAGCTGTTAATAATGCTGGTAATGCATGCTGAACAAGAGGACCTCCTGAAGGTGATTTATTATAATCATTAAGTTTCTCATTTATTGTATGAGGGGCGTGATCTGTTGCTAATACATCTAAAAAATCATTATTTAAACCATCCCACAATGCCTCTTGATCTTTTTTGGACTTAATCGACGGATTCCATTTAATAAGTGTTCCTTTTTTTTTGTAATCTAAATCGTTAAACCAAAGGTGATGAATGCATACTTCTGCAGTAATTTTTTTCTCATTAAGTGGCATATTATTTTGAAATAAAGAGATTTCTTTTGCTGTCGAGAGATGAAAAACATGTAATCGAGCTCCTGTTTCTTTTGCAAGTGCAACTGCCCTAGACGATGACAAATAACAAGCATTTTCATCTCTTATTACTGGATGTTGATCTACAGGAATTTTATCTCCATATTTTTCTTTTGCAATTTTTAGATTATTTTTTATAGTTTGCTCGTCTTCACAATGAACAGCAATCACCAATTTGGTGCTTCTAAAAATTTCTTTTAAAACTTCAGGATCATCAATAAGCATATTCCCTGTAGAGGACCCTAAAAAAAGTTTTAATGCAGGTACTCTTTTGTTGTCCAATGCTAAAATTTGATCTAGATTATCATTAGTACCGCCAAACATGAAACTGTAATTTGCAAATGATGTTTTAGATGCGAGTTTATTTTTTTCCTCCCAATTAGCAATAGTTATTGTTTGAGGGTTGGTATTTGGCATTTCTAAAAAAGAGGTAATCCCTCCAGCAAGTGCAGCTTTTGACTCTGATTTTATAGTAGCTTTGTTAGTTAAACCTGGCTCTCTAAAATGAACCTGATCATCAATTAATCCAGGGAAAATTATTTTTCCAGATGCATCAATTACTTTAGATTCTCCTGAGAACTTTATCGAATTCCCTATCTTAACTATTCGATCATTTTTCACTAAAATGTCCTGTTTAGTTATATTTCCTTCATTTACTAATAAACCATTAATGATTTTAATTATTCTCATTTTTTCTTTGAAAATATTTTTTTATTTAAACGCAAATAAAGAACACCTCTTAGTGCTTCCAGAATGATGCTTTTGTCCATTTTTGATTTACCATATTTCCTGTTTATAAAAACTATTGGATATTCTTGAATAGTAAATCCATTTAACCAAGACTTATATTTCATTTCAATTTGAAAAGCGTATCCAACAAATTTAATTTTTTCTAAATTTATACTAATTAAAACATTCCTTTTATATCCTACAAAACCAGCAGTTGGGTCTTTTACTGGCATCAAAGTTATTAATCTTACATACAATGAAGCTAAATAAGAAATTATAATTCTAGTTAAAGGCCAATTGACAACATTAAATCCTTTTATATACCGAGATCCAACAACGACATCTACGTTTGAATTTAGTAATTCCAACATGGGTAATAATTCAGAAGGGTTGTGAGAAAAATCTGCATCCATTTCAAAAATAAAGTCGTAATTGCATTT
This sequence comes from uncultured Bacteroidota bacterium, assembly GCA_913041125.1. GTDB lineage: Bacteria > Bacteroidota > Bacteroidia > Flavobacteriales > Flavobacteriaceae > MS024-2A. The sequence goes on along the minus strand of CAJWHM010000002.1, from coordinate 63,273 downwards.
TATTGCCCACAAAAAACCCTCAACATATGCAGCCCCAAGTCCTTCTTTTTGTTTTCGTCTCAATAAAAATAATTTTTTAGAATATTTATTTATTAAATTTTGAACTTTATCTCCTGTACCATCAGGAGAATTGTCATCAACAACTAAAATATTTAAATCAATTTTTATTTGAAAAACTTGATGAATTAGAGATTCGATGTTTTCAATTTCATTATATGTTGGGATAATTACAAGAGTTTTTTTCATAAAAATATAAATGTAGTAAATGTAAAATTAGTTCTTAGACAGTATAAGGGTATAATTTTTTAAACTCCTAAATTTGAATTATGGAAGAATTGATTTACAAAAACAATTTAAATCAAGATTGGATTAGTTTTATTTTTTTTATTAATCTAATTATACTAACTGTAATTTTTAAAATTAACCCACCAAGATTTAAGAGTATTACACTTTTTTATTCTTCAGACATCTATATTAAAAGATTTTCAAATGAGAAAAAATTTAATATGATATCAGCATATAATATTCTTTGTTTTATAATAACTGTTAGTACCCTATGTCTTTTTCTAATTTTATTATTAGAATACAATTATAAAACCTTATTATTTGCCTTTGAATATTATTACTTGTTTTCATCGCTAATACTTATGTTATCTTCTAGGTATATTTTTATTCAATTTTTAATTAACCAACTTAAAATAAACCATAATTACAGAATTGGTATTTTAAAAAATTTTATAAATAATTTTCGTTTTGCATTATTTTACTTGATTTTTTTATTAATTGTCAATTATGTTGAAATCCAAAACAAACAGTTTTTATTATTTACATTGTTTTATTTAATTATCTGGGTTTTTTACCAGTTTAGAATTCTAATTTTACTTTTTAAATCTAACCCACAACAAATTCTATATATAATTATTTATCTTTGCACATTAAGATTATTACCCTGGTATTGGTTCTACATTTTAATATTAGAGCCGTGGTTGTAAAATTGAATGAATATGAAAGTGAAAAGAATATTGGTATCCCAACCTGAGCCATCTTCCGAAAAATCTCCTTACAATAGACTAAAAGAAAAACTAAATTTAGTTGTTGATTTTAGACCATTCATTCATGTTGAAGGTGTGATTGCAAAAGAAGTTAGAAGACAAAAAATTGATTTTAATAAATTCGATAATGTTATTCTTACCAGTAGAAACGCCGTCGATAACTATTTTCGATTATGCAAAGAAATGAGATTTACAATTAAGACTACTACAAAATATTTTTGCTTATCAGAGGCTGTGGCCTACTATCTACAAAAATATGTAGTATATCGTAAAAGGAAAATTTATGTTGGTGAAGGTAAAATTTTTGATCTGAAAAATGTTTTCAAAAAATTTGAGAATGAAAATTATTTATTTCCTACCTCTGACCTTCTGAAAAGTGAAGTCCCGGATTTTCTCAATTCACTAAAATTAAGCTGGCAACGTGCAATTTTATATAAAACTGTTGTAAGTGATCTATCTGATTTAAGAGATGTTTATTATGACATTTTAGTTTTCTTTAGTCCCTCAGGAATTGAATCTTTATTTAAAAACTTTCCCGATTTTAAGCAAAATAAAACACGTATTGCTGCATATGGAAAAACTACTATAAAAGCAGCCGAAAATCATGGGCTTAAAGTACAAGTCAAAGCGCCTTCTGACCAATCCCCATCAATGACAATGGCTATCGAAAGATATGTTGAAAAAGTTAATTAGCTTTTTTTAATTTTTTGATTTTTATCTACATTATTCATAATTAATAATCTATTTTAAAATTTTAAATTAGATTAAAACATAATGAAAAGTATTAGATGAAAATTACACAACAGACTATCTCAATAGATGGTATCGATAAAATTATAATTAAACATCTTCTAGAAGATGCACGTACGCCTATTCAAATACTAGCAAATACGTCAGGAATATCGGGAGCTGCAGTTCACCAACGATTAAAAAAATTGGAAAATGCACAAGTTATCAAAGGTTCTCAAGTTATTTTAAATCCAAAAATATTGGGTTATAAAACAGTTGCATTTATAGGTATTTACTTAGACAAAGCAATTAGAAATCCAGATGCAGTAAGAAAATTAAGAGGGATTCCTGAAGTTATCGAATGCCATTACACGACAGGTAATTGGAGTATTTTTGCTAAACTAATTTGTCGTGACAATGAACACCTAATGGAGTTACTTAATAAAAAAATTCAGCCTGTGGATGGTGTTTCGAGAACAGAAACCTTTATTTCGTTACAAGAACAAATAAATCGTCAAATAGTATTTTAGCTAAACTTGTTCCACAGCTAAAAATTTAAATTAAGTAAACATTTTATTGAATTTATTTTTTCGAGTTAAAAAACAATATTTATGATTTTATTTGGAATAATTATCCACTTTTTTGGTTCATGGCCATGAAGATACTCTGAGGTTCTTTTGTCTTCCATAACAGCATGCTTTATTTCATCATTTTTGAGAGTTAACGATAAAAGAATTGTAAAACGCATTTTCCCATTAAATGAAACAGGATAATTTTTGGCATCCTCAACTAAATAGGATGGATTCGATATTGGGAAAGGCTCATTCACAATTGATTTTTTATTACCAAAGCGTTCCCAAATCTCTTCAGCTAAATGCGGAGCAAAAGGAGATAACAAGATTGTTAAAGGACGTAAAATTTCACTACTTCGACAATCTAAACGAGATAATTCATTAACACAAATCATAAAAGAACTTACACATGTATTAAATGAAAAATTTTCAATATCACTAGTGATTTTTTTTATGGTTTCGTGAAGTATCTTTAGTTCATTATTATTTGCTTTTTTCTCTGTAACTACCCAATTATTCTCTTTATAAAACAAACGCCAATATTTGTTTAAAAAATTATTAACTCCAGATATTCCTGAAGTATTCCAGGGTTTTGATTGCTCAATCGGACCTAAAAACATTTCATACATTCTAAGAGTGTCTGCTCCATATTTATCACATATTTCGTCAGGATTTATAACATTAAATTTAGATTTTGACATTTTTTCAACTTCTCTCACTACTTTAAACTTTTCATCTTTCATTTCAAAATCAGCTTCTTTAAACTGTTCTTGCCAATCTTTTAGCCCTTCGATATTTAGTTCATCATAAGCATTTACTAAGCTAACATCAACTCGAATGGCTTCAAGACTATCATAATTTTTTAATAAATCTTTAGATACATATATTTGTGTTCCTGGTCTTCGGTAAATAAAGGCTGAATTTCCTAAAATCATGCCTTGATTAATTAGCTTTTTTGCATACTCATTAACAGGCAAGAGCTCTAAATCAAAAAGAAATTTTTGCCAAAATCGAGAATATAATAAATGACCGGTTGCGTGTTCACTACCTCCCAAATATAAATCGACATCACGCCAATAATTTTTAGCTTTATCTCCAACAAAATATTTAGAATTTTTAGAATCCATATAGCGATAAAAATACCATGAGCTACCAGCCCAACCAGGCATTGTATTAAGCTCTAAAGGGAATACTGTTTTATGATTAATTTTTCCATTTTCAACAACCTCTTTTTTTATTGTATCCCATGCCCATCTACTTGCATTCCCTAGAGGCGGAGCTCCATCAGGTGTAGGTAAATATTTTTCTACTTTGGGAAGCATTAAGGGTAAATCATTTAATGTTAGTGGGTGAGGTATATTATCTTTATAATAAATTGGAATAGGTTCTCCCCAATATCTTTGTCTACTAAAAATGGCATCTCTCAAACGGTAATTTATTGTTCCCTTACCATAACCCTTTTCTTCAAGAACTTTAATAACTTTTTTCATAGCATCTTTGTAAGATAAGTTTGTTAAAAAATCGGAGTCATCAATTATAGTATCATTTTTTTCTGTATATGCTTTTTTATCTATTGAAACGTCCTTAAAAATATTTTTTATTGGAAGTTTAAAATGCTTTGCAAAATCATAATCTCTCTGATCACCACATGGTACTGCCATTACAGCTCCAGTACCGTAGTCTGCTAGAACATAGTCTCCAATCCAAATAGGTATGCGCTCACCTGTAAAAGGATGTAAGGCATAGCTTCCAGTAAATACACCAGTTATATTTTTTGTTTCAGAAATACGTTCTCTTTGTGACCTCTTTTTAGTTTCTTGTATATAAGCTTCTACATTTTTTTTGTAGTTTGATTTTGTTATTTTTTTGACTAAATCCAGCTCAGGTGCTAAAGTCATGAAAGTTACACCGAACAAAGTATCAGGCCTAGTGGTGAAAACTTCTATTGTCTCCTCGTAGTCTTGAATCTGGAAAAAAACTTTGGCTCCAATAGATTTTCCAATCCAATTACGTTGCATCTCTTTTAGAGACTCGGGCCAATCGATTAATTCTAAATCATTTAGCAATCGTTCAGCATAAGCACCTATTCTCATGCTCCATTGCGTCATTTTCTTTTTTGTTATAGCATATCCTCCTCTTTCAGAAACTCCATTTATTATTTCATCATTAGCCAAAACAGTACCCAATTGAGAACACCAATTTACTTCGGTTTCTGAAAGATAAGTCAAACGATAACCTAAAAGAATTTTATTTTTTTTATGCTGATTGTATGAGTTCCATTCAGATGCGGTGAAAGTTTTAATACCCTTACTACAAACAGCATTAATATTTTTATTTCCATACTTTTCGAAAAGTAAAACAAGTTTTGTAATATGGATCGCTTTATCTGCGTCTCTACAGTAATAGTGATCAAAAAGTAAAAGAAAAATCCATTGTGTCCACTTGTAAAAATCTGGACTTGAAGTTCTTACTTCTCGACTCCAATCGAAAGAAAAACCCATTCTATCTAACTGATCTCTATAACGATTAATATTTTCCTCGGTTGTTTTAGCAGGGTGTTGACCAGTTTGAATTGCATATTGTTCTGCGGGAAGCCCAAATGAGTCGTATCCTTGAGGATGTAACACATTATACCCCTTATGTCTTTTATAACGTGCAAATATATCACTAGCTATATATCCTAAAGGATGACCAACATGAAGTCCAGATCCTGACGGATAAGGAAACATATCCAAAATATAGTACTTTGGCTTAGATGAATTACTGTCATCAGCTTTAAATGTTTGGTTTTTTGACCAATATGTCCTCCATTTTTTTTCAATATTACGAAAGTCGTATACCACTTTATAAAATGATTTTTAAGAAAGTCACAAAAATACGCTTATTGATTGAATGTTAAATAGCTAAAAGAATATTTTATCACTTGTCGATTCTTACTTAATCTTTTTAATTTTACATAAATATTAATTGTGAAGAAAAAAAATATTGAACATTATCAAAGAAGAAAATTATTAAATTCCTACTTCTCTGTCGTTTTAAGTATATCGTTTGTTTTATTTTTTTTAGGAGTTCTAGGACTTTTTCTAATTAATGGTAAAAAAATTGCTTCCCATTTTAAAGAACAAATAGCAATGTCAATATATCTAAAAGATAATGCCAAGGACATTGAAATAACTCAATTACAAAAAAAAATTCAACTTGACTCCGCAACTAAATCGATAAATTTTATAACAAAGGAAGAAGCTGCAGAAAAATACATAAGAGATATTGGAGAAGATTTTTTAGAATTCTTAGGCTATAATCCCCTACTCAACTCAATTGATATTAATTTTAATTCAAACTATGTTAATACAATAAACCTTGAAAAAAGAAAAAAAGAAATAGAGTCAATAGATTTTGTTGACGAAGTTGTTTACGATAACCCATTAGTAAAATTACTTGATGAAAACATAAAAAAAATAACACTTATTTTATTATTTATTACTTCAATTTTTGTTTTAATTGCAGTTATACTAATTAATAGTTCAATACGTCTGTCAATCTATTCTAAAAGATTTTTAATTAAAACAATGCAATTAGTTGGTGCAACAAAGTCTTTTGTCAGAAAGCCATTCATTTGGAATCATGTGCGATTAGGTATTATCAGTTCAATAGTGTCGTTAATAGCTTTAAGTATAATAATTGTTCAGTTGGATAATTATCTTCCTGAATTAAAAATTTTTCAAGAAGCTAATGAATTAATTTTTTTATTTATAGGCATAATTAGTTTAGGCATTGGAATTACAGCTTTAAGTACTTTTTTTGCAACCCAAAAATATTTAAACTTGAAATCAAACTCCTTTTATTGATAAATCTAAATGAAAAAAAAACCAGATTCAAAAAAAATCTTATTCGGAAGTAAAAATTATAAAGTATTGTTAATAGCCATAACATTTATTTCTTTAGGCTTTTTTTTAATGAGTGGTGGAGGTAGTCAGGATCCTAATGTATTCAATAATGAAATATTTAACTTTAGAAGAATTAGACTTGCTCCAACTTTAGTAATTATTGGTTTTGGAATTGCCATATATTCTATTTATACGAATCCACTATCCAAAAAATGAATAAATTAGAAGCTATTATTTTAGGAATAATCCAAGGACTTACAGAGTTTTTACCAATTTCTTCAAGTGGACATTTAGAAATTGTTAAAGCGCTCTTCGGAAACGAATCGGTAGGTAAAGAAAGCTTATTTCTGACCCTCGTTCTTCACTTCGGTACTGCATTAAGTACAATGGTTGTCTTTAGAAAAGAAATTAAAGAAATTCTTCTTGGAGTTTTCTCTTTCAAACATAACGAAAAAAGAGAATTGGCTTTCAAAATTATCATTTCTATGGTTCCTTCAGCGTTTGTAGGACTTTTCTTTCAAGCACAAATTGAAATGTTGTTCTCACAAAACTTAATTCTGGTTGGTATTATGTTACTCGTCACAGCTGCATTTCTTTTTTTAGCTGATCTTGTTAAAAACACCAAAAAAGCAGTTTCTTTCTTAAACGCATTTTTAGTTGGCATAATTCAAGCTATAGCAATTTTACCTGGGATTTCAAGAAGTGGCTCCACCATTTCCAGTGCAATTCTTTTAGGAATTGATCGTGAAAAAGCAGCACGTTTTTCGTTTTTGATGGTTCTACCTCTAATTTTTGGGAGTATGACTAAAACAGCTTTAGACCTCAAAACCATTCCAGAGAATATAAACCAGTCATCACTACTACTAGGTTTTATTTTCGCATTTATCAGTGGAATTCTTGCTTGTAATTGGATGATTTCGATGGTCAAGAAAAGTCAACTAAAATATTTTGGTTTTTACTGTGTTATCATAGGTGGATTAACGATCTTTTATGGACTTTTTTGAACAAAAATTTCAATCAGAAGTCTTACAGGAAGGCATGCTTTTTCTAATTGACAAACCACTGGGATGGACCTCTTTTCAGGCCGTTAATAAAATACGTTGGCATTTAAAAAATCAAACTGGTTTAAAAAAACTAAAAGTTGGCCACGCTGGCACCTTAGACCCGCTGGCCTCAGGATTGTTATTAATCTGTACTGGTAAAAAAACAAAAACCATTCATGAACTTCAACAAAAAAAGAAGACCTATACGGGCACTATCTTCCTTGGTGCAACCACCCCTTCTTTTGATTTAGAGACAAAAATTGACGCTAAATTTCCAATTCAACATCTTTCCGATGATTTACTTCACAAAACAGCAAAAAGTTTTACTGGAGAAATTCAACAATATCCCCCTTTATTTTCCGCTTTAAAAAAAGAAGGTAAACGCCTTTATGAATATGCTCGTGCTGGTGAAAAAACAACTCTTGAAAAAAGAACGGTAAGAGTTTCCAGATTTGACATTACTGACATTAAACTTCCAGAAGTTAGTTTTTTAGTAGAATGCAGCAAAGGTACATACATTCGCAGTCTTGCAAATGACTTTGGGAAAAAATTAAAATCAGGTGCTCATCTTACTTCACTAAAGCGAATCAAAAATGGAAACTTTTCCCTAGTTGATGCCTACACAATGGAAAGTGTTGTGCATGAAAACAATAAAAAAAATATAAAAAGTGTAAAATCAATAAAATAAAACTCTTTAATTTTATCTTATGAAGGTTCAAGCTTTTACTAAAAGTGCAAGAAATAGCAAAACTATAGCACTATCTAAAAAAATTATAAAACTAAAGCAAGAAAAAGATGCTGTAATCCTTGCCCATTATTATCAAGAAGAAGCCATTCAGGAAGTTGCTGATTATTTGGGTGATAGCCTTTATTTAGCTCAACAAGCAGCTAAGGTTGACAATGATATAATAGTTTTTGCAGGCGTTCATTTTATGGCAGAAACTGCGAAAATAATCAACCCTACAAAAAAAGTTTTATTGCCTGACTTGAAAGCAGGTTGCTCCCTTGCAGATTCTTGCCCTCCAGAAGACTTTGCTAAATTTAAGGCAAAACATTCTGATGCTATAGTGGTCTCCTACATAAATTGTTCAGCAAAGATCAAAACCCTAAGTGATCTCGTCTGCACTTCAAGTAATGCCAAAAAAATCATTGAAAGTATTCCTAAAACACAAAAAATAATTTTTGCTCCTGATAAAAATTTAGGTGCTTATCTGAACAAAGAAACAAGAAGAAATATGATTCTATGGGATGGTTCTTGTATAGTCCACGAAGCTTTCTCCTTTGAAAAAATATTATCTCTTGTAAAAAATTATCCAAAGGCTAAATTTATTGCTCACCCTGAAAGCGAATCCCCAATTTTAGACATAGCGCATTTTATTGGCAGCACCTCAGAGCTATTAAATTTTGTTCAAAAGAATGACGCTAATGAATTCATTGTAGCTACAGAAGTAGGCATTCTTTTCGAAATGCAAAAAAGTTGTCCAAAAAAAACATTTATTCCTGCTCCTGTAGAGGACGATACCTGTGCCTGTAGCGAATGTGCCTTTATGAAACTTAATACACTTGAAAAATTGTATAATTGTTTAAATGAAGAAACACCAGAAATTCAATTGGATTCAAACCTAATGGATGCAGCTAGAGTCCCCATTAATAGAATGCTTGAATTAAGTTAGCTTATGACTAAAGATATTCTTGTTATAGGTACAGGAATTTCAGGTTTAACTTTTGCTATAAAGGTTGCAGAGGAAAACCCTAAAACTTCACTCACTCTAATTTCTAAAAGTGATATTAAAGAAGGAAATACGAGATACGCTCAAGGAGGAATAGCAGTTGTTCGAAATCTAAAAAAAGATTCAACTGAAAAACACTTTCAAGACACCTTAGTTGCTGGAGATGGTTATTGTGACCCAAAAGTTGTCAAGTTTGTCGTAGAAGAGGCAAACCAACGTTTAGACGAACTTATCAAATGGGGAACATCATTTGATAAAAAAGAAAAAAAACTTGATTTAGGAAAAGAGGGTGGACATTCAGAAAGTAGAATCGTACACTATAAAGATCAAACTGGAAAACAAATTCAAGAGGTTCTTATCACTAAAGTCAAAAGTTTTTCAAACATTACAATCTTAGAAAACCATACATTAGTCGATTTAATCACAGACCATCATTCAACAATTAAAAAAAATCGTTGCTATGGAGCTTATGTAATTTCTCAAGAACGTGAAGAAATTATCAAAATCACAGCAAAAATCACTGTCCTTTCTACTGGTGGCGCAGGAAGTCTTTATGCACACACCACAAACCCTAGTGTAGCCACTGGTGATGGTTTAGGAGCTGCCTATCGTGCTAAAGTGCTGATGAACCATTTACCTTATGTCCAATTTCACCCCACAGCACTTAAATATAAAATTGATGGGAAAGTATTCTTAATTACTGAAGCCGTACGCGGTGCTGGAGGAAAATTATGTAATAGTGCCCAAGACCGATTCATGCTTAAGGCAGATCCAAGAGCAGATCTTGCCCCACGTGATATTGTAGCGCGTGAAATTCAAAAACAAATTCAAGAACAAGATGCTGATTCTGTTTGGTTAGATGGATCAGAAATCCCCAAGATGGAGTGGAAGTCTCGTTTTCCAACTATTTACAATACCTGTAAAAGTTTAGGTATAAACTTACCAAAAGATCCTATCCCCGTCGTTCCTGCAGCTCATTATTTTTGTGGTGGAATAAAGGTAAATAAGCACAGTGAATCGGAGCTAAAAGGGCTTTACGCAATAGGAGAATGTAGTGCAACAGGACTACATGGTGCTAACCGCCTTGCTTCAAACTCTCTATTAGAAGCATTGGTTTTTGCACACCGTGCAGCAATTAATTGTATTGAATTTCTAGGAAAACCCATGCCCAGTGAAGCTTTTTACAAGACTTTACCGGAATGGAATGGAGATGGCTATTCTAAAAACGATACCATTAAAAATGTACAGCGTTTACGCAAAGAATTACAAGAAATAATGACAACCAACGTTGGAATTTTTAAAACAAATAAAGGGCTCAAACAAGCGCAAGAAAAAATCAATAACATCTACATAAAAGTTCAAAAGTTGTATAACCAAAATAAACTAACCAATAGCTTGTGTGAGTTGAGAAATATGGTTAGCATAGCATACCTGCTCACAAAACAAGCCCAAGAAATTAAAGAAAACAGAGGAGTATTTTACAATCATAATCATGCCAGATAATTTTTTTAATCAATATAAAAAGCCAATTGAAACCTTTATTGACCAGGCACTTATAGAAGATCTCGGATTAGGTGACCACAGCAGCCTCTCCTGTATTGATGCTACAGATCATAGTCAAGCACAGCTGTTGGTCAAACAAGCGGGTAGAATAGCGGGTGTCACACTTGCAAAACATATATTTAAACGATATAACTCAAAACTTAAAATTACCTCTTATATAGAAGAAGGAAGCGTAATCAAAAAAGGAGATATCGTATTTACAGTTCAAGGTCCTACCCTAGCTATCTTAGCAACAGAAAGATTAGTATTAAACACACTACAACGCATGAGCGGAATTGCTAGTTTGACTTATGAATTGAGCCAGATGATAAAGCACACCTCTTCTAAGCTATTAGACACCAGAAAAACTACACCAAATTTTAGATATGCCGAAAAATGGGCAGTGTTAATTGGAGGTGGGATTAATCATCGAATGGGACTTTTTGATGCTATCATGATTAAAGATAATCATGTAGATTTTTGTGGTGGGATGTCAAAAGCTCTAGAAAAAACAATGTCATATGCCAATCGTCTTGAAAAGCCAACACAAATTATTGTAGAATGTAGAAATAAAAAAGAAATAGAAATAGCGCTTTCATTTTCAAAAGTGAGTAGAATTTTATTAGATAATTATCAGCCACAAGAATTAGCAGAAGCAATTGCAATCATAGATCAAAGAAAACCTGCTGAGGCTTCTGGTTCAATTTCAAAAAAAAATCTTGTTGAATATGCTGAAACAGGAGTTGATTTTATTTCAATGGGTGCCTTAACTTATGGTGCAAAAATTATAGATTTAAGTCTTAAAGCATTGTAGATAAAAACCAAGGTGAAATTGACAAAAGCCTGAAATGCAAAGAATGTCATCTTCAAGCCAGACAAATTCTGCTTTAATTTTTATATTTGTTATCATATTTCCAAATGAAGTACCAAAGAATTCTTTTAAAACTCAGTGGCGAGGCTCTTATGGGGAATCAAACACATGGAATTGATCCAGAGCTTATTGATAGCTATGCCAAAGAAATTAAAAAGGTTTTTCATCAAAACATAGAAATTGCGATTGTCATTGGTGGAGGAAACATATTCAGAGGAGTCTCTGGCGCTAGCAAAGGAATGGATCGAGTGCAAGCAGATTATATGGGAATGCTAGCCACAGTAATTAACGGACTTGCATTGCAAAGTGCATTGGAAAATAACGATGTCCCTACACGATTACAAACTGCAATTAAAATAGAAGCCATCGCGGAACCATTTATAAAAAGAAAAGCAACAAGGCATCTAGAAAAAGGAAGGGTAGTTATCTTTGGCTCAGGAACTGGAAATCCATATTTTACAACAGACTCAGCAGCTGTGCTTAGAGCGATTGAAATTAATGCTGATGTAATTTTAAAAGGAACTCGTGTTGACGGTATCTACACCGAAGATCCAGAAAAAAATATTACAGCTACAAAATTTGACAACCTGTCCTTTGAAGAAGTTCTTAAAAGAGGAATTAAAGTGATGGACACAACAGCCTTCACCCTAAGTCAAGAAAATAATTTACCAATAATTGTTTTTGATATGAATACTCCAGATAACTTATACAATGTTGTCAAAGGAAAAAAAATTGGAACTAGAGTAGATTTATAAGCAATTAGAAATGGAAGAAGAAATGCAATTTATAGTAGATAATGCTAAAGAAAGTATGCAGTTAGCACTCAATCACCTCGAAAAAGAGATGCTTAACATACGTGCAGGAAAAGCAAATCCCATTATGCTCTCAGGTGTTAAAGTTGATTATTATGGAACCCCTACTCCACTTTCTCAAGTTGCAAACATAAATTCTCCTGATGGGAGAACACTAACAGTTCAACCTTGGGAAAAGTCAATGTTAGCAGAAATTGAAAAAGCTATTTTAATAGCCAACTTAGGATTTAACCCAATGAATAATGGTGAATCAATTATTATTAATATTCCAACACTTACCGAAGAGCGTCGTAAAGAATTGGCAAAACTCGCCAAAGCTGAAGTAGAAAATGCTAAGATTTCTATTCGCACAGCAAGAAAAGACGCTAATACTGAAATTAAAAAATCTGATGCTTCTGAAGATATTCAAAAAAATCATGAAATAGATATTCAAAATCTTACCGATCAATACATCAAAAAAGCTGATGAAATATTCAGAATAAAGGAAAAAGAAATCCTGACAGTTTAAAATTCTTTTACTGATAAGCAGGCTCACATGAGAAAAAATAAAAAACCAAATATTTGGGACCTGGTGGCAAGAATCATACTAAGAAGTAGGGCTCTAATTTTGTCATGTATTTTACTTCTTACTATTTTTTGGTCAACACAGTGGAAATACATGCAATTCACCTATACAGAAGCCAACTTACTTCCAGATAATCATCCTGAAAACGTTTTATACCAGTCCTTTACTAAAACCTTTGGAGAAGAAGGAAATATTATTGTCATAGCTCTTCAAGATAGTACCTTCTTTAAAAAAGACAAACGGGAAGTTTGGAAGAATTTGAATGAAAAAATTCAAGGATTTGATGAAATTAACCTTGTTCTTTCAACAGAAAATATTCAAGAATTAGTAAAGGACAAAAAAAACCAACGTTTTACAATAAAGTCAGTATCAGAAACACACCCTCCTGAGATTAAATTAGCAGAAAAGTTTAAAGAAAAATTATTCCTTGAGCTTCCATTTTACGATAACTTACTTTATGACAAAAATACGAATACAATTCGCTCCATAATTTACATGGATCCTGATGTAGTGAATACAGCGCAACGTAAAAACTTTATTTTCAATATTTTCATCCCGCTAATCAAGGACTTTGAAGAAGACTCAAAAACCGATGTTCGAGTTTCAGGAATGCCATACATTCGCACGTTAAACGCTCAAAATATTGTAGACGAAATCGGTCTATTTGTTATAGGAGCAACCTTAATAACGTCGCTTATTTTCTTCCTATTTTTTCGTTCTTTCCGTGCTACTTTTATTTCTCTAGCTGTAGTTGCTATTGGGGTTATGTGGGCTTTTGGAATCCTAGGCTGGCTTCGGTATGAAATCACAGTTCTTACAGCTTTAATTCCTCCTCTGATTATTGTAATTGGAGTTCCTAATTGTATTTTCCTAATTAATAAATATCAACAAGAATTTGCAAAACACAAAAATCAAGCTAAATCATTACAACGTGTGATCTCGAAAATAGGTAATGCCACGTTGATGACTAACCTGACAACCGCCTCAGGTTTTGCGACTTTCATTTTAACCAATAGTAAAATTTTAAAAGAATTTGGTATTGTTGCTTCCATTAATATTATTTCAATTTTTCTTTTATCCCTACTTATTATCCCTATTGTCTATAGCTTTATGGAACGCCCAAACAAAAAGCACTTAAAACATTTAAAGAACAAAGCCGTAGATTTTTTTGTTTCTTGGATGGAGCATAAAGTCCGTAAAAAAAGAATTAATGTTTATTTAGTTTCTTTATTTGGATTGATAATAGGTATTACAGGAATTTATCAGATAAAAATATCTGGAAGTATCATTGAGGATATGCCTAAGAGCGCGGATTTCTTCAAAGATATTCTTTTTTTTGATGACAGCTTTAATGGAATTGTTCCCTTAGAAATTTGGGTGGATAGCAAACGTGAAAAAGGTATTGTCAAACCTGCAACCTTAAACAGAATTAATCGACTACATAAAACAATTGAAGAAATTCCTGAATTAGCCTCTCCACTTTCTGTAGTGAATGCTATAAAATATGCAAAACAAGCATATTACAACGGAAATCCTAACTACTACTCTCTCCCAACTTCTCAAGAGAACAGTTTTATTTATCCATATTTAAGCAAATCCAACAACAACAGTCAGCTACTCAGTGGGTATGTTGACAGTACTGGACAATTTGGTCGAATTACAACTTACATGAAGGATATTAAAACCGAACGTATGGAAAAAATCGAAGAAGACTTAATTGAATCTATTAATAAAATTTTTCCTGAAGAACGATATGGAGTAAAAATTACAGGAAAATCTTTATTGTTTTTAAAAGGAACAAAATACCTTATAAAAAATTTAATTCTCTCGTTAAGTTTAGCCATCCTATTAATTGCCATTTTTATGGCATTTCTTTTTCGGTCTTTTAAGATGATCATCATCTCTTTAATACCAAACTTATTACCTTTGATTATAACTGCAGGTGTAATGGGCTTTACAGGCATCCCCCTAAAACCATCAACAATACTCGTATTTAGTATTGCATTTGGAATTTCAGTTGATGACACCATTCACTTTTTAGCAAAATATAGACAAGAACTTATCTCCAACGGGTGGAAAATTAATAAAGCAGTATTTGCGGCTCTTCGAGAAACTGGAATTAGCATGTTTTATACATCAATCGTTCTCTTTTTTGGTTTTTCCGTGTTCATCTCTTCCAACTTTGGTGGAACACAGGCTCTTGGTGGACTTGTAGCAGTAACCTTAATGATGGCAATGCTTGCCAATTTAGTCTTACTCCCATCACTACTTATTTCCCTTGAAGATTCTATCAGCAATGACAAGGTCTTGAAAGAACCAAAACTAGAGATATTAGACTAAAATTTCAAATCAAGGATTACAAAAAACTTTCTGAAATAAACTTATCTTTGTAAGGCCTAAAATCAAAAAAATCCCAGAAAAAACGTGATAATTAGCGCACAAAATGTAGGTAAAAAAACATTCAATTAAATGAAAGCAACGAAAATAAAAACCCTCTTAAAAAGCTCAGAAATTAAGAAAAGTTTTGTCGTACAAGGATGGGTAAAAACCTTTCGAGCAAAACGGTTTATTGCACTTAATGATGGTTCTTCTTTAAAAAACCTGCAATGTATTGTTGACTTTGAAAATTTGGAAGAGTCTCTACTCAAAAGAATTACTACTGGAGCTGCTCTTCACCTAGAGGGTAAATTAGTTGAAAGTCAGGGTGAAGGTCAAAAAGTAGAATTACTTGTAGAAAAACTCGAAGTCTTAGGAGATTCAGATCCTGAAAAATATCCAATTCAACCCAAAAAACACAGTTTAGAATTTTTAAGAGAAAAAGCTCATTTGAGAGTTCGTACAACCACTTTTGCTGCCGTAATGAGAATCCGTTCAAAGTTATCTTTTGCTGTTCATAACTTTTTTCAAGAGCAAGGTTTCTATTACGTTAACACACCCATTATAACAGGCAGTGATGCAGAAGGTGCAGGAGAGATGTTTCGTGTAAGCACCTTAGATGCTAAAAATCCACCATTAAATGAGGTGGGTAATCCTGACTATAAACAAGACTTTTTTGGTAAAGAAACTAATCTAACGGTGTCTGGACAGTTAGAAGCTGAAACCTATGCACTAGGCCTCGGTGAAGTATATACATTTGGTCCAACATTTAGAGCTGAAAACTCTAACACCACAAGGCATCTCGCAGAATTCTGGATGATAGAACCTGAAATGGCATTCTATGATTTAACAGATAATATGGATTTAGCTGAAAAATTTATTAGAAGTGTTTTAAAAGAAATACTAGATAATTGTTTTGAAGATTTAGAATTTTTAGACGATCGCCTTGTCAAAGAAGATCAAAGTAAGCCTCAAGCCGAAAGAAGTCCAATGGGACTTAGAGAAAAGATCAAATTTGTAATAAACAATGATTTTAAACGTGTTAGCTATACTGAGGCTTTTGAAATTCTTAGGAATTCAAAACAGAATAAGAAAAAGAAATTTAAATTTCCTGTAATCCAGTGGGGAGTAGATCTTCAAAGTGAACACGAACGTTATTTGGTTGAAAGTCATTTTAATTGTCCAGTAATTCTTTATGATTATCCAGCAAATATAAAAGCATTTTATATGAGAAGAAATGAAGATAATAAAACTGTTAGAGCAATGGATATTTTATTCCCTGGTATTGGTGAAATTGTCGGTGGTTCACAAAGAGAAGAGAGACTTGAGGTTTTAGAAAAAAGGATAGAGGAAATGAATATTGATAAGAAAGAATTATGGTGGTATTTAGACTTAAGAAGGTTTGGAACAGTTCCTCATAGTGGATTTGGATTGGGTTTTGAAAGATTAGTTCAATTTACTACTGGAATGAGTAATATTCGAGATGTGATACCTTTCCCAAGAACTCCATTAAATGCAAGTTTCTAATTGAAATCAAAATACATATCTTTATAATAAACACTTTAATTTTATGTTAAAGCAACAATTACAAATTAAGCTTTCACAAAAATTATCTCCTCAGCAAATTCAACTGATGAAGATGATTCAGCTTTCAACATTGGAATTAGAGCAAAAAATTGAAGCTGAAATTGGTGAAAATCCTGCTCTTGAAACTGGAAAACAAGAATTATCAAAAGACTTAGCAGAATTAGACAATAGGAATCAAAGCTCAGAAACAAGTGAAATTGATATAGATCAATATGTTAGTGATGCTGAAACCCCATCCTATAAACTTTACACAAATAATTATGGTAATAAAAGAGAAGATAATACAATCCCTTTTTCAGGTGGAATAAGTTTCCATCAGTTTTTATCTCAACAAATTGGAAATCTAATTCTACCTGAAGAAGAAATTCAAATTGCAGAGTTTATAATTGGTAGCATTGATGATAGTGGTTATTTAAGAAGAAGTAATGAGGAATTAATTGATGATTTAGCATTTACTCAAAATATCATTGCGGATAATAAATTAATTGAAAAAATTGTGATATCAGTACAATCTCTTGAACCAACTGGTGTAGGTGCACGATCGTTGAGAGAATGTCTTCTGCTGCAACTTTTGAAAAAGAAAAAAGATCGTCCTGAACTAGAAACTGCAATAGAAATTATAAAAGTATATTTTGATCTTTTTAGTCTCAAACACTACAAAAAATTACAAGAGAAATTAAGTATCAATAAAGAACATCTTAAAAAAGCTTTAGATATTATTAGTAAACTTAATCCAAAACCTGGGGGGGCCCTTGCTTCAATAAATCAAAATACCCAAATAGTTCCAGATTTTATTTTAACAGTCGATGAAGGCGAACTAAATGTAAGTTTGAATCAAAGAAATGCACCGGAATTAAGAGTTTCTAATGAGTATAAAGAGATGCTTTTAGGGTATTCAAAATCTAATTCTAAATTAAATTCGGAAGAAGAAGCTATCCAATTTATTAAACAAAAATTGGATTCAGCTCAGTGGTTTATTGACGCTATCAAGCAACGTCACCAAACTTTATCACTAACAATAAATGCTATTATTGAAATTCAAAAGGAATATTTTATTACAGGGGACGAAAAAAAACTAAGACCTATGATCTTAAAAGACATAGCAGACAAAATAAATATGGATATTTCTACCATTTCAAGGGTTGCAAATAGCAAATATATTGAAACCCCTTATGGTACTAAATTGCTCAAAACTTTTTTTTCAGAAGGTTTAAAAAAAGAAGACGGAGAAGATGTTTCATCAATTGAAATTAAAAATATTTTAGAACAACTAATTTCTGAAGAAAATAAAAAAAAGCCTTTGACTGATAACATATTATCTAAAAAAATGAAAGAAAAAGGTTATATAGTAGCAAGAAGGACAGTCGCAAAATATAGAGAACAACTCGAAATACCAGTAGCAAGACTTCGAAAAGAATTATAAAATATAAAAAATAAGTCCAAATTTAATTGGTTTTAATTGAATTGAAAAATCACCATTATTTCTGGGTATAGAACTGAAAATTGGATTGAGTCTATAAGCGAAATAAAAATTCCAAGTATTATAACCAAAACTTAAATGAGCTGTTGCCCCCCACTTTTTAAATTCATCTGAGAATAAAATTATATTTGAATTTTGTTTTGCTTTATTTTTAAAATTCCAGTTTAAAGAAACACCTCCATAAATTCTCCAAAAAGCAAAATCATTAAAAGTTGCATTTCTCCAACGAAGTGTAATAGGAATCTCAAAAGATTGAATTGAAAAATAAAGTGGTCTTTCAAAATCTAAATCAGTCAGAGAAAAAGTATATCCTATCTCCTCTGAATATGATAGATTAGTATTATATCTTTCAAAACTCATACCTAGTCCTAAACCTGTTGAAAATTTACTAGAAGAGACCAGTGGAATGTCTCTTATAATACCCCATTGAAAATGTCTTGATAATGCATTTGGTTTAAAATCTTTTGCATTACTAGTTAAAGAAGCCAGTGATATACCCAGATAAATTTGGTCTTCTCGGAAAAAATTTGAATTTTTATTGGATTCTAAATCCTGTCCAAAGAGTTTTGAATATAAAAATATTATCAATAGTAAATAATGGCCTAAAATAGATTTAAAAGAATATTTAAATTTATTAATCAACACATTTGAAGGTAAAAAAAAAGTGTCTAAATAAGACACTTTTTGTTAGATATCAATAATATTTAATTTAAATTTTGTGTATAGTCACCAACTCTGGTTGTATAATTTATTTTTAAAGCTTGAACTTTTCTCAATTCTTGTTTTATATCTTGAATTAAACCCATTTTTGTTTCACTATCAACTTTAAGTGCTGTAGTTAATACGTTTTGAAGTTCTTGTCTTTTCGAGGCTCTTTCAGCTAAAATGAAAGCTCCAACTTCATCAACAGATGCAAACTTATCATTTAATTGTATTCTAGCACTAGTACCATATTTATCTTGATATCTAGATGATGGTTTTCCAGCGTAGATATACATAACTCTGTCTTTTTTATCTAGCTTTTGAATTTGATCTGCGGCTGGGAGTTTATTAACAACCATAAGTGTACTATCTCTCATAACTGTCGCAACCATGAAGAAAAACAACAACATAAAAACAATATCTGGAAGAGAAGCTGTAGAAATCGCTGGTAAATCCCCCCCCTTTTTCTTTTTAAATTTTGACATAATAGATGAAATTAATTTAATTTATTTGATTCTGCTTCAGATAATTTCTGAGGATACATCGACTTTACTTGATCTAATTTTGGCTTTAAATCCTCTGCAGTATCTGCACTTGTTCTTGGGTCATCGTATTGTTTTTGTGCTTCTACAAAATTAATTCCAAGATTTGGATAAAGTCTTTCAAACTCTCTGTTTCTTAAGTCATTGTAAGCTGCTACAAGTTCATTTTGAACCGCAATATATACCTTATAAGACGTTTCTCTGTCATTTTTTAGGGAAATAATTGCTTTGTCAGGATTATCAGATGATGTTTCGTCACGTTCACCTTGGCAATAGTCGCAAGCTTCATCACCAACACCTCCACCATTATCAAGAAACGAAATAGCAAGAGATCTAAGATCAGCTATATCTACTAATTCTTCTTCAACTAAGAGCTGATCATTCTTACTTACTAATACTGTAAATATATTTTTTTCTCTGATAATAGGAGGATCAACTTGATCTTCCATAGGTGGTAGCTTTCTATTTAAACCACTGTCAGTTTCAATGGTTGTTGTAACCAAAAAGAAAATAAGTAGTAAAAATGCTATGTCAGCCATTGAACCAGCATTTACTTCAGGAGCTGCTCTTTTTGCCATAATTAGTTATTTATTTAAAATTTTTCTTGCTCCTGAGAAAATCATCGATAGAACAGCTAAGGCCGCAAGAATATAAAACATTCGTAAGCCAGCTCCAACCCACCTAGAACCAGACGCAGATAAAACCTCTCCATCTTTCATAGGTGTTTCTACTCCATTGGATAAAGCAAAAGAAATACCCATTATAGCAAGAAAACATCCAATAAAAATTAATGATTTCTTAAGTTTTTCAGAACTTGATGCTAAGTTTAATAAAGAAAATATTACAGTTACTCCTACCGTTATAAAAAGGATAGCTATTGCGAGAGAAACAAGTGGGGAGACTGATCCAAAATCGCCACCACTGGCTGCCATTTTAATTTCTTCATCTCCAATACCGATAATTCTAAATAAAAATATTGCACCTAGTAGACCAAATACAGCACTAATTATTTTAACAATTGTTTGAATATTCATGTTAATTATAGTTAGGATATTAATTATTTTTTTTGTGCAACCAAAATATCAATTAATGTAATCGATGCGTCTTCCATATCATTAACAATACTGTCAATTTTAGCTACAATATAGTTATAGAAAACTTGTAAGATAATTGCTACTATAAGACCAAAAACAGTTGTTAAAAGTGCAACTTTAATTCCACCTGCAACGAGTGATGGTTGCATATCACCTGCGGCTTCTATTTTATCAAAAGCTTGAATCATACCAATTACTGTTCCCATGAAACCTAACATAGGTGCAAGTGCAATAAATAAAGAAATCCATGAAACATTTTTTTCTAATTGTCCCATTTGAACTCCACCGTAAGCAACAACAGCTTTTTCTGCACTTTCAACCCCCTCGTCCATTCTATCGAGTCCTTGGTAAAAAATTGAAGCAACTGGGCCTTTAGTGTTCCTACAGAATTCTTTGGCAGCTTCAACTCCTCCCGAAGAAAGTGCTTCTTCTACCCCATCTGTTAATTTTTTTGTGTTTGTTGTAGCTAAGTTCAAAAATAAGATCCGTTCAATTGCAATTGCAAGTCCTAAAATTAAACATATCAAAACAATACCCATAAAGCCTGGACCACCTTCAATAAATCGTTTTTTTAACTCTTGTGTAAAAGATGCAGACTCAGCCGGAGCTTCTTCATCTTGGATGATGGAATTCGCTGTAGTATTTGCTGTATTAGTGGTAATAATATTTGCCTTAGCAGTTGCTATGAAACCTAATAAGGTTATGGCAATAAATAGTTTTCTCATTTTTATTATTGTTAGTTCTTTTAATTAAATGCCGTTAAAGATAAAAAAAAATATACATGATATTAATTTTTGTATAAACTCATTACATAAAGTAAATTATTGTTTCGCATAAAGTTGAATTTTTAGATTATAAATCCCTCATTGACTTAAATACAATAATAAAACTTTTACTTCAAGTAGAACTAACAGAAATAAAAGAAAAATCAATCGAGTTGATATTCCAACCTATTTATTTTAGGAAATTAAATATTGTAAAAAGTCACTTATCTTCTTTGGTTACCTAATATTTCTATTGTAAATTAATAATTATAATTTACATCTGTAATTCTTAGATTGCTAAAAGATAATTAACCCTTAGTTTAATGTAAGATTCATTTGAATCTTATAAAGTGTACTTTATTCTAATCCTAGGATAGATAATTGTTCTTCTCTAGTTTTTAACATAAAATCGTCAAATTCAGAATAAAAACTATCTAAAGGCATTCCAAAATATTCCTCAAATGCGTAAATATATCCCTCTCCAATATGTTCCCTTTCTAATTCTGCAATATTCCTGTAATACTCAATCATTGAGTTATTTAAATCAGTAAAGCCCTTGCTAATTAAGTATATATGTGCTAGTCCACCTCCTGAATATGCATATGCAAATTCTCTTGATGTGCCCGTTGGATTTTCAGAAGATTCTACTCTCTGAATCGAATATCTTGTCTCATAATCCCTTAAAGAAACTGTATCCCCTCTCGATGCAGCGTCAGAAATTACACTTCTGGCTTCATCCAAATAATTTATCCAATATTCATTATAGTTTACCCATCCCTTTAAAGATGAGTACCAAACGCCTGCAAACTCTGCCCCCCCTTCTTCAAGCCACACGGGTCCAACTAAATTTACTCCCTCGTTGTCATCAACATTTCTAAATTGTGTCATATTGATACCGAAATTCTCAGTTTCTTCGAAATAAAACTTATGAGAATTTTGGTGGACGTGAAAAAATTCATGGTAAGCAACCTTATAACCTGAACCATTTTGATCTTCATCACTCCAGAATATTTCAGAAAGTTTAAATTCTCCACCATTATGTAATACATATTGTGTAACTGTTGCAGCAGCCATTTGTTGAAGATCAAAACAGCTTGAATCGTCTGTAAAGGGGGAATAGTCTGTGCAAATAGTTTCTATATCTGATTCTTGAGTATGGAATATCCAAGCATTTACTGGGACAATTTGACCCAGTTTTTCTTTCGCATCAGACAAAACAGCATTAACCAAATCTACTCCAAAAGTAGTAACCCCATTATATGCATTTACGCAGGAATTTTGATCTGTCCCATCCGATTGCCATCCATATGTATAATAAGAATAATTACCATCTACATAATCTGCATCAGGCTTACTTGAGTAAGAAACTTCTTTACAGTTTGTACCTAAATAAGTTGAAATCACTGATGATTGTGAATTATTTGTTGAAGTATCATTAGTTGTTGAATTTTCTGTTGATGAGTCCTTAGTCACCGAAACTTGATCATTATTGACTAAATTATCTTCACTATCGTCTACTCCACATGAAAAGATTATAAAGCTAAAGAGAAATAATTTATATTTCATTAATGGTATCTTTAAGTTTATTAATATAAGTTTTTTTCACAACTTAAATTCATGCACCAAAAACATACATGTGATAAAATCATGGCTTTTAAAAGATATTAGCAGAGAGGAAGGGATTCGAACCCTCGATTCCAATGCAATTGGAATACACACTTTCCAGGCGTGCGCCTTCAACCACTCGGCCACCTCTCTAGATCTTTGTGTCAAATAAAGGGAAAAAAAATCTTTTAAAAAAAATATTTTGCTTTTACTATTCTATTCATGATTATTAAAAACAGCCTTTGCATTTTGAGTTGTAATTCTACTAATTTCAGCAGCTGATACATTATAACATTCGGCTATTTTATTTCGTACTAAGTACAAATAGGCGCTTTGATTTCGCTTCCCTCTGTAAGGTGAAGGAGCTAAATAAGGTGCATCGGTTTCCATTACGATGGATTCCAAGGGGATTTTATTTAAAAACTGATCAATTTTACCGTTTTTAAAGGTTACTACCCCGCCTATACCCAATTTTAAATTGAGATCAATAGCACGCTTTGCATACTCCATAGTCCCAGTAAAGCAATGAAAAATTCCAAAAAGATTCTCGTCTTGCAGACCTTCCAATACTTCAAAGACCTCGTCAAAGGCATCCCGACAGTGAATCACTATTGGAAGCTGTTTAGATTTTGCCCAACGTATTTGCTGATCAAATGCGTTCTGCTGCTGTACCTGAAAACTTTTATCCCAATACAAATCAATTCCAATTTCTCCAACGGCAGCAAAGTTTCTCGCGTCTAAGTGATATTTTACCAAATCGAGTTCTTCCTTAAAATTTTCTTTGACGTGTGTGGGGTGTAGACCCATCATTAAATGAACTCGCTCAGGATAGGCTTTTTCCAAATCAAACATTCGCTGGTGATAGTCACTATCAATTGCAGGAATATAAAAATCAGTAACCCCTTCCGAAATTGCATTCTGGATTGCTTCCTCCCGATCTTCGTCAAAAGCCTCTACGTATAAGTGAGTATGAGTGTCTATCAATTGAATTTATTTAGGGTGTAAAAATAGTAAACTAAATGAGAGTATCCCTATTTGAAATGGATAGTGTATTTTTGGTAAAAATGAATTCAGCTTCTTTTGTTTCTTTAAAATTCACTAAAACCAAGCACCTTGTCTGCCGAGCTCGAATCAATGGATTCAATGCCAGCTTACTGGTCGACACGGGAGCATCAAACAGCTGTATTCACAGTGACTTACAAAAGTTATTTCAACTCACACCCAAAGGAGATTCGTTTGATGCTGCAGGAGCCAGCGAGGGTAAAATGACTGCTACTATGACTCAAAAGTGTGAGCTTCATCTGGGGCGACACAAGCTAGGCAAACACGCATTTGTGCTCTTGGATCTAAATCATGTCAACCAAACACTACGCACCCAAGGGGCAAAGCCAATAGATGGTATACTAGGCGCAGATTTTTTAATGAAGAAGAAAATCGTAATCGACTATGGAAAGAGGAAGTTAATCCTATAGCTCTAAGGCCTTTTTGGCATCTCCATCCATCAGTATATTTAATGGATCTTCAAGTGCTTCTTTTACAGCTACCAAAAACCCTACCGACTCTCTTCCATCAATAATACGGTGATCGTAAGAGAGGGCGAGATACATCATCGGCCGGATAACAACTTTACCATCGACAGCGACTGGTCGTTCGATTATGTTGTGCATCCCTAAAATACCTGACTGTGGTGGATTGATTATCGGGGTTGAAAGCATGGAACCAAAAACACCACCATTTGAAATGGTGAAAGTTCCTCCAGTCATGTCGTCTACTGTGATTTTTCCATCTCGAGCTTTTACTGCCAAACGACCAATTTCTTGTTCAATACCTGCAAAACTCAAAGTTTCTGCATTTCGAACTACGGGAACCATCAAACCTTTAGGACCAGAAACTGCAACACTAATATCGCAATATTCGTAGCTAATTTTATAGTCTCCATCCATCATGGAGTTTACATCGGGATAAAGTTCAAGAGCACGCACAACTGCTTTTGTGAAAAAGCTCATAAAACCAAGCTTTACTCCATGCTTTTCCAAGAAGTTGTCTTTATATTTTATACGCAAATCAAATATTGGGGCCATGTCTGCTTCGTTAAAAGTGGTCAGCATGGCGGTTTCGTTCTTAGCAGCAACAAGTCGTTCGGCAACTTTTCTTCTGAGCATTGAAAGTTTAGATCGGTCTTGACCGCGATCACCCCAATCGGGTTGCGTTCCCATTGAAGGAACTGCCTTAACGGCATCTTCTTTAGTTATTCTTCCACCCCTTCCCGTTCCTTGAATTGAAGCAGCATCCACTCCTTTCTCTGCAATGATTTTACGAGCTGCTGGGGAAGGTGTTTGTGAGGCATAAATACTGGTTTGTTCAGGTGCTGGATTTTTTGGGGCTGACTCTACAGCCTCTGTTGCTGCTGAGCTAGCTGTTGTTGTAGCTCCAGCTTTGGCTTCACCTTCCGTATCGATTAAACATACTACAGCACCTACTTCAACTGCATCACCTTCTTCTGCTTTAAGCGTTATCGTTCCACTAACCTCTGCTGGAAGCTCTAAAGTAGCTTTATCAGAATCCACTTCTGCTATCGCTTGATCTTTTTCGACATAATCTCCGTCCACTACCAACCATTGGGCAATTTCAACTTCTGTAATAGATTCGCCCGGAGAGGGGACTTTCATTTCTAAAATCATGATTTACTTCTTTACTTTTCTAATAAAATTATCTTGTGAGGGATCAAAAACATAATCGATCACCTGTTGATGTCTTCTTTGAAAACGCATCGCACTACCTGCTGCTGGAGCACCGTAATACCTTCTACTTGCAGGTCTAAATTTTGTGGCTGCTTCCCATTGCAATAACAGATAACTCCAAGCTCCCATATTGCGTGGTTCCTCTTGCGCCCAAACCCAATCTGTTGTATTGGGAAACTGAGCCATATATTGTTCTATTTCTTTAATTGGTAAAGGGAATAATTGTTCGATACGAATTAGGGCAACATCCATACGTTCCCTTTTTTCTCGTTCCTGCTCCAAGTCGTAATAAAATTTACCTGAGCAAAGTACTACCGTTTTTACTTCCTTAGGGCTGATATCAGGATCACCTATTACTGCTTGAAAACTTCCGTGTATCAAATCTCTTTTAGCAGAAACCGCTTTAGGATGTCGCAACAAACTTTTTGGAGTAAAGACCACTAACGGTTTTCTAAATTTAGTTTTCATTTGACGTCTCAGCAAATGAAACATATTGGCTGGTGTCGTACAATTGGCGACAAACATATTGTCTTTTGCACACAATTGTAGGTAGCGCTCAATTCGTGCTGAAGAATGCTCAGCTCCCTGGCCTTCATAACCGTGGGGGAGCAACAAAACAATTCCATTTTGCAATTTCCATTTGTCCTCAGCTGATGATATATATTGATCCAACATTATTTGTGCTCCATTAGAAAAATCACCGAACTGAGCTTCCCATAATGTTAGTGTATTAGGACTTGCCATTGCATAACCGTAATCAAATCCCAAAACTCCATATTCGGATAATAATGAATTGTAAATACGAAAACGACCCTGCTTTTTTGGATCAATCTGATTGAGTAAGATTACTTCTTCCTCTGCACTCTCTGTTTTGATAACAGCATGACGATGTGAAAAAGTTCCCCGCTCAACATCTTGCCCAGACATGCGCACATTAAAGCCCTCTTGGAGTAAAGTCCCGTAAGCTAATAGCTCACCCATTGCCCAATCGAGGTTGTCCTTTTCAAAATACATGGCTTTGCGATCAGCAACTAGACGCTCAATTTTTCGAAGAAACTTTTGATCTCCAGGCAGTTTGCATATAGCTTCTGCAACCTGATCAAGATCTTTTTTAGCGACAGCTGTTGAAACAGGCTTCATCATTTCAGCCTCTTCAACCCTGTTGAAAGCTTTCCACTCGTCTTCCATAAAGGGAGTAATTATTGTAGTTTTTACTTTTCTTGAATCTTCAAGATCGTCTTCCAAAATACTTTTATACTGTCTTTCTAACTCTTCAACATATCCTTTTTCTATAAAACCATTTTGAATTAACGTTGCTGCATAAATATCTCTAGGATTTGGATGTTTGGAGATAGCTTTATAAAGTTCTGGTTGCGTAAATCTAGGTTCGTCTCCTTCATTATGACCATATTTTCTATATCCCAACAAATCGATAAATACGTCTTGTCCAAAACGCATTCTATAGTCAAGCGCGAAGAGCGTAGCATGGACAACAGCTTCTACATCATCTGAATTAACGTGTAAAACAGGTGAAAGCGTAACCTTAGCAACATCTGTACAATATGTACTCGATCGAGCATCTAAGTAGTTGGTTGTAAATCCAATTTGATTGTTAACAACAATATGTACTGTTCCTCCTGTGCCATAACCCTTAAGTTTTGCCATTTGAACAATCTCGTATGGTAATCCCTGTCCAGCGATAGCTGCATCTCCATGCACAATGATAGGTAAAACCTTATTAGTATCACCTTCAAATTTATTCTCTAGTTTAGCTCTTGTAATCCCCTCTACTACTGCGCCTACAGTCTCTAAATGAGATGGATTAGGAGCGATATTCATGTTAATTTTTTTACCATTATCCGTTATTCTTTGAGAACTCCAGCCTAGATGATATTTAACATCTCCATCAAAAATAACCTCTTTGTAATCTTTACCATCAAATTCACTGAAAACATCTTTTGTCGATTTTCCAAAAATATTAGTTAAAGTATTTAATCGTCCTCGGTGAGCCATTCCCATAATAAATTCTTCAACTCCTTGATTTGCAGCAGCTTCAACTACTGCATCTAAAGCAGGAATTAGAGATTCCCCACCTTCCAAAGAAAAACGTTTTTGCCCTACATATTTGGTGTGTAAAAAGTTTTCGAAACTTACAGCTTCATTTAATTTTTTTAAAATATTTTTTTTCTGTTTGTCAGAAAAATCAGGATGATTGTCATTCACATTCAACCGACTTTGAATCCAGTTGACTTTTTCTGGATTTCGAATATACATATATTCAATTCCAATAGAATCACAATAAATACGCTTTAAATGATGAATGATTGTTTCTAAACTGCTAGGACCTATACCCATAATATCCCCCGCGTTAAAAACGATTTGAAGATCAGACTCTGAAAGTCCAAAGTTTTCGATATCTAGGGTTGGACTATATTTTCTTCGATCTCTAACAGGATTTGTTTTCGTGAATAAATGTCCTCGGCTTCTATATCCATCAATCAATTTTACCACTCTGAACTCTTTTTGCAAATGCTCTGGCACCTCGACAGTATCGATCGATGTAGAACTGTTACTTTCGATCCCAAAGTCAAAGCCTTGAAAAAAAGCTCTCCAACTGGGCTCTACACTATCGGGTTGTTGTAAATACTGGTCATACAGTGATGCAAAATGAGCTGTATGGGCAGCGTTTAAAAACGAATAATTATCCATGCAGTAAGTGCTTCTAAAGTCCAATAACAAAATTACAATTTTTGATTGAAGTGCTTCTGTATTTATTTAAAAATAAATCGGAGAAAAAAAGTAAACTCCTATTTAAACTTAAGGAACATTTTAATATCTTTTGCATATGTTTGCGTTAGTTGACTGTAACAATTTTTATGCTTCTTGTGAACGGGTTTTCCAGCCCCAATGGGAAAGTAAAGCTATAGTTATTCTTTCGAATAATGACGGTTGTGTCATTGCGCGAAGCAACGAAGCTAAAGCTTTAGGTATCCCCATGGGAGCACCAGCATTTCAATACTACTCTTTTTTTAAACAAAAAGGAGTAAAAGTTTTTTCCTCCAACTACCCCCTCTATGGTGATATGAGCAGTCGGATAATGTCCATCTTAGAACAGTATACTCCCAATCTTGAAATTTATAGTATAGACGAAGCTTTTTTACAATTCAAGGGTTTTGATTTATTCAATCTTGAAGCAGAAGGGCACCGCATCCAAAAGCAAATACGTCGTTGGACAGGCATTCCTGTTTCTATAGGTATGGGACCGAGTAAATCCTTAGCAAAAATTGCTAATAAAATTGCCAAAAAATACGATTCAAAAACAGGAGGTATTTACTGTATTAATAACGAAGATAAAAGAGTTAAAGCGCTAAAATGGACTGCTATTGGTGATGTATGGGGTATAGGCAGGCAACATTGCAAACGTCTTGAGTCTATAGGGGTTAGAAACGCATGGCAGTTTACAATGCTACCAAACGATTGGATTCGCAAACAGATGAGTATATTAGGGCTTCGCCTTAAAAAAGACCTACAAGGATTACCCCATATACAATTAGAAGAAATACAGCCTTCCAAAAAGGGAATTGCAACTACCAGAAGCTTTGAAGGGACCCTAGCTGAATTTAAGGATCTAGAAGAACGAATTTCTACCTTTGCTAGCAGCTGTGCAGAAAAAATGAGAAAACAAAAAAGTAGTTGTACTGCATTGATTATTTTTTTGCGTAGCGACCCCCACAAAAAAGGGGTGATTCCCTATCGAAATGGCTGTGTAGTAACACTACCCTATGCCACCAATTCAAGTATTACATTAAGTAAATATGCGGTACTGGGATTGCATAAAATTTTTAAAAAGGGAATTCTTTATAAAAAAGCAGGAGTGATGACAATGGGCCTAGTCCCTACTGCTAGCCGCCAACTTCCTTTATTTGGTGGGGAAGAGTCGAAACATTTATTAATAATGAAAGCTTTAGATCATATTAACAAACGCTTTGGACCGCACCAAATGAAACTTGCCAATCAAGATTTACAATATACCTGGAAAATGAAACAAGAACATCTATCGCAACGCTACACTACTGAAATTAGTGAGATTATTGAAGTAAAGTAAATATGGAGACACAAAAGCTAACTTTTTTTCATCCTGACCAGAACCAACAAAAATCATTGTATTTGGCTCAAGAAAAAATCTCTGCAGGCTTTCCTTCTCCAGCTGATGATTTTAAAGAACTTCGAATAAGTATCGATCAAGAAGTTGTACGTAATGAGGAAGCTACATTTTATGCACGAGTCTCAGGTGAGTCTATGCAGGGAGCAGGACTGGATGACGGTGACCTATTGGTTATTGATCGGAGCATGGAACCTAAGAATGGTAAAATTGCTGTCTGTTGTATAGATGGAGAATTTACGGTAAAGCGATTAAAAGTGGTTGAAGATGGTGTCTTTTTAATTCCCGAAAATCCAAAATATCAGTCAATAAAAGTAACGGAGGAAAACGAACTTATTATCTGGGGTATAGTAACCTATGTAGTAAAAAAAGTTTAATTAGTTTACTCCATTAAAACTTTATGAAAAAGCTTCGCTAAAAAAGTAGCGAGCTGATCACTCGACAAATTAATATCAGAAGTATGAGTTGCTAAAAATAATTCAGGAGGTGTGCCAACTAACATAAAACTTAAAAGTAAAAATTCATATTTCTCACTAAAAGCCTTAATCTTAAAATCAGATTTTAGATCACGATTCAAATTTTTTACAATTGTTTTAATAATATCACTTTGATATGAACTTTGACGTATTTGTGCTTGGTTTAATATATGAAATTGAATCATTTCAGAGGTTCCAATTAAGTCAAAATAGCTTTTAAAAGCTCCATACAAATAATCATAAATATTTTTGCTCTCTCTTCTATTTTTCTGGATAACAGTCTTCACACTTTGATTAAGTTCATCAATTAAAGCATCAAACAAGGTTTGTGTGTCTGCAAAATAATTATAAAAAGTACCTCTCGCGATTTTAGTATTTTCAACGATATCTGCTACAGTAGTTTTTTCAAGCCCATGAGAAGAAAACAAAGCTAAACCTTCATTCATTAGTCTTTTTCTTACTTCTTTTTTTTGTGAAGCACGTTTACCTAAAATTGGTGCTATACCACTCATTTTAAAGACGTTCAAAAATTCCTGCAATCCCTTGTCCTCCTCCTACACAAGCAGTTACCATTCCATAACGTTGCTTCCTTTTTTTCATCTCCTCAATTAATTGGATTGACAATTTTGCTCCAGTACAACCTAAAGGATGACCTAAAGCAATAGCTCCGCCATTTATGTTAACAGTCTCTGGATCAAGCTTTGCTTCTTGAATAACAGCTAAAGCTTGCACTGCAAATGCTTCATTTAATTCAGTTTGTTCTATTTCAGATAAATCTAATCCAGCTTGTTTTAGAGCTTTTGGTATAGCTACACAAGGTCCAATACCCATATATAGAGGGTCAACACCACCAACAGCACAAGATACAAGTCTTGCTATGGGCTCAAGTTTTAATTCTTTAACAATAGATTCACTTACAATTAATGTAAACGCTGCACCATCAGAGGTTTGAGAAGCATTTCCCGCAGTTACAACACCTCCTTTTTTAAAAACAGCTCTTAATTTTGATAATCCTTCTACTGAGGTATCTCGACGAACTCCTTCGTCTGTATCTACTACATGAGTTTTTGTTTTTCGTTTATCATTCTCAACATATACTTCTTCAATAGAAACAGGGACAATTTGTTCTTTAAATGCTCCTGAATCGATGGCTGAAGAAGCTTTAAGATGAGAATTAAATGAAAATTCATCAGCTGCATCTCTACTTATATTAAATTTTTTAGCTACTGCCTCAGCTGTATGCCCCATGCTTACATGATAATTTATGTTTTCAATATTTGCCTGATAACTAGGTGCTAATTTATATCCTGTCATAGGTATTGCACTCATGCTTTCTGTTCCTCCAGCTATATAAATATTTCCAAAGCCAGCCTTAATTTTACTAACTGCTTGGGCTATTGCTTCTAATCCAGAGGCGCAATATCTATTAATAGTTATACCAGCTACTTGATTTCCTAATGCTCTTGCTGATATTAAACGTCCTATTTGAAGACCCTGTTCTCCCTCAGGATTAGCGCAACCGACTATTACGTCATCTACTTGATCAGAATTTATCTCAGGAACATTTTTCATTAAATATTTGATTACATGGACTGCTAAATCATCGGAGCGATAATTTCTGAAGCCTCCTTTTTTTGCTTTACCAACTGCTGTTCTATAACCTTTTATTATGTATGCCTCCATAAATTAGTTTCTTAAGGGTTTATTATTCATCAATAAATATTGTATTCTATCAAGTGTTTTTTGGTTTCCGAGAAGACTCATGAAACCCTCTCTTTCAATATCAAGTAAGTATTTCTCACTAACCTTCTGCGATCCGGTTAAGTCTCCACCACAAATCACACTTGCAATTTTTCTTGCAATTTCAACATCGTAATCTGACATATACTGTCCAAGACGAAATTCATTTATAGCTGAATACAAAACGCTAATACCTGCCCTTCCTAAAACTTGAATATCATTTCTAAAAGATTTAGGTATATAATTTTTTGATAATTCCAATACTTTATCTTTTGCCATACCTATGTTCATGGGTGTGTTGACACAAATAAAATCACGATCCTTTTTTAAATAACCTAAATTATAGGCTTCATAAGCTGAGGTTGAAACAGCAGCAGTTGCAATTGATTTGAAATAATTTATCAAAGTTGGATGCTGTACATCACCTTCAAAAAAGTCATCTGAAGCTCTTAAGGCAAATTCTTTTGTACCTCCCCCTCCTGGAAGTAAGCCTACTCCAACCTCAACTAGACCTATATATGATTCAGCTGCATAAATTCCTGCGTCACAATGCATTGAAATTTCACATCCTCCACCAAAAACATACCCTTGAGTAGCCACAACAACTGGAATTTTTGAGGTTCGGATTCTCATATTTATACTTTGAAAATCATCTACAAAGCGCTCTAAAACGTCAAACTGTTTCTGCATTGCAAGCATTCCAATATTCATGAGATTTGCTCCAACTGAAAATTGCTTTGCATTATTACCTATTACCAAGCCTTTCCAATTTCCATCTTCAGCAAGTTGAATGATTTCATTTAGACCCTTGCCTATTCCCTCACCAATTGAATTACTTTTACTTGTAAACTCTAAACAAAGAACACCATCCCCAATGTCATGAACACAACACTCACTATTCTTTAGAACTGGTGATTGGTCACGATAACTATCTAAAATAATAACCGACTTAGATCCAGGTAAAATTTCATATTTTTTTGTTTGAATATTAAAATATTTTTTAGATCCATTTTCGAATTTATAAAATGACTCAAATCCTAAAGCAGACATTTCAGTAATCCATTCGGGAACATCTCCACCTTTATTTTTTATTAGTTCTATACCTCTATCAAAACCTATTAAATCCCAATATTCAAATGGACCAAAATCCCAAACATATCCGGTTCTCATAGCATCATCTATAGGATAAAATTGATCGGTAATCTCTGGTACTCTATGGGCAGAATAATTTAATAAACTTCCAAAATAATCCCTGAAAAAATTGTGCTCCTTAGAATCACCCTCAACTAAAAATTGTATTCTTTTTTTCATCAATCCCATCCCTTTTGCCATTTTAACTAAATTTATTTTAGGGCGAATTGCAGGTTCATACTTTAAAGTTTTTAAATTCAATGCATTAATTATTGTCTTTCCATTTTTATCTTTTTCTTTCGTTTTTTCGTAAAAACCTTTCCCAGTTTTATTACCTAAAAACTTATTATTTAGCAAAAAGCGCATGAATTTAGGTTCAGATTTTTCTTTCAAAGAGTCTATATAATCATCACCTTTTACATTATCCATTACAAATCTGCTAACATTGTCTCCAGTGTCTAGACCCACTAAATCTTGTAATCTGAAACTAGCAGTATTAGGTCTTCCAATAAGAGAACCAGTGAGAAGATCTACCTCTTCAATTCTAAAATCATATTTCTCTGTTAATAAGGTAATTTCTGTCCCTGACATGACACCAATACGATTGCCTATAAATGCTGGAGTATCCTTACATAAAACTGTTTGTTTTCCAAGTATTACTTTACCAAATTCCATAAAAAAATTTGTAACCTCAGGATTAGTTTTATCTGTTGGTATGATTTCTAGTAGTCTTAAATATCTGGCTGGATTAAAAAAGTGGGTGCCACAAAAATGTGATTTGAATAATTCTGAACGTCCTTGAGATAAAAGTTTAATTGGGATACTTGATGTATTAGAACTTATTAAACTTCCCTCTTTTCTATATTTATCTACCTTCTCAAATATTTGTCTTTTTACATCAAGTTTTTCTATGACTACCTCTATAATCCAGTCTGCATCTTTAATCTTTTCAAAATCATCATCAAAGTTTCCTGTTTTAATTCTGTTCATGAAACTTTTAGAATACAATGGAGATGGCTTTGATTTTATAGCGTTTTGTAATGAATTGTTTACTAAAAAATTACGAGAATTTTTATCTTTTTTTGCGTCCTTGGGTACAATATCCAACATAAGGACTTCCATTCCGACATTTGCTAAATGACAAGCAATACCAGAGCCCATTACTCCTGAACCAAGGACTGCTACTTTTTTTAGACGATAATTCATGCTAAATATTTTTCTTATCTAATCTAATAAAAAAAATGACACTGTGTCATTTTTTATTTTTACTTTTACATAAAACAGAATCATGAGTTTAGAAAATATGATATCTCAATTTGAAAAAAGAGCATCAACATCAGAGCCAATTGGAGGAAAATTAAAGTTTGAAGTTGATGGAGTAGGAATAATCATTGACGGCACATCAGAAAATAATACAGTAAAAGCCTCAGATGAAGAAGCAGATTGCACAATAAGTTTGACAGCTGAAGTTCTAGAAAAACTTAGAGACGGTGATATAAATCCAATGATGGCTGTTATGGGTGGTCAAATAAAAATAAAAGGAGATATGGGATTGGCAATGAAAGTCCAATCCTTAATGGGTTAAAAAACTTCTCTAAAAACACCTTTACACTGTGCAACTCATGTCAGCACCACAACACTGAGGAGACTTGATTTTACCTTCGCAGCTTCTGCAAATTGAAATTTGAACCACAGTACCATCATCTAGGGATAAATGATCGTTTTCAAGGGGTTGGTTACATTTTGCACAACTTGCATTAACTGCCATTTCGCATTTTGCACATTCGTAAGTAGCCATAATTATTAGTTTAATTATCTAATTTACTATTTTTTTTTGGAAGCCATAAGGCTATTTGCAAAAGTATAGAACAGCCAAATCCATGGCGCTGAGTGAAGAACGAGATCAAAAATATCTAAGGCAGCCATACCTAAACCTCCTCCTATAACCCAACGGATTTTTCCAAACAAATGAGGTTCTGGAGTAAAAGGTGCAAAACCAAGAATTAAAACAAATATTAAAGGAGTAACAAATTTTGATTTTAATAAGGAATTCATTCTTTACTATCTAATAGATTATTTGGCCATGGAACTACGTCTCCCATGATTTTTTCGGTTGGCATTTGAGCCTCTACTGATTGTAAATGCATAGTTAAAATCTTTGAGAGTTCCAGTGCTTTTTTACGATTAGAATCCAATAAATTATTCGATTCTTGGAGATCATCTTTTAGATTATACAGCTCCAAACTCAAATGCTCATGGAAATAAATTAATTTCCAATCTCCCAAACGAACTGCGCTATAACTGCCAATACCTGGCCCTTCTGGTCCCCATTCATTTGGGTAGTGCCAAAATAAAGGTCGAGGAGCTGCTTCTAGACCCTCATTTAATAGTAAGGGAACAAAACTCTCCCCATCTATTATCTGTGGAAATTCAGCTTCTTCAATCTGTGCCATTTCCAATAAAGAGGGGAAAAAATCTTCAATAATTAGAGGTGTAGTATTGACTGAATTTGGTAGTATTTTGTTAGGCCAGTATGCCAACATGGGCACTCGAATACCACCTTCATAAATTGATCCTTTACCACTCTTTAAAGGGTAGTTATGGGTGTGTTTTTCACCCCCCCGTGCAACGGCACTCAAACCTCCATTATCGGATATAAACAAGACAACTGTATCCTCCTCAAGTTGATTGGCTTTAAGATAATCAAGCACCTTGCCTAAAGCTTCATCCATGCTTTCAATCATTGATGCATAACGTGCCTCGGGCTCTTCTAAACCCATTTCTCTATAGGGGCTAATAAACCTTTCATTTGCCATTAAAGGGGTATGAATTCCATATAAAGCAAAATATAAAAAAAACGGTTGTTTTATCTTAACGGGAGTATCAAGAGCATTAATAACTTCTTTTGTAAGGGCTTCTGTCAAAAAGAGATCTTTACCGTGATATTTTTCTAGACCTGGAACAGCCCAAATTTCTCTATCTTTTTTTCCATTTCCATAATTCTCTTTCCCTAAATAACTCCCAGGAGCACCGGCAGCATGACCTGCAATATTTATTGTGAATCCTAAATTTAACGGATTAGATGAGGGATAGCCAATTGCCCCAAAATGAGCTTTTCCCGCGTGTATAGTATAATATCCTTCCTTTGACAAGAGCTGTGCTAAGGTTCTGGCGTAAGCTGTATTGGGCGTAGAGGGATCAAGTCCAATTCCATTGTAATTCCAATCTGGAAAGTTTAAAGTTGGGTGATTGAGTTCCATGGGTTGCTTCTGATCTGGTCTTAATGTCCAATTTGTTACTCGGTGACGGGCTGCATTCATGCCAGTCATTAAACTCACTCGCGTAGGAGAACAAACAGGTGTAGCGTAGGCATTGGTAAATTTGACTCCTTTTATGGCCAAACGTTCCATATTTGGTGTTTTATAAATTGAATTAAAAGCAGTACGCTGATTCCAAAAAGGAACTGAAGTATCCTGCCAGCCCATATCATCTACGACAAATAAAACAATATTTGGAGGTTTCCCTACTTTTGGTGACTGACAACCCAAAAAGAAGACAATTAGAACTAAACCAAAATAAAATTCAGCACTATTCTTCATTTAATTCAGGGGCTTTAAATAATCCTAAATTTGACAAAACAACTTGTGCTTTAGTTTCATTTACTGTAAAGCGAATACCATTAATAGTTTGAGTATCAAAACGCACTAATCGCTTATTACCTATGGTGGTTCCTTCATATACTTTTACCCAACTCCTCTCTCTTAAAATTTCTAACGTAAAAGACTTAATCCGCTGCCCCATGGGGAGGTATTCTTGAATCATAAAGGTATTGGCCTTGACAGGGGCTTCAAGTAAGAGTTCAATTGTTGGCTTTAAATCATTTGATTGAGAAACCCAATAACTCTTTAGGTCTTTATCAATTAAAGACTCAGCTTGATAGCCTTTTGTTTTAGAACTGGTTTTTAACTTTTGACCTTGAGCAAGATTTACATTGAAAGCCTTTTTTAAAAAGGCAGCCAAAGCGTTGAGATTTGCAACTTCATTTTCATGAACTAAGCCTCGAGTATCTACAGGTAAATTGAGTAATAATGAACTATTTAGTCCTACAGAATTATAATAAATATCAACAAGTTTTGAAAGCGATTTTACTTGTTCGTCCTGTTCTGGGTGATAATACCACCCTGGGCGAATAGAAACATCGGTTTCTGTGGGCACCCAATGTGTTCCGTTTTCTTGTCCAGCAGCAAAACGCTGAAAATCAGGCATTCCAGTATATACACTGTCTCGATATATCGGTGACCAAGTCGTCTCATTAGCATACCCTTTTTCATTACCTACCCAACGGATATCAGGACCAGCATCACTAAAAATAATGGCTTGCGGCTGCAGACTTCGCACAAGTTCAATTGTCTTGGGCCAATCATAATATGTTTTTTTATCAACTCTACGCTCCTCATTAGCACCCCCATAATAACCATCACCTCCATTAGCTCCGTCAAACCATACTTCAAAGACTTCTCCATAGTCCGTCAATAATTCTCGTAGTTGATTTCTAAAATAAGTAATGTATTCCGGCTTACCGTAATCAGGATGATTTCGATCCCAAGGGGAGAGGTAAACTCCAAACTTCAGTCCAAATTCTTTACAAGCATCAGACAATTCACGGATCAAATCTCCTTGACCTGCTCTCCAGGGTGAATTTTTTATTGAATGTTCTGTATACTTACTGGGCCACAAACAAAATCCATCATGATGTTTTGCAGTAATGATGATCCCTTTCATTCCGGCCTCTTTAGCTACTCTTGCCCATTGTCTTGTATCGAGCGCTGTAGGATTGAATTGATTTGGCTTTTCATCTCCATAACCCCATTCTTTATTAGTAAACGTATTCATATTAAAATGAATAAAAGCGTAATACTCCAATTCTTGCCAAGCAGATTGATGAGTATTGGGAATTGGACCCACAGGCTTTAGCGGGGATTCAACTGAAGTACACTTTAGTATTGCTCCTGTAAATAGGCTCAACACAAAAAATTTAAGAAAGTATTTTATTTTCATAGAATCTATCTTTTAAATTTTGGATTAACAAATTCCCATTCTCTAATGTGGGCCTGGCGGTGAGCTGTCTGTTGAAAAGAATCTATTTTCTCTATAATTTCTGGAAAATGTATGGCTAGATTGTTTTGCTCCTTAGGGTCTTCTTTGAGATTGTATAATTCCCAACGCACCTCTTTTTTTGTTTTCATATCTACTTTTACCCCTTTCCAATCTCCAATTCTAAGGGCTATCTGTCCTCTTTTTTCAGGATATTCAAAATAGATATACTCGTGTTGCTGTTGACCCTCTTCCCCTAATAACTCAGGTAAAACAGAAATACCATCGGGTGAGTCTTGACTTTGTCCACTCAATTCAGCAAAAGTATTGTACATATCCCAATGCCCTGAGACTAGATCGGAAACCGAACCCGGCTGAATTTTACCTTTCCAATACGCAATAAAAGGAATACGAATACCCCCTTCATAAACATCCATTTTCAGTCCTCTCAAACCTGCGGCACTATTGAAATACTCTGCATCAACACCTCCAGCAAAGGTGGGTCCATTATCACTGGAAAAAAGGATGAGTGTATTATCCTCTTGACCTCGTGCTTTAACCGCTTCCCAAATTTTTCCAACTTCAGAATCCAAATGGGTGATCATTGCTGCATAGGCTGCTCTAGGAGTTTGATGTGCTGTATAGCCTTGCGTTCCATAGTATTCCTTTTCATCAAATTGATCTTTATACTGGTTAAGCAAAGAATCAGGAATCTGAAGAGAAACATGAGGAATAGGAGAGGGATAATAGAGAAAAAATGGTTTATTTGAGCTTGTACTATCTAAAAAATGAAGCGCCTTACCCAGCATTCGGTCCGGGGAGTAATCAACTCCTTTAAATTGGTCAAATGCTTGCTGATCGCTACCCTTTTCT
Organism: uncultured Bacteroidota bacterium; assembly: GCA_913041125.1. Taxonomy (GTDB): domain Bacteria; phylum Bacteroidota; class Bacteroidia; order Flavobacteriales; family Flavobacteriaceae; genus MS024-2A. Next base: position 24,103 of record CAJWHM010000002.1, on the reverse strand, counting down.
ATAGGAGTGTGAACTAAGAAATAGTCATTATTTAATAAGGCAGGCTCATCATTCTCCCAAAGATGTGTCGGGTAATAATTATGTGCTTGTTTTTGATCTAAATAACCGTAATAATAGTCAAATCCTTGAAGAAGAGGACTTCCAGTAGTCCCGTTCATGCCCAAACCCCATTTCCCTACCATAGCTGTTTGATAGCCTGCATTTTTGAGCATCTTGGCTAAAGTTGGAGTTGTTTCAGGTATTGGCATTTGTCCTCCTTCATTTTCATCTTCAAATTGACCAAGCTCGTAATTCCCCCTAATATAAGCATGACCTGCATGTGTTCCAGTAAGAAACATGTAGCGAGAAGGTGCGCATACAGGAGCTCCAGTATAGTGTTGAGTAAAACGCATACCTTGAGCGGCCAATAGGTCCAAATTAGGGGTTTTAATTTTTTCTTGACCATAAGCACCCAACTCTCCATAACCCAAATCATCTGCCAAGATATAGATGATATTTGGTGGTTGTTGGACGTTTTGATCTAGGGTAGTACATCCAAAAAAAAGTAATCCTATAATTAATATGAATAAAGAAAATCGCATTTTAAATTTTTATAAATATTTGTTTTTTAAATAGCCAATTACACAGATACCACAAACCAAAAAGCACAACAAGGCCTGAAAACAAATCCGCCATCCATGAAGAAAATCCGCCAATAAATGAATTTGAGAAAGGACGTATTACTTTTAAAAATAAACCTCCTCCTCCCAAAGAAGCAAAAAGATAAATAAAGAGCGAATTGACACCGACTACTCTAAATACATATGTTTTTTTAATGATTTGCTTTACATCTATAATCCAATAAAAAAAGGATAATGCAAGAAAAGTCCAACCCGCTGAGAGCATTACAAAGGAAGTAGTTGAAATTCGTTTGATTACAGGAGTAAAAAAGGTAGTGAGATAACCTAGGGCCAAGGCTGCAATTCCAGCAAGTACTAAACGTCTTAATTTTTCTGACTGTGGTATAGTTTCCATAAGCCACTTCCCTGCAACCACACCCCAAAGCGTATGGGCTGCAGTAGGAAGTGCGTTAAAAGCCGCCCAATGGCCGCCATATTCGTATCCAGAAATAAATATATTAAACCAAGTACCAAAATTTTCCCCTGCAACAAAGGCTTGATCAAAACCAGCCACTGGGAAAAAGCGATACAATAAATCAGAAATAAGTATACAAAGAAAACCCATTCCAATTTGTACACTCGAGCTTTGTTTTAATAATAAAAAGGAAATCAAGTAGGTAAATGACAATTGAGCCAATACATTATCAAATTGAAATACAATTTTTTCAGGTCCAATACAGTAGAGCCCCCACCCAAAGAGCAGAAGTAAAAACGCCCTTCTAAAGGCATGATTTCGAATAGCTTTATCCGTATCTCCCTTTTTCTTTCGATTAGTGTTTGATAACGGGATAGACACCCCTACGATAAACATAAAGAAAGGCTGAACTAAGTCCCAGAAGTGTAGACCTTTCCATTTGGCATGATGAAACATAAAATCCATAACGGTTGTGAGCGTTTCATTACCTGATTCCATAAGTACCTCAAAGAGGTGAGCAAACTCTGCGATAAGTAAAAACATGACAAGGCCCCTAAAAAAGTCTAAAGAGATTAAACGATTATTTAATTTATTTACCTCGTTCATCTTAATTCAATTTTAATGACGGTATCAATTTCATCTTTTGCAAGTGCTGAAACATCTATAGCCAAGCCAAAATTGTCATTTCTAAAAGGTAGTTTTGTATTTGTTTTCACCTCATAGATTCCCTTAATTTTAACGGGAACTGCTTCCGTGTGAATCACCTCTATTTCTGGATTTAGCAGATGTACAAAAACTGTTTTTCCTTTTTGGGTAGAGACAAAATCATCATTAGGAGGAATGGGACCTTTTCGAGTACCATAAATTGTTGCTCCATTTTCCTTGAGCCAATTTCCCATGGTTTTTAATGAAGTTTTGTGTTTAGGCTGAATTTTTCCATTAGGCATAGGACCTACATTTAAAAGCAAATTACTTCCATAGCCTGCAGCCTTAATTAAATAGTGAATAAGTTCTTTTTCAGATTTATGTTTTCGATCCTGTAAATTAAATCCCCAGGACCCATTTATAGTTTCGCAGACTTCAAGTGGAACTGAACCAATCTGATCCGCTGGAGTTCCCCATCCAGTTGTATTGTTTCCTGGCAAATCTTTTTCAAACATTTGAAAATCTTCTCCATCTATTACTCCAATATGATGATTATTTCCTATGAGTGCTTGAGGCTGAATTTCATGAATCATCTTATAAATCTCATCATAATGCCAATCAACTTTCACCTTTCCAAACTTTTTACCATCCCATTCTTTTTGATCCCAATGTCCATCAAACCAAATACCTCCGATATCCCCATATTGGGTAAGTAATTCTTTTAATTGACCTTTCATAAACGAAATATATTCTTCCCATTTCCCTTCTCCTCGTCCCTTTATTCCTTTGCCTGTTCTTCCTCTAGGAAAATAATCATCACGATTCCAATCTAAAAGTGAATAATAAAAAAATAATTTTATTCCTTCCTTTCGGCATTCATCAGCTAATGCCTTAATAATATCCTTTCCATATGGGGTACTCTTAACAATATTATAATCACTCATTTTAGTATCAAACATTGAGAAACCATCGTGATGACGACTTGTTATAGTTATGTATTTCATGCCTGCTTGTTTTACCATGGAAACCCATTCTTTTGGATCAAAATCAATTGGATTGAAAAAAGCGGGTAACTTTTCATATTCGTCAATACTAATATTTTGATTGTTCATCACCCATTCTCCATCTCCCAAAATGCTATAAACACCCCAGTGGACGAAAAGACCAAATCGAGCATCTTGAAACCAATTCCTAGCTTTAATATTTTCTGGAACTGGTTTATAATTTTGAGAATATAAATTATTTACAAGAAAAATGATTAATATTAGTAAGTGTGTTTTTAGCTTTAACATATGAAGTTTTTTAAGAAATCTATTTGTTTATTTGACTAGGTATATATTATCATTAAGATAGCAAAAATTACTAAATTGTGTTTAAAACAATCAAAATGAAAATTAAACTTATCATTTATTCACTACTTATTTTTTCATTAATAATTAAAACATCAAATGCTCAAAATCATGAAAACGTAAATACTTGGGCGAATTTTGAGCAATTTAAAAGTGCTAATGATAAATTGTCTCAACTAAAAAATGGTGAGGAACGTATAGTTTTTTTAGGCAACTCAATTACAATAGGCTGGCAAGAAACTCATCCGGAATTTTTTGAAAATACAATTTATGTTAATCGGGGGATAAGCGGTCAGACTACTCCTCAAATGTTAGTTCGATTTTATGCTGATGTTATTGATATTGGAGCAACTACTGTGGTAATTTTAGCAGGTACAAATGATATTGCTGGAAACACTGGCCCTATGTCAATAGACATGATTTTAAATAATCTTAAATCAATGACAGGTATAGCTTTAGCAAACAATGTAAAAGTCATATTATGTTCTGTTTTGCCAGCTTATGATTATCCATGGAGCCCAAAAAAGAATCCAAATATTAAAATCCCAAAACTTAATTCAAAAATCAAGAAATATGCCAAGAAATCAGGTGTTCATTATTTAGATTATTTCAAAGCCCTAGATAACGGAAACAATGGAATTGATAAAGAATTTTCCTATGACGGCGTCCACCTGACCCTTGAAGGATACAAAGTTTTAGAACCTTTATTAGAAAATGCTTTAAAAAAAGTAACAAAATAAGTGGTAGAATTTATGCCAGCTTATTCTGTATCTAATAACTAATCACAAGGAACAATGTAAAAATACAGGATGGTGATCAGAAGCCCACAAACCATTAGGTGTTTTAATTAAAAGATGTTTTGCGTCAAAAACTTTGAAATCTTTCTCAAAAATATAATCAATCCTTCTTGTTGCGTTTTCATGAATATTAAAACCCGTAAATGTTCCATTAAAGCTTTCATTAAAATCTGTTGGTCCCATAACATCGTAGAATCTACTCTTCAAAATTTTGATAGGTTTTGTTTCAGGTGTTAAATTAAAATCCCCCATCAATAAAACAGGAATGTTTTTTTTATTGATTTTTTTGATCATTTTCAAAATTAATTTCACTGATTCTATTCTGGCATTTACCCCAATGTGGTCAAAGTGTGTATTAAAAACCAGAAATTGTTTTTTTGTGTTAATTTGTTCAAATAGTGCATAGGTGCATATTCTTTCGAGTGCAGCATCCCATCCTTTAGATACTTTTTCTGGTGTTTCTGATAACCAAAAGGTATCGAATTTGATTAATTTTAATTTTGAAGTCTTAAATAAGATAGGACTATATTCTCCCTTTGTTTTTCCATCCTCTCGACCAACTCCAACAGTTTTGTATTCATTTAGATAGCTTTGTAAATCAATCAATTGATTATTTAAAACTTCCTGCATACCAATTATCTCAGGGGTATTGGTCTTGATGTAGTTTATTATAGTTCCCTTTCTTTTCTCCCATTTATTAATTCCATCGTCAGGATTATCATATCTTATGTTATAAGATAAAATTTTTAAGTCATTATTTTTTTTTAAAAAACTACTTGTAGATAAAAGAAGAAAAGTTAAAAGTATGTATCTCACTTAATTATACTAAAATTTTGTTCTATCCAAACCTAATATGCTATGAAGTAAAATATTAACTCCTTTTTCAATTGCCTCTGGAGAAGAAAATTCTTCAGGTGAATGACTTATACCATCAATACTTGGAATAAATATCATCCCTGTAGGGGTTATAACTGCCATGTCTTGAGCATCATGACCAGCACCACTTGGCATAGTCATAAAAGAATATCCAAGTTTCTTAGCATTCTCTTCAATTAATTTTTGTATTCGAATATCAGTTAATGCTGGCTCAGCTGTTGCATCAATAGGTGTAAAATTAAATTTTGTTTTAGTGTCCACTCCTATTTGATGTGCCCTTTCTTCAATTTGCTCAAAAATTCTTTTTATTTTACCTCCATCTAAATCCCTCAATTCTAAACTAGTAATTACTTTTCCAGGAATAACATTAGGGGCTCCTGGAAATGCTTTTATACGTCCTACTGTCCCTACTTGAGCTCCTTCAATTGAAGTGACAATCTCATTGACTGCCAAAACAAATTTAGACGCAGCTATCATAGCATCCTTTCTATCATTCATTGGGGTTGTTCCTGCGTGATTTGTAAATCCTGTTATTTCAACATCCCACCATTTAAGACCTACTATACCTTCTACTATTCCAATATCAAGACCTTTTTTATTTAGAATATTACCCTGCTCGATGTGTAATTCTAAAAAAGCATGTAAGTCATCTGAGGTTCTTTTTACTTGCAATATTTTATCAGGGTCCCCACCTATTCTTCTTACTCCCTCTCCATTGGTATATCCAGATGCAGTTTTAACATCTAATGTTGCTTGGTCTATCTTACCTGCTATAGCACGAGAACCAAAAATTGCTCCTTCTTCATTAGAAAAAATGATCAATTCTAAAGGATGATTTGTAATTATATTATTTTCTACTAAGGTTTCTAAAACTTCAATCCCGCCGATAACTCCAACATCACCGTCATAATGACCCCCATTTGGAACTGCATCTATATGAGATCCAAATGCAATGGGCTTTGCTTTTTTCTTTTTACCCATTCTTTTAGCTATTAGATTTCCTGCAGCGTCAGTATATGTTGATACCCCTAAATTATTTAAATATGAGCTTATGTATTCTCTTGCCTGTATATCAAAATCACTAAATGCAACACGGTCATTTCCACCTTTTTCATTCATCCCAAAGGTTGAGAGTTTTTTTAAATTATTGTCTAGACGGACTTTGTTTACTCTTAAATTTTTTTGTGAGTGTGCTGTATTAAAAAATATTAAAAAAAATAAAATTGATCTGTAGAATGTTTTCTTTAGCTGGGTAATTTTCATTTTAAAATATAAAAAACCAATATAGTGAAAACCATCATAATGAAAAGCACTTTTTATATCTCGTTATTTTTTTTTGTACTTTGATTTATCAAATAGAAAATAATGAAACGCCAATATTTTTTAATTATAGCATTGCTTTTCCTTTTCTCTGGATTAAGCCAATCAGGAAAAGTTATGGATCAACTTACCTTAGATAGTAAAATATTAAAGGGAGAACGAAAATTTGCAGTATATCTTCCACCAGATTATGACACCTCCAGTAGAAGTTATCCAGTATTATATCTACTTCACGGTTATACAGATGATCAAACTGGCTGGATTCAATTTGGAGAGGTACATCATATCGCTGATAAAGCAATAAATAATGGAAAAGCGACACCAATGATTATTATTATGCCTGACGCCAATACAGGACAACCTGGATACACAAATGCATTATCGGGTAATTGGAATTATGAAGATTTCTTTTTTGAAGAATTAATGCCACATGTTGAGAAAAGATTTAGAATAAAAAGAAATAAAAGATTTAGAGCTATTTCTGGACTTTCTATGGGAGGTGGAGGAAGTTTTTTATATGCACTTCATCGACCAGATTTATTTTCTTCAGCTGCCCCATTAAGTGCCTCTATAGGACCACAAACAGAAGAAGAAATGAAAATTTTCTCTTATGTTGATTATTGGGGATATAAAGAATCTAACTATAATAAAACAGATTATGAGAGATTCAATAAATTAAACAATCCACTTAATCTTGTTAATCAAGCAGACTTAAAAGCTCTCAATAGTGTAAGATGGTATATTGACTGTGGAGATGACGACTATCTCTACAAAAACAATATCCTAATGCATTTAAAAATGAGAGAAAAGGGAGTGAATCATGAGTTTAGAACAAGAGACGGGGGGCACTCTTGGACCTATTGGAGAACCGCTCTTCCTTCAGTTCTAGAATTTATATCAGAGAAATTCCACTGATCATTTTGATTAAAATATATTAAATAAATAACTAAATTGTTTTACAAAATTTAACCATAAACAAATGAAAAATGTTATATATCTAATTTTTTTTGGCTTTTTTATTGGATGTAGCACATGGAATAAGGATAATGAAGAGACCCAATTTCTTAATGAACTAATAATTGAAGAAAATTCAAAAAATGTAGTTCCCCTTCCTCTTATTAAAATTAACTCATATAGTAAAGAGATCGTTGATGAACCTAAAATTCCTGCTGAATTTCAAATATTTCAAGAAAATATCATTTTAGAGGAACACAATATTGGAATTGAAATCAGGGGATCGTCTTCTCAATTTTTTGACAAAAAATCATACGGTTTTGAAACCTGGGACGAAAATAATGAAGACATAAATGTCCCATTGGCTGGATTCCCTAAAGAAGAAGATTGGATTTTATATGGACCCTATAGTGATAAATCACTTGTAAGAAACGTATTGATTTATAAACTTTCAAACCTAATGAATCGATATGCTACTAAAACTAAGTTTTATAATCTTGAAATAAATGACGAATTTCTAGGCGTATATGTACTAATGGAGAAAATAAAAAGAGACAAAAATAGAGTCGATATAAGTAAAAATAAAGCAGAGGATATAAGTGGTGGATATATAATTAAGATAGATAAGATTACAGGAGACGGAGATTCATTAAATTCTGATATTGCTTTTATGTCAGAATATACTCCAGCTGGGACAAAAGGACTAAATAAAAATGTTCATTTTCTCTATGAATATCCAAAAAATGATGATATATCAGATGAACAAAAAGAATATATCCAGGATTACTTCAGGCGTTTTGAAAATTCATTAGCATCAGAAAACTTTAATAATGAAGTTGATGGTTACAGACAGTTTATTAATGTCGATAGCTTCATTGATTTTTTTATTTTAAATGAAATTTCAAAAAATGTAGATGCTTATCGAATAAGCACGTTTATGCATAAAGACAAAGGGGGAAAACTCAATATGGGACCCATATGGGATTTTAATATTGCTTTTGGGAATGCTGATTATTGTGGTGGAGATTTAACTTCTGGTTGGGCATATCAGTTTGGAGATTTATGCCCACTAGACGGTATGCAAGTCCCATTTTGGTGGGACAGATTAATGCAGGATACAAATTATTTAAGTGCCCTTGAAGAACGTTGGACTTTCTTACGATCTAATATATTGTCAAATGAAAATATTTTAGGTTTGATTGATGAGCTAAGTCTCGAAATTACAGATAGTGGTGCTGTTGATCAAAATTTTGGAAAATGGTTAGTTTTAGGAAAATATATTTGGCCAAATAATTTTATTGGAAATAGACACTCAGAAGAAATTGATTATTTAAAACAATGGCTCATTGAAAGGCTCTCTTGGATAGATCAACAAATTATTACAAACTAAATTTAAAATATGAAAAGAAGAAATTTTTTAAACTCTTTTGCTCTAAGTATGATTGGCTTAAGTAATTATGCAGCAATTAAACTTCCTTTTAAAAATTTTAATAAAAAAATTAAAATTACTCTTACTCCTTGGTCTTTAATTCGTTCAGGGTATGGAGGAAATGATCCCTTGAATATTGATCTTCTTGAATTTCCAAAAGTTGCAAAATCTTTAGGATTTAATTTTATTGATCATGAAATGTTCCATTATCCTCCAAATCTTAAACCAAAATATATTTGGAAGATGAATACTGTCATGAAAAAAGAGAATGTACAGAGTGCTGTAATGTTAACAGGCGGAAGAGGTGATATTGGTAATAAAGATAAATCAAAAAGAAAAAAAGCTATTTCGATCTACAAATATTGGATTGATATTGCATCTGATTTAAACTGTAAAGCCATGAGAAATGTTTGTGGTGAATTTATTACTATTTCACACAAAGAAAAATTAAAGTATGCTGTAGAGGGTGTACAAGAACTTGGTGAGTATGCAAAATTAAAGGGTATTGACTTGCTTATTGAAAATCATAATGGCTATTCATCAGATCCAGAATGGATGATACAACTTATGGAAGGTGTTGAATTAAAAAATATTGGTATACTAGGTGACTTCACCAATTGGACTTTAGAACGTAATCCTGATACTTTTTACCCTGATCCTTATAAAGGTTTCGAAATAATGGCACCTTATATAAAAGCAATAAGTGCCAAATCAGAAAGCTTTAATAAATCAGGTGAAGAAAACAATATTGACTTTAAAAAGATGTTTGAAATTTTAGAAAAAGCTCCAAATTTTATTTATGCAGGGGTAGAGTTTTTTGGAAATGAAATATCTAGAAATGTTGGGTCTTCAAAAACTAGAAAACTTATAGAAAAATATATATAATAAATTATCTAGTTAAGTATATCCATCCCTGCTTGTCAATATTACCATTGTTTTCTAGATCCAAAGTAAAATAATAACTGCCTTCAGGGACAGATTGATTGTTTTGATCCGAAGGCCATGTGTTTTGATAATTCCTTTTACTATATATAAGAGAACCAGATCGATTATAAATGGATAATAAATTATTTGGGTAGGAGTTAATTTTTAGAATATCAAAACTATCATTAATACCATCTCCATTATCAGAAACAAACTCTGTAATGAGAAGCTGATCAAAACCATAAGGGTTTGGATCAATATTGTCTGGTATCTCGTCATTATCACTATCAGAGTCTAGACAATCTGGAATTCCGTCTTCGTCAAAATCAGGACTTAAAGAATTTTCATCCTTTGGATTAGATCCACACTCTAATTCTATCAAATCACTTTGACCATCATTATCGTCATCTTCGTCACATAAATCACCCTTATCATCTTGATCATAATTCTCTTGATCTTTATTTGGAATCTCAGGACAATTATCACAAACATCCCCAAATCCATCTTCATCTTTGTCAGATTGGTCTGGATTAGCTACATCTGGACAATTATCATTGAATGAAATTGGGAAGCCCAATGAAAAAGGAACTCCATCTCCATCACTATCAAGGTTAGGATATTCATTTATATTTAATGGATCTGTATTGTAAAATATTTCTAAATCATCGTTATAGCTATCATTATCATCATCTAGATCAATACAATTTGGAATTCCGTCAAAATCTGTATCTAATGCTACATCTAATTTATCTAAAGGATCGGATCCACACTCTATCTCATCCAAATCTGAAATTCTATCATTATCATCATCGTCATCAAAATAATCAATAATTAAATCAAGATCAGTATCTAAAGGGAAACTATCAGAATCTAAACTATCAGTTCCAACTTCATCTTCTAATTCGTCTGTGAAACCATCATTATCGTCATCTGGATCCAAAATATCTATTATATCATCGCCGTCAGTATCTATAGGGAAATTTAGCACATCTAATGGATCAGTCCCAACTATTACTTCAATACTATCTTCAAAGCCATCATTATCGTCATCTGGATCTGAATTATTCCCAATTCCATCTCCATCCGTATCTACCCATTCTGATGGGTCCAAAGGAAAAGCGTCTTCACTATCTTCAACTCCATCACCGTCAGTATCGATGTCTGGTGAACTACCTCCCCCTCCAGGTTCAGGGCTAGGATCAATTTCTCCGCAGGTATTAAAATCATCAGTTACTGTAATATTTACCGTCGTAGAAGCTGTATTTCCTGATGTATCCGTGACAGAAAAAACTATTTCTTGAACCCCAAGATCATCACATGTTAACTTTAACAAATTTGAGTTTTTACTATTTTTTGAACTAAATATCTTTCCAGTTCTTATATCAACTTCTCGATCCCTTTCAACGGGAATTTCTCTTTCTTGTGATATCACTCTCCCTGATATTTCTGACCTAACATTAAATGTCTGAATAGAACAGTTATCTGTACTACCGTTGTCAATAAGATTATATGGAATATTTAAATTAGATTCATTGTCTAGTGTCACCACAATATCTCTAGCCCGAGCTACTGGAGGTTCTATATCAAGCACAGTAACACTTTGAGTTTTTGACACCGAATTTCCAAAAGTATCAGTTACCGTATAGGTTACAATAGTTATTCCTATTGGAAATTGAATAGGCGCATTATTACCTGAAGAGTTGATCCCACAGTCATCATTTGTAATTACATTACCTAAATTTACTCCAGATGCAAAACATGAACCAATATCAGCATTGACAACTAAATCATCATTCTGAATTGTTATTGTAGGATCAGTAGTATCATTAAATGTTACAAGTTGAGTAGCTGTAACAGTGTTTCCAAAAGTATCGCTTGCTGTCCAAGTAACAGTAGTTGTTCCTGTAGAGAAAGAGACAGGAGCATCATTAGAAAATGTAAAAGAACAATTATCTGTAATTGTAGGATTTCCTAATACTATTGTACATGAATTTGACACTAAATCAGGAGGAGGTGTTATACTTGGTGGTTGATTATCATTAACTGTAACTAATTGATAGGAAAGAGTTGTGTTGCTTGCAGAATCAGTTACCGACCAAGTTACTGTTGTTGTCCCTGTTGGAAAATTGACAGGTGCATTATTTGTAACTGATGCAACTGTACAATTATCTCCTGTTAAAGGAACACCTAGAACAACTCCAGAGGCTGTACATAAATTTAAATCTGTATTAACTGTAACATCTGCTGGTGCAGTATTAAGCGGTGCTATAGTGTCTGAAACTGTTACTAATTGAGTCGCGGAAACAGTATTCCCCGCAGCATCTGTTACTGTCCATATTACAGGAGTAATCCCTAAACCAAATGTTGCCGGCGCATTATTTGTTGGTATCAATCCTCCACAATTGTCAGTAGCAGACGCAACTCCTATATTAACATTACAATTAGTGGATATAATATCAGCAGGGATAGTTAAAACTGGATCTTCATTGTCGTTAACTGTTATCGTTTGAGTTACTGTTGAAGTATTGCTAGCATTGTCTGTTACGATCCAAGTTAAGATATTATTTCCATTAACAAATGTTAAAGTAGGATTATCATTCTCAACACTCTTGATATTACAATTGTCAGAGGTTGTTGGAGTTCCAACATCTGATGGTGTGAGAACTGCATCACAGCTACCAGGGTCACTATCAACTTGAATATTTACTGGTGGTATTACCGTTGGAGGTATTATATCACTGGGTATGACTGCTACATTTTGAGTTAAGCCTACGATATTTCCATCTGATAATGTTGTGGAAATTGTTACTGAATAGTTTGTTAAAATATTTGAAGAGGGATATAATTTTGTAAAGGATAATGTTGATGTCGCTGAAGCACTAGAGTCGGAATCTCCATTCCCAAAATCAAAATTCCATGAATTTGCAGGTGCAGGAATTGCGTTAACTATTACGTCTTCTAATCCCCAGTTATCCCAAATATCCCCGTCATTATCAGGTTGATACCATCTAAAAATCGTAGATCCTGTTTTTGCGTCATCTGGAATTTGAATATCGTTATTATACCAATCATACCATGGTGCACTTTTATTACTTGTTGTATTCCAGTCCTTAAAAATATCTTCCCAATTGTTTCCACCATCAATTGAAAATTGCAGGTATACTTCTTCATCTACTTTTTCGCCATCTTCACATCCAGGTTGGGGATCATCTGCCCCATAACGTATTAAAAATTCTAAACTTCCTCCTTGAGAAACATTAACAGGATTGGTTTGAACAAACCTTTTTCCATTATTAGGACCACCTGATTGTAAAGTAGTAGCCCAAAAATAGTTAGTATTTGATGGTGTATTTCCCCTAGCGGGATCACAAGGTTGTCCAACACTGTACGGTGAAGAGGACCATCCAGCAGGTAAGTTACCATCATTAAAATCAAACTGAGTTACACTTGTTTCGCTAGGAATATATAAAACATCAAATTGGACTAATGTTCCACTGCATGTTGTAGATGACATAGTTGCTGTGAATTGGACTTCCTGTGATAAACCAATAAAAGAAGAAAATATAAGTAAATATTTAATTAACCTCAATTACATTTATTTTAGATAGATTAAATTCATAAACATGATTATTGTTTTTTTGTGAATTTTCGCTTTTAAATAATCTAAGTTTAACTGGATCATACTCACAACTTCCTTCTCTTACCTCATTGGGATTTAAAACAAAAGCAATTTTCTGCTCATCATTATCATCATTCCCTTTAAAAAAGTTTAGCACAAGTGTTTCATTTGTTCTATTTCGAACTTTAATCAAATAATATTCAAATGAAAATCCATTTTTCTTATCATCACAAAGGTGTGATTTAAAAAAAATTTCTACTTTTTTATCTTGATGATAAAGAACCCAGTCGTCTTGTTGAAAAAAACTGGTTAATAAAAATAAAAGAGAAAAATACATACATTAAAACTATATCCATAAATTTAAAAATTAAAATTGATATACTAACTTATTGATGTTTAGAGCTGCTATTTTTGATATGGATGGTGTTATTATTAATAGTGAGCCATTGCATAAAAAAGCGTATCAATTAATGTTTGATGAATTTAATCTTGAAGTTTCAGACACCCTTTATTCAACATTCACAGGTATGGCAACTCTTCCTATTTGTGAAAAATTATGTGATATTTTTTCTTTAAAATTAAGTGCTGATAAACTTGTTAAAAATAAAAGGAAACATTTTAAAAGTTTATTCGAAAATGGGTTAAAATTCAAATTAATTGATGGTGTTTTAGAATTGATTCAGCATTACCATCAAAATGGCCTTACGCTAATTTTAGCTTCTTCAGCATCCATGAATAATATTAATATGATTTTCAAAAAATTTGATTTAAATAAATATTTTAAATCAAAAATAAGTGGTGCTGATTTGAAGGCTTCAAAACCACATCCTGAAATATTTGAAAAAGCAACTAAATTGACTGGCTTTTCAAAAGAAGAATGTTTTGTAATTGAAGATGCTACAAATGGTATTATTGCAGCCAAAAAAGCAGGACTTTATTGTGTTGCTTTTAAAGGGATCGACTCAAAAAACCAGGATTATAGTCAATCAGATAAAGTAGTAACAGATTTTAAAGAAATTTATATTGACAAACTTTAAAGCTTTTATTTTTTTAATCATATTTAAAACGTAAACCGAAAAATAATCTAATTCCCTGATTTGAAGCAAAAACATAGGAAGAATCAAATGTTAAAGCATAAGGATTATTAGATGTTGAAATTGCATTCCCTTGAGAATCAAAAGTTACTTGATTATCAAACGGATCAAAAGGCCGTGCTATGCTATTCGGAGGAGGAGTAAAATTGAAAAGATTTTTAACACCCCCAAATGATTCAAAATTATTATTCCATGATTTTGTGAGTTGAAAATTTAATACATGAAAGGTTTTTGAAAAAGTTGGCCTGGGGTCTAATGGTCCAAGTTTAGGTAGTCTTAGAGGGCCTGTTGAATTTCCGGAGATATCTAACTTAAAATTAGAAGAAATCCAATTTTTTTCAATTCTCCACACTCCTCTAATTCTCTCTGTCAGATATGGAATAGTTTTTATGTTATTTTCTAAAATATATGAATCAATAAAAGTTGTGCCCAAATTAAGACGTATTCCATTTTGAATCAAAATATTTAAATTTATGGATGCTCCTTGATTTGTCGAACTACCATTTAAATTGTTGTATATAATTTTGTTTGGATCTGTATCATAATCAGGAATTATTTTATTTGAAAATTGTGTATTAAATAGACTAAAATCAAGATCTAATAAAACCCCTTGTTTCAAATAAAATTTTTTAAAAAAGTTAATATTGAAATTCCATGAACGTTCAGGATTTAGATCTTCAAGAAAAATAACATCTCTGGCTCCTGTTAAAGCAGCATGATCCTCTGTGAACACTTGAACTACTCTGTATCCAGAACCAAAACTAAGTCTTAAAGATGTACTTTTATCATTACTGCTAAGTTTATAATTTAATCTAGGAGTAATTATATTTCCGTGTAATGAATTGTAATCATATCGCAAACCCATTAAAAAGATATTATTAGTATTTAACTCTATCTCGTCTTGAAAAAAAATTCCTGGTAGGTGTGTTCTAGAAACTTTATTAAATGATAGTTTCTCATCAAATGTTGCTACTGTACTATCATCATATAAAGTGTATCTATAAGAAGTGCCAATTAAAATCTTATGATACTTAATATTTCTTGACCAAAGAAATTGTGAAAAACCAACTGTTTGATTTGCATTAAATGGTAATAGTCCATAAAATGAATTTTGAGAATGATCATTATAACTAAATTGAAAAGAAAAATTTTGATTAAATCTATAATCACCAAACAACTCAAATCTTGATGTGTAAATGCTTTCTCCGTATATTAGACCACTCCCTCTTTTTTCCCTCGACCAATTCATTTGACCACCCCAACGGTCTTCGTATAAATATCTTCCAACAATATTAAATTTGTTGCCAATTTTAATTTTATTAAAAATTGATATACGGTCCTGAAGAGTCAAATCTGTAAAACCGTCTTGATTTTTATCTATAGGGTTGGAATAATTAAAATAATTAATACCAAGAAGTCCCGAGCTGTTATTTGAAAGTCTGTACTTAATTCCAATATCAGTGTTAACTTCTCCCCATCCTGAAACAAAGGATTCGACATTAAGGGTTGAGGTATTTTCGGGTAATTTGGTAATCAAATTAATTACCCCGCCGATTGCCTCAGAGCCATATAAATTCGATACTGGACCTTTTACAATTTCAACTCGTTCTATAAGAAATTGAGGAATCCCTGAAAAACCATAAACAGTTGACAATCCACTCACAATGGGAAGACCATCTATAAGTACCATAGTATAACTACCCTCTTGTCCATTAATATGAATATCACCTGTATTACAAATATTACAGTTTAGTTGAGGACGTATTCCATTAATATTCTCTAAAGCTTCAAATACTGTTGATGTTGGATTTGCATTAAAAAATGTTTTACTGTAGACCTCTACAGGTGTTGGACTATCTAATTTTGAAATTGGTTTTAAGGAGCCAGAAATTACAACTTCCTCTAACGATTTATCTGGTATTAATTCTACAATTCCAATATTATAATCTTGATTATTAAGATTTATTAATATTGGTTCATAGCCTACAAATGAGAATACTAATTTCTGATTTTCTAATTTTCCAATATTTATTTTAAATATTCCTTCTTTATTTGTAATTGTTCCTTTGCTTGTACCTTTTAATAAAACAGATACTCCTTCTAAAGGTTGTTTATCAAATAATACTTTTCCATAATAAATAGACTCTTGTGCTAATGCAACGTGAAACAGAAAAAAGAAAAATAAATACTTAAAAAACATTATATTAATTAAAGTGCAAAAATAATTAATAGTTTTGCACTACAAAACATATTTTTATGCAAAAGACAATAGAAAAAGAAAACTATTTGAAGGCAATCTGTAAAATGGAT
The DNA here is from genome assembly GCA_913041125.1 of uncultured Bacteroidota bacterium. Classification (GTDB taxonomy): domain Bacteria; phylum Bacteroidota; class Bacteroidia; order Flavobacteriales; family Flavobacteriaceae; genus MS024-2A. The sequence goes on along the minus strand of CAJWHM010000002.1, from coordinate 7,712 downwards.
GAAAAAAATCAAAAAATTACAGTTACATCTTTAGCCCAACATTTTAATGTAAGTAAGTCAACCGTATCTAACATGATTAAAAAATTAATTGCAATGAATCTTGTAAATAGCAAACCATATAAACCAATAGTTTTAACAAAATTTGGAAGAAAAACAGGAACACAAATTATTTCAAAGCATAGATTAATAGAGCTTTATTTAGTTAAAAAAATGAATTTTAATGAAGATGAAGTACATGAGATTGCTGAAGAAATTGAACATATAAAAAACACAAAATTTTTTTATAGAATGCAAGAAATTTTAGGAGATATTAGAATTGATCCTCACGGCTCTAAAATACCAAAATGTGATTTTTAAATCTGTAAACTAATTCTTTCTTAAGTGTTTTTATTTTATACAATCCAAATCTGACAAAAAATTCAAAGAAAAAAATTTAAATGGAACCATTAATAGGGATTTATAATGGATTCGATTCTCCTGTGGTCACTAAAGTAGCTGACAATGATCCATATAATTTATTAAAGCTCTCTTATGAAAATTTTTCTAAAGTATGCTTTTCCAGGATGATCCTGGAGACAAATAGAACCACTTGAAAATTTTGCAAAATCATGCCATCTTCTCTCTCCTAAATAAGGATATTCATCCGAATAATTAAATTTACTTTTAGCAAGTGAAGCATCCCATTTTGGTCCTCGCAATGGAAATTCATTTATCTTAATTCCATTTAATTTTAACAATCCCTGATTGTTTTTTTGATCAATTTTAATTTCATAGTGATTCCATTCTCCAACTGGATTAAATTCAAATTTATCTTTGGGTGAAAATAGATCATAAACAGCTCCTAGGTAATGTTTTTTTTCTTCTAAATCTACCAAAACATTATTTAGCTCGATAGAACCTCCTAATACGTCCTCTGGCTGAGAATATACCGATGGATCAATAATTTGAATTTCTGGTCCAGTTTGATATGGATATTTATAAATTGAATCTTCTGATACATTCCACATAAATCCACTATTACCTCCTTCTTCAATTTTCCACTCAAAAGAGATTTCAAAACTGCTATAAGACTTGTCAGATAATAAACTTGAGTCATCTTCCCCTGACTCTAAGCCAGAAATTTTATCAAAAATCAATATATCGTTTTCAACTCGCCATCCACTTTTTTGCCCATTGTCTTGGAAAATGTGCCAGCCATCAAGAGAATTATTTTTTATTAATGATACCCATTCCTTTTCTGGTGTTTTACATGAGACTAGTAAAAAAAAGACAATTAATTTTCGCATTTTCTTAATTAAATTTTATTTAAATCAACCATATCATTTTATTGAAAGAGATAAAAATTTTTTCTTTTTACAATTAAAAGCTTTTTTAAATTTATCTAAAATTTTAATATGTACGATTATCATATAGCATCAAAAGAACTCTTTGATAAAATAATTAGAACAAATAACAATATTCTTCCAAAAGTAATCAAATGTTTTACTGATGCTATTATTAATGATAACCTAATCCACACATTCGGAACCGGTCACTCTCATATGATAGGACTTGAACTATTTGTTAGAGCTGGAGGGCTTGGAAATATTAATGCTATGTTAGATTCAATTGTAATGACTTCTGAGGGTGCCAGAAGAAGTGGTAGTATAGAAAGGGTAAGTGGACTAGCAGAAATAATTTGGGATCAACACAAAATTTCAAAAAAAGATATGTTTATAGTAATATCAAATTCAGGACGTAATGCTCTTCCAATTGAAATGGCTCAGCTTGCAAAGAAAAATGGAAATAAAGTGATTGCTATAACTTCAATAGAACAATCAAAGAAATATCCAACTCGAATTGAAGGACAAAAAAAACTTTATGAAATAGCAGATCTTGTAATTGATAATTGTGTACCACCAGGTGACGGATTATTAAATATAGGTAATGATTTAACTGGCGCTGCTTCAACAATTGGGGGTTGCTTTATTGTAAATTTAATTGCTTCTGAATCAATTAAAAAAGCATACAATCAAGGTATAAAATTGCCAATATATTTCAGTCAGAATATTGATGGTTTTGATAACGAAAGCTTATACAAAAAATATGAAAAAAGGATAAAACATCTTTAATTTGTAATTCTTTTAAAGAAAGATATTTTGTCAACCAAAAAAAATCCGCAACTTTATGTAAAACAATTAGTTACAGATTCTCTGAGTACTCGGAGCGGAAGTAAATCCTATGCAAACAGATATTTTATCGAACTTACCGCATTTAATTATAAAACTCACTATTTACAATACTTTAAAGGCAATTTAAGATGATTCTATTATTGTAATTTATTTCATAAAATGGCATAAAATTGTACAATTTGTTGCCAATATGTTGCCAAAAATATATTTACATATGCCTTCATTTTCATACAGGATAAAATCAAAAGAAGACAAACAAACACCCCCTAAAACAGCATCAAGAAATCTCTAGCAAGTACCTCATTTACAGACAGAAAGATTGATTTTGGATTATATCCATTGGTGTAAAAGAAAAAACCCTCCACTTGGGAGGGTACATCAATAAGCTTAATTTTCTACCAACTTCCTAGCATAATTCTTAAGCCAGATCTTACTAAACGAGTTTCACCTCTATTTTTTCTGTATTCATCCCAGGCTTTTTGAGCTTGAGCATTTGTTCTTCTGTAAGCTCCAGGATCCATTGCAGATTTCATATCATCAAACCCTACAATTATCCAATGACTTTCCCCATCTGGAGATCTACCTGCAGAAAAACCTCCAAGTAATACTTGGCGATCTTTAGGTCGAAATTTTAAGTATTTTTTAAAAGCCATCAAATATTTTGTTTGATCTTCAACATCTAAATAAAAATATCTTTGAATTGGTTTGTTATCCCCTTGGTAAACAACTGTGTTTCCCATAGTTGCACTGTGAAATTCGTCTATATGTTGAGTTAATTTTGTTAAAAGTAGTTCCCAATCTTTATCTTGTCTTGGAGCATACTGACTCCCCATACCATCAAGAGTTCCAGCCCAAATAAATGAATGACTGTAATTATTCCCACTGTCTTTAAAATGATTTTCATACAAGTATGCATTCACATTTTCAGATGTAGGATTTGATTTAAAGTAATCATCGACAAGCTTATAGACTGCTGCCTCATTTTGTGGTTCCACAGTAAAATTATATGATGTCCAATATCTTGTTTGCCCAAAAGAAATAAATGATACAAGAAGCGATAATAAAATAATTTTTTTCATTTTAATTGATTTATGATTAATAATACCTCTAAGATATAGAGAATGGGTTGAAAAGAAAAACCCTCCGCTTGGGAGGGCAATCAAGTAACATTTTAGATTTTATTCTTTTCGAGCTTTTTCTGATGCCTCTATGGCTGCAATCATTTCTTTGGTATCATACATATGATACTCTTCACTAATTTTTCCATCAGCCCCCCAAACAAAGCTTATATGCGCTGGCATTTTAATCGTTTCTCCAGTCAATTTGCTTGTTGCTATCCAATTAAACCAAGTTTGAGTTACAGTAAGGGCTTCATTAGATGGACCAGGTGGATAACTTGCTGTTTCTACCCATTGACCTACGTCTGTTTTCCCTTCTGATCCCCAAGACATTTTGATAGGAGAGAATGTGGCATGTTGAGCCTGTAATAAAACTTCTAACTCTTCAAGTGAAATTGATTCAGTACTATTTAGATATACCTTTAAATCTGGAGACCAAAGAGACTTAAGTCCATCCATGTCATTGTTTAAATAGTTTTGATAATGTGCTCTAATGGCATTTGATTTATCATCTTCAAAACTAAGTTGTACCCCAGTAGTGCTAGTACACCCAAGAAAAAAGGAGGAAACTAATACTAATAATATTTTTTTCATTTTAATTGATTTATGATTAATAATATCTCTAAGATATAGAGAATGGGTTACATATCAAATCTCACAACCTCCAGTTCCAATAAAAAAGCTCTTTCTAAACCTAATGCAAAGGGTAATACATCATTATATTAACCCTATTCTGTTTTGATTTTATAGCCAATTTTATTGAGCCATTTCAATAAAAATTCCCATTTAATTTAATACCATTTCGAGCTTAAGCGAACATTATTAAAAAAATGACTTTCTTGTAATTTCTAACTATATAATTATTGTTGTTCAAATGCTTTGTTATATTCAGTTGGATCAAAAGCGTTGTATGCTTCGATTACCTTTAATCCATCCCATTTAAACCAAGCGTAACCTCTTAAAGCCAATAGTTCTCCAGTTCTCTTGTTAGTACCATTCCATGTATACCAATAGTTAGTGTAAATATCACCGTTGTTGTAAAACATCGTTGTTGTATTCCTATTAATATTTTTTATATCATCAAAATATTCATGTCCTGTCATAAACGCTTCTACTACCTCTTCAGGTGTTAATTTAGCATCATTCACGTGAAATACTGCATTCTCTGCAAATATTGAAAGTGCTGCTTCTATATCTTTATTTTCGTACGCATCAACAAAAGAGTTTTGTATTGCATTTCTTTGATCAGAGGCGGAAATAGTACCTGACATATCAGCTGGATCAATTATAACTGAATCATTGCACGCATAAAATATTGAGATTGTTAATAGAAATAATATTTTTTTCATTTTGATTGATTTATGATTAATAATACCTCTAAGATATAGAGAATGGGTTGAAAAGAAAAACCAACCACTTGGGAGGGTTTTATATTATTCTACCAAAGTTCTAAATTGACTGTAAATGACTTCAAAGTTGTCACCCCACATTTGAAATAGACCTTCTCGTTCCTCTTTACTCATCTCGTTTTGAAATATCTGTCCAACATTACAATTCTTATTGTCAAATAAATCATCTTCATCAAATTCTCCCATTGAAGAAAGATGTCTTACAATATAAAAATCAGGTTCACCTTCAGATTTTGCTATTGGAGTAACTACATTATATGGATTACATCCTTCTGACATATCAGAAACATCTTTTAATCTTTTTAATAGATGAAATGTAGTCTTCCAGTTTTGTTGTTTAAATCCTCTTACAAATACAACTTTCCCAGAACCAGATTCACTTTTTGACATTGAACTATAATCTGGATGGTTCCTGTAGAGATTAGACTCCTTTAATTCTGCTTTAGATAAGATATTCTTATCCCAGTCATCTGCACGTTTTTTATTTTTTTGATCCATAAAGCTCATTTTCATAGGACCACTGATCCATAAGTATTCCCCTGATCTATGTCCTTGAGTTACTTTTCTTAAATATGCTTTATTTTCATCTTTGTAGAATGATTTTATATGGTTTCTGACAGCAGACTCAAATTCTTTATCAAATCCTGTTTTAACTTTCAAATAGCTTACTTCATAGACATTCTTTTTAGCATCTTGCCCAAAGGAAAAACTAACAAAAAATAAGGTTAATACGAAAGCAAATATTTTTTTCATTTTAATTGATTTATGATTAATATTCAACAATATACAAATTACACTCTGAACTTATTGAAAAGGATATGCCGATGATATAATCGGCTAATAAAAAAACTTAAACCACATTAGATTTATATTTTTACCCACTATTAAAGGGTTTTTTTTGTAACTTTAATAAAAATCGATTATGTGTAACTGTGACTGTTCCCCTTGTAAAGAATTAGATTGCTCGGCATGCATTTGTGATCCTTGCTCTTGTTCTCCTTGTGATTGTTAATATTTGTTATTTTTAGTATTTATATTTTGTACAAAAATCTTTTTATGAAAGAAAGCAGAGAAAATCCATTGGGATTAAAAAATAAGATATACAGTGTTGAAGAATTTGGAGCAACCATAAGAAACAAATTCGGTGCTGATAATAATATTTCAAATCTTATGTTAGGAGAAATCTTTCTTTCTAAATACCCAATGTATTCTTGCAAAATTAAAAAGGCTAAAGACTATGTTGCACAAAAAAGCTGTGGTTGCTGTTAACTACTTTCAGCATACAAATAACAACTTTACTTAATGAAGTGGATATGCCGATTATATAAAAAACCCTCCACTTGGGAGGGTTTTCATTTGGATATTTATCCAAAATCTTTAATAATTTCTGATTAGTTTGAAGATGTAGAAGAAACAATTTCAAGAACATAGCGTGACTCCCAATCAATTCTTTCAAGTTTATCTAAATCTAGTGATTTCATCGCTGCACCCTCTCCAGATAAATGTTTCATTAAATTTGTCATAGAATCAAAGGCATCGTAAGTCATAAAGGAAGCATAATTTTCACCCTGAGGAGTAATCTTTGTAGCATAACCCCAGCCGGTCATTCCAGCTGACTTCATAACCTTTTTAAATCTAGGAGCAACATAATTTTTGCTATCAGATATTACTTTGTCAATATTTTTTGGTGAAGCAAAATTAAAAATCACAAACTTTCCTTCTTCACCTGAGTCAATTTGTTGTTTAATTTGATAAAAATATCTCCTGTCAGCTTTGCCTCCACTCCATCCATCATATAGTAGTTGTGGTTTTACGCCTACAACATCTTCAGAATTTGTCCACCAGTTTGATGAAGGAGCAACTGTTGCATCTATGTCTTTATAAACATTAACCCACATAAAATTGTAATCATCAGCTGTAGTATTGAATGATTTCATTAATGCCCACCAGACTAAATTTCCTTTATTTACTGCATCTTGTGCGACTTTCTGACTATAATTAGTTTCAACTTCCAAAAATTTTTCTATTTGGTTTTGGGGAATTTTAACTGGATGAAATACTGCCACCTGAGCAGTCAAAGAAACTGAAAGCAAAAGAGCTATCGCTATTAATAAATTTTTCATTTTAATTGATTTATGATTAATAATACCTCTAAGATATAGAGAAAGGGTTACATATCAAATCGCAAACCTCTGTTACAATAGAAAAACTGTTTACTAAAACCCATGCCCCTGTGTTTGGGATAAAGATGCCTGAGAAGTTTTAGATTTTTTCAACACGTATCCACACAAACCCCAAACAAACACCCCCTAAAATAGGGTTAGGAAATCTTCAGTAAAGAGCTGGTTTACATAGGATGCAAGGGGGATTTTGATTATGTCCATTAGTGTAAAAGAAAAAACCCTCCAACTAGGGAGGGTTATACTTACATAATGCTTAGATGTCATTTATTAATAATCTTTCTGAATGAATTCCATGAAACTACTTTACCATCAACAATATGGTAATATTCGTAAAAAATTTCAGAATCAATTTTTGAATCTGGATTTGTGCTTTTTGATGTGAATTGAGCATTCACCCAATCGCCTTTATCTAAATCGTTATCAGGAGACCCATCATCTGTTGCTGATAGTGCAAAAGCATAGTCAGTGGTCCATTCATATGAATTTCCCTCTGATTCAACTCTTTTAACTTCTGATTTGATTTTATCTACAAATTCTTGAGGTGTTCTTGCTACGTATCCGTCATGAAAACTTAGTGTTGCTTCATCAGCAATAAAAGTCTTAATTAATTCGTAATCAAGTTTAGCCCATGCATTGTCTAATTTTTTGAAAATCTCTACCGCATCTTGGGATCCTATAGTAACTTTTGATTTGGTCCCTGAAATAAATCCATTTGCAGGGTTGCTAATAGCATGCTTTTGACTACAAGATGCAAACACAAGTAACATCAATATTAATTTTTTCATTTTGATTGATTTATGATTAATAATGTTACTAAAATATAGAGAATGG
>CAJWHM010000001.1 GCA_913041125.1 uncultured Bacteroidota bacterium | reverse complement strand
AAAAGTGTTATAAAAATATATTTCATTATAATTGATTTATGGTTAATAATACCTCTAAGATATAGAGAATGCTCATAAAAGAAAAACCCTCCGCTTGGGAGGGTTAATTGATTCTTACAATGATTTTAAAATATAAACTTTCTTATTTGCCAAATCCTCACCTAGTGATATAGCAAATTTTTCAAACTTTGGATCTGCCATCATTGCTCCAAGTTCTGACATATCTACATTAAACAAATAAACTGAAACCATATTTGGATTTTTCACATCTCGTTGAACTAAAGTTTTAGATTCATCACAAAAACGCTCTCTATTTTTTTTATCACTCATAAATCCTTTATACCAAACTTTATATCCTTTTTTCAAGGGAATTAATGCAACCACATCAACTAAGGAGTTTTTATCTAAATCAGCTGTATTATACCATTCACTTTGATGGTAAATTTTTCCATCATCATTAAAGAAAAGGACAGCATAATAGTCCATCTCAACTGGCTTTTTGGTTTTAGCATTTAATGATGTCCATGTCCCATAAACTCTTACGTCTCCATTTGGTTTTTGATTTTCGTCTAATCCTGCAAAATAAAGTTGTTTAGTGAATTCTATGTTATCATATGCACTATTAAAACCTTTCATAGCTTGATACCATGTGTCAATATCAAGTGAATCAACACCTGTAGGTGGTGGTGACCAAGTATAGTCTTCTGTTACAAAACCTCTCATTTCTTGTAAATTTTTATCTGAAAATGATTGGTAAAACTTCTTTGCTGTTGCCACGTTTTTTACATACTTAGTCATACTGCCTGAATTTGAATCACAACTGATTGCAAAGAAAGAGCAAACTATAAGCATTATTATTTTCTTCATTGTAATTGATTTATGATTAATAATACCTCAAAGATAAAGAGAATGGGTTACATATCAAATCACACGTCCTTGCTTCAATTAAAAAAACAGTTTTCTAAAACCCATGCCCCTGTGTTTGGGATAGGAGTGCCTGAGAAGTTTTAGGGCTTAAAAATTAGGTTACTGTACAAATACTTTACAATAAAAAACAAAAAATCCCTAAAACATTGTATTTAAATGTAATAGAAATTATTAGAGTGGAGTCGGCGGGAATCGAACCCGCGTCCAAACAAGCGATTAAAAAGTTTTCTACAAGTTTAGATTTCGTTTAATTTTCGAATCTGCACTGACCGAAAACTGCCCATACAGATCTTAGCATCCTAATTGAAAAACACTGTTGATGCTCCAGTATTTCGATGTTGACTTTTATGGTGCCTCATTTTTAATCGCCGTCAACAAGGGCTATTATGAGACATCCAGCTTTCTAGCCTGGCTAGAACATGGCAAAAACTTACTATAATTCAGTTTTTATGCAGCTAGAGCGTAGTTATTCTCGCCATTTAAAAATGTAAAAAATGAGATTTACGAGCTATTATTCAGCGCTCGACTTGCTTACTTTTTCATGCGTCTTGCTGTCAAAACCAGTCGACCCCAAGATTTGTCAATGAACTACTTTTTTACAAAATTAAGAATATTTAAACTTCTTAGATAAATTATATCTGACGAAATTTAATGTTATTTATTTTTTGTAACGACTTCTTCTAGTGCCTCATTATTGCATTGGAAAATTTTTCCAGGAAATTTAATAATCATGTTATAATCATGTGTTGCCATAATTACACTTATACCTCCCTGATGTAATTTTTTGAATAATTGCATTATTTCTTTACTAGTTTCAGGATCTAGATTTCCAGTTGGTTCATCAGCAATTAAAAGTTTAGGATTATTAAGTAATGCCCTTGCAATTGCTACTCGTTGTTGTTCTCCTCCAGAAAGTTCAAATGGGTATTTATTATAATTCGAATCAATATTTACCATACTTAATACTTCTTCAACTCTTTTTTGAATTTTTAATTTATCTTTCCATCCTGTAGCTTTCAAAACAAAAGTAAGATTGTCATAAATACTTCTGTCCGTTAAAAGTTTAAAATCTTGAAAAACTACTCCAAGTTTTCTTCTTAATAGAGGTATTTCTTTGTCTTTTAAGTTATTTAAATCAAAACCTAAAATATTTCCAGTTCCAGAATTAATGGGGGTATCCCCATATAATATTTTAAGGAGACTGCTTTTTCCAGTACCAGTTTTACCAATTAAAAAAACAAATTCACCTGAATTAACATTAAAATTGATATTATTGAAAACAACCTTTTTGTTATTTATGATTGAAACATTCTGAAGATTTATCATAAAGGGAAAATATTTTCAAATTTAAATTTTTTGAGTTAGTCTTAATTATTTTGTTGATAAAATGAATATTTATATAGTATAAACTAAGCACTAAATGTTTCGAATAATTTAATTTTAGACTTATGTACCTATCATCAAAAAAAAAGATTAATTTTTCTTTATATGTCACGCTGATTCCTTTTGTATTAACAGCTCAATTATATAATAATCAAAATTTCACTGAATTGTCTAGCCATTTTTTTGGACTGGCATATTATCCTTCAGCTTGGCAATCTAGCATTTTTGAAGAAGACATTTATACAAACGTTTCAATCAAAGAAAAGGTTGCGTTTAATAAACTTTCTAATGCTTTAAGATTAAATTATTCTGGAGCAGAAAAAATGCTAGGTCAATTTAAAGAAGATTTTTTCAATGTATATAATTCTAAGAATATTGACTTTGATATTGCAAATTTTTATTTCCAAAATGAAAAGTATCGATACGCCTTAAAATGGTTTAACCGGATTTCAGAAAAAGATGTCCCGAAAATTGAATTAGACCTTTATTATTTTAACAAAGGGTATACTTTATTTTCTGCAAAGAATTATAAAAAAGCAAGACCATTATTAGAGATGGTAAAAAACAATAAAGATTATGAATCCGATGCTCATTATTATCTAGGCCACATATCATATCAATTAGATGATTATGATGGAGCACTAAAATCTTTTCAAAGTATATCTGAAGCAAATAAAAAAGATGATCTTCTATATTTTCAAGCGGATATGAATTTTCGTTTAGGTCGTTTTAGCAATGCAATAGAATTAGCCAAAAAAGCACTTGTAAATAAGAACAAAGCAATTAAGTCTGAGCTTTCTAAAATTATTGGTGAAAGCTACTTCAATCTAGGCAATTATGAAATGTCAATTCCTTTTTTAGAATTATATGAAGGAAATAATGGTTCCTGGAAAAATACTGACTACTACCAATTAGGATATGCTTACTTTAAACAAAAAAAATATGACTTAGCAATAAGTCAGTTCAATAAAATTATTGGGGAAAAAAATGAAATCGCTCAAAATTCATACTACGCACTAGCGGAGTGTTATTTAAAAAAAAATAAAAAACAAGAAGCATTGAATGCATTTAAAAAGGCCTATGATATTGATTTTAATTCATCAATTACCGAAGATGCATTATTAAATTATGCAAAGCTCAGTTATGAAATAGGAAATTCATTTGAGGAACCCCTTAGTGTAATAATTAGATTCATAGAAACCTATCCAAAAAATGATGAAATTAATTTTTTAAAAGAATTGTTAATTGACTCTTATTCAAAAGCAGGAAATTATTCTGCAGCTTTAAATATTTTAGAAAGTAAAGGAGCTTTTAAAAACGGCAAAATTCTTCAAAAATTGTTAATATTAAATGCTACTGAAGAATATAAAAATGGTAGTTACAAAGCTTCCAATAATCTATTTAAAAGAGCACTTAAATTAAAAGAAAATAAATTTTTAGAAGCTTATGCTTTGTATTGGAATGCAAGATCAGAATATGAACTTAATTTATTTGATCAAGCACTAGATTTGTACAAGCAATTTAAAAAACACCCAAAAAAATCAAACGTTGAAAGTATTTTTAGGCTAAACTATGATATTGGATATGTTTATTTTAAGCTAGGGGAATATGAATATTCTTTAAAATCATTCAAAGCTTTTAACAAAGAGAATGATTATTTAGATAAATCTTATCAAATAGATACATATTTGAGAATTGGTGATTCCCAGTTCGCCTTAAAAAAATATTGGCCTGCTATGGAGAGTTACAACACTGCAATTGCTTTAAATCCAAAATCTGCTCCCTATGCTACTTATCAAAAGGCTCTTAGTTATGGATTCGTTGATAGAAATATTAAAAAAATTGAAACTTTAAATAATTTTATTAAAGCATATCCAAATGACCCCTTGGTGGATGACGTTTTTTTTGAATTAGCCAATACTTATAGCAGTGAAATGGATTATGACAATGCATTAAGCATATATGATGAGTTAATTAGTAAATTTAAGGTTAGTCCTTATTTAGCTAAATCAAACTTAAATAAAGGATTAATTCTATATAATTTAGAAGAATACAATTCTTCAAAAAAGGTTTTAGAAAAGGTTGCAGTAAAATATAAAAAATATTCAATAGGTGAACAAGCACTGAGTGTATTGAAAGAAATTGCGATTGATATGGGTAATGTTTCTGATTTTTCAAAATGGATTAAAGAAAAAAAACTAGATAAGTTTACAAATGTTGAAATAGAAAAAACCCTGTATAATTCTGCAGAGAAAAAATTTATTGAAGGCAATAAAAATATTGCATTAAAATTATTTGAGGAATATTTAGAGCTATATCCTGAAGGACCATTCAGTAAAGAAGCAACCTATTATTTGGCAGAGATTTATTTTGAAAAACAAAAATGGGATAAAGCTTTATTAGCATATCAATCTCTAATTACTGGTGAAATATCAGTTTATTCAGAAAAAGCTTTGACCAGAATAATTATTCTACTTAAAAATAAAAATCAACAGATTGAAGCAATAAAGTATATGGAAAAACTATTAGAGATTGCATCTTTTGAGGAAAATAAGCGTTTTGCAAAATTTAATTTAATGCAAACTTATTTTGAATCTCAAGAAATTGAAAAAGCAATAATGTTTTCTGATGATATTTTGAAACTCAAGGATTTAGATGAGAGAGTATATTGGGATGCCCATTCAATTAGAGCTCGTTCTTTTATTATGCTTAAAGATAGTATAAAGGCAGCCCAATCCTATAAATTACTTGAAAAGGCACCAGTAGGAGAAATTGTAGCTGAAGCAACTTATTTCAGAGCGTTTTTATTGAACAAAGAAAAAAAATATATAGAGTCAAATAAATTGATAAACAAAATAGCAAGAAGTTCAAGTCAAGAAAGTAATTGGAATGTTAAAGCTTTACTTTTATTAGCCAAAAATTATTATGCGCTAGCTGATCCTTTCCAAGCAATATTTGTATTGGAATCTTTAATCGAAAACTTTACAATGCACCCCGAAATAGTTAAAGAAGCTAAAGAATTAAAAGAAGGCTATGATATGTCATTGAAAAACGAAAATAGTTCTACCGTTAATAAAGAAAACCAATGAATGAGTTTAGACTACTTCTATTGTTATTATTTTTTTCACTTGAATTATTAGCTCAGAATAAAGATAAATCAAAGATTGGTATACAGGAGGTTGTTATAGTAAAGTCTTACTCACCTAGCTTAAATGAAGTATTTAAAATTAAGACTAATCCAAGAGTGCCTGATAGTGTATACACTTCAAAAAAAAATGTATCATACAATATATTAAATGTTCCTGTAATTTCTACATTTCAACCAAATAAGGCATCTCCTTTAAAATTAAAACAAAGAAAACCGTCTTCAGCATTCAATACAATATTTAGTGGAGCTTATGGAAATAAAAATCAATTATTTCTTAATGTTTCGAATGTAACTGAAATTGACCGTAATCAAAGATTTGGCATTCGATTCTATAAAGATGGGTTTAGTAATAACATTAACAATACTCTTTTAAAGAGTAATCAAAATTACAGTGATTTTGGGCTTAATCACAACCTTAGAAGTTCTGATTATAATGTAAATACTCATTTTAAATTCACATCAAATATTAATAATTATTATGGTCTTAGTGGTAATTCATTGGATACATTTTTTTTAAGGAATATAAATCCTGAAATAAGAAGGAATAATTTAAAAATTAGAACCCATTGGAATTGGTATAATTTTTTTCTTCGAAGTTTTGAATTTCAGGCAAATATAACATCTGATAATTTTAACACTGTAGAACAACAAATAGCATTAAAAAATAATTTTGATTTTGACTTAGGAGCAGGAAAACTCAAAGGAGAATTAAAACTTTTTGGTTTTAACACTAACTTTGAATCCTCATATTATGAAAAAAATATTTTAGAATTCACTCAAGGCTTAGGTGCTTTTGATCTACTTTGGCAATTATATAAAAATAATTTTAAAATCAAGATTGGAGCTGGAGCGTCATATATTCTTGGTGTCGAAAAGATTTCAAATAATTTCGTTTACTACCCTCAAGTTGAATTTTTGTACGAAAAACCAGGAAATATTCTATTACCATACCTTAAGGGAAATGGAGGAGTAACCTTAAACACATATAGTTCTTTGACCAAGGAAAATCCTTATTTAGCACCTACATCAAATTTAATTCCATCATTTAGTAAGTATAATTTAAACATTGGAATTCGTTCAAGATTAGCTTCAGTTTTAAATTTTGATATGGGATTTATATTTGATGAAATTGAAAATTTTGATTTTTTTGAGAGATTACCTTTTGATAATGAAAATAACCTGATCTCCTATAGACTATCTAATTCTTTTCAGAGTAACTATTTAGATACTAATTTGTATGGATTTAAGGCCTCTATCAGAATAGATTTAATAAAAGATAATTTTGTGTTTTTTGAGACCCGATATAATTATTATGAAACACAAAAAAATCAAATTTTATGGAATATCCCTTCTTTACAAATGAATTGGGAGAGTCAAATTAAATTAAGAGATTTTATTGCCTTAAGTTTTTATGGATCACTCTGGGGAGTGAGAGATTCATCATCAAGACCCATTTTTTTTGAACAAAGTTTAGTAGATGCTCAAGCTATTCCACCAGATGTAGATACTCTCCCTTTATTTTTTAGAACTTCAACCCATATTTCATTCAAGATTACAGAACAATTTGACCTCTTTATCAAAGCAAGATTTAATTCCTCTGGAATACATGGAAGATGGGCATATTATCCAGAAGCTCCACTGCTTATTTTAGGCGGATTAACTTATAAATTTGATTTTCAATACTAGGGAATGATTTGTAATTTTTAAATTAAACAATTCAAACACAAATTGAATTTATTACATTTGTCCTTCGAAAAAAAACAAAACTTCAGAATTGAAAGAATGATAAAAAATATCTTTTTTTATTTTGGCTTGGCACTTATATTATCTCTAACATCTTGCCAAAAAAAAGTTGATCTAATCGTACATAACGCAACTGTTTACACAATGGGAGATAATATAGGCAAAGCTTCTTCTTTTGTTGTTGATGGCGGAAAATTTGTCGCTGTTGGGGGAGAGGAATTATTGAATACATATAACGCTAACAAAATTCTAGACCTCAAAGAATTACCTGTTTATCCGGGTTTCATAGATTCCCATTGCCATTTTTTAAGCCTAGGGTTAAGTCTTCAAAAAGTTGATTTGACAGGAACAAGAAGTTTTGAAGAGGTGGTAGGAAGAGTTAAAGATTTTGCTAAGAATAAGAAATTGAAAGCAATCGTTGGAAGAGGTTGGGATCAAAATGATTGGGAAGAAAAAACATTTCCAAACAAAACCATTCTTGATGAACTTTTCCCTGAAACACCAGTTGCTTTAAGGAGAATTGACGGCCACGCCTTATTAGTAAATCAAAAGGCTTTAGATCTTGCCGGTATAGGTGTAAATACTAAAATTAAAGGGGGAAGTATCATAAAAGAAAATGGAAAATTGACAGGGGTTTTAGTTGATGCTCCTATGAAGCTTATTTCAAATATTCTTCCAAAGCCCTCAATAACTGAAAAAATAAAAGCTTTAAAAGATGCAGAAAAAATAAGTTTCGAAAATGGGCTAACAACAGTATCTGTTGCTGGATTGAACAAAGATGATATTTATTTAATAGATAGTTTACAAAAATCAAATGCGCTCTCTATTAAAGTTTATGCTATGATTTCAAATAGCGAAGATAACCTCGCACACTTTCTTTCAAATGGTCCAATAATAACTGATAAATTAACGGTGCGTTCATTTAAAATATATGCTGATGGTGCACTTGGTTCGAGAGGAGCTGCTTTAAAATCGGATTATTCTGATTTAAAAAAACATAGAGGTTCTTTCATAACATCAAAAGATTCACTTGAAAATTTAGCCTACAAATTAGCTTCAACATCTTTCCAAATGAATACACATGCTATAGGAGATGATGCGAATAAAGCCGTTCTTGAAGCATATAACAAAGCTCTTGTTTTTTCAGATGACCCTAGGTGGAGAATAGAACATGCACAGATTATTGATACATCTGATATTAAGTTATTTAATAGAAAAATTATCCCCTCTGTTCAACCCACTCACGCTACAAGTGACATGTATTGGGCTGAAGATCGATTAGGAAAAAAACGTCTTCAAGGAGCCTATGCTTATAAGCTTTTATTAGAAAAATCAGGACGTATTTCCCTCGGAACAGATTTTCCGGTCGAGAATGTAAGTCCAATTAAAACCTTTTTTTCAGCAGTTTTTAGAGAAGATAGTAATCTATATCCTGAGGATGGTTATCTTCCGAATAATAAATTAAGTAAATTAGAAGCACTCAAAGGGATGACAATCTGGGGAGCTTATTCAAATTTTGAAGAACGTCAAAAGGGCTCTATTGAAGTTGGCAAAGCTGCAGATTTTGTTATTTTAGATAGAGATCTTTTAGATGAATCAAAAAAAAGAATTCTAAATGCTAAGATAGTTGCAACAATTCTTGATGGCAATATTGTATACAGCAATAGAATAAACTAAAAATCTTTCACATTTAATATATTTATTGTTTTATATAATTAAAAAATTTTATATATTCTAAAATAAATATAAAAAATATTAACTAAATCAAACTATTAAATTAAATATTTAAATATATATCATACTTTTATAAAAAAAAATTATGTGTGGTATATTATGTGCTTTTAACTTAAAGCAACCTAAAGGTAAATTACGTCCACAGGTATTAGAAATGTCAAAAAAACTAAGGCATAGAGGACCTGACTGGAGTGGTATATATGATTGTGAAAAAGCAATTCTCTCTCATGAGCGTTTAGCAATTGTGGACCCTACATCTGGTAATCAACCAATAATTAGTACATCTGAAAATTTGATTTTAGCCGCTAACGGCGAAATCTATAATCATTTAGATCTTCGAAAAGGCAGTAGTTATAATTTTAAAACAAATTCTGACTGCGAGGTAATTTTATCATTATATGAAAAAGAAGGAAAAAATTTTGTAAACAAGCTAAATGGTATATTTGCTTTCGCTATATATGATGTAAATAAAGACGAATATTTTATTGCTAGAGACCATATCGGAATAATACCATTATATATGGGATGGGATGGTAATGGAACATTTTTTGTTTCTTCTGAATTAAAAGCCTTAGAAGGGTTCTGTTCAAAAATTGAACTATTTCCTCCAGGACATTATTTGTCTAGTAAAGATTCAAATCCTGTTAAATGGTATAATCCAGATTGGAAAAATTACAATTCAGTTAAAAATAATAATACTAGTGTGAATGAAATTCATGATGCCTTGTCAGATTCTGTTCACAGACAGTTAATGAGTGATGTACCATATGGTGTGCTATTATCAGGTGGTTTAGATTCTTCTATTACCTCTGCTTTAGCTAAAAAATTTTCAGCAAAAAGAGTTGAAACTGGAGACACACAAGCAGCATGGTGGCCCCAACTTCATTCTTTCTCTGTAGGTTTAGAGGGTTCTCCAGATCTCAAGGCGGCAAAAAGAGTAGCTAAACATATTGGTACAATTCACCATGAAATTAAATTTACTATTCAAGAAGGATTAGATGCTTTACGTGAAGTTATTTACCATCTAGAAACATACGATATTACAACAATTCGTGCCTCTACACCAATGTACTTGATGGCCAGAGCAATTAAGTCTTTAGGAATTAAAATGGTTCTATCAGGAGAGGGAGCAGACGAATTATTTGGAGGGTATCTATATTTTCATAAAGCACCAAATTCAAAAGAATTTCATGAAGAAACTGTTAGAAAGCTTGAAAAGCTTCATCAATATGATTGTCTTAGAGCTAATAAATCTCTCGCAGCATGGGGAATTGAAGGGAGAGTTCCTTTCCTTGACAAAGAGTTTATAGAAGTTGCTATGAGAATAAACCCTCAGGATAAGATGATTAGTAAAAATAGAATGGAGAAATGGGTTCTAAGAAAAGCCTTTGAAGAATATTTACCTGAAAGCGTGGCTTGGAGACAAAAAGAACAATTCTCAGATGGGGTTGGTTACAGTTGGATTGATAAACTTAAGGAACTAGTTGATAATGAAATATCTGATGAGCAAATGAAAAATGCTAAATATCGTTTTCCTATCCAAACACCCCAGAACAAAGAGGAATTTTATTACAGAAAAATTTTTGAATCACATTTTCCGAGTGATGCTGCTGCTCTAAGCGTGCCTTCAGTTCCGTCTGTTGCATGTAGTACCCCTATTGCTCTTAAATGGGATAAAGCTTTTCAAAATCAGAATGATCCTAGTGGTAGAGCAGTATTAAATGTCCATGAAAAAAGTTATAATGATTAATATGTTTTTTACAAGAATTATTGATCAAAAACGAGAAAATTTTACACACTTTATGTTGATAACTTAATCAACAAATACAAGGCTTAAGCGCATATCTTAAGGAGTAATTTAGGTATATTTGGTAGTACCCGAATTTATTCAATTTAATATTTCAAATATGAGTGAGGAAATCCAAAAAAATCAATATTCTGCTGACAGTATACAGGCGTTAGAGGGAATGGAACATGTAAGAATGCGTCCATCAATGTATATTGGCGATATTGGTGTTAGAGGATTACATCATCTTGTTTATGAAGTTGTCGATAATTCAATTGATGAAGCTCTTGCTGGACACTGTGATAAAATTACCGTAACTATAAATGAAGATAATTCTATTACTACAAAAGATAATGGTAGGGGAATCCCAATTGGTATACATAAAAAAGAAGGAGTATCAGCACTTGAAGTTGTTATGACTAAAATAGGAGCTGGAGGAAAGTTTGATAAAGATTCATACAAAGTTTCAGGTGGATTACATGGAGTAGGTGTTTCATGTGTGAATGCTCTTTCAGAGAGTCTAACTGCAACAGTTTATCGGGAGGGTAAAATTTGGCAACAAAAATATTCAAGAGGAAAGGCAGAGGCTTCAGTAAATAGCATTGGAGATACTGATGAAACAGGCACAGAAGTAACTTTCAAACCTGACCCTGAAATATTTAAACAAACACTAGAGTATAGTTATGAAACTTTATCACTTAGAATGAGAGAGCTTTCATACTTAAATAAGGGGATTAATATTATAATTATTGATAAACGAAATAAAGATGAAAAAGGAGAATTTATATCAGAGACCTTTCATTCGAAAGAAGGCCTGAAGGAATTCATCCACTTTCTGGATGAAACTAGAGAGGCAATTATAGGGAATGTTATTGCAATGGAGGGAGAAAAGAATGGCGTACCAGTAGAAGTTGCCATGATATATAATACCTCTTTTTCAGAAAATTTACACTCTTATGTAAATAATATTAATACACATGAAGGAGGAACACATCTCTCTGGATTTAGGAGAGGTTTAACAACAACCTTAAAAAAATATGCTGATAATTCTGGCTTACTAGATAAATTAAAATTTGAAATTTCTGGTGATGATTTTAGAGAGGGACTTACTGCTATTGTTTCTGTGAAGGTTGCTGAACCACAATTTGAAGGGCAAACAAAAACAAAACTTGGAAATAGAGAAGTTACTTCTGCAGTTTCCCAATCAGTTTCAGAAATGCTTGAAAATTATTTGGAAGAAAATCCAAATGATGCAAAAACAATAGTTCAAAAAGTAATACTTGCAGCCCAAGCAAGACACGCAGCTAGAAAAGCCCGTGAAATGGTTCAAAGAAAAACAGTAATGAGCGGGGGAGGATTACCTGGTAAACTATCTGATTGTTCTGAACAAGACCCAACATTATGTGAAGTTTTTTTAGTTGAGGGTGACTCTGCTGGCGGTACCGCAAAACAAGGAAGAGATAGAAATTTTCAAGCGATACTTCCACTTAGAGGTAAAATTTTGAATGTAGAAAAAGCAATGCAACACAAAGTATTTGAAAATGAAGAGATAAGAAATATCTACACGGCTTTAGGAGTAACTATTGGTACTGAGGAAGATAGTAAAGCTTTAAATTTAGAAAAACTTCGATACCATAAAATCGTTATAATGTGTGACGCAGATGTTGATGGAAGTCATATTTCAACTTTAATTTTAACTTTTTTCTTCCGCTATATGAGAGAATTGATTGAGCTTGGCTACATTTATATTGCAACACCACCATTATATCTTGTAAAAAAAGGACAGAAGAAAGACTATGCTTGGAATGATGACCAGCGTGAAATTTTACTTCAAAAGTTTGGACAAGGAGCATCTGTTCAACGATATAAAGGATTAGGTGAAATGAATGCTGAACAATTATGGGACACTACAATGAATCCAGAAGAACGAACACTTCGACAGGTGACAATTGATAATGGAGGAGAAGCTGATCGTATTTTTTCAATGCTAATGGGCGATGAAGTTCCACCGAGAAGAGAGTTTATTGAGAAAAATGCTATTTATGCTAATATAGATGTATAATAAAGTGTTTTATTTTTTTAATTTAAATTTTTTAGAATGAAGGTTACCATTGTAGGAGCAGGAAATGTAGGTGCCTCTTGTGCAGAATATATTGCACAAAAGCAAATAGCTAGCAAAGTTGTTTTATTAGATATTAAAGAAGGCTTTGCCGAAGGTAAAGCACTTGATTTGTTTCAAACAGCAACAACCTTGGGATTTAACACTTCAATAACTGGAGTAACTAACGATTATTCTGCAACAGCAGGAAGTAATGTTGTTGTAATTACTTCAGGTGTTCCAAGAAAACCAGGCATGACTCGTGAAGAATTAATTGGAATTAATGCAGGAATCGTAAAAAAAGTTTCAGAAAATATATTGAAATATTCACCTGATTCTATGATCGTTGTTGTTTCGAACCCGATGGATACGATGACATATTTAGCATTAAAAGCTACAGGTCTGCCAAAAAACAGAATTATTGGAATGGGGGGCGCACTAGACAGTTCCCGATTCAAAACATATTTATCATTAGCCTTAGATAAACCTGTAAATGACATCCAAGGCATGGTTATAGGGGGCCATGGTGATACAACGATGATACCACTTCCAAGATTAGCTAGTTATAATGGAGCTCCTGTTTCACAATTTTTAGATAAAAAAAATCTAGATAAAGTTGTTTCAGATACTATGGTCGGTGGGGCAACACTTACAAAGTTACTAGGAACCTCTGCGTGGTATGCTCCAGGGGCATCAGTTTCTTACCTTGTTGATAGTATATTAAATGATTATAAAAGAATGATCCCATGTTCAGTGCTTTTAGAGGGAGAGTACGAACTTAACGACATATGTATTGGTGTCCCTTGTATTATTGGAGCTAATGGTGTTGAAAATATTGTTGATTTAAAATTGAATGACGACGAAATGAATTTACTAAGAAACAGTGCAGAAAAAGTAAAAGAGATGAATTTTTCATTATCAGATATTATTGAATAGTTTATAATTTCATTTAAGAGTTGTCTTTTCCTTGGTTTAATCCTATATTTGCTCGCCCTAAATGTGGTTTAATTTAAATTAAAATGCAAAACAATTCTTTGATAAGAGTCTTTGGAATATTATTTGCTCTTGTAAGTATTTACCAGCTCTCATTTACTTTCATTACTAGTAATATTGAAACACAAGCAGATAACTATGCTAAACAGGTTATTTCAAATGAAGAGCCTAATTATCTAGAAAAACGTGACCAAACAGCTAGTGCCTATCTTGATTCAATTGGAAATAGTCCACTTTATGGATTTACTAGTTACAATGATGCAAAGCAAAAAGAGTTAAATAAAGGACTCGACCTTAAGGGAGGTATTAATGTTATCCTTCAAATATCTATTAGAGATATATTAATTGGTTTAGCTGAAAATTCAAAAAACCCTGTTTTTAATAAAGCACTTGATGATGCTGATTTGTTGCAAAAGGCATCAGACGAGCCTTATATTGAATCATTTTTTAGAGCTTTCGAATCTATAAAGGGAGCTGATAAACTTGCTTCTCCAGAAATATTTGCAAATCGAACCTTAAGTGATGAGATTAACTTTGAAATGAGTGATCAAGAAACACAAATAATTGTTAGAAGAAAAATAGATGAATCAATTGTTTCTGCATTTGAAGTCTTAAGAAAAAGAATAGATAAGTTTGGAGTAACTCAACCAAATATTCAACGTTTAGGAACCTCAGGTAGAATATTGGTTGAACTACCAGGAGCTAAAGATGTTGACAGAGTTCAAAATTTATTACAAAGTACAGCTCAACTTGAGTTTTGGGAAACATATAAAAATGATAAACTTATAAGTTTTCTAATTGAAGCAAATACATTAATTGGAAAACAAATTAGTTCCAAAACAACTTCAGTTGATAATGGCGAAAAAGACGAAAGCTCAGAAATCGATGATCTATTAGCTGATGTTGCTTCTCAAGACTCAATAGTTCAAACTAAGAATCCAATTTTAGACCGAATAGTTGGTCAAGGTTTTCAAGGTGGGCCAGTTTTAGCTCAATTTAATGCGAGGGATAGCGACTTAATAATGGGTTATTTAAATCAGCCTGAAGTTCGAAAATTATTACCATCTGAGTATAGATATATTCGCTTTGCTTGGGGTAAACCATTGTCAGAAGGAAGTGTGGTTGAATTATTTGCATTAAAGTCAAATAGAGATAATATAGCACCTTTAAGTGGGGGAGTAGTAGTCGATGCACTTCAAACATTTGATCAACTTGGAAATCCTGCAGTATCAATGCAAATGGATTCAAGAGGATCAAGGATATGGGAAAGTATGACAGGAAAAGCATATAAAGATGCGAGTAATATTGCTATAGTACTGGATGAAATAGTCTACTCTGCTCCGGGAGTTTCGAGTGGTGCAATTTCTGGAGGCCGCTCTGAAATAACTGGAAATTTTACTTTAAACGAAGCAGTAGACTTAGCAAATGTTTTGAGAGCTGGTAAATTACCTGCTTCTGCAGAGATTATTCAATCTGAAATTGTTGGTCCTTCTTTAGGAAAAGAGGCAATTCAGGCAGGAATATATTCATTTATGATAGCATTAATTATTGTTTTATTATGGATGATATTTTATTACGGTACTTCGGGAATTTTCGCCGACATAGCTTTGTTATTAAATATTCTTCTGATTTTTGGTATTTTAGCTGGACTTGGAGCTGTTTTAACACTCCCTGGTATTGCAGGTATTGTACTGACTATAGGAATTTCTGTAGATGCTAATGTTTTAATATTTGAGCGAGTTCGTGAAGAAATTAAGAAAGGTAAAGGCTTAAGAAAATCAGTGTCAGATGGATTCAACAATGCATTATCTTCTATCTTAGATGCGAACATTACCACAGGCTTAACAGCATTAATTTTGTTTATTTTTGGGACTGGGCCTATAAAAGGTTTTGCTACTACACTGCTTATTGGTATAGGTACATCACTTTTTACTGCAATTTTCATTACTCGTATCCTTGTTGATTCTAGAAATGATAAAGGCAAGAATGTATCATTTTCAACAAAAACAACGAAAGAATTCCTTTCTAATATAAACCTTTCTTTTCTCCAAAAAAGAAAGATTGCTTATTTAATTTCTGCCTTTCTAATTATTATAAGTCTTATTTCACTATTCTCAAAGGGTTTAAATCAAGGTGTTGATTTTGTAGGGGGTAGATCTTATACTGTTCGTTTTGAAGATCCTGTTAATCCCACTGAAATTAATTCTATTACTAATAATGTTTTTGGTAGCTCTGAGGTAAAAACTTTTGGAGAAGAAAATCAATTAAAAATAACAACAAAATACAAAGTTGATATTGAAGGGATTGAAGTTGACGAGGAAATACAAAATAAATTATTTACTTCATTAATAGATTTTCTTCCTGAGGGTATTACATATGATGATTTTGTGAAGGGTAGTTCAGAAAAGTCAATTGGTATAATGTCTTCGATAAAAGTTGGACCTACAATTGCAGATGATATTAAGAATAATTCATTTTTAGCGGTAATTGGGTCATTAATAGTTGTTTTTCTATATATTCTATTACGTTTCCAAAAATGGCAATTCTCCTTAGGAGCCGTATCAGCTGTATTTCATGACGTACTTATCGTATTAGGTATATTCTCTTTGACCTATACATTTATGCCCTTCAGTATGGAAATTAATCAAGCTTTTATTGCTGCAATTTTAACTGTAATAGGTTATTCTTTGAATGATACGGTTGTAGTTTTTGATAGAATTAGAGAGTTTTTAAATGACGGTTCCAAAAAAGAATTTGATGAAACTGTTAATGGAGCATTAAATAGTACATTGAGTAGAACATTAAATACCTCATTAACTACATTACTAGTGCTTATCGCTATTTTTACTTTTGGGGGAGAGTCAATTAGGGGCTTTATGTTTGCACTTATTATAGGTGTTCTTGTTGGAACTTATTCTTCAGTATTTATAGCTACACCAGTTATGTTTGATACCCAAAACAATAAAAAAATTAAATCAGAAAAATAGAAAGTTTTATTTTAGGTAAATCTTTTTTGAAAGATTATTTAAATAATTTTATTTATTAATAGCGAGGTCTATATGAGCTAAATGGTGATTACAATGCCATGCATATAAAAGAACAATACTACCTACAGTATATTCTTTTCCCTTCTCATGATTAATATATGTCCTATTAAACTGTTCTTCACTTAGATTTTTAAGAAAATTCACCCAAATTGCATGAAGACATCTTATAAGCTCTAAATTATCTAAAATATTAATATTCATGCTGTCAGGAATTTTAGCCCAATCATTTTCATTATAATCTTTTATATGTGGAGTATCTTCAACAATTGCATATTTAATTCTTAAATAACAATGCATATGACTTTCAGCTAAATGATGAACAATCTGCTTAATGTTCCAGCTTTTTTGACGATAATTTTTTAAAAAATCCTCAAATTTCAAATCTTTTAGTTTTTATTCTAATTTTTCAGGAAACATTGCTATTACATTCATTGCTTCATTGATTTCTTGAGAATTTGGTTTTTCAACCAATTTGAATTTACCTATTGGATATTTTAGTGATTTTTCCATTTTTAAATTAACTGATAATTAATTATGTCACCAATTTTTAAATTTAAATTATCACTAACTCCATGAATCACCTCTAAAACATATTTTGATGGTAGTTTTGAGGAAATAGATGATAGATCGTTGGGTTTTGCATTTTTATAAATAGAAATAATTTCTCTTTTTCCATTTATAAAAATTAAATCTAATGAGATGTATGTATTTTTCATGTAAAAAGTTAAAACACTTTCTTCATCAAAAATAAATAACATACCTTGATTTTTTTCCATATTAGTTCGATACATTAATCCCGTTTCTCTTTCATATGGAGTATTTGCAATCTCTATGTTTAGCGTAGAAATTAACTCCCCATTGCTTTGTAATAAATCTAATGTTGCCTCTTTTTGAAATAAAACTTTTTGTTCAATAATAATTTTAGGTCTTTTAAAATCCATGCAGCCTTTTAAAAAACACATTAGAATGCCTACATAAAAAATTTTTAACAAATTCATTCAAACTTTCTTGGGAATAAAAAACATCAAAAACAATCCTAGAAGAACGAAAGGAATACTTAACCATTGTCCAGTTGAAAAAATACCAAGAAACTCTTCAAACCCTCCTTGACTTTCTTTAATAAATTCAATAATGAACCGAATACAAAACATACCAACAAAGAAAAGTCCAATTAAATATCCTTCTTTGTTTTTTTTGTCAGTTTTATATACTTGACGCAGTAGAAAAAAAAGAATTAAATAACCTAGTGACTCATATAATTGAGCAGGATGTCTGGGGAGACTTTCTCCTCTATTTAAGAATACCACACCAAAGTTCGAATTACTATATTTTCCTACAATTTCTGAATTAAAAAAATTTCCAATTCTAACGAAACTAGCTCCAATTGAAACAGGAATTGTAACTCTATCTAAAAGCCATAGAAGTGATCTTTCTTTGAATTTTAATCTATATAAATAAAGACCGATAAGGCTTCCAATAACAGCTCCATGGCTTGCTAACCCTCTAAATCCAGTAAAAGTATATCCATTTGGCGTATCCCTTATCGGTAGCAATATTTCAACTGGATGATTTTGATAATAATCCCAACTGTAGAAAAAAACATCTCCAAGTCTAGCTCCTAAGAGTATAGATAGAACCATGTAAACAAAAAGTGATTCTAAATAGTCTAAAGAAATTTTCTCGTCATTAAAGATATTTTTCATCAAATAATATCCTAAACTAAAGGCAATAATGAACATTAGGCTATAATAGTGGATACCAAAATCACCAATTTTAAATAAAGTTTCGCTTGGCGCCCAATCAATCTTTGAAAAGTACATTTATTTAGATTTTTACTTTGTAAATTTAATTAATTTAAAACGATAAGAAATGTAATATTTACGGAATTGGGTCGTACCCAGATCCTCCCCAAGGATGGCATTTAATTAATCTTTTAAAAGTTAGACTGACACCTTTAATAATTCCATATTTTTTTAACGCTTCTAGAGAATATTGAGAACAAGTTGGACTATATCTGCATGAAGGAGGTGTTAGTGGTGAAATAATAAATTGATAAAGTTTAATTAGAATAACCAGAGGAAAAACAAAAATTTTTTTCAAAGAATGTGATTTATTTTATTTTATAGCTACTTCCAATCTCAGAATCATTAATTTGAATGTTAAGTTTTAAAAGAGATTCTCTAATTAAGTCTGATGTTTTAAAATCTTTTGAATTTCTAGCATTTTTCCTTAAGTCTAAAACCAAATCAAGAACTCCTTTTAATTGAATCGTATTAATAGAATCGCTATGAGTTTTGATATTTAAACCTAGCACATCAAAGTAGAAGTGATGAAAAGTTTCCTTTAAGATGTGAAGGTCACTTTCACTTATTTGTTTTTTGGCGTTTGAAACTGTATTTATAAATTTAACAGCATCAAAAAGGTGTGCAATTAGTATAGGAGAATTAAAATCATCATTCATTGCTTTATAACAACTCTCTTTCCAAGCAACCATATCAAAGTTAGTCGTCGAATTAGAGGGTGTTATTTTTTCTAATGTTGTCAAAGATTCCTTAAGTCTATTTAGGCCTTTTTCTGAAGCCTCTAAAGCATCTTGGCTTATATCAATTATACTTCTGTAGTGAGCTTGAAGCATAAAAAATCGAACAGTCATTGGAGAAAAAGGCTTTTTAATGAGATTATTACTCCCATTAAACATTTCATCGGGTAAAATATTATTTCCTGTTGATTTGGCCATTTTTTTACCGTTAAGGGTTAACATATTTGTATGCAACCAATAATTTACTGGTGATATATTTTCAATAGACTCGGCTTGAGCAATTTCACATTCATGATGAGGAAACTTTAAATCCATACCTCCCCCATGGATATCAAATTTTTTACCTAAATATTTTCGACTCATAGCGGTACATTCTAAATGCCATCCAGGGAAACCATCACTCCATGGGGAAGGCCAACGCATAATATGTTCGGGTTCTGCTTTTTTCCATAAGGCAAAGTCTTGAGGATTTTTTTTATCATTTTGACCTTCTAAAGATCTCGTGTTATGAATTAATTCTTCAATTTTTCTACCACTAAGTTTTCCATAATGATTTTCTCTATTAAATTTTAAGACATCAAAATATACAGATCCGTTAACTTCATATGCAAAACCATTATTTATAATGAGTTTAATTAATTCTATTTGTTCAATTATATGACCTGTAGCTGTTGGTTCAATACTTGGAGGTAGAACATTAAATTTATCCATTTTATCATGAAAATCTACAGTGTATCTTTGAACTACTTCCATAGGTTCAATTTTTTCTAGTCTTGCTTTTTTTGCAATTCTATCTTCACCTTCATCTTCATCATTTTCTAGATGACCAGCGTCGGTTATATTTCTAACATACCTTACTTTATATCCTAAGTGTTTGAGATATCGATAAATTAAATCAAATGAAATGAATGTTCTACAATTTCCTAAATGTACATAGTTATAAACAGTTGGCCCGCAAATGTACATCCCTACGTAGTTTTCCAAAATGGGTTTAAATAGCTCCTTTTTACCTTTTAAAGAATTGTAAACAAAAAGTGAGTTATTCATTAAAATCGGTATCAAGTTTGATATAGTCTAAAAACTCAAGTTTTTTATCTTCTTTTTTAAAACTACCACCAAATTCACTTGTAACAGTACTACTAGAAATATCACTGACCCCTCTTGAGTTGACACACAAATGTTTCGCATCAATAACACAAGCTACGTCTTTTGTATTTAAAACTTTTTGAAGTTCTTGAACAATTTGAAGAGTCAACCGTTCTTGAACTTGGGGTCTTTTGGCATAATAATCTACAATTCGATTTATTTTTGAAAGACCTACAACTGAACCATTTGATATATATGCCACGTGAGCTTTTCCTACAATTGGTAAAAAATGATGTTCACATGTAGAATATAATGTTATGTTTTTTTCCACAAGCATTTCTCCATATTTATATGAGTTTTTGAATGTAGATGCTTTTGGTTTCTTATCAGGATGTAATCCTCCAAAAAGTTCTTTAACATACATTTTTGCAACTCTTAAAGGTGTTCCACTGATACTGTCGTCATTTAAATCCATACCTAAAGTATCAAGGATGTACTTAAAGTGTTCTTGAATTAAAACAATTTTTTCATCATCACTTAATTTAAATGCGTCTTTTCTTAAAGGTGTTGAGGCATTTGTAGAAAAATGATCTTCTTCAGAAAAAGTGTCGTTATCTGGTATTAATTTTTCTATTTTCATATAGCTAAAAGTGCCTACAAATATACAGATTTTAAAAAATAAATATTTTAAGAACCATTTTTTACAATTTAAAATTATAACTTATAGAGAGTTGTGATAGCTTTTTATTCAGATCATAAGAATCAATAAGGCCTCTCGAAAAAAGTTGGAACTTTTTATTTTGATCATATTGAATAAAAGAAAAATTTATAGCGCTTGCTCTAAAGTTGAATCCAAAACCAAAAGTTATAGCTTGATCATTATTTCGTACAAAGTTTTGATTTTTTGATCTATTATAAAATCCTGCTCTAATATTTACTTTTTTAAACCGATATTCTCCACCTACTTTAAAAGTATTGATAGGTAAAAATACATTATTGACATCTAAATTAACTTCGTCAAGATAAGAGCTTGCACCCTTATCACTTAAATAACTATTGGATAAATTTTGTGAAGAATATTCTATTGAAAACAGACCTCTTTCATTAAATACATATGCAAAACTTGCACTTACTTTTGAAGGAATTTTGATATTATATGGTCTGTAAGTATTTGTTATTTCAGGGTTTATATTTTCTTTTATTTCAAACTCACCGTCGTATCTATATGAACTTATTTTTTGAATCGTTTCATCATTAATTTCAAACCATTGAGGACTGTCATATGACAATCCTAAACGAATATTATTTAATTTAAGTATGGTTCCAAATTGTAATGAAAATCCTTCACCATAACTTATAAGTTTGTTGTCGAAACTAACGTCATAAATAAAAGAATTTAAGTCTTGTTCCCCTTCAAAAAATTCTTGGTCATTTATAAAATCAATTCGATGTTGGTTAATATTAAAACCTAGATGTAAAATATTTTGATAAAGTCCACTAAAATTAAAACTAGTTTTTCTATGAAATCCATTGTTAATGACATTTAAATAATGTCTGTTTTGACTTGATTCAATGTTTGAAATATATGATTGTTCGTATGGGTTATTTGAGATAGGGTCAATTATGTAGGATTGGTATCCTAAAAAGGCCTGCTGCGCTCCATATCCTATATCATTTCCAAGTAAGCGATAAACCTCAGCAATTGATTCATCATCATAGAGTTGGATATTTTCAAAATCAATTCCATCGGCATAATATAGAAAATAATCAGCTATACTATTGGTATTAACTCCATTCAAAGTAAATTGATTTTCAAAAGATGCTATTCTATTTACATTTATAGAGGTACTAATTCGCTTCCAGGAATTTTTAGAATTCTTGTTATTAAATACAAAAACAACACCAAACTGATCAAAATTAAATAATTCATTTTCCCTATTTGATCTATTTCCAAGAAAGACAGTTTCAAATTTAAAATTATTATAATTTATTGTGCCTCCAATCTCGGTGTTCAAAAAAACTGATGACCCTGCAGGATTATCACTTATTGCAGAAACATCTCCACCTAAAGCACCAAAAGCACCACCCATTGAAATATACCTTGCAGAACCACTCAAGGAGGAACCAGTTAAATAGTTAATATCATTTCTGGTTTGAGCGTGTGAAATAAAGATTAAAAAAAAAAGTAAACCTGTGTAAAGTGCTTTATTCAATTCAATAAAGTTATTAGTTAGTTTCTTCTTCCAGCACTTGAGGACGAGCTTCCTCTTCCAGACGATGATCTACCACTCCCTGAATTAAAAGAAGATCTACTTCCCGAATTATATGGCCTACTGTAACTTCTGCCTGAGTTATTAGATCTGCTTATGTTATAGTTATTTCTTTGGTTTCCGTTTGATTCTTTACTTATTTGTTGTGAACGGTTTTTATATTCATTAGATCTAATTCTAGCTGTATGGACTTCATTAATCATTCCACTTCTTCTTAAGAGGACATTATTTTGATTAGGATTTCTTCTTATTAGACTATATCGACTTTGTAATCTACCTGTGCTTACATAATCCTCTAAAGAATTTTTGTTAATGTTGGTGTTATTTCTTGATAAACCTATATTCCTATTCGCGGTTGACAAATTAAAACCTGGCC
This sequence comes from uncultured Bacteroidota bacterium, assembly GCA_913041125.1. Classification (GTDB taxonomy): domain Bacteria; phylum Bacteroidota; class Bacteroidia; order Flavobacteriales; family Flavobacteriaceae; genus MS024-2A. The sequence goes on along the minus strand of CAJWHM010000001.1, from coordinate 93,793 downwards.
TTAAGTTCCTTATTGAATTTGAACTCATCATTTGGCTTGAAACTATTCTATTTCTATCATAACCAGTTATGGAATTTCTTCTAACCAAACTAGCTCCACGACCAACGTTTATTCTATTTAAAGTATTTTGAATATTTTGAGAGGATTTTTCTTTATTATTTGATCGCTCTCTTCTTCTATTATCACTTGAGTTATTATATGTTTTTTCTCCTCTTCCTGATTTAATTCTTGCTATTGTTGATCTATAATCACTACTATTTCTTCTTCTAAGATCGTTTCCATAATAATCATTAAATCTGTTCCATCGATTTATTCCATAGGGCCAGCGATTGAAAAATCTATTTCTATAACCAAATCCATAACCATATGGATTATAAAATCCACCAAAACCGAAAGGGGAATAAAAAGGGTCAAACCCTCCCCACATTCCTGCAAAACCTCCAAATGGGTTTAAAAAAGAATCGTAAAACCAAGGATTATAAAACCTTCCATATCCAAAGCGATAGGGATTTGAATAGAATCCATTCCAAAAGGGAGAATTATTAAAAGCAAACCCAGAAAGACCCCACATAAAGTTTGGTCTATTGTTAAATAAAATTATTTCAGTTTGTGATGTTTCATCTCCCCAAGGTTTTTGTGAAAAGTCATTCAAAATTACTTCTTCTTGGTTTTCAGAAATACTGTTGTATGAATCTACATCTGTAAATATGATTGATTCAGAATTATTATCTAGAATACCTAACTCTGCTGCATTTTTAAAATATTGAGCATAATAATTATTGTCCACATTTTTCTTTCCTTTTGAGGTAATATTTTTTTCAGTTGAATAAATTCCATCATTTGAGTAATAAGAGGAAAACTGGAAACTCCCGCAACTAGTTAAAGTTAAAACAGCTAGATAAACAAAAAATTGTTTTACTGAAATAAAAAATGACCTTGTAGTTTTCATATTAATTGAACTAAGAAATGTGATACAAAAGGATTAGTTTTGTGATATTATTTTTAATAATTAAATATAGGCAAATTCTATGCCAAAAATTTATGGCTAATAAAATAACTCCAAGAAAAGAAGATTATTCTAAATGGTATAATGAGATTGTTGTTCAAGCTGATCTTGCCGAAAATTCAGCTGTTCGTGGATGTATGGTTATCAAACCATATGGTTATGCAATATGGGAAAAAATGCAAAATGAACTTGACAAAATGTTTAAAGAAACTGGACATGAAAATGCTTATTTTCCTCTATTTGTGCCGAAGAGTTTGTTTGAGGCAGAAGAAAAAAACGCTGAAGGTTTTGCTAAAGAATGTGCAGTTGTCACTCACTACAGATTAAAAAATGATGGTAATAATAAAGGTAAACTAATTGTAGATCCTAATGCTAAACTAGAAGAGGAGCTTATTGTTCGCCCTACAAGTGAAGCCGTTATATGGAATACTTATAAATCATGGATTCAATCATATAGAGACTTACCAATATTAATAAATCAGTGGGCTAACGTAGTTAGATGGGAAATGAGAACAAGACTTTTTTTAAGAACAGCAGAGTTTTTGTGGCAAGAAGGACATACTGCACACACAACAAAACAAGAGGCTCTTGATGAAGCAAAACTTATGAATAAAATTTATGCAAATTTTGTTGAAAACTTTATGTCTATTCCAGTTATTCAGGGGACTAAAAGTTTGAGTGAAAGGTTTGCAGGTGCTGAAGAAACATTTTGTATAGAAGCCCTAATGCAAGACGGTAAAGCACTTCAAGCTGGGACCTCTCATTTTTTAGGTCAAAATTTTGCTAAAGCCTTTGATGTCAAATTTGCTTCTAAAAATGGAGGGTTAGAATATGTTTGGGCAACATCTTGGGGGGTATCTACCCGATTAATAGGAGCATTAATCATGACCCACAGTGATGACAATGGCTTAGTTTTACCACCGAATTTGGCACCATATCAAGTAGTTATAGTTCCAATATATAGGGGAGAAGAACAAATGAAAGAGGTTTTAAAGGTTGCTGAAAAAATAAAATCCGAATTAATTAATAATAACATTAGAGTTAAGCTTGATAATAGGGATAATTTTAAACCCGGATTTAAATTTAACGAATATGAATTGAAGGGAGTTCCACTAAGAATTGCCATAGGACCAAAAGATATTGAAAATAGAAATGTCGAAGTAGCTCGTCGTGACGATTTTTCAAAAAATATAGTGTCACAGAATGAATTGCCTAAATACATAAAAAATCAGTTAATTGATATTCAAAAAACCTTATTTGATAGAGCAAAAAAATTCCAAAAAGACAATATAACTACAGTAGATTCTTTTGAAGACTTTAAGGATGTTTTAAACAAAAAGGGTGGTTTTATATTGGCTCATTGGGATGGAACTGAAGTCACTGAGAATGCTATAAAAAATGAGACAAAAGCAACTATTAGATGTATACCGTTAGAAAACAAAAAGGAAACGGGTGCTTGTGTTTATTCAGGAAAACCATCAAAAGGGAGAGTGTTTTTTGCTAAAGCGTATTGATCAATATTTTAAGTTTTATTTTGTTCTTGCTTAATAACAATATTACGTGTACATTTGCGCACGTAAATTTTGGCCCGTTCGTCTATCGGTTAGGACGCCAGGTTTTCATCCTGGAAAGAGGGGTTCGATTCCCCTACGGGCTACAAATAGAAAATAATATATGGCAAATCATAAATCTGCATTAAAACGCATCCGTTCTAACGACAAAAAAAGACTGGTTAATCGTCTACAGCATAAAACTACAAGAAATGCTATCAAAAAATTGAAGGAGACGGCTAATAAGAAAGAAGCAAAAAAAATGTTTCCAGCAGTCATATCTCTTATTGATAAACTAGCTAAGAAAAATATCATACACGTTAATAAAGCTGGTAATTTAAAGTCGAAACTAACGAAATACATTTCTACACTCTAAATTTACCCAATAAAATTTAGAATTAAAGACTGGTTCAAAATAGTATATATTTTGTTAAGAATTCATTGAAATTAAAAACTCTTCATTATTTTGAGTTCGAGTAAACCTGTCATTTATGAATTCCATCGCTTCAACTGGGTTCATGTCAGCTAAGTATTTTCTCATTATCCACATCCTCTTTATTGTATTTTCATCTAATAATAGATCATCACGTCTTGTACTTGACGAAACCAAATCTATAGCAGGAAAAATTCTTCTATTGGCGATGCGTCGATCTAATTGAAGCTCCATGTTACCTGTCCCCTTAAATTCCTCAAAAATTACTTCATCCATTTTTGAACCTGTTTCAGTTAATGCAGTAGCAATTATTGATAATGAACCACCGTTTTCAATATTCCTTGCGGCACCAAAGAAACGTTTAGGTTTATGCAATGCATTTGCATCAACCCCACCACTTAATATTTTACCTGAAGCAGGTTGAACAGTATTGTAGGCTCTAGCTAGTCGAGTTATAGAGTCAAGTAATATAACGACATCGTGCCCACATTCAACTAAGCGTTTTGCTTTTTCTAAGACTATATTCGCAACTTTTACATGTCTTTCAGCAGGCTCATCAAAAGTTGAGGCAACTACCTCACCATCAACATTTCGTTGCATGTCAGTCACCTCTTCTGGTCTCTCATCAATTAGTAAAATCAGCTGATATACTTCTGGATGATTTGCGGCTATAGCATTAGCTATATCCTTTAGTAACATAGTTTTACCAGTTTTAGGTTGCGATACAATCATACCCCTCTGTCCCTTTCCTATCGGGCAGAAAAGATCCATTATTCTTGAAGAAATTGTACTCTTTTTTTCAGCAACATTAAATTTTTCTTGAGGGAAAAGTGGTGTGAGGTGCTGAAAAGAAACCCTATCACGGACTAATTTTGGATCTAATCCATTTATTTTATCAACTTTTATCAGAGGAAAAAATCTTTCACCCTCTTTCGGCGGCCTTACAGAACCTAAAACTGTATCACCAGTTTTTAGACCAAATAGACGAATTTGAGATTGTGATACATATACATCGTCTGGAGAAGAAAGATAGTTATAATCAGATGAACGCAAAAAACCATAACCCTCTTGCATCATTTCAAGAACTCCTTCTGTTTCAACGATACCATCAAATTCAAAATCTGGTTGACGATAACGGCTTTTATTGTCTCTATTGTGATTATATTCGTTTCTATTGCTATTTGATTTATTTTTAGGATTTCCGTTCTTTTTGTTCTGATTAATTATCTGATTATCTAGATTTTGAGTTTTAAAGTCCTTTTTAGAATCGTTGGATGTTTTATTTTTTAATTTTTGGACAGGTAAAACTTTTATGGGAGCCTTTTTCTCGATTTTAGAATCTGTTTTTTCTTTGATTTCATTATTAGAATCAAATTTTGAAGCCGTGTTTTCATCTGGTTTTGAGGCTATTAAATCAACTATTTGATATATTAAATCCAGTTTTTTTAAACCAGCAGTTTTTTTAATACCTATTTTTTTTGCAATTTCTTGTAATTCAGGTAGTTTCTTTGTTTTAAGAGTAGCTATTTCGTACATTAAATGTTTAGAATTATTGTTGTGGTAATATTTCCACTTAAATTTGAGAGTGAACAATATTACAAATTTTTTTAAAACAAAAGGTTCTTTATAAAAAATTAATTTTATAATTGATTAATGATACAGCGAATACAAACATTATTAATACTCATTTTATCTCTTCTATCCTTAACTACATTTTATTTTTCATATGAAGTACAAAGTAAATCGATCGTTAACAATATATTTTTATTTGTAGCAATAGTTTCATTTATAAACATTTTTCTATTTCATTACCGTTTAGTTCAAGCAAGAATTTGTTTGATGTTGTATTTTGTTTTTATTTCAATAATAACTTACTATTTCATTTATTTATTAAATGGAATTAAACTAGAACCAACTTATTTTCACATTTCTTCTTCTTTTATACAATTAGTTTTAGCATTTTTTGCTAGAAAAGCTATTTTAAAAGATGAAGATTTGATTCGTTCAGTAGATAGAATTCGGTGAAATTATCTCTTACCTAATTCAATGATTTCTAATTCCTTTATTTTATCAGAATCTAATTTAAATCGTAACATCGTTCTTATATTATGAAATCCTGAAATTCCAGCCGCTCCTGGATTTAAATGGAGATGCTTATTTTTTTTATCATACATTACTTTTAATATATGTGAATGTCCACAAACTAATATGTTAGGTTCATATATAGAAATAAGTCTATTAACATTTTTATTATATTTTCCTGGATAACCTGCAATATGAGTAATAAGAATTTTATTCTTTTCATAATTGAAGTATAAAAATTCTTTTGTAATTAATCGTATTTTTTTGTCGTCAATATTTCCAAAAACTGCTTTTAATGGTTTTAACTCTGTTAAATAATTTATAATTTCTTTTTTTCCTATATCCCCTGCATGCCAGACCTCATCTGCTTGATTAACATATTTTATAATTTTATCATCTAAATGTCCATGAGTATCAGAAAGGAGAAGAATTTTTTTCAAATTTCACTAATTAAAAATATTGGTAAAAATAAGTTTTTAAGGCAAAAGAATTGATTTCAAAATTTAAATAGCAAAGACCACTAATATATTGCTGTTAGCATGAATTAAAATTATATTTACGCTTGTAAAAATAAATATGCGTTTTTTTCTTGAATTCTCTTACTCGGGTAAAAATTATCATGGCTGGCAACGTCAACCTAATGCTATTTCTGTTCAAGAGGTAATTGAGGATTCAATAAAAACTATATTGCGAGATTCAATAAGTCTTACAGCTGCTGGCAGAACAGATACAGGAGTTCATGCAAGACAAATGTTTGCTCACTTTGATGCAAACATTGAAAAAGGAATAATATCAAATTTAGTATACGAGTTAAATCAATTTCTTCCTCACGATGTAGTAATAGAATCATTATTTCCAGTAAGAGAGAAGGCCCATGCTCGTTTTGATGCAATTTCTAGAACCTACGAATATCATATATCAAAACATAAAAACGCTTTTGAAAATGATTTTCATTATTTTTTTAAAAACCCCTTGGATTTAGAGTTGATGAATAAGGCTTCAAAAATTATTCTTGATCACCGAGATTTTAAATGTTTCTCAAAATCTAATTCAGATGTAAAAACATACATTTGTAATATTAGTGAGGCTTATTGGAAGAATTCGAATCAGGGATATATATTTACAATTTCTTCCAACAGATTTTTAAGAAATATGGTACGCGCAATAGTAGGTACATTATTAGAAATTGGATTGAAAAAGAAAACTTTGAAAAACCTTGAATACATATTAAATAGCAGAGATCGTTCCTTGGCCGGATTTTCAGCTCCAGCAAAAGGCTTGTTCCTTATTGAAGTAGAATATCCTAAATCTATATTTTTACAAATATGACTAAGGTTAGTGGCAAAATTTTTGACATAAAACTTTTTAAAAAGCTTTTTGTATTCATAAAGCCATTTAAACTTACCTTTTATTTCGTAAGTATTACAGCAATTTTATTATCTGTTTTTTCAAGCTTAACACCGTATTTACTAAAAATAACTGTTGACGATTTCATAAGGCCAAAAAATTATTCTGGAATGTTATTCCTTATATGTTTGATGTTATTTGCTCTTATATTGGAAGTTGTTTTTCAGTTTTTATTCGTTTTTTATGCAAATTGGTTGGGACAGAAAGTAATTAAAGACCTACGTACAGAATTATTCGATAAAATAATTCATTTTAAGATGGCTTATTTCGATAAAACATCTATAGGGCGTTTGGTAACAAGATCTGTAAATGATATTGAAACAATTTCAAGTATTTTTTCACAAGGTTTATTTATGATCATTGCTGATCTATTGAAAATGTCTTTTGTAATCGTAATTATGATCTTAGTAGATTGGCAATTATCACTAATCGTTTTTTCTATTCTACCAGTTATTGTTTATGCTACTCGCTTATTTCAAAAATCAATGAAAAAAGCATTTGAAGAAGTTCGTTTACAAGTTTCAAATCTAAACTCATTTGTCCAAGAAAGAATAAGCGGAATTAAAATTGTACAACTATTTCATCGTGAAAAAATTGAGTATAATAAATTCATTGAAATAAATGAAAAGCATAAAAAGGCATGGTTAAAAACCGTTTGGTTCAATTCTATATTTTTTCCAATTGCAGAAATTTCGTCATCTGTTACTATAGGTTTATTAGTCTGGTATGGAGGATTTAGTGTTATTTCTGAAAATAATATTTCACTAGGGACGATTTTTTTATTTATACAAATGTCACAAATGCTTTTCAGGCCTTTACGTCAGATAGCAGATAAATTTAATTCATTACAAATGGGAATGGTTGCTGCTGATAGAATATTTGATATTCTAGAAACTGAAAATAGTATTGTTAAAAAAGGGAAATATATTCCAAAAACTATAGAAGGGAATATTCATTTTAAAAACTTAAAATTTTCTTATGTTCCTGGTGAGACGGTTCTAAATAAAATAAATCTAAAAATAAAAGCTGGAGAAACTGTAGCTATTGTAGGTTCAACTGGTGCTGGAAAGTCAACAATAATAAATTTATTGTCTCGATTATATGAATTTGATTCTGGAGAAATAACAATTGATAGTAAATCAATAAGATCATATGATTTAAAAGAATTGAGAAAACATATAGCGATAGTATTACAAGATGTAATTCTTTTTGCGGATACTATTTATAACAATATTACTTTATTTAATAATGAAATATCAAAAACTGAGGTTATAAATTCTGCTAAGAATATTGGTGTTCACGACTTTATTTCTTCTTTACCTGGAGGATATGATTATAATGTTAAAGAACGAGGTGTAACACTTTCTTCAGGACAACGTCAATTAATAGCTTTTTTAAGAGCTTACATTTCCAACCCAGAAATTTTAGTTTTAGATGAGGCTACATCATCTATCGATAGCTATTCTGAAGAGATAATTCAAGAAGCTACTGAAAAAATCACAAAAGGTAAAACTTCAATCATAATTGCACACAGGTTAGCAACCATAAGAAATGCAGATCGAATTATTATGATGGAAAAAGGAAGAATAGTTGAAGAAGGAACCCATAAAGAATTGATTAATTTAAATGAGGGTCATTACTCAAAGCTTTATAAACTCCAGTTTGAGGAAGAGCTTATAAATTGATTATTTATTAAGATCCTGTATAACTAATTCATTAAGCATTTCCTTAGATTTAATTTTAATAAACTCTCCACCTTTAAAATATACAATTTTACCTGTTTGCTCTGAAATAACGACAACTATTGAATCCGTTTTTTCAGCAATTCCAAGGGCTGCCCTATGTCTAAGCCCATAGCTAGATGGTAAATCACTACTTTCCGAAACAGGCAAAATTACTCTTGTTGCAACGATGGTGTTATTTTCAATAATGATAGCTCCGTCATGAAGAGGACTATTTTTAAAAAAAACACTTTCTAGAACTTGCGGAGTTATTCTTATTTGTGACAAATTACTTTCATTAAGAATAAAGTCCAAAGTATTAGTTCTTTTTAATACAATGATAGCCCCTGTTTTATTTTTTGACATTTCAAAACAAGAATTGACAAAAATATTTAGATTTAAATTTAAGGATTCTTGGCTTTGATTTAAAAATTTAAAATAACGAATGACGTTTCTTCTATTCGTAAAATTGGTAGACCCTAAGAGTAATAAAAACCTTCTGATTTCCTGCTGAAAAACAACGATAAGGGCAAAAAAACCAACGCTAATGAAATTTCCTAAAATATTACTTAACACATCCATGCTAAGCAAATCTGTTAACCTCCAGATTAGATATATAATTACAATTCCAATAAAAATATTTATAGCTACAGTTCCTCTTACGAGTTTATATAAGTAAAATAATAATAAGGCAACTAACAATATATCGATTATATCTATAAACGAAAAATCTATAAAGTCCGTAATATTCAAAATTTTACTTTTTGTAAATTTAAGAAAAAACTAATGCAGCATTGTCCATAAACTAATGCATTCTTTTGCTTCCTTAACATCATGAACTCTTAATATTTTTGCTCCACGGTCTAAACACAATGTATTTAATACACTTGTTCCATTTAAAGCTTGTTTCGGATTGCATCCTAAGGTTTTGTATATCATCGATTTTCTTGATACCCCGACAACAATTGGACACTTTAAGGAATTAAGTAAAGACAAATTATTTAACAAATTAAAATTATGATTTATATTCTTTGCAAAACCAAAACCGGGATCAATCAAAATATCATTAATTCCAGATGATCTTGCTTTTTCTATTTTATTGCTAAAACTATAAATTACTTCGCTAACAATATCACCATAAATAGGACGATTTTGCATTGTTTTTGGCATACCTTTCATGTGCATCATGAGGTAAGGAACCATATATGCGCTAACGACAGAATACATTTTAGGGTCTATGTCTCCTCCAGATATATCATTTATCATTGAAACACCAAGATCAAGACTCATTTTTGCAACTTGACTATTATATGTGTCTATTGAAAAAAAAGTATTAGGAAATTCCTTTAAAATATGCTTTAAATAAGGTGCAAGAATTTTAATTTCATCCTTTGGACTGATTATATTACTACCTGGTTTACTGCTAGCTACACCTATATCAATAAAAAATGCACCCTCATCAATCATTTTCTTTGTTTGTAAAATTGCAGATTTTATTGAGTTGTACTTTCCTCCGTCATAAAATGAATTATCTGTTAAATTTAAAATACCCATAATTTTGGGTGTAGTTAATTCAATTAATTGTTCACGTATACGAATTAAATGAGATGAAGTATTATTTTTGATAACTTTTATTTTTAAATAATTAAGAAATATATACAAACTTAAATTAAATGGAAGCTACAGAAAAAGAGTATAAAAAAATTGTTTTTCAATGCAGAAGCCTTTTTGAAAAAAAACTTGAAGATTATGGTTCTGCATGGCGAATACTCAGGTTAACTTCCTTAACAGATCAAATATATATTAAAGCTCAACGAATTAGGAGCCTGCAAACGAATAAAACCAGAAAAGTCAATGAAGGTCAGGAATCTGAATTTATTGGAATTATTAATTATAGTATAATGGCATTAATTCAAATAAAACTTGGACATGTAGACCATCCAGATTTAAATTCCTCATCAGCTTTAAAAAATTATGATGAACAAATCAATATCACATTTGAACTAATGCAAAATAAAAACCATGACTATGGAGAGGCATGGAAGGAAATGAGAGTAAGTTCATTAACAGATTTAATCTTGCAAAAATTATTACGTGTGAAGCAAATTGAAGAAAATAACGGAAAAACACTCGTTAGTGAGGGTATAGAAGCTAATTATCATGATATGATTAATTATTCAATATTTGCACTGATACACCTAAGTAGATAATGTTTTATTTATTAAGTAAAGCTTTGCATTCACTTTTTGCACTATTTGGTGTTGCAACATTAGTATTTTTTTTATTCACTGTACTTCCAGGTGATCCAGCTCAAATGATGTTAGATCAAAATGAAAATAGCGAACAGATTAAATCAATTAGAAAAAAATTTGGTTTTGATTTACCAATAATTGATCAATATTTTTATTATTTAAATGACTTGTCTCCAATTTCATTCCATAGTCTAAATAAAAATAATTTTTCTCATTATGACCCTCATGTTTATGGAGGTAAAATTCTATTTAAAAAGAATAATAATGTATTGATTTTGAAATCACCTTTCTTTAGAACATCTTATCAAAAATTAGGCAAGCCAGTTAATCAAATTATTAAAGAGACTTTACCTAATACGGCAATTTTAGCAATATCATCAATGATTATTGCAGTTTTTATTGGACTTTTATTAGGGATAATTTCTACAATTTATAAAGACCAATTGATAGACCGAATTCTTCTTCTAATAAGTACTTTGGGAATGAGTATTCCATCTTTTTTTAGTGCCATTTTATTCTCATGGTTATTCGGTTTCGTTTTAAATTCTTACACTCAATTAAATATGACAGGAAGTTTTTATGAATTAGACGATTTAGGAGAAACACATAATGTAATGTGGAAAAATTTAATACTACCATCAATTGTTCTTGGTATTCGTCCTCTTGCTGTAATTACTCAACTTATACGAAATAATTTAATTGAGGTATTATCTCAAGATTATATTAGAACAGCTTATTCAAAGGGACTTTCAAAAAAGCAAGTAATTTTTAGACATGCATTAAAAAATGCAATTAATCCCGTAATAACTGCAGTATCAGGCTGGTTTGCCTCACTATTAGCAGGGTCAATTTTTGTAGAATATATTTTTGGTTGGAATGGACTTGGAAAAGAAATTGTAGAGGCATTGAATAAATTAGATATTCCAGTTGTAATGGGTTCTGTTATTGTGATTGCCTTTCTATTTATTATAATTAATATTGTAGTCGATTTAATATATACATATTTGGATCCAAGAATTAAAATAACTTAGCTTATGAAGAACAAAATTGTAGCAGGTAATTGGAAAATGAATAATGATAAAGAGCAAACAAAAAGCCTTTTGAATAAATTAAATTCTTACAAAATTCCAGACGATGTTCGCGTTATTGTTGCCCCATCATATACTCACTTAGACCAAAGTATTCAAATGCTGAAGGGTACACAAATTAGTGTCGCAGCTCAAAATATGAATGCAGCTTCTTCAGGTGCTTTTACTGGAGAAGTTTCAGCTGCAATGCTAAAATCAATAGGAGTAAATTCTGTAATTATTGGGCACTCTGAAAGAAGATCCTTGTATCATGAATCAGATGAAATACTAAATAATAAAGTAAAATCTGCAATTGAATCAGATATGGAAATAATATTTTGTTTTGGAGAAGAACTTGATGATCGTAAATCTGGCCGACAATTTGAGATTATTAATAAACAACTTAGTAGCACTCTTTTTAATATGTCTGAATTAGATTGGAAAAAAATAGTTTTAGCGTATGAGCCGGTATGGGCTATTGGAACAGGTGAGACAGCTTCTCCTTCTCAAGCACAAGAAATGCATGCTTATATCCGAAAAATTATTTCAAATAGATATAATGATAATTTGGCAAATAATGTATCTATATTATACGGTGGTAGTGTAAAACCAAGTAATGTTAAAGAAATATTTAAAGGTTCAGATGTTAATGGTGGCTTAATTGGAGGTGCATCACTTAATGCAGACGATTTTATGGCTATTGTAAATGCGTTTTAATGGATACCTATTTAGGTTTGCATTTTAGAGTTGTTCCGAAAGAGCCTTGGACTGAGATTTTGTTTGCGCAACTACAAAATTTACCATTTGAAAGCTTTGAGATTACAAAAAACGGAATTAATGCCTATATTAAAGAGTTGGAATTCAGAGAATCTCTTTTAAATAAGATCGATCTTTTCAGTAATGATGCAATTAAAATTGAATTAAAATCAAGAAAAATTCCTTTTGAAAACTGGAATCTAAAATGGGAAAAAAATTTTAAACCCATCGAAATTGATTCAAACTGTTTAATTAGAGCTGATTTCCACGAGAAGTTTGGTAAAAAATATGAACTTGTTATTAACCCAAGAATGAGTTTTGGGACTGGTCATCACGAAACAACTTTTATGATGATGAAGTTTGCTTTAAAAATAAATTTAAAAGACAAATCGATATTAGATATGGGGTGTGGAACAAGTATATTAGCAATTTTAGCCTCTAAACTTGGTGCAGATAAAATTGATGCAATAGACAATAATCCAGCATGTATAGAAAGCTCAAAAGAAAACATACAAATTAATAAATGCGATAATATAAATTTAATTTTTGATGATAAGATTGATCAAAAAAAAACTCTTTATGATGTAATTTTTGCAAACATAAATCTTAATGTATTAATCCAACAGATTCCAGATTATTCAAATTCTTTAAATTTAAATGGTGATTTAATTCTATCAGGCTTTTATGTCAAAGACATTCTTAAGATTAAAAATAAGTGTAAAAGGTTCGGTTTATATTTGACAGATCAAAAACAAAAAAATGACTGGTGTTCATTAAGATTTAATTATGCCTGATAAAGATCCAAATATTAAGCCAAAAGAAATAGAAGACATATCTATTCTTGAGTCTAGGGAACATGAAATAATTTTATATAACGATGATGTGAACACTTTTGATCATGTTATAGAGTGTCTGGTTAAAATTTGTGAGCACACTTATATTCAAGCTGAACAATGTGCTTATATAGTTCATTATTCAGGTAAATGTGTAGTAAAAACGGGTTTACTAGAAGAATTAGTTCCTAAGTGTAAAGCTCTACTTGAAGCTGGATTAAGTGCTGAGGTAGTTTAATTAATAAGATTTTTTTCTTTAAAATAAATCTGCGACCTTTGAAAAAAAAATTGTTAAGAACAAATCAATGGATTTTCAATATCTATTGATCTTCTTTCATCTATTGATTAAAAACTGGCAATGATATTTAGAAAACTACCTATTTTAATATTTATGATTACATCATTTAATTCAACTGCTCAAATAGACCAAGAAAAGACCATATATAAATTCAAGGTAACAAACTTAGAAGGAGATATATTTGATTTTAATAGTCTGAAAGGGAAAAAAATCATGATTGTTAACACTGCATCTAAGTGTGGTCTCACACCACAATATAAAAAACTTCAAGCCCTTTACGAAAAGTATATTGATAAAAACTTTGTAATTATTGGTTTTCCAGCTAATAACTTTCTTTTCCAAGAACCAGGTTCAAATGAAGAAATTGCCATTTTTTGTGAAAAAAACTATGGTGTAACGTTTCCAATGATGAGTAAAATTTCAGTTAGGGGAAAGAATATGCATCCCATCTATCAGTTTCTTACACAAGAATCAAAGAACGGTGTTATTAGTTCAAGTGTCTCATGGAATTTTCAAAAGTATCTAATTAGCTCTGATGGAAAATTAGCTAAAGTATTATCTCCTAGAACCCAACCTAATGACCCTTCAGTTATAACATGGATAGAAAATTAATGAAAGGAGAAGAAAAATTTAAAACTAAGTGTGTTCATGCTGGTGAACTTGTTGATAAACAGTATGGGGGTGCAACATCACCGATTTTCATGTCTACATCATATAAATTCACAGATGTTGAATTTAATCAGTATCCAAGATATTTTAACACACCAAATCAGATAGGTTTAGCAAAAAAGATTGCCTCATTAGAAGCAGCTGAAGCTGGACTTATCTTTAGTTCGGGTATGTCTGCAATATCTAACGCACTACTATCACATTTAAAATATGGAGATCATGTAATATTTCAAAACGATTTATATGGTGGTACTCGTAATTTTATAAAAAAAGAATTTCCAAAGTATGGAATAGAATTTAGTTTTACCAATGGAATATTAGTCATTGATTTTGAAAATGAAATAAAGGCTAATACAAAAGGCATTTATATTGAAACCCCAAGTAATCCAACTTTAAAAATAGTAGATTTATCTTCAATAAGTGAGCTTGCTAAAGACAAAAATATCTGGACAATGATTGATAATACATTTGCAAGTCCAGTAAATCAAAATCCAATAAAATATGGAATTGACATAGTGCTCCATAGTGCTACGAAATATTTAGGAGGTCATAGTGATATATGTGCAGGGGCCGTATTGGGTTCTAAAAAAAGAATTAAAAAAATTTACAATTTAGCAAAGAACCTTGGAGGTAGTCTGAGTGAAATGACTGTTTGGTTATTAGAAAGAAGCATAAAAACTCTTTTTTTACGAGTTCAAGCTCAGAATGAGAATGCATTAAAAATAGCAGAATTCTTAGACAATGAATCGTGGATTTCGAAAGTTTACTATCCAGGTTTGAATCATCATCCAAATCATAATATAGCTGTAAAGCAAATGAATGGTTTTGGGGGCATGTTATCATTTGAATTAGTTCCAGAAATAGATTCTAAAAAATTCCTTCTTAATCTGAATTTAATTAAGCCTACTATGAGTCTTGCTGGAATAGAAAGTACTGCCCTAAGCCCTAGATTGACTTCTCATGCTCTATTGACTGATGATGAGAGGGAGCAGCAGGGAATCAATTCTCAATTGATTCGATTTTCAACTGGTATTGAGTCTTTCGACGATTTAAAAAATGATTTATTAAATACCATAAGAATTATTTCATGACTCAAGTTGATATTTTAGCTTTTGGAGCCCATCCAGATGATGTGGAATTAGGTTGTGCAGGAACACTATCTCTTTCTATTAGTCAAGGGAAATCCGTCGCTATAATTGATCTTACGGAAGGTGAATTGGGGACAAGGGGTGATGTTCAAAAAAGAAAAAAAGAAGCTCAAAATGCGGCAAATATTTTAAATATTAAATACCGTGAAAACTTAAAATTTAAAGATGGATTTTTTAAAAATGACGAATCCCACCAGATTGCTGTCATTAAAAAAATAAGATCATTTAAACCAAAAATAGTCCTCTGCAACGCTTTTAGGGATAGACATATAGATCATAGTAAAGGAAATAAATTAGTAAATGAATCATGTTTTTTAAGCGGATTAAATAAAATCGAAACTTTTGATAGTACAGGAGCTATTCAGGATTCATGGAGGCCAAAATTAATCCTTGAGTACATCCAATGGGATGATTTAGAGCCAGATATTATTTTAGATATTTCTAGTCATTTAGACAAAAAACTTCAAGCGGTAAGTGCTTTTAAAAGTCAATTTTATAATCCACATTCAGGAGAAATTGAAACTCCAATTAGTAGTAAAAACTTTATTGAGAGTGTAAAATATAGAGCACAAAACTTAGGACGCATTATTGGAACTTCTGCGGGTGAAGGATTTACATCTAAGCAGCAACTTTCTATTGGTAATTTATTTGATCTAATACGCCAATAATGGAAGTAATTAGGTGGGGAATACTTGGTCTAGGCAATATTGCTCATAAATTTGCTACAGACTTATCAAAAGTTAATGGATGTAAACTTTATGGAGTGGCCTCTTCTAGAGAACAAGTAGCAGAAAAATTCGCAGTAGAATTTAATGTAAAAAAATTTTATAATAACTACCAAAAATTAATTTTAGATAAAGAAATTGATATTATATATGTAGCTACCCTAAATCAAGACCATTACAAATATTCTTTTGAAGCACTATCAAATAAAAAAGCTGTTTTGTGTGAAAAACCCTTGGCAATAAATAAAAGTCAAGTTCAGAACCTAATTAAGTGTTCAAAAAAGAACAGTTCATTTTTAATGGAGGCATTGTGGACTAGGTTTAATCCAACCTTTAAGCAACTCTTAAGTTGGTTAAAAGAAGATATGATTGGCCCGATACGTTATATTAATGCTTCTTTTAGTTTTAATGGCTTAAAAAGGAGTATTGATTCACGTTTATTTAATCCTCACAAAGCTGGAGGTAGCCTTTTAGATATAGGAATATATCCACTATTTCTTGCTTATTTAGTTTTAGGTAAGCCAAAAGATATAAAATCTAACGCGATAAAAACTAGTAGTGGTGTTGATAAGCAAATCGGTATTTTATTATCATATGAGAATTCACACGCTGTTTTATATTCAAGCTTTTCTCATAATGAAGAAATGATAGCTAGAATATGCGGTGAAAAAGGAGAAATTTATATTGACTCAAGATGGCATGAATCACCTTCTTTAACCCTTGTGAGAGGAGAAAAGAGATTAAAGCGTAATTTTAATTTCAAAGGTAAAGGTTATTCATATGAAATAGAAGAAGCGAATAATTGTTTACGAAAAGGTTATATCCAATCCCCCCTTTGGACTCAAAAAAACACTTTAGACCTAGTAGTGTTAATGGATGAGATCAGAGAACAAAATAAAATATTATATCCAATGGAGAATACATGATTTATCATTTATAAATTACATTGATTATGTAATATTTTAACCTTTTATTATTTTTTCTAAGGCAAGCTTTTTGATCTCCTTTCTTTTAAGCTTACTTAATTCTCCGTCTTTTAAAATAAAATATTTTTCTTCTAATTTGAATTCTGGTGGCTCATTTCTTTGATAACCGGAAGAAGCTTCTCTTTCTTGAAATAACTCTTTAATTGGCTTGTATAAATAAGATGAATTTCCATCTCTAAATAATAGTCTGTACCATTTTTGATTAAATGCAATCCAAGGTTCCTTATTGTCTAATAATATAATTAAATCATTTGAGCTGGGTGAAATATATTCGTTCCAATTTGGGCGAAAATTCACATACATTAAATCAGAGTATGCATCAAATTTAACTTTAACCTTATTTCCGTTAATTATAGATGGTAAAAATTTATTATGATAAAATCTATCATCTCCTATTTTTTCCCATAAAGAATTTATATCTTCAGAAGGGTACTGGAACCTTCTAGGTCCATCATATCCGTAATTATCTTGGTGTTGTGCTTGTTGAGCTATAATTAGGGAATGAAAAAAAAATAAGAATATTTTTTTCAATTTTTAAATAATAAAAACATAATATCGAAATAAGGGAATAGAATATTATTTCAGCAGATTAGCATTATAATATAAATACTCCGTAACAATTATTCCCTCTTCATTAAAATCATGTTGAGAATGAAATTTTAATGTAATATTTTTCTTTGTTTTTTTATTTTTCACAATCATATTATACCAAGCCAAAACAGTACCTCCGTCTCCTTCGTAGTCAATGTAGTCAGGATAGCCAACTTCATCAATTGATATTAAATCATATTTACTAAAAACTTCACCTACGTATTTCTGATGATCAGTTAAATTATTATAATCTTTATCTATTAAGTTAAGATCATATATTCTTGAATTCGGAGAGAAGTCTTTCCAAACTTCATCTATATTTCCCATTGCCAAATTGAACCAAATTTGACGGACTTTTCCTATGTAAGGATGATCTTTATAGATTGTACCATTTTTAATAGTTTGTCTTGATAAGTTCCATTTTTGCCACACTGCCTGGTTGTCAGACCACCAAAAACGAATTATTTTTTCTCCTTTTTTATCGAATACAAAAGTTGCATTAAAAGGTGTTTTAATTTTAAAACCATTGTTCTTATCCCAAGCAATAAATTCTTGAAAAGTTTGAACAAACAGTCCAGATCTTTTATACTCAATAGCATCCGAGTATGCTTGCCCTCTGTCCTTTAATGATATATTTACAAAATTATTACTCATCCAACGTGACTGTCCAACAAGGTTATTAATATCACCCCCCTTATAGTTAGGATTGTTATTCATAGAACTACCCATTTTAAAATTATCACCTGTGAGACTTTTTAATGTTTCAGTATCACCACTAATCCATGCACTGGTAAATTTATTTACCTTGTCAATAGCTGGGTGTTTATCATAAACTTTTCCGTTATTATTTTTTTGTGTAAAAGATGAAAGAGGAATTAAAAGGAACGTAAGTATAATAATTTTCTTCATTTAATGTTTAGTTTATAGTTAATGAAAAGTAAGATATAAATAACAGTCTTAATTATAATAAATCAGTCTTAATTTTAAGATTTATTGCTTTCTTTCTTTTTTTTTCCAAATTTTTGTCTTAAAACAATTTTAAAATAAAAGAATACATAGATCGCAAAAAAAATGAATCCAACAATAAACATTAAGATATTTTTCATTACTTACTATCGTTTCTTCTTTGTCTCAAGGCAATAGCGAAAGCTAAAATTGTTACTGGCCATAGACCCACATAAATTCCTTCCATTTCATTTCCAGTAAACCATAAAAAAATGGAATAAAGGAAGCTTAAAAAAGCCAGTAATATAGGGTAATACTTTTCTAAAAATTTCATAATACTTAAATATAAATATTTTATTGACTATGATTAATTATTGGTCAAAGAATATTTTCACAAATTCAAAACTTATTGTTTTATAGAAAAAGGTGTAGATAAGTGATGTTATTTTCTTTCTCATAGCACTTAATTCCCCACATTCAAAAAAACCAACTTAGTAACAAAAAACGGGATATAGTATAGAATTAAACCGTAAGTCAAAATTCAACATAAATCAATCTGCATCATACAATCGACTATACCCCATTTTGATTTGTAAATTTCTAAACAAACAAATATCAAATCAATTCAACAAAATCGTTATATCTAATAATCAAATAGTAAAAAATTATGGATAAAACATTGTAATTTATTTAAGTCATAATGTTAATTAATGTAAAAAACTTGATTTTAAATATAAATTAGTTGTTACTAATGAACTTATTTATTTTAAAGGATATTTTTAAGCCATGACATTAAATTTATTTTTTTACGTCATATATTTGTTATCTATGAAAAAAAATAAATATGAATAGACATCTATCCTTAAGATCAGGCAACCCAGTTCTATCTTCTAAAACTTTTTCTAATACAATTTTATCTGATAATCAGATGACTATAGAAGGGACTGTAAATAAAACAGCGATAAGTCTTTTGCTGCTTGTAGGTACCGGATATTTTACTTTTGATGTAGTTAATCCTGTTTTATTAGTTGGTTGTGGAATAGGGGGATTTGTAGTCGCTATTATTACTGTATTTAAAAAAGAATGGGCTCCAATAACGGTTCCCATTTATGCATCCCTAGAAGGAGCTATGTTAGGAGGAATATCTTACATGTATAATTCTTTATATAACGGGATAGTAACAAATGCAATATTATTAACATTAGGAATCTTAGTATCTCTATTAATTGCATATAGATCAGGTTACATTAAACCAACTGAAAATTTTAAACTTGGAATATTTGCTGCAACTGGAGGAATAGCTATAGTTTACCTTATAAATTTTATTATGGGGTTTTTTGGATCAGGGATTAGTATTATGAATATAAATAATTCTTCACCTTTAAGTATTGGGTTTAGTGTAGTTGTAGTAATAATTGCTTCTTTAAACCTTGTCTTAGATTTTGATTTTATTGAAGAGGGAGCAGAGAAGGGGGTTTCTAAGTATATGGAATGGTATGGTGCTTTTGGTCTATTAGTAACATTGATATGGTTGTATTTAGAAATATTAAGGTTATTAGCAAAAATTAATTCAAGAAAGTAGCCTAAAAATTATTCTTTCTGATTTTAAAAAAATCATCCAACCATATTTTTTTATTCGGATAGCTAGCCCAAATTTCATTTATATTCCTGACTTTTGATAATATCATAGCTGCACAAAAACACAAAAATTATTTATAATCACCAATTATCTTCGTATTTACTTTCCAGTATACTATCATGAATTAAATTAAATATATATTTCCCATAAGTTTCTAAATTTTTAGAATACTCTTTTATATGAGATGGTATTGCCTCGATTAATAATTTTTTTTTCTTTTTTGAAACAAGTATCCAATCTTTAGTTTTAACCTCATTTTTCCACAAATAAACTTGTTCTGCTATAAATCCTGAAGTTGGATGCATTATAGCTAAGTATGGACTTTTAGGGTTGCTATTTGTTTTTCCAATAAATTCCCCTCTATTAAAATTAATTTTCATTTTATATCTACCATCTTTACATGATACATTAAAGGTATATCTATGTGAATACATTATTTCATCCGGATAATCAATAATTGCGTTGGGATACATTATTTTATTTTGATTTGGTACAGGAATTTCTGCGTTTGCTTTGATTATAATGTTATTTGAATTTGAATCATTCAATTGGATAATATCGTCAGCAGAATTGAAGACATTGTCTATAATAAGGTTTAATCTTGAAAAAATTTGATTTGCATTTAAACCCTCAATATTTTTAACAATACTTATTTCATTTGTATCAACTTGTTGACTGAACGTTATATTAGATACTAATAGTAAAACCAATAAATATTTCATCATTTAAAATTACTTGATAATCAAACTTTATTTATTGTCAATATAATACATATAGAAAAAAAAACCAGCTGCAATCCAGAGACCAGCTGCAATTAATAACTTTTGAATTTTTGAAAGATTACCCATATTATTTATTAGAATAATGTCTAAAATTAATTTAAAATATTTAAATCAATATATTTTGTTTTCATAGAACGTTTATATTGTTTGAAAGATTTAAATGATAAAGAGAACTGATAAAATAACTATTTGAACATAATGGAACTTGAATCATTTTTTTTTTTTTTTGAAAAAATTATTAACTAAAAGTAATGGTAAAAGGACACCCCCTAAAAAAGACGGAATTAGTGTTAATTCACGAAAAACTCCAATTAATACAGTTTCTAATTTCAACAAATAAAAAACATAAAATAATCCAATATTTGCCCAACAAAGTAATGAAACAGTAAAAATGTATTTGTTCATTTAAACAAAAATATCGAAAATTTAATGTGCGCTTGAAACCGTAATATTTATTTTCTAATCTTTGGAAGGAAATATTCTAAAAAGAAAGCCATGAGGCAGCAGATTCCAACAGTTAATAAATAACCTTCTTCATCACTTATACCCATATAATTATCTCCTAAATGTGAAGTTGATAGAATAATCCCAGTAAAGAGAAGGAAGTAAAAAAATAATTTTTTAAATACTTTCATATTAAATAAATATTGGCATTGCTAAACTTACAGTTTCACTTAAGACTAAAGAAAAAAATATGGGGGAGGGATAAACTAGTCAGCGAAATAAGGATACTTTCTATTAAAACCTTTATCTTTCTCTTTTTCAAGAGTAACTCTATCAACATATCCACAAGCACAGTTGGTGCAACCACAAGCTTGCTTTAAAGTATATTTTCTGGTATGAGATAGTTTCATTTTGCAATCTTTTTTTTGAAAGGGAACTGAAATTACTGAAAAATTACTGAAATTCCAAATTTGAATTTACTTAACACATTTTATATCAATACTTTTTTATACAATCTTAAATAAATGTTAATTATCCCATAACTGGATTTTAGTAAAAGATTAATTGAATCAATAGGATATTCCGTTAATATATTTTTTCTAATTAAAAAAACATACAACCTTCTTGTTCAATTATTTCCCCTGTGTCAATTAAATCTTTTGAATAATTTTTTTTAGATGGGTGGAAAATAAATTCTTGTCCCTCTGTATTTGAAAAATGAAGTAAACCATCAATTACTTCATATTTATAAGTTATAGTATATTCAATTTCTTGACTTGTCCCATAAAATTCATAATCAAACCAAAACTCATCCCATTCATTTTTTTTGATTTTTATATTCCATTTTATTCCATCATAAGTATTTTCACCTGGTCTCCATCCTTTGCAATATGAAACATCATTGTTAATATCAAAGAAGGATATGAAATATGCAATGTTTAAAAATTGTATATCTGAAAAGTCACTATAATAATTTTCTGTATCTGCCCATATTGTACCATCATATTTAGATAAAAATTTACAACCTTTTCTTCCAAGACCTGCTGGATTGCAGAAGTATGTTAAGTCTTTTGGTTTAGTTGGGAGTTGTTGTCCACTTGCAAATGTAGCAGGGTCAGTGTTTGCAGATCCGTATTGCACAATATCTGTCCTGTAACAACAAGTAATTATTAGGCTTAGATTCAACACAAAAAATCTTGACATTTGTTTATGGCTAATCAATTATAAATATAAATTATTTACTAAACTTAATTAATCCTAAATAGTTGTTATAATTATTGCATATACCCTGGAAATATTCCTTCTTCAGTGATATAAGTTCCAACTGAACCTACTAAAGCATTTTTGGATGATAAATTCATAAAATTTCGTATTGAATATGTTGAATTTAATCCTGTACAGTGAGCTCCTACAAAATATTTTACTCCAAATTCTTTCATCTTTTTTGCCGTCCATTTCAGCTTATTTTGCTTTAAATTCAATAAATGAAAACCTCCTATAATTTTATAAATAGGTCTATTTGGAATTATATTTTTTATATAATTAATTGTATTTATAAGACCTGCGTGCCCACAACCACTTACTAATACTATTCCTTTTTCTGTGTCAAAAAATAAAGATTGGTCTTCTGGTATAGTATCTTCAACTAACTTCCCGTTTAAATCAATTATCTTTCCTAATTCACTCCAATTTTTTTCATCATATTTTCTTGGAATTTGACCTGTTGTCCATAAGCCTTTCATAATTTGTGAAGGATTAATATGAGTTATAAACTTAACACCTAATGATTCAAGTGAATTTTTATTATTTAAAATATAGTGGCTTGTTCCGTTTGAATTAGGTCTTGAATAAAAAATTCCTTCTCCAATATGTGCTTTTGAAAAAGAATTTGGAAATTCTTTTTTTAAACTGATTAATCCACCAGTATGATCTTTATGATTGTGACTTAAAAAAACATTATCAATATGATCGAGATTAATATTTAATTCATTCGCATTTTGAATAACTGTTTTCTCTCTCGAGCCAGTGTCAAACAAAACTTTTTGACCATCCGCTTCAATTAAAGCTGAAAAACCCCACTCCCCAACATGAGTGTCTGAAAGCATTGTAGAAAGGATAGTAATTTTAAAATTTTCAATTTTTGAATGTTGAGAAACACAAATTAGGTGAGTAAACATTAAAATAAGAGTCATTTTTTTCATAAATTTTTTATTTAAATATTTGAGAGAGATCTATATTTTAGGGTAGTGAAATTTTGTAATCTCTGTAGTTTTTTCTCCAGTATGTTTGATTCCTAAGGGCTCAAAAAGTAAAATCCAAGTTTCTTTTTCAGCTCTTGGACGATGTTCTACTCCTTTAGGGACTAAAAGCAACTCACCGGAAGATAATTCAACTGTTTTATCTCGAAATTCTATGGTCAATTTTCCTTTTACAACATGAAAAAGTTCGTCTTCTTCTTCATGAGAGTGCCAAACAAAATCTCCTTCAACTTTAGCTATCAGGACTTGCTGTCCATTAAGTTCAGCAATACTATGTGGACTCCATTTTTCATTAAACAGCTTGTATTTATCATTAAGATTTATTGTTTCCATTAATTGCCTTTATGGAGAGTCTTAAATATGATTATTTTATCCTAATATACAAATTAGTCACTGTACTTAATGAAGAGGATATTCAAATGATTAAATAGTTCCTTTCCTTGATCCGTAATAAAATAAACCAAGACCAATTAACCCTAAAACAATTACAGGAAGAGGAGCTGTTGGTTCGCCTTTAAAGGCACTTATTAAATCAGGAAGTGCAAAAAATCCTGCAAGAGCAAAATAAAGCAGTGATAATCTTCTTAATACGTTTATGTCATTAAATGAAAGTGAACCATAGATTAATGCTATTATTCCAATAATAACAAGACCTAAAACAAGGGCAAATTGGTCAAACATCATTATAGCATCATCAGAAGGATTATTCCCGAAGACATCACCTAATAACATCATTTTAAATTCTGGTGAGAACAAAGAAATAAATAAAGGAAGGCCTTGTAAGAAAATTAAGGCAATATTGATTTTAAAAATAGTTTTGATTTTCATTTTAATTCAATTCTGGTTAATATCCAACAATATACAAATTAGACCCTGAATTTAATTAGGAGGATATTTCGATGATATAGTTTATTGTTAAGTTATAATTGTAAGTTTTTATATTTCTGCTTAATTTATAAACATTTAGAACTGCCAAATTATTAAAAAGAAGGAGGTTTTATTTCTCCCAAACATCAAATACAACTATCTCATCAACATACTTCCCCCATTTAGTTCCAAATTGAATATGAAGTGGATGGGGCATGTAAAGAGAGTCTCTGTCATACTCGCTCCAAAAAGTTACATGAAGTATATGCTGATGTCCTCTAGCGTATTTCTGGTCAATAGAACTCACATTATTATCACCATATTTAAAATTTCCAGCGTATAGTTCTATTTTTCCTAAAGTATTTTGGGCACTTTCTTTAATTGAATCTAAAGGTGATCCTTCTTTGAACTTGAATCCAACAGTATGGTGTAGTTTTTTTCTTTCTATTTCTTTTTCAGCATCAACTTTTATATCAGCGTTAATTGAATCTGGGAACTTTACTGAAATACATGAGTAAAAAGTTAAGCTTGAAAGGACTACTAAAAATATTTTTTTCATTGTTATTTATTTAAACAATACTCTCTCTTAATATAATTATTTATTAGAATTTCTTCCTCACTTATTGGAGAAAAATCTTTTTCCTATAAACTTATCAAAATCTATATATTTTGGTTTTCTGCATCTTTATAAGCTTTAGAGTAGTTACACTTACCAGAGCATTTACAAGGATAACCATTTGGGTATAAAGGAACTTCCGTCATAAAGTAAAAATTACTCTATTAGGCAATAGCACTAAGAAAAAATGCAAGACAAATGTAAAAAATGTTTAATGCTAACTTCATAAATCAAGTTATTTTGTAAAATATTTTAAGATAGTTCCTGTTAATGACAGTAAAGCGCATAACGCAGCAAATAAATAAATCCCAGCAGAAATATAATTATCATTTGCAGTTTCATCTGGATATATAGTACCTATACCTATTCCTAATATCATAACAGCCGAAAAGTGGTTATTGTATTTAATTAGAATGTTTTTCATTGTTGTTTTATTTTAAACAATATTCTAAATTATAGGATAAACTCATATACCAATACAGTAATTAGCATTCCTCCAACTACGTGTATTATCCTAAATCCCTCAAGACCTAATTTATTTAATAGCCAAAAATTCATTTTAAATCTGAAAGAACTTAATCTGTCAAGTTTTTTCTTTTCAAAACTTACCTTATTTTTTTCCATCTTACAATAGTATTTATCAATAACTAAATTAATATTTTGCCTCAATTCTTTTTCATAACCAATAACACTATTTATGGGTTTAACCATTAGGGTGTAAAGAAACATTAATCATTTTTAAAAACTTTAATCAGATAAGAAATTCCTAAAGAACTTAATCCTACTATTAGAAGTTTATCAGCGTACTGCCATGACATTAGCTTAAATAGTATTGCAAAACATGTGATTGAAAAACCAAAATTTTTTAGTTTATGAATCATATAGTAAAAGAATTTATTTTTTATGAAGAAATCCAACACCTGAAAACAAAATAGCAATTCACGATGCAAAAATTACAGAATCAAAACCACTTTCAAGCCACTCTATTATAAAATATATTGCAAAAGATACAAGTGATATTAATCAAAGTAATTTTAAATATTTCATATGAATAAGATAATGTTTCTTCCCAATTCTTTCCCATAACTATAGCTATTTTTATCTTCTAAAATAAAAAATCTATGACATTTATAGCATATAGAAAATCAGTCCGATTTTTATAGATTTAACATTAAACGATTTACCAGAATATTGGTTATAAAAGTTTTTCATAATTTGGTTCAAATCATACGAGAGATAAACGTTCCATGTGTTATAGCCAAAACTTAAGTATAACTCTTTGTTCCAATTATTAACTTCATCAGAAATATTTTTTATATCACCATTTCTATATTTCAGTTTTGAAAGAAAATTCCTTTGAAATTTGAATCCTGCGTAAACTCTTTCAAATTTATTATTAAAGGAGATATTTCTCCATCTTAAAGAAATTGGGAATTCAATGAAATTAAATGATAATTTAGATTTTTGATTTAAGGTATAATTTATTATAAAAATTGAATTTCCATTGTTAATATTAAATCTAACAAGATTAGAATTATAGTCTTGAAAAGAATATCCCAGTCCTAAACCAATTGCTAATTTACGAGAAGAAATTAATGGAATATCTCTTACAAAACCAAGTTGAAATTGTTTTGAAATCCCTTGACGTTTAAATTTTTCTTGATCACTATTAAGAAGCATAAAAGATGCTCCAAAATAAATTTGATCCTTTCGATAAGATGTTGAGCCACTATTATTTAATTTCTCTTGTCCAATAATATTTAAACAAGAAAGAAATACAATTAAAATATAACTTAAATTCAGTTTTGCAAAAACTAATCCACGAATAGCAGAAAGTTTTTTACTCATAAAGCTAAAATAGTTTGAGGTACTTCAATCATTTATTTCATTTTTAATTAATTCTACCAAATTAGTATCTGCCTTTAATCTAGACTTTATTCGTTTTATGTAAAAATTATGATATGTCCTTTTGTCTTTTAAAGCCTCAATTATGTGCTGCGGGATATTTTGTTTTCCTGTATAAATTCTGTCAATAGCTAAACCTAAATTATCTGTTTTGTAACTCTTATATTTTAAATTTCTGTTTGCGAAATCATCTAAATATAATCGTCTATCCATTATGGAGTTTTCAATTTTTTTAAAAAACTCGTGTACTATGTATTTTTGTTGAAGATTGGTAACAATATTTTCATTTTCAATTAACTCAATCAATCCTGAATTTTGTAATCCACGATACTCCTCTTGATTATCAACAAAAATTGTATTAAAGTATATTGCTCTGTTTAAATGAAATCCAACAGAATCTTTTGAATAAAATTGTAAATTATTATTTCTTTCAGATATCCAGTCTGAAGAATATATTGCTTTCCTATTTGCTTCTAAATTAAATTCAAAATCTCTAGTATCAGTCTCTAAATTTTTTAGTACTCTTTTCAATGACTGATTCTTTAAATTTTCTTTGTAATTATTCTGATTTAAATTCTCAACATAGAACGATAAAGAGATACCAGTTATGATGACTATAAATTCCACCAAGTACTTTGCAACAAGACTTTTCATTTGTTTTGGATTTTCTTAAAATTAGTAAAACAATATGGCAGTTGCAAAGATGCCAGAAATAGAGAGTAGATCAATATATATTTAATGGAGTAGTCTCGTCAGAGCCAGTATTTATTGAGCTCCGAGTGTCAAAGACACGAAGGTCACGGAACTTAATGAACAGGATTAGGAATACCTGATTTACAAGAAAAGGATATGCCAATAATTTAGTATCCTAGGCAAGGTGAACATATAATTCTATCAAATGTCTATATAAGAATTATCCATAAGTTTATAATGATTGTATTTTAATTATGAATAATTTTAATTTATTAAATAAAAGTTATTCAATATTACTATATTAAAAATTAAAGTTCCGAATATGAAGGTAAAGAATTTTATTGTTTTGGTAATTTCTCATCTAATAGTCAGTTGCGCTATAATTAGACCAGGTGAAGTTGGAATAAAACAAAAGTTAGGTAAATTTTCAGACAAGGTTGTCAAAGAGGGATCGGTGGTTTACAATCCTATAATAAGCAAAGTTGTAAAGGAATCAACTCAAACACAGAATATTAAACTAATATTAAGTCTTCCAAGTAAAGAAGGTTTAAGTGTAGAATCAGAAATATCAATTTTATATAGACTTGAAGAAGATAAAGTTGCTTCTGTTTTGGAAAATTTAGGTAAAAATTACGAATCAATAGTTACTAGCGTCTTTAGATCAGCTGCATCTGATGTTTGCGCACAGTTTTTTGCTAAAGATATGCATTCAGGTGTTAGATCAAAAATTGAGGGTGAAATTTTGTCCAAGATGAAAATTAATTTAGAAAAGCAAGCTAATGGTGTTGATTTGATTGCTGTTTTAATGAAACAAATTCGCCTACCCCGCGGTTTAGCCAGTTCAATTGAAAGGAAATTACAGGCAGAACAGGACGCAATGAGGATGGAGTTTGTTTTAAATCAAGAGAAAAAAGAAGCAGAAAGGAAAATTATTAGTGCTAAAGGGGAAAGAGATGCACAAATAATTATATCCGAAGGTCTTACAGAGAATGTCTTAAAAAACAAAGCAATTGAAGTATTTAGAGAATTATCTGCTTCTAATAATTCAAAAATAATTATTACAAATGGAAAAACTCCTTTGATGATTTCTGATAATGAGGACAAAAAATAGAGCTTTTATACTAATAAAATTTATCCATCATTCATTACTAGATTTTTCAGTTTCTGATAATTGACGTTGATGAATGTATCCTTTTTTAACTTTACCGTCTTTAATCATAAGATCAACAACTCTACTAACTGAAGTTTTTGATGCTTTATCTTTTCCATAAGACACGAGGATTCCAGATGTAACCCAATTTTCAGTTGGCTTATTTTCAAAATTTACATGAGTTGATATAGACCAAATAATATCCCATTTTGCATATTGATTGGCTGCTAAAAACTTTTCTCCGCCTTCTAGGTGTTGTTTTGAACTTTCAATTGTCATCCCATTAGGGGCAAAAAGTAAAACATCCTCGTGTTCCAAATTGTATACTGCTTGGAGATCTTTTTTATTGTATGCATCAAAGTATGCTTTAACAATTTCTACTGAATTAATATCGCCATTTACGATTTTGTATTTGTTGTTTTTATCACTTTCATAACCAATTACAATTGGTTTGCTTTCAGTTGATTGATTAGAAGATTCTATGTTTACACAACTAGTAATAATTAATACTGGCAAAAAAAATAGAATTATTAAGTTTTTCATCTTTATTCGGTTTTAATTTCCTAAAATTAAAAATAAAGTTTTAATTCTTTTCTCTTGAAAAAGTAATTATAGCAGCTTCTCTTGACCAGAGAAATAATAGTCTTCTTTTCTCAACTAATTGAAATTCAACATCCCATCCATCTTCTCCGTATTTATTCATTACTTCTTCCATTTTTTTTAATGGCATTTTACTTGATCCAAGAAAGATTGTACCTAGAGCACCTTCTTTAACTACTTCAACTTTATATTCTTTTTTCATTATTTCTTTAAACAATATTCGGTTATAAGATAATTATTTATTAGAATTTCCTCTTCACTTATTGGAGAAAAGTCTTTTCGTGTAAACTTATCAAAATCTATATATTTTGGTTTTCCAGCATCTTCATAAGCTTTAGAATAGTTACACTCACCAGAGCATTTACATGGATAACCATTAGGGTATAAAGGAACTTCTGTCATTTATTTCTTTTGCTTTGACTTTAAGTTCATTAAATAAAATGAAAATACCATTAGTGAAAATCCTATAATAGAAGCAATCGATTCATAATAAAAAAGAGAATCCCCTATTGCAATGAAAAATCCAATAAAAAAAACTCCCCAATTATTTCTGATTAAATATTGCATTAGCTATTTATATTGATAGTGGCTCAAAAGAATATCTTTTTGGAATAAGATTATGTTCTTTAAACATTTGTTGAGTGGATGGTTTAGCTAACCACTCTTGAAGTTTGGGAGGATTTACATCAAAAAATAGTTCTAAAACATTTTGATTATCAATTTTACAAAAAACACATTTTGAAGAATCACACCAATCATCAAACTCGTGCTTAAATTTTTCATAGCCATTTATTTTAAAATCATCAGCATCATTACAGCTTGCAGTTAGCATTAAGTTCATAAAATTATATTTAAGTTATTTATCACCTAATTTATAAAATTATCAATAACAAAAGTATAGGAAGGAACTTCAATCATTTTTTATACAAATTATTGAGCAAGTCATCCCTACAATTTGTACAAAGTCTAGAAAATTCATTGTTATTATAAATACTACTTGCCCAAATAAAATCAATCTCTTTTGAACAACTATTGCATTTGTATTTTTTAATAGAATTTAAATCATTCATAAAACTAAAATAATATTTTGTCCCAATTCTTTTCCATAACTAATACTATTTATTGTTATACAACATGACAGTTCTAAAAGTGCCATAAATAGAGTAGATCAATATATATTTAATGGAGTAATCTCGTCAGAGTCCCTATATAGTTGCAATGAGAGACATAGTCTCGAATGAATTTCGACTAAATTAGCGTGCCAAATACGTGCCAAAACTGGTCTATATTTCGTATATTTAAGTGTAAATCGTTCTTAAACTTGTATTCGCTTTTTTGGAGAATGCAGTTGGTTAATCCCTATAAAAAAAGGGACTCAAAAGAATCCCTTAAGGGTGGAAGATCGGGCTCGAACCGACGACTTCCTGAACCACAATCAGGCGCTCTAACCAACTGAGCTACAACCACCATAAAAAACGAGTAAATATAAAGGATTTTTTCAGAGATTGAATGTATTTTGAATCAGGATTTATTTATAAAATATCTACAATTTAGAATCAAAATTGATTTAAATAATTTTATTACATTGAGTAAAACTTCTAATAAAAGCAAAACCAATGAAGAAATTTTATTTATTATTCTTAGTAGCTTTTATTTTTTCTTGCACTAGTGCTAGCCCATGTGATGATAATTATTTTCCAGTATGTGGAATCAATGGGAAAACATATGGCAACGAATGTTTCGCAGGAATTGATGGCATTACTATATATACAGATGGGGAATGTTCTAATAATTAGAATTGTTATTAACATATAATATCCATATTTTTCTAAAAATGATTAAATTTTTAAAACCTTTAAATATCAATTCTTACATATTCATTTTATGAAAATTTCATCACTATTGATTATTTTTTTCATATTTAATATTTCATTTTCTCAAGAAGATAAAGTTTACTTGAAAGGGCTTACTAGAAAAGAAATAAGAGATATGAAAAGAAAGAAAAAAGAACAAGATATTATAGCAAGGTATAAAGCTATGGGACTAAATCAGTGGGGTATTGATGAAAATGCTCAGACTTGGTATCTTGCACTAAAGTATCATTTACCAACTTCAAGACAATCAAACGGATTACCAATACTAAGACAGTATCAAACATTTACAGAAGAATCATCTAAGATTTATCCATTGTGGATTATTAATGGCCAACAATTTAATTCTCCACCATTAGACGTTCAGGCATTGTCTCCTTTAATTAGGAAAGTAAAAATTTTAGTAAGTGCTGCAGAAACTAATCGATGGGGAAAACAAGCTAGAGCTGGTGTTATCGTACTAGAGACACTTAGATAAATATTTAATTTCCATTTACTCATCGTCTATTTATTTTATGATATAATTCTTTAATTCTTGATGATACGTATGTTTTAAATGTAAAAGGTAAAATAGCATGAATTATAGCAATTATACCCCAGAGAAATAATTTTGCACCAATATTAATAGCAAACATAAAATGTTTCAAATAAGATTCACCAACAGATTTGGGATGTTCAGTAAAGATATTTTTCATTTTGGATGTCTTTGATAATTATATTGGTTGTAAAAATTACAATAATATAAAATTATATTTAGTTGTATTAAAAAAGATAAATTATAGGTTTAAAATAAATCAATTTTTATTACTTTTATAATGCAACTAAATAATATAGTTGCTCATCATAAACCAATTTGTTTAATAAACCGTCATGAAATTTGACGGTTTTTTTTGATTTACCTCTATTTTACCAAAACTTATTATGTAATATTTATTTTATGATGTAGTTAACCTCTGAGGTTTCAGAGACTCTAAAGTAACCTAGAGGATTTAGATTTGAGTCAGATTCATGTATAATGTTTCCAACTAAATTAACTGGATTGGTTTGGAATGGCCCCCCTTGCTGAGTATTTTGAAATATTAATAGATACCAATAATTGTATGCTATATTAGATAATCCATATTGGCGAATTCTTATGGAATCTCCGGTTTTTAATTTTGAGTCTAAAAGAAATCCATAATATTCACCTCCATTACTAAAATCATCTCGAAATAGATTATATTCAGAAACTTCTAATTTATCGCCAACAAATTCAAAAAAACTATAGTTTCTTTCATCTACTGGATCAAAAGCGTGTGCTTCCAATTGAACAGATTCATTACTAAAAAGATTTACGGTTTCTTGTTCTATTCTTTCAATTGAACTTACTGAAATAAGTGATTCTTTTGCAATATATTCTTCTCCTTTAAATTCAATTTTCAAAGTAAAAGTCTCATCGAATTTGTAAGGAATTGTATCACTACTTAGATATCGTCCTGAATTACCTTGCTCATAAAAGTTAAAGGTATTCCCATGCTCATCTTCAATTACAACATTAGCATTATTTGCAGCTTTGAAATCAGTATTAAAATATGGACTACTTAAAGATAAATTCACCACTTGTTCAGTGGTTTTATTTTCTTTAATCCAATTGATAAAAGCTTCTACAACTAAAATTTCTTTAGTGTCATTTAAGGAGACATCTATTGGGTCTTCACAATTAATAAAAATTATAGAAACATATATTAATAAAGAAAATTTTCTCATCGTTAAAATTTAAAGTTATAAGTCACAGACGGAATAATTCCAAAAATTGTTAGCCTTAAAGCTTCATTAATTCCAGTATCTAGATTTTCTTGAAACCTTATTGATGCTGCATTTTTCCTATTATAAATATTATAAACTCCAAATATCCATTGTCCTTTGTTATTATCAGGAGTCAATATAGCTGAAACATCTAATCTGTTATATGATGGTAGTCTACTACTGTTTCTTGATTCAAAATTAGGAATTGAAAATCCAGAAAATTGATACTGAGCGTTAGGGTAGGTAATTGGTTGTCCGGTTTGGTATATAAAATTTAAGTTAAAATCCCATTTTTTATTCAAATTATAGTTTGATGTTATTGAAATATCATGTGTTTTATCATAGGGGGTGAAATACCATTCTCCATAATTTATCCCTACTTCATTTTGATTTCTTCCAGGTGTTCTCTGTTCTGATCTAGAT
Source organism: uncultured Bacteroidota bacterium (assembly GCA_913041125.1). Taxonomy (GTDB): domain Bacteria; phylum Bacteroidota; class Bacteroidia; order Flavobacteriales; family Flavobacteriaceae; genus MS024-2A. Next base: position 60,291 of record CAJWHM010000001.1, on the reverse strand, counting down.
AAAGTGTAAGCGATCCATCCTGTAAGTCTTCCTTCGTTCTTTCTTATTAAAAACTCTAAACCAGATGCCTTTGCTTCACCACTAAGTAAGACTTGTTCAATAGCATCATTTGCTATAAGTTCTGCACCATCAATATAATCTAATCTATTTTCAATCATTTTATGAAAAACTTCTAACTCAATATTATAGCTATTATTTTTGAATGTTTTGAAATAGCCAATCGCAAACTGATCTAATAATTGTGGGTCTATAAATTTTCCACTTGGAGCCCATACATCTATTGGGGTAGGGGAGTTAGTGTTAGATATTAGGTGTAAATATTGTGCCATTCTGTTGTAACTTAATTTAACTGACTGGTTTGATCTTATTTGGTAGGCTAATGAAAAACGAGGTTCTAGTCTTGTAAAAGTTTTAATTACATCTCCTTTTGAGTAATTTATTGATCCCGTTGGGACTGCTTCTTCATAAGCTTTTGAGGAATCTATATAGAGAAGAGGATTGTTGTTTTGGTAAGTATTTAGTTTTTGTCCTAAGCGAATAAATTGACTTAGTCTTAAACCTAATTGAAGATTTATATTTTTTTTAAGTTTATAATTCAATCCAGTATATAATGCATTTTCAAATGCAAATTTGTCTTCCAATTTTCTGGTTTGTATAGGAGAAGTTTCTTCTGTTGGTTGAATTAATCCTGGATCAAATTTGTAATAAATACTATTCAATCCGTATTCTAACTTAGTTCTATCATTTAAATAATTTTTAAAATCATATTTAAAATTAAAGTTTGTTATGCCTAAATTCCAATCAAATTCGGCTAGTCCAAAATCCAAGGTGTAATCATAATCAGAATAAATTAGGGATAGGTTTGAAAATAATTTATTAGAAAATAAATGATTCCAACGAAAATTAGCAACCGAATTGCCATAAGCTAAATCAAATAAATTATCAATATCAAAAACATCTCTTCCAAAATATCCTGATAAATACAAAGTATTTTTTTCATTAAGATTATAACTTAATTTGGTATTTAAATCATAAAAATAGGCCTTGTTATTATCAATACTTTCTATTAATGGCAAGAATAGATGAGCATAACTGCTTCTTCCACCTATTAGAAATGAACTTTTTCCTTTTTTTAATGGCCCCTCTAGAAGTAATCGACTAGATATTAATCCAACCCCGCCTTGACTTTTAAATTCGTTTTTATTCCCTTCTTTCTGATAAATATTTAGAACTGAGGAAGCTCTTCCCCCATATAAAGCAGGAATCCCTCCTTTGTATAATCGAATATCCTTTATTGCCTCCGGATTAAATACAGAAAAAAATCCAAATAAATGTGAGGAATTAAATATTATAGCTTCATCTAAAAGAATCAAATTTTGATCTGCAGCACCTCCTCTAACGTTAAACCCAGAGGCTCCTTCACCAGCATTTGTAACTCCAGGCAACAATGTTATTGATTTGATAATATCAGCTTCACCTAAAACAGCAGGGATTTTTTTTATTGTATTAATCGCTAGTCTGTTTACACTCATTTGGGGGCTTTTTATATTAAGTGTCTCAATATTTTCCTCCAGAATTATTTCGTCAAGGATTTCTGATTGCTGTTTAAGTCCAAAATTTTTTGTTATATCTTCATTTAAAATAATATTTTCCTTTTTAGTTCTATATCCTAGATAGTTAATTTGTAAAATATGATTTCCTTTTGGTAATGTCAAAGAGTAAAATCCATAATCATTAGTAATTGTCCCAATTTGTAGTTCAGGAACAATAATATTCACACCAATGAGAGTTTCCTTACTATCAATATCTGAAACAAAACCTGAAAGAGTAAATTTTTCTTGAGCTAATGAAAAATTAGAAATTAATAAAAGAAGAATTGTTGGAAAGAATAAATAGTAATTTATCCTTTTAACAAGAATAGTCTTAATCATAATTTTTTATAAAATCACAAATATAGTGGTGATTTTTGTCCTGAAAAAGATATCAATTTGTAAAGCTATTTAAATTCCAAATTAGAAAGCAAAACCAAAACCAATATTTCCAATTATTGTACCACCTGAACTCAAACCAGGAATGGGTGGAATATCTTCACTAAAGGTTTCTGTTATACCCCCTGAGGTAGCCGTAAAATTTATCGAATCCGGAATATCACCTATTCCATATCCTACTTCAAAACGGAAATAAAAACTACCTCCTGATTTTAAACCCAATTTTATGTTTGTAGTACCAAAATCAAAGTCAGTTGTGGCACTACCTCTTGCTCCGTCAAAATCTAAATCATTAAATGTCAATTCAGTATTAAATTGTCCTCTTCCTAGCGAAACAAAAAAACCATTACCTTTTTGATTTAAATAAACATTTGCTCCAAATTCAGAATATGAAAAATTAGTTTCTATATCATCTGCTTCTAAATTAAAACCACTTATATCAAAATAAGGTGAAATTCTGTTATTCAATATTGGAAGAGTTATCTCTGCTGATCCTCCAACTATGTTGGGGATACCAATTTTTAATCCAATATTTATTCTTTTAATTTTTAAACTATCAGAGTTTTCAATAATAATTTCATCATTTTGTCCATATGAGAAAGATGTCATTAATATGATTGCGGTGGTTATCGTTGTTATTTTTTTTAAGTTCATATTATTTATTCAGTTTAATTTTATTTTTTCTGTTTGCTAATTCCCATGCTGTATAGAAAATGAGTTTTGTTCTTTTCTCTAGCGTTTTGTATAAAATTTTATCCACAGTATCTCCAGGTTTATGATAGTCTTCATGAGTTCCGCTAAAATAAAATATTACAGGAATATTATTTTTTGCAAAATTGTAATGATCAGATCTAAAGTAATATCTGTTTGGCTTATATTTTCCAAATTCAAAAACCAATGTATTGGGATCATTGTATCTGTAGTCAAGATCAAGTTTAGTGTACTTTTCGTTCATTTTTTCTGACAATAAATGAAGATCATTAGAGAGTATATTCGAACCTATTAAATACATGTAATTTTCTTCTTTTTTGTGTAAAAGATCAGTTCTGCCTATCATATCTATATTCAAATTAGCCATCGTTTTTTCTAAGGGATAAAGCGGATTTTCTGTATAATATTTTGAGCCTAATAGCCCTTTTTCTTCACCAGTCACATGTAGAAAAATTAAACTTCTTTTAGGACTTTTTCCTGCTAATTCTGCTTTTTTAAAAGCTTCTGCTATTTCTAAAAGTGCAACTGTACCTGAACCATCATCATCAGCACCATTATTTATATCTCCGTTATCATCTATTCCTATATGATCAAGGTGTGCAGAGATTAAGATATATTCTTCTGGAAAATCATTCCCTTTTATAATTGCCGCTACGTTTTCTGTTTTGACTTTTATCCCTTTGATTGGCAACTCCATTTTTTGAAGATAGTCTTCTGTTCCATTTGCAGGAGGTATTTGCGAAGTTGAATAAAAATTTTGTAAAAAATTTATAGCTCTTTTTTGGCCTATTTCTCCTGTTTCTCTTCCTTGAAAATAGTCTGATGCGTAAACATATAGGCTCTCCTTAAGTTCTTTCGCAGTTATTGTTTCAGCAAATTGTTTTGGATCTAAACTGTTCTGACAAAAGCACCAACTAAAACAAAAAAATAAAATAACAGTGTAAAGTTTCATTTGTTTTTTGTGATAAATTTAATTTAATTTATCCTACTTAAGCGAAACTCAATTTGTTTTTTTTATTAGCCATAATACCATCCCAAAGACCAATTCTTAACTGTAAAGCTTTTTTTGAGTATATTAATGCCTCTTCCCATTTTTCACTATCATTACCACATAGCTGTTGAATCATTTCTAATGCTAAAGGTCCGTGTTCGTCAGAATCAACTTCAATATGGCGTTCAAAATAATATATTATATCTGATAGCTCCTTTTCTGTATCGATTTTTAAATTTTTGATTATCTGTATGAACATATCAGGTATTAGGTCTTCTCTTCCAAATGTAAATACTGCGGCTATAACATGAATATTATTAGAATTAACAACTTCAAACGTAAACTTTAGAAAATCAATTATATGTTTCGGGAGTGATGAGTTACTTAGAATTTTGAAAATATCTTCTTTCTTTTTGACAGCATTAATTACATAATCAATCTCTTTGGTATTTGCATTAATTGACTTCATCGCTTCGATGTACATCTCAAAATGACTCATAGCAACTCCATTTTTATTAATGTCAGATTCCTCTCCCCAAACAATTTCATTTATTAATCTAGATGCTTTTGGATAACCTGATGGACTCCAAGGTATATTATTGCAGCTTAAATGATTTTGAAGTTGTTTTAAAAGTGACATAAAATCCCATACAGCAAAAACGTGAGATTCCATGAATTTTTTCAAATCATCTATGTCATTTATTGATTTGTAAATCGGGTGATTTTTTAATTCTTCTCTAAGAGGGAGAAGTTCATTTTGTAATCTTTCTATCATCTTCAAAGCAATCATTTTAAAGTACAAATATATCTATAAATTTGTCTAAAATGGATTATAATACAATTTTACTTTTTATAATTTCTTCAATTAGTCTGACACTTTTACCTGGTCCAGACATTTTGTTTGTTATAACAACTAGTATATCTGAAGGTTGGAAAAATGGATCAAAGATTTCTTTAGGTCTGTGTACAGGACTTGTAATCCATACACTATTGATAATGCTTGGGTTGGGAATTTTTTTTGAAATATATCCACATTGGATTCGTATTGTTGAAATATCAGGTGCAGCATATTTAATTTATTTGGCATATGATTTAAATAAAGCTTCAAATAATAAACAAAAAGAAGTTTCTGCTAATTTGAAGAAACGTTTTTTTTTAACGGGTTTTATAATGAATATTAGTAATCCAAAAGTGAGTCTCTTCTTTATAGGTTTTTTCCCTGGATTTATTTTCTCAAATGATTTATCATATAATTTACAGTTCTTAATTTTAGGAGGTATTTTTATAATTCAGGCTTTAATTATTTTTTTGATGATATCAATGCTATCAGACAAATTAGGTAAAAGGATTTTGTCTCATACTAAAAAATCATTTTGGAAAAAAATTCAGGGTGTAGTTTTAGTATTTATTGCTTTAGTCTTATTGTATCCTTAGAATTTTAAATTAAGAATATTGTTCATAAAAGTTAAGATAAACTCAAGATGATAAAATTCTAAAATTTTATCTGAGTTGTAATATATAAATTTCTATTTGGCGAGGGTATTATTCCTGGACCTGGATAACCAGTTGCTCTTCGGGTAAAATATTTTTCATCTAATAAATTATTTATGCCTACTTCAAATTTGAAGATTCCTTTTTTAAAAGAAGCAGAAATATCGATAATTTCATAACTAGGTATTAGCCCAATAACACCACTTAGATTACCGTTAATTGCATTCGTTGAATCAGAAAATTGGTCGGAAAGAAAACTGTATTGAGCATTGAGTGAAAAATTTTTATATCCTGCTCTAAGACCTGTTTTTAAATTTGTTTTTGGTACAAACTCAACTTTTTTCCCCTCAATACCAGGGGTTTCAGAACTTACATATTCAGAATCTATTAATGATAAATTAATAAAATAATTAAATGAATAATTTTTTTTATCAATTTTCAATACCTCAATAAAATTAAAATCTACTAAAGATTCAAAACCATAAATGACTGCGTTTCCTACATTGCCTCTTTCTGTTTTTACACTACCATCAGAAAATTTTTTTTGTATAAATCCAATTCTATTATCATAACCTATTCTAAATACATTGATATCAAAGGAAAATAATTTTAAGTTTTTACCTCTTATTCCAACATCTGTTGTAAATCCCCTTTCATCAGTAATATCTGGATTAATAATAAATGCAGGGTTTATTATGCTAATATCTGCAAAGGTTACCGATCTGTAATTTTGTGAAATATTACCATAGAACTCCATCTTGTCTGAAAAATTATATCCTAGTCCTAAACCAAGAAGGGCAAATTCTCTTTTTCTTATTTCTGAAGACGGAATTACTCTATTTAAAATCACATTTCCTGCAGCATCAGTATTGATTTTTTTGTATTCACCAATAGATGATGTTTCTATATATTCAAATCTAAATCCTGGGGTAAATGAAAGTTTGGGTGTTAAATAAAATATATTTTCTGAAAAAATCGCAATATTTTTATTGGGATAGTTATAATTAGATTGTTGATTATAATTTGGATACTCATTTAAATAAAAATCAAAGTCAGCATCAAAATCTTCAGAACCAGGACCTTGTACTGAAGTATTATTTGATTTATAATACTTTCCACCGACTAAAAAAACAGATTTTTTCTCTTTAATAAAATAACTCTTGAGCCATCTTACCTCGGCTCCAAAATTTTTAAAATCGCCTACAATTAGATCTCTTTCTTCATTTGGATCAATTTGACTTACTCGATTGGATCTAAAACCTATCGAATTTCTTTCAGCATCAAGGCCAAATAAATTTATACTTAGGTTTGATAGATTACTAAAAGTATGTTCAAGTTTCAAATTATATAAAAACCAGTCTAAATTAAACCAATTTCTTGCTCTATTGCTTTGAAAAGGATTTTGCTGGAACATATCATCTGACAAACCACCTCCTTGTTGGGCTAAGTAATTTAAATAAGTAATTTCTCCTGTTAATGAGGTTCTATTAGAAAAATCATATCCAGCTTGAAAGAAAAAATTAGAAGATTTAAATTTAGAATTAGGTCTGAAACCATTTCCTTTTTTTCCATTAAAAAATCCTAGATACTTAAATTTTTTAATTGTACCTGATGCCATTGTAAAGTTTGTTAAAAGTTGATTTGAACCTATCGTATTTCTTGTTAAAATAGAAAAAGGTTTGTAAGGGTCTGGTTTTTTTAATTTAAAATTTATCAAACCACCAAATTGAGTGCCATATTGGAGAGATGCAGCACCTCTTATTATCTGAACTTCTTCGAGTCCTTCTGATGGCGGGGTGTAATAGCTTTCAGGGTATCCAAGTACATCTGCACTTATATCATATCCATTTTGGCGGGTGTTAAAGTTAGATGTTCTATTTGGATCTAATCCTCTACCTCCAATATTTAGTTGAAGTCCAGCATCATCATTTTGATAAATATTTAATCCTGGGATTTGATTATAAATTTGTCTAGAGATATTTGATGCAAGGTTGGCCATAGACTGTTCAACCAATATTACTTCACTCTTCTTTCCAGCATAAATTTCAGTTTTTTCAAAGTCATTCATTTTTTTTAAAAGAAAAATCTCTTTTTTTCTTGAACTAATCACAACTTCTGAGAGTTCCTCAGCTTTGAGTTGAACTGTAATATAAGGGTTCCCATCTCTTAAAAAATCAATCTTTTTTCTTACAATAGGGTATCCCTCCGCAATAAAGATTAATTCGATTTTATCTTTAAAAACCTCTATTTCAAAAGGAATATTCGGTTCTGCAGTTGATATTATTCCACGACTTTTTTCATAAATATTTATTTTAGTGTTTTCATCATATAAATTATCTATAATGACAACCCCTTCAATTATTGTCTGACAATAAAGATTTGAAATTAGAAAAAAGAAAAGAAAGTTATAGCCCTTTGATAACATCATTTAATGGTAAAATCCAGTTTTTGTTGTAAAATGATTCTTTTTTTGATAGAAGGTCAATATTTGGATCAATAAACCTTTGGCTGGGTCTTCCGTTAAGTGCAACAAAACTGTCTGCAAAAATCTGAATATTTTTATGACCCTGTTTTTTAAAGTGTTCACCTAGGTAATGGGCATATTCTAAAATGAAGTCTGGTTGAAAACTCATTTGTTTAATTTGAAAGGGAGTTAGAAAGTCGTCATTTTTTACATAAAAAAAATTATTAGTAATGCTATCTTTTACTTTAAATGTGGTTTCACCTCGCTTCTCAATAAGCATAACACGCCATGAGAACCTGTAACCTTGCTCATTCCAAAATAGTTCTCCAGGATAGAGAAAGTATCTAAATGGAAAAACAATTTGTATTAATAAAAAAGTCACCAAAATAAATGGGATAATTTTTTTTATAATTATTGGCTTATAAACTGTTTTTGATGTATTTGATATTTTTATTCTAAAAAATGTCAAAGTTTTATTAAGGACCATCTTAATTTTTTCTAATAATAAAATATGAAGCTTTGAATCAAAAAAGATTACTGCACTAAAAATCATTATGTAGGGAAACATTCCTATTGCAGGAAAAAACACTTTAGTTAGCACGTGGAAAACAATAACAAAAAAGAAGGCTATATATCTTGTTCTGTAATAAATTAAAAAAAATGGTATAAATACATCATATAACATTCCAAACCAACTAGCTAAATAATGAATTGATTTTTGTTGAAGAAGTGTTTCTCCTATAATTGGTAAATCATATTTTGATTTTAGCCAAATCGAGAGAGGTTGAGCTTCAATTAGCCAATCACTATTTATCTTAGCTATTCCAGCATAAAAATACACAATACAAATAAAGAACTTTACCGTATCAACTGTCCAAGCAGGGATGTGTTCATGTTTTTGCCCTGAAATCAAATTGTCAATTGAAAAATAGTTTGCTGCAGGAAGAAAGCACATTATAAATGAGAGGCAGCTTGTCAAATAATAATGATTTAAATATGTTGTTTTATCAATTAACTCAACATAGGTAAAGGCTAGAAAAAAGCAAATTATTGATATTCTGTATTTATAACCTATTGTAACAAAAAGTGACGAAACAAGACATATAACGAACACTAAGTAAGTATAAATACCAAAATCCTGAACCCAGCTAAAACCAAAATACTTAAAGTGAAACGTAGGCTCTACATAAAGAGAATTTATCCATCCCTTGGACCAAAACCTTATTACTGATAAAAACATTAAGGCTCCAAATGTGACTCTAAAAAAGGCTAATGTTGATGAATGAGTTTTTTTATTATTAATGTAATCAACTACAGTTTTTCTCATTTAAAAATAACATGATATTGGTGCAAAAATAATTAATCACCATCAGCATCCACGTAATCGACACTGATATTTAGCACTTGTAGCATATCAACTTTTAAAAAAACTACATTAGCTTGAATTACATCATATGCAATTAGCATTTTAAGATTTTCCTGATTTACTTGTTCACTAAAGTTTGTATTTAATTCTGAAACTTTAGTTTTTATTTTTTCAAGCTGACTATTTATTTTTTCACTTAACTTTTCTTCTTTATCTGCCTCAAGATAATCGAGATAATCTTTTATACTTAATCCTTTAGATTCTGTATCGTTTGAATGATTTCCATTAAAAAAATAATTTACAGCATCTGTTGCTTCTAATGCAAGTATTTTGGAATAATTTTTTCCATAATATGCTTCAACTCTGTTAGGGAGGGGTTTATCAGAAAACACTCCCGCAGGAATCCCTATTTTATTTGCTCTATATCCCTTTTCAAAATAATATATGAAATCGTTGACTACTTTGTTTATACTTGAGGAAGCAGTGTTATCCGTTGAGCTAATAAATGATGATTTATATTCATCACTCCAACTCAATTTAATTTCAGAAGTAAGTGACACCATCTTATCAACTAGATCTGTTAAATACTTTCCATAGTTTAAGTTCTCATCTGAAAATTTAGAAATAATTTCATTTTCATTTTCACCTATTCCAAATAAGAGATAATCTATACCGTTTAGTCCTTGAGCAGAAAAATTGACAGGCTCATCAAGGTCATAATTTTGGTCTGATATGTTATTTTCAATTTTTTCTACGTTTGTAGGATAAAGATTAATTCTATTTTTATAAAAAATTTCTTCAGAAAGACCAATATCAAACATTTCTACATGTTGCCATTTTAAAAAGCTAGACAACCAAGCTTCTTTTAAATTAGAGAGGGTTTCTGTTGTTGGGGCATTAACAAAAGTTGTAGCTGACTCCTCAAATATTTCTAGTGAATTATCAAAGTTTGTAATTGAAGGAATAATTATATTATCAACCCAATTAGTTAGCATTTCTTTGTGATTAAATGAATTTGAATCACTATCCGAAGAAGAGCTATTTGAATTATTGTTATTATCTGTTGAATTACTATCCGAGACTATTTCTGTTGTTATTGTTTCATCAATAACTAAGTTGTCAGTGTCATCCATCTCGCTGGAACACTGGATAGAAATTAAAACTATTGTAAGTGGTAAAAATGTAATATATTTTTTCATAGCTTATTTAAAATGATCAACTGCAATGAGTTTTCATTGCAGTTGATTCTATTTGCGCATTTAATTAATTTAAAAACATTTAATATGAAACAGTTTATTTTTAACTAATACTCATTGGTTTATGGCTATAACCTTGCACAAAATTTATATTATTAAAGACCTGTTGCTTGAGCAATTTCATCTGCCATGGTGGTTAATTCCTCTGGAGTTCTTTCCCAAAAACCTCCATCTCCAGCACTAAGTCTATCGAGCATTGAATTAACTTCTTCATTTGTCATGTAAGGATTCCCTTCAGAATTTTTTGTGAATTGTAACCCCAAAATAAATCCATATCCTTCTGATAAGGCGTGATGGGCATCAGCCCACATTCCATTTGTAATATCTTCAGCACCATCCCTTAAGTATGATTCTGCTTTATAACCTATTACTTTTGAAATTTCAGCAGAAACAATCCCTGCTTGTTTATCTCTTTCATCATAATCTTTTGCAACAATTGCTGCTCTTCCAGCAATAAATGCATCATATATTTTTTGAGAGATACCTGGTTCTTCTTTTGAATTAACTTTATTGAGATAATAATTAAGATTTGCCGTATCTTTTCCTGTAGCCGCATCTCCTAACCCAGGCTTAAACTGACTATCGAGTCCATATAAATATCCAAAACCTTCATCCCAATAATGTTCCATTTTGGTAATATAATTTTCTGCCTGATCATTTTTATATCCATAAACACCATTGTCATTGTCTTCTCTAGCTCCATCAAGTTTTGAAAAAGATAGATAGTTATTAACAATTTGGTCAACCTGAAATGCCCCTATTAATCCCTTTGAAAAAATTTGGTTTAATTCAAATCCTTTTGCATTTACTTTTACTGTTCTACCTGTTGTTCCGTCATCTTTTGTGTCTGTATAGGACCCTGCAACTCCTGATGATGCTGTAGTACCCGCAGAGACTGCTGGTGCAACATTAGATGTAAAATCTTCAATCCATCCGTCAAAAAGAGGTTTTACAGTAGCAGACGCAACAGGCGAAGATGCAGTTTTGTTACCTACTTTTTTTCCACTCGAATCCAGTGTTGAATCGGTAAAACCTGTTCCGGAATTAAACATTGTGTCTAATTGATCTTTCGTTTTTGAATTATCATTCATATGACCTTTTAATTCTGTAGCCATTTTCAGTCTAGCAGTTTGTCCTGTATAGTATACAGTTTGAAGACCATTTCTTGTAAATGAATATTCCTCTGGCAAAATGTATATATTTTTTGTTACGGTTTCAGTCTCAGTAACTGTAACTGTCTCTGTAACTATTTTTTCCACTTCAACTATCTCAGTGATTGTTTCAGTTTCCGTACAACTAAAAAAAATTGTAGCTGTTCCTACTATCATTAAATTTTTAATTTTCATTTCTTTTATTTATAATTAGTCTAAATTAACAGAGCAAAAATATTAAAAAGTTTGAAAGAAAAAAAATTATTTAGAATTATTATAAATAAAAGGGGGCACCCCTTCAAAATTAGTAGTTGTTAATCTAGACTAATTATAAAATGAAGAATGATGCCCTTTTATAATGTCCCAAATTTAAATTGTATTTTTTTTAGAATTAATATAAATTAACGCTTTGTTAGATTTTGAATATTTTTCTTTGTTTAGTGATAATTTAAGAGTTACAAAATTTGTACATTAGCATGCAATTAATTATATATTAGTTGCTTATGTTTCCTGTTAAATTTATTGGACAAGGACTTACTTATGACGATGTCCTTTTAGTTCCTGACTATTCAGAAATTCTCCCCAGGGAAGTATCAATTACTTCAAAATTCAGTAAAAACATCCCTTTGAATATTCCTATCGTATCAGCTGCGATGGATACTGTAACTGAAAGCGAAATGGCAATTGCTATGGCAAGAGAAGGAGGTATTGGTGTGTTACATAAAAACATGACCATTGAAGAACAAGCAGCTAGAGTTCGTGCAGTTAAAAGGTCAGAGTCAGGTATGATAATCGATCCTGTAACATTACCTGGTACTGCTCTCGTTTCTGATGCTAATGAAAACATGAAAGAATTCAAAATAGGAGGAATCCCTGTTGTTGATAATGATAATAAACTTATTGGAATAGTAACAAATAGAGACTTGAGATTCGAAAAAAACAATAATAGACCTATTACGGAGGTTATGACAAGTCAAAATCTTATCACAGTAAATGAGGGCACATCACTTAAGGATGCTGAAAAAATTCTACAAAAACATAAGATAGAAAAGTTGCCAGTGGTTTCTAAGGGAAATATTCTAGTAGGTTTAATAACATTTAGAGATATAACAAAACATTCAACTAAACCAAAGGCTAACAAAGATGAATATGGAAGATTAAGGGTTGCAGCAGCCGTGGGTATAACATCTGACGTTTTAGACAGAGTTAATGCACTAAACAAATCAGGAGTAGATGCTATTGTAATTGATACTGCTCATGGTCATTCAAAGGGGGTGAGTGATGTTCTTAAAAAAGTGAAAAAACAATTTTCCGATTTGGATATTATTGTAGGAAATGTAGCAACTACTGACGCTGCTAAATATCTTATTAAAAATGGAGCAGACGCAATAAAAGTGGGAATTGGACCAGGATCTATTTGTACTACAAGAGTTATAGCTGGAGTGGGATACCCTCAATTATCTGCTATTATGGAAGTAAGAAAAGCTCTTGTAGATACTGATATACCTCTTATTGCGGATGGAGGAATTCGATTTACAGGTGATATTCCTAAAGCTATTGCAGCAGGAGCAGATTCAGTAATGTTAGGTTCAATGTTAGCTGGAACACGAGAATCTCCAGGGGAGACAATAATTTATGAAGGAAGAAAATATAAGACCTATAGAGGAATGGGATCAGTTGAGGCTATGAAAATGGGTAGTAAAGATCGTTATTTTCAAGATGTAGAGGACGATATTAAAAAACTTGTTCCGGAGGGTATTGTTGGCAGAGTTCCATTTAAAGGCGATTTAAACGAAAGCATTCACCAGTTTGTCGGAGGTTTACGAGCAGGAATGGGGTACTGTGGTGCTAAAAATATAGCTATGTTAAAAGCTAATGGTAAGTTCATTACTATTACTTCAGCGGGTATGAAAGAGAGTCACCCACATGATATAAGCATAACTAAAGAGGCGCCAAATTATAGCCCTAGTTAGTAGACAATAACTAAGCTACTATTTTAAATGTTTCTGCTTTTTTAGTTGTGATTACCCTTATAATGTACATATTACCAGATTTCAATGGGTATGAAAGTGCAACATCATTTAGATTTTGAAGTTCAAAAGCATAAATTTTATTTCCAATTATTGAATATATTTCAACAATTCCTTGGCCCTCAAAACCTTTTAGATAAATACTTCCATTATTGTATAGTACTAGTTTATCAACTTGTGTTGAAAAAAAGTTTTTTGAAAAATTAGAGTAAGGTAGTTTAGTTGCTAAAGCAATAGGTATATTTAGGAAGAGAAAGAAAAAAAGTAATTTTCTAATCAACAGCTCTAAATTTTATGCAATTTAACAAATTAACAACACTTATTAAAATTTTTTCAACAATTTAAAATGTTAAAAATCAATATTTTAGAAAATTTATTAAAAAAAACTTTCAATATTGTTAATAAAGTTTACAATATTTTGTTTTTATACACGAAGAAAGGGTTTTTGGTCACTTTACTTATTCTGTCATTATTAAACTCCTGTAATAATTGGATACAAGTAAACGAGGAAGTTGTTGCAAGAATTGGAACTTCTTATTTGTATAAAAAAGATATAGTTGGTATAATTAAATCACCAATTAGTAAATCAGACAGTCTTTTAAAAATAAATACTTTTATAGATAATTGGGCAAGAAAACAGTTACTATTGAAACAGGCAAAAATTATTCTTCCGCAGAGTGCATTGATAAAATTAGAAACAATGGTCCAAGATTACAGAGATGATCTTTTTACAAATTCATACCGAAAAGCAGTCCTAAACAAAAATTTAGATACGATAATTAATTCGAACGAGATAAATATGTTTCTTAACAACAACAAAGAAATTTTTAGATTGAAGGCGCCACTATTTAAAGTCCGTTATATACATTTACCACCCTACAATGTAGATAAAGATAAAATTAAATTAAGTTTTCAAAGATTTAATAGCGACGACAGAATTTTTTTAAACTCATTATCATACCAATATAATACTTACCTTCTGTCAGATTCGTTATGGATTAATAAAAATAATTTAATTTCTAAGGTTAGTTTTTTAAACCAGAATAATTTTGATAGATACATAAAAAAATCAAAATTTTATAATTTTCAAGATACTTTGGGGGTATATTTGTTCTTCACAAAGGACCTTTTAGATGAAGGTGAATTAGCCCCAAATGAAATTATTACATCAAAAATTAAAAATATTATTTTAAATAAGCGTAAGCAGGAATTAATTAAGCAATTTGAAAAAGATATCTTACAAGATGCAATTAAATCGAAAACATTTGAAAAATATTAGACAACTATTCTTAGCCTTATTTTTTAGTAGTTTTTTGTTTGCCCAAGATCAGAATTTAAAAACTAGTAAAATTAAAGTTGATGGTGTATCAGCTGTAATTGGAGACTATGTAATACTTGAGTCTGATATAGATAAGACTTTAGTTGAAATGAAGTCTCAGGGAATTCCGACTAAAGGTATTTCACGATGTCAATTACTTGGGAAATTGATGGAAGACAAGTTATATGCTCATCATGCTATTCAAGATAGTTTAGAGTTTAGTATTGAGGAAATTTACAGTACTGTAGATCAAATTATTGATAATTTCACACAGCAACTAGGGTCAATTGAAAAAGTACTTGATTTTTACAACAAAGATGATGAGTCTACTTTTAGACAAGAAATCTTTGAAATCAATAAGACCCAAAAACTTTCATCACTAATGCAAGCTAAAATTGTTGAGAACATTGAAGTTACACCAGAAGAGGTTAGAATATTTTTTGAATCAATACCAACAATTGATTTACCAATTTTCGGCACGGAGCTAGAAATTTCTCAAATAGTTATAGAACCAGAAGTAAGTGAAAAAGAAGAAAATCGTATTATCAATAGATTAAAAACTTTTAAAGAAGATGTTATAGAACGTGGTTCAAGTTTTGCTTCAAAAGCGTTACTATATTCACAAGATCCTGGATCAAGATCATCAGGAGGCAAGTATACATTACATAGAAAAAGACCAAGAATGGTTAAAGAGTTTCGTGATGAAGCATTTAGTTTAGAGGAAGGTGAAATTTCTGATCCATTTAAGACTGATTTTGGGTGGCATATACTAAAAGTTGATAAAATACGTGGACAAGAAGTAGACATTAGACATATATTATTAACACCTAAGATTGAATCTTCTCAACTTCAAGATGCTAAAAAGAAATTAGATACACTAAGAAAACGTTTAATTGACGAGGAAATCACTTTTTCAAATGCAGCTCTTGCTTTTTCCGATGAAAAAGAGACTAAATTCAACGGTGGAGTATTAATAAACCCACAGACTGGTGATACTCGTTTTGAACTTACAAATCTAGACCCTGTTTTATACAGTCAAATTAGAAATTTAAAAGATGGTGAAATTTCTCAGCCTCTTGTTGAAGAGGAACGTTCTGGTTTAAAAAAGTATAAAATTTTAAAAGTCAGTAATAGATTTGATGAGCACAAAGCAGATTATTCTCTCGATTACTCACGCATAAAGAGTCTTGCATTAAAAGAAAAGCAACTCAAAACGATTGAAAATTGGATGTTAAAGAAAATTGAGGAAACTTATGTAAATGTCAATAAAGATAGTCGCAATTGCAATTTTGTAAATAATTGGCTCAAGAAGTAACTATTTGAAATATTTTAGTGGAACCCACAGCATACCAAAAGATTCTCCATTTTCCTTATTTATATTTTTATGATGAATTTTATGTGCACGTCTTATGCCTTTTGCATACTTATTGTTAACATTTCTAAACATTTTAAATCTCTGGTGAATAAAAATGTCATGAACAATAAAATATGTTAAACCATAAATAAAAATACCTAAGGCGATTGGTAAACCAAACCAAAAGTTTGCTTCACCCCAAAGAATCACAAATCCTGAACTTATTAAGGCATAAAATAAAAAAAACAAGTCGTTTCTTTCAAACCAAGATTTATGATTTTTAATATGATGATCTTTATGCCATGACCATAAAAAACCATGCATAATATATTTGTGTGAAAACCATGCAACAAATTCCATAAAAATAAAAGTAACTATTAGAGTTATTAACCAAAGTAAAATCATAAAATCATAGCAGGTTAAGTCTATATTTTAAATAACTTCTTGCAAAAACACCCATTTTCTGGTAGTTAGGAACTCTTATCCTTGTGTTTTGAATCTTTTTTGATGGGATGTTTTTTAATTTTTTTAAAAGCTTATTATAATATTTGTAGGCTGTATAAACACCAAATCTTGATTCGATCGGTAAATCAAAAATGCCTTTGAGCGCTAAATTAAAATCATTTTCTATTTCTTTAATAATATTTGTTTTGGTTTCTTCATCAAAATGATTAAAATCAACGTTTGGAAAATAAGTTCTATCAAGTTCCTGATAATCTTTTTTTAAATCTCTTAAAAAATTTACTTTTTGAAAAGCAGATCCCAATGACATAGCTGCAGGCTTTAATTTAAAATATAAGTTATCGTCACCTTTCACAAATACTTTTAGACACATAAGTCCTACTACATCTGCAGACCCATAGATATATTCTTTGTATTCTTTATCTGTTTTATAAATATTTTTATTTAAATCCCAACGCATACTTTTTAGAAAAGCAGATATGAGTTTTCTATCAATATTGTATTTATTAACTGTTAATTGAAAGGAATTAAGAATAGGATTTAAACTTATTTTTTTTTCTAAGCTAAAATTTAAGTCTTTTTCAAAGCGGTTAAGTAATTCTTCTTTTGGGAAATCATGAAAGGTGTCAACTATTTCGTCTGCAAATCTTACAAAACCATAGATATTGTATATATGATTTCTTATTGAAGAGTCTAACATTTTTGTAGCCAAAGAGAAGGACGTACTATATGATTGGGTTACAATTTTGCTACAGTTTTCGGTTACTTTGTCGTAAAAATTTTTCATAGCTTTATCACCTTACAAATAAGCCTATGTAAATATAAAAAAATAGAGTTAAAGATTAAATAAGAACTTTAGCAGGAAAGTATTTATGAATAAATGATTCTACTGATCTGTGTAGTTCAATTTTTTTCGGAAGGTTTTCCTTGTCTATAGAAATTTGTTGTGGACCGAAAAGTATTAATTTTGAATCATGATTCTCCAAAATCTGTTTATAGAATGCATTTAAAAAAGGCATAATTTCATCACTATTTGGTTCAACTGTTAAATAGCTAACAAAGTTGAATTTTGTATCATAACTATAGAGTGTTTCAAGGCTTGAAGTTTGTAATGATTGACCTAAAAAAATTGTACGATAACCTTTGTAGAGAATTAGGTAATTTAGATACAGTATACCAAGCTCATGAATTTCATTTTCAGGCAAAAAAAGCACAAAAATTGGGAGCTCTGAACTATTGAACTTCCTTCTTTGTAAGGACTCAGTTTGCAAGTGTATTTTTTGTTTCACTAGGTTTGTAATAAAATGCTCGTGAGATGGTGATATAGCTCCAGTTTGCCATAAGATACCTAACTCCTTCATTAGAGGCATGAATATTTGCATGAATAGGTATTCAAAATCATGGTTATCCAAAATCTCTTCATAATTGGCATCAAATAATTCATAATCAAAGTTGATCATTGCTAGTTTAAATGCGTTTATAGCTACTTGTTCTGAGTTTGTTTTTAGAGCAATGCTTCTAACAAGTTTTGGGATTTCATCTGAATTTAAACTTGCAATTTTTGAAATTTTGAAACCATGATTGTAAAGTAAAGTTACATTTAAGAGCTTTCTTAAACTGTCTAGACTATATCTCCTAATATTAGTATTTGTTCTCTCAGGTGATAAAAGATTATATCTTTTTTCCCATATTCTTAGTGTATGGGCTTTAATACCAGAAAGATTTTCAAGATTTTTTATACTGAATGTGCTTTTTATCCTATCCATATGTTCAATACTCATTATAAAAGCTTAAACAAATATAATAAAAAAAATTGATGTGTGCACACGAGAAGACTCGAACTTCCACGAGATAAATCTCACTAGCCCCTCAAGCTAGCGCGTCTACCAATTCCGCCACGTGTGCAAAAAAAAAGTGACTTGGCTGGGTCTCGAACCCAGGACCCTCTCCTTAAAAGGGAGATGCTCTACCAACTGAGCTACCAAGTCATTTTTAGTGATTCGGCTGGGTCTCGAACCCAGGACCCTCTCCTTAAAAGGGAGATGCTCTACCAACTGAGCTACCGAATCATTGAGCGTGCAAATATAATATCAAATATGAATTTTACATCTTCATTTCTTATAAATTTGCTTCTTATATATCATTATGAGAGCATTTAAATTAGTTTTACTTGGTTACATGGGTTCAGGAAAAACAACAATTGGTAAATATTTAAAGCAGGATTTGAACTATAAATTATACGATTTAGATAATTATATTGAGGAAAAATGGGATTTAAATATTTCAGATATTTTTCAAACAAAAGGGGAATTATATTTTAGAAAAATTGAAAACAAAGCTTTGAAAGAAATTTTAGATCTAAAAGGTCCAATGATTATTTCTCTAGGAGGAGGTACACCTTGTTATTACAATAACATAGATTATATAAATAACCGAGAAGAAAATTTGACATTTTATCTTAAATCTTCTGTAGATTCAATAAGCAATAGACTTTTAAATGATAAAAATAATAGGCCTTTAATTAATAATCTAAAAAACATTGATGAAATTAAAGGATACGTCAATAAACACTTATTCGAAAGAAATCAATTTTATTTTAAAGCTAAACACATAATATCTACCGATAAAAAAAATCTTAAAACAATAGTTGCTGAAATTAAAACTTATCTAACTTAAATAGACACCAATTTCATTCCCTTCTAAAATTACACTTATATGTTCGTTCACTGATGTTGAGAGTGAAATACCTTTAAAGTCTGCTTTGATTGGAAACTTTTTATGACTTCTATTTACCATAACAGCAGTTTGAATTTTTTTTACTGGAATTTTTAAAAAGTATGATACTGCATAAATAAGAGTGGATCCTGTATTTAGTACGTCATCTACAATTATAATTGACTTATTTTTAATTTCTTCCAATGAAATATCACTCTCTACAACATTTAAAAGCTTTTTCTTTTTAATTGTTAAGGAAACAAAAATTAGATTTAAATCACAAATCGATTTTATTGAATTTCCAATTAAATTTCTAAAAATTTTACCAGGATTTCCAATACCGACAATAACAATTGACTTTTCGTCAATATTGTTTTCATAAATTTGATAAGCAATTCTTTTTACACTTGATTTTATAGCAAGACCATCTTTAATTTTATTTCCAAGCATCATCACTACTTTTTATTTCAATTAATCATTTAAATCTTTATCAAAACGTATATTATCAATTTCACGTCTTTCCTTTTTTGTAGGTCTACCCCTTCCTTGCTCTCTGAAAATATTTGACGAAAGCTTTCTTAGACTTTCGATTTCTATAATTGAATTATCTGTTTTTTCAATGCAATATAGAGCAACTAATTTAGCACTTATACGATTTTTTGGTAAATTAAAAATCTCAAATGTTTTCCATATTTGATTTTTTCTGATTTTAATCAAATCTGTTGGGACTACTTCTCTAGAGGGCTTGACATTTTTATCATTAATCTGAACGTGACCATTTTTACAAGCATGACTAGCTATATTTCTTGATTTAAATTGTCTTACATTATATAAATATTGATCAACTCTCATTTATAAATCTTAACTAACTTCAAACAAAAATAAAGGAAAATTGTATCTTTCACGATCAAAAAAAAAATTCTTGAAAAAAATAATTTACACCCTACTTTTTATTTTTTTCGTTTTGTCTTGCAATAATGACGAAAATGAAATCATTCCACCAAGAGAGGAGTCCGATCAAGTCATCCAGGATAAGAATAACATTGAAACTTTTTTATCCACACATTTCTATAATTATGAAGAATTCCAAAATAATGATATTATTCCAGAATTAGTTTTTGATACAATAAGTGCCGAAAATTCAAATAAAATACCTTTAATTAACCAAGTATTAAAGCAAACTGCAAATTATACAACAAACGAAGGAGAAACTATTGAGCACCCTATTTATGCACTTATTGCAAATGAAGGAATTGGGAACTCACCAACTAAAGCAGACTCTGTTTATTTATCTTACGAGGGCATTCTTTTGGACAAAACTCTTTTTGATAGATCTTTTGCACCAATATGGTTCGATTTAACAACTGTTGTACAAGGATTTAGAGAGGGGATGCCAAATTTAAGACCAGGTGAATTTTCTGTTGATAGTAATAACGTTACTACATTCGAAAATTATGGATATGGAGCTATATTCATGCCATCTAGATTGGCTTATTATAATAATGCTTCAGGATTAATACCTGAATATTCTTCACTAATTTTTAAAATAAAAATGTTTTTAGTTAAAGAAACTGATCATGATGGTGATGGTATACCTTCAGGGGAAGAATATGATAACGATGGAAATGGACTCCCTGATGATAACGATGAAGATGGAAGACCTGATTACTTAGATAATGATGATTTATAGTTTATAAGATAAGCCAATACTCCAAACATTGGATCTAGTATCAATTCTGCCAGATATTGGTACACCATTTTGTTCCAATAAATTTAGCTCATTTTCGTTTATACCACGGTCAAATCTTAAATCTGCATTAAGTGGTCCTAGATGCGCTCTTAAACCAAAGTGAATTCCCAAAGATGTCTTTTGTTCTAGAGCAGATAAACTAAAATTTTCAATTTCGGGTTCAAAATTGTATTGAAGTGTAGGACCTGAAAAAATGCTTATTATGGGTAATAATTTGAAACCTAATGATATAGGTGCTTCTAATTTTGATTGACTCAAAGAAATTGATTCAAATGTACTATTTAGATAAGAAAATTGTAATTCAGGACGCAAATACAAAAAAAGAAGTTTCAAAGATGCGTATCCTCCAAAAAAATATCCATTTTTATTTTCATTAATTAAAGCTAAAGATGATAAATCGGATGATGCACTTGTAATGTCTCCAGAGGCATTAAGACTTATACCTGCCTTTATCCCATAATTTAACTGACCAAAGGACTTAAATGATATTATAAAAATAAGAAATGTTGATATTATTAGTTTCATCATTTAAAATAGAATTTATTTTCGATTTTTTAATATTAATACTTTTCTAATAATTGCTTCTTTATCTAGGCCATATTTTTTCATTAGTTGTGATGGTGTTCCAGATTCTCCGAAAGTATCTTCTGTAGCAATAAATTCCATAGGACATGGATAATTTTTGACAATTATTCTTGAAATACTTTCACCTAGACCCCCTAGATAATTGTGCTCTTCAGCACTTACTAAACATCCTGTTTTTTTTACTGATTCCAAAATGATTTCATCATCAAGCGGCTTAATGGTATGGATATTTATTATTTCAGCATCAATATTTTGTTTTTCTAATTCTTTTGCAGCTTGTAAAGATTCCCAAACTAAGTGTCCCGTTGCTACAATTGTAACATCTTTTCCAGGCTTAAGTAATATTCCTTTTCCGATTTTAAAACCTAAATCATCAGTTGTAAAGTTGGGAACCGAAGGACGTCCGAATCTTAAATATACAGGGCCTTTATGTTCAGCAACAGCTAGGGTTGCACTTTTTGTTTGGTTAAAATCACAAGTATTTATAACAGTCATACCTGGGAGCATTTTCATTAATCCAATATCTTCTAAAATTTGGTGAGTTGCTCCATCTTCTCCAAGTGTTAATCCAGCATGTGAAGCACAAATCTTAACATTTTTTCCAGAGTACGCAATTGATTGTCTAATTTGATCGTATACACGACCTGTTGAAAAATTAGCAAAAGTTCCTGTAAAAGGTATTTTGCCTCCTATAGTGAGTCCAGCTGCAATTCCCATCATATTAGCTTCAGCAATTCCGATTTGAAAAAAACGATTAGGATATTCATCTATAAATTTTTGCATTTTTAAAGACCCAACAAGATCAGCACAAAGAGCAACAACGTTTTGATTCGTTTTTCCTAATTCATAAAGACCTTCTCCAAAA
Source organism: uncultured Bacteroidota bacterium (assembly GCA_913041125.1). Classification (GTDB taxonomy): domain Bacteria; phylum Bacteroidota; class Bacteroidia; order Flavobacteriales; family Flavobacteriaceae; genus MS024-2A. Next base: position 37,794 of record CAJWHM010000001.1, on the reverse strand, counting down.
CCTGAACGAGTGTCTTTATTTCCTTGATTTATATAATTCATCATTTAAGTTTGTACGAAGACTAGTAATCTCCTATGGTTTCTTTATTTTGGCTTAATGCTATTTTTAGTTGTTCATTATTTGGAGCTTTTCCATGCCAGGCATGAGTATTCATCATGAAGTCAACTCCATTACCCATTTCTGTTTTCATTAAAATCACAATAGGTTTTCCATAGCCAAGTTTTGTTTTAGCTATTTTGATTTTATTGATTACTTCATTTATTGAATTTCCATCATTTAGTTCTATAACCTCCCATCCAAATGAAATAAATTTATTGTTTAGGTCACCCAAGTCTAGTACATCATCGGTATTTCCATCTATTTGTCTTCCATTAAGATCAATAGTAGCAATGAGGTTGTCTACTTTATTAGCAGCTGCGTACATAATAGCTTCCCAATTTTGTCCTTCCTGTAACTCTCCATCTCCCATCAACACAAAAACTGTTTTAGAGTCTTTATCTAATTTTTTTGTTAATGCAGATCCAATTGCTACAGACAATCCCTGACCTAATGAGCCAGAAGCTACTCTAATACCAGGAAGACCTTCGTGTGTAGTAGGGTGACCCTGTAATCTCGAATTAATTAATCGAAAAGTATTAAGCTCTTCTATAGGAAAAAATCCTCTACGAGCTAAAACACTGTAAAAAACTGGTGATATGTGACCATTTGAGAGAAAAAAAATATCTTCGTTTTTACCATCAATCTTAAAAGGCAGGGTGAATTCCAATTGATCAAAAAAAAGAGATACAAAAAATTCAGCACAACCTAGTGATCCTCCAGGATGACCAGAATTAACTTTATGAACCATTCTTAATATATCTCTTCTTACTTGTATTGTTGTTTTTTCAAGTAATTTTAAATCTGGCATCTTAATAAGTTGTAAAACAAAAATAACCCAAGTACATACATTATCAAAGTGCTATTTCTTTTTTTTGTTGGCATAATTTAAGAAGTAATTAACAATAATTTTCGAACGCTTAGTTCATTAATTGTATATTATATTTGTAGCAGATGAAATTTAAACTCCTAACTACTGATAGTAAAACAAATGCTCGTGCAGGCCAAATAACTACAGATCACGGAAAAATAGAGACTCCAATCTTTATGCCAGTAGGGACTCTAGCAACAGTAAAAGGAGTCCATCAGAGAGATTTAAAAAACGTAATTAATTCAGATATTATACTCGGGAATACATATCATTTGTATCTCCGTCCTGGAACAAAAATTATTAATAGAGCAGGGGGTATTCATAAATTTATGGGTTGGGACAGACCAATATTAACTGACTCTGGAGGTTATCAAGTTTATTCTCTTTCTACAAATAGAAAAATTAAAGAAAATGGTGTTAAGTTCAAATCTCACATTGATGGTTCTTATCATTTATTTACACCAGAGAATGCTATTGAAATTCAAAGACTTATTGGTGCTGATATAATAATGGCATTTGATGAGTGCACACCATTTCCTTGTGAATATAATTATGCTAAAAGCTCAATGGAAAGAACTCACAGGTGGCTTGATCGTTGCATTGAAGCTAATAAAAAATATTCTTACAATTATGATTATGAACAGACACTTTTTCCAATAGTTCAAGGGAGTACATACGCAGAATTAAGAAAAGAGTCTGCTCATTTTATTTCAGAAAAAAATGCAGCAGGAAATGCTATAGGAGGATTATCAGTAGGTGAACCCTCTGAAGAAATGTACTCAATGGCTTACGAGGTGTGTGAAATTTTACCTAAAAATAAACCACGATATTTAATGGGAGTTGGCACCCCAGCGAATCTTTTAGAAAATATTGCGATTGGAGTTGACATGTTTGATTGTGTTTTACCTACCAGAAATGCACGAAACGGGATGATATTTACCTCAGATGGTATTATAAATATCAAAAATGAAAAATGGAAAAGTGATTTTACTCTCCTAGACAATTCAAATTACAGCTTTGTAGATACAGATTATACAAAAGCTTATCTCAGACATCTATTTACTGTTAACGAAATGCTAGGCAAACAAATTGCAACAATTCATAATTTGAGTTTTTATCTTTGGTTAGTTCGTGAAGCAAGAAATAAAATTTTAGAAGGTAATTTTAGAATTTGGAAAGAAAAAATGGTTAGGCAATTACAAATTCGTTTATAGATGAAACTAATTGATTCTTACATAATTAAACGTTATTTAGGCACTTTTTTTGTAATGATTTTATTATTTATTCCAATAGGTATAATGGTAGATTTAGCAGAAAAAATTGACAAAATAAAAGAAAAGGAAGTTCCTTTATTGGCTATTTTTGATTATTATGTTGATTTCACTTGGTATTTTGCGAATCTTCTTTTTCCTATTTTTTTATTTCTCTCTGTTATATGGTTTACTTCAAGACTAGCAAATAATACAGAGGTAATAGCAATATTAAGTTCAGGAATTTCATTTTTTAGATTTCTTCGTCCATTTTTAATTAGTGCAACTTTAATAGCACTTTTCGCTTTTTTTGCTGGAATGTATATAGTTCCAAAATCAAATCAAGGATTTAATGACTTTCGATACAAATATTTAGTTAAAAAAGAAGCAAGAAATACTGATAAGGTTTTTTTGCAAATTAATGATGATGAATTTATATACGTAAACAACTATGATCCGATCAGAAAACAAGCTTCTGATTTTACACTAGAAAATTTTAACGAGAATAAATTGAATTTCAAAATAAGTTCCAGAAGGATTAGATGGATAGAGAAAGATAGTCTGTTTAGAATGTTTAATTATAAAAAAAGAGTTTTTCTAGGTGATAAAGAAATTTTGGAAACTAGCATTCGTAAAGACACGATTTTTGATTTTAATATTAATGATTTAGCACCTGTAAATTATATAGCTGAAACTCTAACTTTTTCAGATCTTAATCAATTTATAAAAGATGAAAGGTTAAGGGGGTCATCCTTAATTAATAACCATCTTTTAGTTAGGCATAAAAGATGGAGTATACCAATTTCAGCCTTTATACTAACTCTAATCGCAGTTTCTGTATCATCATTCAAGCGTCGAGGAGGTATGGGAGTAAACCTAGCCTTTGGTATTACACTCGGCTTTCTATTCATTTTTTTTGATAAAATTTTTGGAGTTATGGTAAATAAATCTTCATTTTCACCATTTATTGCTGCATGGCTTCCATTATTTATTTTTGGCCTATTGGCTTTTTTTTTATTGAGAAATGCTAAACGATAAAAATAAGAATCTTTTAATATATCATTTTTTGGTAATTATTTTTGGATTTGCCTCTATTCTTGGTAAACTAATCTCCATAGATGCTTTACCGCTTACAATATATAGAATGTCTATTGCTTTTGTTGGACTTGCAGTTTATTTTTTAATTATAAATCCAAAATATTTTTATTTAAATCGTTCAATGTGGGGTAAAGTTATTTTAGGTGGATTTTTTATTGGTTTACATTGGTTTACTTTCTTTTATGCTATAAAAATTGCTGGTGTTTCTTTAACTCTAAGTATGATGGCGTCAGGAGCTTTGATTACAGCATTAATAGATCCTTTATTAAATGGAAGGAAAATACTAAAACATGAAGTTTTTTTTGGTGGATTTGCAGCAGTTGGAATTGGTGTAATATATCAAGCAGAATTTGAACATTTTTTTGGTATTACTATAGCGTTTTTATCAGCTTTTTTGTCAGCTCTATTTACAATATTAAATGGACAAATGGTAAAAAAAGCAAGGCCTATAACTTTATCATTTTATGAATTAACTATTGGGTCATTTTTAGGTTTAATTTTATCATGTTTTTCTGATAATATCAATATTGAAAGTTTTAAGATATCTGGTATGGATTTATTATGGTTGCTTATTTTAGGATTAGTTGGTACTTCTTTTGCTTTTAATTTGTCAATAAAAGTTATGAAATATTTATCACCATTTACAGTAATGATGGTGATTAATCTCGAACCAATTTATGGTGTTTTACTATCTTTAGTTATATGGAAAGAAAAGTCTTTTTTAAGTACAAGCTTTTATTTAGGTTTTTTGATTGTTATGGGATCAATATTCTTAAGTGCTCTCTACAAGAAATTTAGAATGAATAATAATTAGAGCTATTGTAAAGAATTTTTAAATTTGTAATAATGTATCATTATGGAATACTTAGATTTTGAATTACCTATTAAAGAATTACATGATCAACTTGAAAAATGTAAGTTAATAGGTGAGGAAAGCAAGATAGATGTTTCTGAAACATGCCTTCAAATAGAAAAAAAACTAAAAAAAAAGAAAGAAGAAATATATTGTAATTTATCCGCATGGCAAAGAGTACAACTGTCAAGACACCCCTCAAGACCCTATACATTAGATTATATTAATGCATTAAGTGGCCAAACTTTTCTTGAGCTACATGGTGATAGAAACGTTATGGATGACAAAGCCATGGTTGGCGGTTTAGGTAAAATTGAAGATCAGTCTTTTATGTTTATTGGAACACAAAAGGGATACAACACTAAAACACGCCAATACAGAAATTTTGGAATGGCAAATCCAGAAGGTTATCGAAAAGCCCTTAGATTAATGAAATCTGCTGATAAATTTAATATCCCTATAGTGACACTTGTAGATACACCTGGGGCATTTCCAGGTTTAGAAGCCGAGGAGCGAGGACAAGGAGAGGCTATTGCTAGAAACATATACGAAATGATGTCTTTATCTGTTCCAATAATTGTAATAATAATTGGTGAAGGGGCATCTGGAGGAGCCTTAGGTATAGGAGTTGGAGACGAAATATTTATGTTAGAAAATACTTGGTATTCAGTTATTTCACCAGAGTCTTGTTCCTCTATACTTTGGAGAAGTTGGGAATATAAAGAAAATGCTGCTGAAGCGCTGAAATTAACATCCAAAGACATGCTTAAAAATAAATTGATTGACAAAATAATTAAAGAACCTTTGGGCGGAGCTCATTATGATAAAGAAGAAACTTTTAATCAAGTAAAAAAAGAAATACTTTCTTCATTTAAAAGAATTAAAAAATTAAATACAAAAGAAAGAATTGACAAACGACGTAAAAAATTTATTTCAATGGGTAATGTTTCAGAATAATTTTTTGTTTTTAACAATTTTTTGTCACTTATAAACATCCATTTCTTCATAGTTAGAAGATAAACTTTATTAAAACTTATTATATAAGTCCTTACTTTTATAACATGGAAGAAAAAAAACATTTAGGGCTTAAAAAAATTGCTAATAACCCATCTGTTATTGATCTTCAGCAGGGTAAAATACCACCTCAAGCAACTGACCTTGAGGAGGCAGTTTTAGGAGCAATGTTGATAGATAAAAAAGGAGTTGATGAAGTAATTGATCTTTTGCAGCCTGAAGCATTTTACAAATTACCTCATAAATACATTTTCGAAACTATTTATCAACTATTTCATGATTCTGAACCAATAGACTTATTGACTGTTTCAGCTGCTTTAAGAAAAACCGGAAGACTCGAGTCTGTAGGAGGGGAATTTTATTTAGTACAGCTTTCTCAAAGAGTTGCATCATCTGCTCACATAGAATTTCATGCGCGTATTATTTTACAAAAATTTATTCAGCGTAGTTTAATTAGGATTTCAAATGAAATTATCGAAAATGCTTACAAAGATAGTACTGATGTTTTTGATTTATTAGATGAAGCTGAATCTAAACTATATGATGTAACTCAGGGAAATATAAAAAAATCATCAGAGTCTGCCCAAAATTTGGTCTTAGAAGCAAAAAAGCGAATCGAGGATATTTCTAAGAGAGAAGGTTTAAGTGGTATTAGTACTGGTTTTGAAAAATTAGATAAGTTGACTTCCGGGTGGCAACCAAGTGATTTGATTATTATCGCTGCTAGACCAGGGATGGGAAAAACTGCATTAACATTATCAATGGCAAGAAATATAGCTGTTATTAAAGAAATTCCTGTTGCCTTCTTTTCATTAGAAATGTCTTCAGTTCAATTAATAACCCGTTTAATTTCTGCTGAGACTGGTTTATCATCTGAAAAACTTAGAACAGGTAAACTTGCAAATCATGAATGGCAACAACTTAATGTTAAAGTAACAGATTTAGAAAAAGCTCCTTTATACATAGATGATACACCATCATTATCTATATTTGACTTGCGTGCAAAATCAAGAAGACTTGCATCTCAGCATGGAATTAAATTAATAATTGTTGATTACCTTCAATTAATGACGGTAGGTTCATCCAATAGAGCAGGAAATAGAGAGCAAGAAATTTCTATAATCTCTAGAAATTTAAAGGCATTATCAAAAGAATTAAACATACCTGTAATAGCTCTATCACAGTTGTCTCGAGCAGTTGAAACAAGAGGTGGAACAAAAAGACCTATGTTATCTGACCTCAGAGAGTCAGGAGCAATTGAGCAAGATGCAGATATAGTTTCATTTATTTATCGTCCAGAATATTATAATATAGACGAATGGGATGATGTGGATCACTCCCCAGCAGAAGGTCAAGCGGAACTTATAGTTGCAAAGCATAGAAATGGTGGATTGGATAATATTCGTCTAAAATTTATTGCTCATTTAGGAAAATTTGAAGATATGGACACTTTCGACGCTCCATTTGAATTTCATTCAAAAATGAATCCAAGTTTGGATAAAATATCAAGTGACAATTTTCCAAAACCAGATGACATATTTGGTCAATCAGATGATGATGAAACTGAATCGCCTTTTTAAATTATTAAATATCTATTTTCAATAAAAGATCAGTTTGATTATCATCGCCTAATAAAAATGAATGTTTAGAAAACATTTTGAATCCCATGTGTTTGTAAAATTCAATCGCATTTTTATTATATTCCCAAACCCCTAACCAAATTTTCTTATAACCTTTTTTCCTTCCAATTTGAAAAATATTTTCAAACGCCTTTCTTCCGTAACCTTTTCTTGAATGTTTAGATAAAAGATATATTCTTTCAACCTCAAAAGCTTTATCAATAAAAATTTCTTCAGTTTGTGCAGATCCAAAATTTAGTTTTGTGTAGCCTATTATTTTGTTATTAACTATAATAAAATAAAAATAGGAATTCATATTATTGAGTTCCTTTTTTAAGTTGGCAAGACTCATTTTTGCATCTAGATATTGTTTAATATTTTCTTCTTTATTTTGAGATGCAAAAGTTTCAATAAATGTTTTTACAGAAATATCCCTTAAAATATCTAGTTTGTCATTTCGAATCCTTTCAAAATTTAAATCCATTATTTAATTACTCCCATTAGTTTTAAATCATTTTCTAATTGAGATGGATTATTAAATTTTATTGTATTAATTCCAATTTCTTTAGCTGCAAATATGTTTCTTTCATTGTCATCTATAAATAATGAGTTTGCAGCTTTTAAATTATACCTTTCTAGTGTTAAATAGTAAATTTTTTTAAAAGGTTTTCTTGTTTTTTCTGTACCTGACACTACAATTCCCTCAAACCAATGAAGAAAATCATATCTTTTTAGTGCAATAGGAAAAGTTTCAGCACTCCAATTTGTTAAAGCTATTACTTTGTAATTTGTGTTTTTTACAATTTTCTTTAAGATTGAAACTGAATCTTCTATTGCACCACCAAGCATTTCTTCCCATCTTCCGTAATACATTTGAATTAAATTTTCATATTCTGGGAAAAGTTTTATCCGATCCTCTGTAGCTTTTTTTAAAGGATATCCTGCATCTTGATTTTCATTCCAATCAAAAGTGCAAACTTTATTGTAAAATTCTTTCATTTTTTCTTTATTTCCCTGAAACTCGTTGAGAAAAACATAGTCAGGATTCCAATCAATTAAAACCCCACCTAAGTCAAAAATAATGTTGTTTATTTTCATTAAAAATTATTTAAATTCTTTTGTCCCATAGTCATTAAATATGCCTTTAAAAATGAATCAATTTCTCCATTCATCACTCCATCAATATCAGTTGTTTCATGTTGTGATCTAACGTCTTTAACTAATTTATACGGATGCATGACATAGTTTCTTATTTGAGAACCCCATTCAATTTTCTTTTTTGCTGCTTCAATTTTATCTCTTGCAGCTAATTTTTTTTGTAATTCAATTTCGTAAAGCTGTGATTTTAATAACTGCATTGCTTTGTTTTTATTTTCGAGCTGAGATCTTGTTTCTGAATTTTCTATAATAATTCCTGTAGTATGATGCCTCAAACGAACTGCAGTTTCAACTTTATTCACATTTTGTCCCCCAGCACCACTTGCTCTCATTGTTTCCCACGAATAGTCTGACTGATTAATTTCAATTTGAATATCATCTTCAACTAATGGATATACATAAACTGAAACAAAAGATGTATGACGTTTGGCATTACTATCGAATGGAGATATTCTCACAAGACGATGTACCCCATTTTCTCCTTTTAACCATCCAAAAGCATACTCCCCCTCAAACTCGAGTGTAACAGTTTTAATTCCAGCGACATCACCAGATTGATTATTTAATTCCCTTATTTTTAAGCCTTGTTTCTCTCCCCACATTAAATACATTCTCATTAGCATCTCAGCCCAATCACAACTCTCCGTACCACCTGCTCCTGCTGTAATTTGAATTACAGCACTTAAATTATCACCTTCATCAGAAAGCATATTTCGAAATTCTAAGTTCTCTAGATGTTCTAAAGTAATATTATATGATTTTTCTAATTCAGAACTTGTAGCATCACCACTTTTTTCAAATTCAATTAATACCTCAAATTCTTCGAGAGAATCTTTAATTAAATTATAATCAGAAACCCATTTTTTGAGGTTCTTAAGTTTTTTCATATGAATTTCTGCTCTCTCAGAATCATTCCAAAAATCAGGGGATAGAGTTTTTTCTTCTTGATTGGTAATCTCAATTTTTTTACCATCAATGTCAAAGATAGTGGTTTAATGCACTTAGACGTTTTTTTAAAATATTAAGGTGGTCTGTAGTTATCATTCTTTAAATAAAATTAAAAAATTTTCGTACAAAATATTTAATTACTTTAACAATACAAAAGCTTTTTAGTAAGAATCATTCATTTGTTTTTAGTATTTTTATTTACACCAATTGGATATAAATGAAAAATATAATTTTTATAATATCTCTTTTTTTTATTGGTCAAAATTTAGTTGGGCAAGGAAAAAATAAATCTAAAATTCCTTCAGTTTTAGATCAAACAAATAAGTTTGAAGGTTTTTTTGATTTCAATTATGATGAAAAAAATGACATAATTTATTTAACTGTAAAGCAACTAAACAAAGAATTTCTTTACATAAATAGCTTAAGTTCAGGAGTTGGAAATAATGACGTTGGACTTGATAGGGGGCAACTTGGAAATGAAAGGATTGTTTATTTCTCTAAATCTGGTAATAAACTCATGCTAATTCAACCGAATTTGCGATATCGTTCAAGTTCTGACAATTCATTAGAACAACGTTCTATTGAAGAAGCTTTTGCGAAATCTGTTTTATTTGGGTTTCCTATATTGGAGAATAATAACAATGGTTATATTATTGATTTAACGCCGTTTCTTATGCAAGACACCCATGGCGTTAAAAAACGTTTAAATGATCTTGGCGAAGGTGACTTTGAAATCGACAGTCTAAGATCAGCTGTAAATTTAAGTAGAACTAAAGCTTTCCCGAACAATGTAGAGTTTGATATGATGCTTACTTATGAGGGAACCAATCCTGGAATTTTAGTCAGCTCTGTTACTCCTACTCCTGAAGCTTTAACAATTAACCAACATCATTCTTTTGTTGCTCTACCTGACTCAAATTATAAACCTAGATACTTTGATCCTCGATCGGGATCCAATGCACTTACTTTTTTTGACTACACTACACCAGTTAGTAAGGCAACAAAAACTCAATATGTTTATAGACATCGTTTGAAAAAGAAAAACCCTAGTGCTGTTATGAGTGAACCAACAGAGCCAATAATATATTATTTAGATAATGGAACACCTGAACCTGTAAGATCAGCTCTTATTGACGGAGGACTATGGTGGAATCAAGCTTTTGAAAGTATCGGCTTTAAAAATGCTTTTCAAGTCAAAATGTTGCCTGAAAATGCAGACCCACTTGATGTTAGATATAACGTTATTCAATGGGTTCATCGCTCAACAAGAGGATGGAGTTATGGCTCAACTGTTTCTGACCCAAGAACTGGGGAAATAATAAAAGGTCATGTTAGTTTAGGAAGCCTAAGGATTCGACAGGACTTCATGATAGCATTGGGACTTTTAGAAAAACCATTTTCATCTGAGTCGAATAAGGAGGAAGATGCTTTAAAAATGTCATTGGCCAGAATTCGTCAGCTATCAGCTCATGAAATTGGTCATACATTAGGTTTTGCCCATAATTTCACTTCAAGTGCTAATAAAAGATCATCTGTAATGGATTATCCTCATCCAAATATTGAATTAAATGGTGATAAGATATCATTATCTAATGCTTATGAAGAAGGTATAGGTGAGTGGGATAAAGTTAGTGTTGCTTACTCTTACAGTGACTTTCCAGAAAGTGTGAATGAACAAGACGCACTAAATAAGATCATTGAAAAAAGCTCAATTGATGGACATCGTTTTATTACAGATAAAGATGCTCGCCCTATCGGAGGTGCTCATCCAATAGCTCATTTATGGGACAATGGAAAAATTGCAACTGATGAATTAGAACGATTAATGAAAATACGCGAAATAGCACTTAATAATTTATCAATAGACCATTTACGTGAGGGAGAAACTTATAGTACACTTGAGGACCGTTTAGTTCCAATATATCTATTACATAGATATCAGATAGAAGCAGTAGTTAAATTAATTGGGGGAATAGATTACGACTATGCTGTAAAAGGGGATATAGATTATCAAGTTAAAACTGTAGATTCATCTATTCAAAGAAATGCATTATTTGGATTTTTGAATTCACTAAAACCACAAAATTTAGAAATTCCTTCTTCACTTAGGGATCTAATTCCACCGAGATCATTTTCTAATCCTAGGACTAGAGAAAATTTCCTTTCTCAAACAGGGGTATCATTTGATTATTTAGGAATAGCCAGTACTCTATCAGATGCTTTGATCAGCATGTTATTACATCCAGAGCGAGCTAATCGTTTAGTTACACAACACGGCTTTGATCCAACCCAGCTTTCATTAAAAGAAACTTTTGATAAACTAATAGATTTTTACTTTAAGGTAAATCCTAGAAATTATCATCAAAAACAACTAAATCATATAGTAAAAGCAAACATTTTAAAACACTTAATGTACCTTGGCAAAAATCCAAATTCAAATTCAATTGTTAAGGTGATAGTTTATGACCAATTAGTTTCTCTTGATAATTGGTTAGCAGGAAAAGAGGAAGATGCTTTTAATAATTTTTATAGAGCACAAATCGATCAATATTTTGAGAATCCAGAAGAATTCAATATTTCAAAGCCAAGAAGATTACCCGACGGATCACCAATAGGATCATATTCATGTTTTTATTGATTATGATAGTAAATTTAATTAGCGATACAGTAACAAAACCATCTAATAAAATGCTCGAAGCAATGCTAAGTGCTGATGTTGGTGATGATGTATTCAAAGAGGATCCAACAGTAAATGATTTTGAAGAAAAAGTTGCAAGTCTATTTGAAAAAGAAGCAGCACTTTTTTTTCCTTCTGGAACTATGACCAACCAAACAGCAATCAAGCTTCATACACAACCAGGAGATCAATTAATCTGTGATCATTATTCTCATATATTTAATTATGAGGGTGGAGGAGTAAGTTTTAATTCTGGTGTTTCATGTAAAATGATAAAAGGGAATCGTGGTAGAATTACTTCTTCACAGATCTTAGAATCTATTAACCCTCCTGACTTTTATCATAGTCCAAAAACAAGTTTAGTTTGTTTGGAGAACACAACTAACAAGGGTGGAGGAGCAATTTATGAATTAAGCGAAATTGAAAAAATTAGCAATTTGTGCAAAAAACATGGATTAGCGTTACATCTTGATGGCGCAAGACTTTGGAATGCGTTAGAAGTAACTAAAGATAAACCTAGTAAATATGGTGCATTATTTGACACTATTTCTTTGTGTTTTAGCAAAGGACTTGGATGTCCAGTAGGATCAGTATTAGTTGGTTCAAACCATCACATAAACAAGGCACTTAGAATAAGAAAGGTTTTTGGAGGTGGTATGCGTCAGGCAGGGTATCTAGCAGCTGCAGGAATTTTTGCTTTGAACAACAATAGAGATGACTTGAAAAAAGACCATGTTAAAGCAAAAGAAATTGGTGAAACTTTAGAAAACTGTAGCTTTATTAATTCAATAGAACCAATTGAAACTAATATTATAATCTTTTCACTCAAGGATTTTATAGATGAAGAATTATTTATAAATAGACTTAAAGAAAAAAATATTCTATTAATTAGTCTAGGTAAAGGAAAATTACGAATGGTCACACACCGAGATTATGATGAAAATCAACATGATTATCTACTTAAAACATTATCAAAAATTAATTTTAATGCATAAGATTATTTTAGCTCTAATAATCATTTTTGTAATATCATCTTGTAAAAAGAATAAACCAATGAAATTTGACGAAACATTATTACCTCCAAAAGCTGAAGTAATTCCATATCAACTAAAAAAACATGGGGATATAAGAATTGATAATTATTATTGGATGAAGGAAAGATTAAATCCCGAAGTCATAGATTATCTTGAGCGTGAAAATGACTATTATGGTAAAATGACTGAGAATTCTTCTTCATTTAAAAAGGATTTATTTAATGAAATGAAAGGAAGAATCAAACAGGATGATGAATCAGTACCTTATTTTTATAATGGTTATTGGTATATAACTCGTTTTGAAAAAAACAAACAATATCCAATATATACTCGAAGAAAAGATTCCCTTGCTGCAAAAGAAGAAATTTTATTTGATTGTAATAAAATGGCGAAAGGATTTGATTTTTTTAGACTTGTAGGTTTAAATGTAAGTCCAGATAATAATAAAATTTCTTATGGTATTGATACCGAGTCAAGACGAAAATATACTCTTTTCGTTAAAGATTTAACAACAGATAAAGTACTTAATACAAAAATAGAAAACACCACAGGAGGGACAGCTTGGGCAGGGGATAGCACTCATTTATTTTATGTTAAAAAAAATCCTAAAACTTTAAGATCTGAAAAAGTTTATAGACATAACATATACAAATCTGATTCAGTTGATCCTTTGATATTTGATGAAAAAGATGAAACTTTTTCTGTTTATGTAAGAGAGTCTAAGTCTGGAGAATATATTTTTATATCTTCTTATAGCTCTTTAACTACAGAAACACAATTTTTAAGAGCTAATGAACCCTTATTAGATTTTAAGATTATCCAAAAAAGAACACAAAATTTAGAATATTCAGTAGAACATTTTGAAGACCATTTCTATATTTTAAATAATAAAGATAATGCTCTAAATTATAAAATTTCAAAGGCTCCTGTTAAAAATCCAAGTACTGATCATTGGATTGATTTATTAAAGCATCGCGATGAAGTATTGATAGAAGATTTTGAAATATTTAAAGATCACTGGGTTGTTACCGAACGTCAAAATGGTTTGACAAAATTCAAAATAAAAAGGTGGGACGGTTCTGAAGACTACTTTCTACCTATATCTGGAGAAACTTATACTATGTACGGCAGCTATAATCCTGGTTTTGAAACTGATAAATTTCGATTTGTATTCACATCTTTGTCAACTCCAAGTACTGTTTTTGAATATAATATGACTTCAAAAACAAAAGAATTATTGAAACAAAACAAAGTCATTGATAATAATTTTGAAATCGATAATTATAAAGAGAAGCGATTGTGGGTTAAAAGCAGGGACAATATTAAAATTCCTGTATCTCTTGTATTTAGAAAAAATTTAGAGATTAATTCTAAAACGCCCCTACTTCTTTATGCTTATGGATCATATGGGTCAACAATTGATCCTAGCTTTTCATCTGCACGTCTTAGTCTTCTGGATAGGGGGTTTATATTTGCTATTGCTCATGTAAGAGGTGGTGAGTATTTAGGACGCAAATGGTATGATGAAGGAAAAATGCTCAATAAAAAAAATACATTTAATGATTTTATAGACGTATCTAAATTCTTAATTAATGAGGGCTACACAAGCTCAGAACACTTACATGCCTTAGGAGGTTCAGCTGGTGGCTTATTAATGGGTGTTATCCTTAATGATTCACCCGAATTATATAAGAGTGTAACTGCAGCTGTTCCTTTTGTTGATGTCATAACTACAATGTTAGATAAAAGTATTCCTTTGACTACAGGGGAATATGATGAATGGGGTAATCCAAATAAAAAAGAATTTTACGACTATATATTATCATATTCGCCTTATGATAATATTAAAGAACAAGATTATCCTAATATTTTGGTAACAGCAGGCTACCATGACTCTCAAGTCCAATATTGGGAACCTGCAAAGTGGGTAGCGAAAATGCGAAAAATGAAAAAAGATAATAATCTATTGTTTTTGGTCACTAATATGGATGCTGGACATAGCGGTGCATCTGGAAGATTTGATAATCTTAAAGAAACTGCAAAGGAGTATGCTTTTATATTGCAACTAGAGGGAAAGACAAACTAATTTTTTTTATTAAATTTGCGACATCATAATTATGAAAGTTTTATGAACAATCCTGTGAATGCCTATCAAAATATCTTAAAATTGATAGGGGACACACCACTGGTAAAGCTGAATCGTATCGTTAAGAATTTCGAAGGCAATTATTACGCTAAGCTAGAAGCTTTCAATCCTGGACATTCAAATAAAGACAGAATTGCATATCATATTATTGAGGAAGCTGAAAAAAGCGGTTTATTGAAACCTGGTTCTACTATAATAGAAACAACATCAGGCAATACTGGTTTTAGTCTAGCTATGGTCTCAATGATTAAAGGTTATAATTGTATTTTAGCAGTTAGTTCGAAGTCTTCAAGAGATAAAATCAATATGCTTAGTGCGATGGGAGCTCAAGTTCATGTATGTCCTGCGAATGTTCCAGCTGATGACTCACGATCTTATTACGAAGTAGCAAAAAGATTACATAACGAGATAAAAGACTCGATATATATAAATCAATACTTCAATGAATTAAATATTAATGCCCATTATCGTACAACAGGTCCTGAAATATGGAAACAAACCAATGGAAAGATTACACATTTAGTTGCAAGTAGTGGAACAGGAGGAACAATTTCTGGTTCTGCAAAATACTTAAAAGAGCAAAATCCGAGTATCAAAATTATAGGGGTTGATGCATACGGTTCTGTCCTAAAAAAATATCATGAAACCCAAGAATTTGATCCAAATGAAATTTATCCATATAGAATAGAAGGTCTCGGTAAAAATTTAATTCCATCAGCCACTGATTTTGAAAGTATTGATCGTTTTGTTAAGGTTACTGATGAGGATAGTGCACATACTGCAAGAAAAGTGACGCGTTCAGAAGGAATTTTTGTTGGTTATACATCAGGAGCCGCTATGCAAGCCGTAATTCAATTATCACAAGAAAAATATTTTAGTAAAGCTGATGAAATAGTAGTCATGTTCCCAGATCATGGATCCCGATATATGAGTAAAATTTATAGTGAAGAATGGATGGAACAACAAGGTTTTTTTGATTCAGATCATGAATCCCAGCAGCAGATTGAATATGTTAATGAGCTAAATGAAAATCAATGAAAGATTTATTTGATAGAATTCACCAAAATAAAGGACCACTAGGTAAGTGGGCATCACAAGCTGAAGGTTATTTTGTATTTCCAAAATTAGAAGGACCAATTTCTAATAGAATGAAATTTAAAGGTAAAGAAGTGATAACTTGGAGTGTTAATGACTACTTAGGTTTAGCAAATTTACCCGAAATAAGGAAGATTGATGCTGAAGCAGCTAGTGAATTTGGCTCAGCTTACCCAATGGGTGCAAGAATGATGTCAGGGCACACTGAATTACACGAGAAATTAGAAAATGAATTAGCTGATTTTGTTGATAAAGAGTCGGCTTACTTATTAAATTTTGGATACCAAGGTATTCTCTCAACAGTTGACACGCTGGTTAATAAAGATGATGTTATTGTCTATGATGTAGATGCTCACGCTTGTATTGTAGATGGTGTTAGACTTCATATTGGGAAACGCTTCACATATAAGCATAATGATGTTGAAAGCTTAGAGAAAAACTTACAAAGAGCAACTAGAGTTGCTGAGCAAACAGGTGGTGGTATTCTTGTAATTTCTGAAGGTGTTTTTGGTATGAGAGGTGAGCAAGGAAAGTTAAAAGAAATAGTTACTCTAAAAGATAAGTATAAATTTCGCTTTTTAGTTGATGATGCTCATGGTTTTGGAACACTAGGTGAAAATGGAAAAGGTGCTGGTAATGAACAGGGAATACAAGATAAAATAGATGTATATTTTGCTACTTTCGCGAAATCTATGGCTTCAACAGGTGCATTTGTTGCTGCTGACAAAGAAATAATTGAGTATTTAAAATACAACATGCGGTCTCAAATGTTTGCTAAATCATTACAAATGCAATTAGTTAAAGGTGCTTTAAAACGCCTAGACTTACTAAAGACTAGACCTGAACTAAAATCAAAGCTTTGGGAGAATGTAAATGCATTACAAAATGGTTTAATCGAAAGAGGATTCGATATAGGGACAACACAAAGTTGTGTTACACCAGTTTATCTTAAAGGTAGTATTCCTGAAGCTATGGCTCTTGTAAAAGATTTGAGAGAAAACTATGGAATCTTCTGTTCGATTGTAGTATATCCAGTCATACCAAAAGGGCTAATTTTATTGCGTTTAATACCGACGGCTACTCATTCTCTAGAAGATGTTGATATTACACTTAAGGCATTTTCTGGAATAAGAGATAAATTGGAAAACGGAACTTATAAGCGTCTTTCTGAGTTAGTTTCTGCCTCTGAGTAAATCTCTTATTTTAACTATTAAGCATAACTGGCATCACTAGCATTGTAATATCTTCTCCTTCCTGTGTACTGTCAATTGGTGTTATAAGTCCTGCTCTATTGGGCATCGACATAGAAAGTTTAACATCTTCACAACTCAGTCCACTTAACATTTCAATCAAAAAACGGGAATTGAAACCTATTTTAATATCATCACCTTGGTAGTCACAATCTAACCTTTCTTCTGCACTATTACTATAATCTAAATCTTCAGCAGAAATTTTGAGTGAAGCTCCAGCTATCATAAGACTAACTTGATATGTAGTTTTGTTTGAAAAAATACTAACCCTTTTTACAGAATTTAAAAAATCATTTCTGTTCAATGTCATTTGATTTGGGTTTTCTTTAGGAATTACTGCCTCATAGTTAGGGTATTTCCCGTCAATTAGTCTACACGTGAGAGTTGAATTTCCAATACGATACTGAACGTTTGTTTGGTTGTATTCTATAGTTATTTCTTCATCAATTACGGATAAAGTATTTTTGAGAATCTGTAATGGTTTTTTTGGCATTATAAACTCACCCGTTTCTACTGATTTTAAGTCATGGCGAGTATATCTTACAAGTTTGTGAGCATCTGTAGCAACAAATGTAAGTGATTCTGTAGAGAATTGAAAAAATATCCCACTCATTACAGGTCTTAAATCATCATTTCCACTCGCAAAAAGGGTCGTATTTATTGCTGTAAATAAAATATTTCCTTTTATGCTTAGAGTTTTGGAATCTTTAATTTGAGGTCTTTTTGGAAACTCATCTCCATTTACATAGGCAACAGCATATTTTCCGTTATTTGCACTAATTTCCACTGTATTTTTTTCTGTTTTCAAAAATGTAAGTGGCTGTTCTGGAAAAGTTTTTAATATATCAAGTAAAAGACGAGCGGGAAGAGCGATTAAACTATTTGTTTCCGATTCAATTGTGAGTTGAGTGGAATATGTAGTTTCAAGATCACTAGCAGTAATTGTTAAAGCACTCTCATTAATTTCAAATAGAAAGTTATCTAAAATTGGTAATGTATTTGAATTATTGATGACCCCTCCAATCAACTGTAATGATTTAAGTAGTGCACTACTAGAAACAATAAATTTCATTTATAATTATTTTTTCAATATTAAATTATCACAAGTTTTAAATGCCTAATATATTATTGATTGTTCATCAAATATATTTTAAAACAATTTAAACGTAAAACAAACTTATCAACAGTTTATGACCTATTTCTAAGTCTTAAAAATTGTATAACAAAACTACTTAGTAGTCCAATCAATAAAGGAATTATTAGCATAAACCACTTCCAAAGAGAGCCATGTTTTTTAATTTTTATTTTATCTAATGAATTTACTTTTAAATTTTTATCCCTCAATATTAAACGATCATTATTATTTACTAAATAATGAATTGAGTTAATAATTAAATCTTTATTTGAGTAATAATTATTTGTCCATTTATCATAACCTAAAGACAATGGTGATCCTTTGTCAATTTGGTTTTCCGCTACATTTCCGTCACTAAAAATTATTGATTTAACTAAACCATAACTTATTTCATTTTCTAAATTAAACGGTTTGATACGATTAGTAAAAAGTGATTTTTGTTTTCCTTCTATCAAATAACCAAAATCTTTTGATACATTCTTAAATTCATTTTGTTTAATTTCATTAATAGCTTCTGTTAGCTCTACAATCGATGGTGTTATTGATGTTTTTGTAAAATTTGAACTTTTAATTAATAATGTTTTTGAAAGCTGATTTTCTAAAGTGTCTATAGGACTTGCAAATTGAAATAAAACGGGACCGAGGTTTTTTCCTATAACAAAATTTTCCGGTTCTGTCAATGGATTATAAGGCCAGGGATAAGGAATATATTGTGTATTATTTTCCTGACCATTTGCAAGAACAATAGGAGCACAATAAAGATCTTTAACTAATTTTTTTTGAATACGTATTCCTAAATTGAAAAAATAATCCTCTAGATTTAATTTTTTTTCTACTGAGTAAGCTTTTCCATATTTATTAAAAAGACTGTCTCTATTAATTGTAACTCCATTTATCATCCACAACAATTTACCCCCGTTTAAACTAAATTGATCAATTATATACTTATCTTTTTGAGAAAATGATTTTTTAGGATTTGATATTACTAGCAGATCAAATCTTTTTAGGTTCTCTAGTGTTTTTTTTGGTGTAACATCTTTATTTTTTAAATCAAAAGATCCTAGATTATAGTATGGTTTCAAATTTTGTAGTAAATCTGTAATTTTTATATTTTTTGTTGTTTCATGTGATGTTAGTATGGCTATGTTTTTCTTTTCTTTCAATATTACTTTGTGTAAGCCGTCCAAAATTTTATATTCTAACTGTTCTAATGATCTAATTATTTTTTCATTTTCATTATCGCCTAATTTTTTTTGTAACAATTGTATTTTTTCTGATTTTTTACCATAATTAATTACCAGCCAAGGAAATATTAAACTTTGTTTGATATTACCATTTTTATTTTCTCTAACTATTTCTGGCGGTAATCCAAATTGAATCATTTCGTTGACAGTAACATCTGTTTTTTCAAACTCGAGAGGATTTATATAGTTTAAAAAAATATTTTTATTATAAGATTTTATTCGATTAAGAATAAAATCAAGTTCATTTCTAAATTTTAAATATTTTGATGGTATATTTCCAGATAAAAAAACGTCAATCTTTAGTGGGTTTTTAATTTTTTGAATTTGATTAAGTGTTTCTTCAGATAGAGTATATCTTTTATCTTCAGTAAGGTCTATTTGAAAAATAAAAAATCTACTAAAGCTTATAAAAGCCAGAGTAGATACAAATATTATTAAGGGAAATTTAAAATGACTCATTAATCTTGCCCTTTTTTAATGAGTGCTAAACCAAATGCAAAAAGAACAAAATTTATTCCAATAAAATATATTAAATCATTGACTTGAATAATTCCTGAGATTAAATTATCATAATGTGTTTTTGCACCAAGATTTATTATTAAATCGTACAAGTATGGATTTGAAAAATAATTTGCAATTAAATCAAAGAGAAAATATTGAACATAACAAAATAAAGTCGACGTTAAAAATGAAGCTATCTGATTCTTAAAAACTAATGAACAACAAATACTTAAACTTAAAAAAAGTGTGCTTAAAAAAAATAATCCAACATATGAGGATATTAATTTTCCCAAATCTAAATTTGACTGTAAATCTAACAAAGAACTTAATGCTATAATATTAAAAAGGGTAGGAGCAATAGTTATTAAAAGTATGAAACCTATCCCAAGAAATTTACCAGCGAAAATATCAATAGGTTTTAAGGGTTTTGTCATTAGAATTTCAATAGTACCATTAACTTTTTCTTGTGAGAAACTTCTCATACTTAGTGCTGGAATCAAAAGACATAAAAGAAAAGGGTTTATCAAAAAAAAAGGACTTAAATCTCCAAAGTTAAAATTTAATACATTGTAGGGGCTGTCAAAAAACCAAAGCAGTAAAGTATTTATAGATAAATAAATTATTAAAAGAATATAACCGGATATGTTACCAAAGTAAAAACGTAATTCTCTTAATGCAATACTATACATAGCTTAGTCAAATTTAACAGTTATTGGATCTCTGTAATCTAAGCCGAACAGAGACCCAGCTCCACCGATAGTCAAAGGATTGCTTTTGTATACCGCAAGTTCAAGATGATCTGAAGCATTAAATATAGCAAGTTTTTTTCCGTCTTCTTCTCTTTTCCCTTTTGGCAAACTAAAGTCTATGGCTTCGCTATAACTTTTATATATTTTTTTAAATTTAACTGATCTCGCGAAGATTGTAAAAATCCTTGATTTTCCAATCTCATAGAAAAGATCTTTTTTAATGTTTGAAACTAGGTTTCCATAATTATCAATATAAATCACACTCCCTAAAATTTGATTTTTTTCTGGATTAATTACTGGATTTATATTTGTTAATTCTTTGATTTTTTTTAATGGCTTACCTATCACTTCTAGAGAACCTTTTCTTGAAATGTGTGCAGCAACATTTATAAATATATCCAAAACAGGAAAAGAAGTTATTACAGTTTTGTGTATATTAATCTCAACAATTTTAGTAGCGATAAAATCTTCTTTTATCATTGATAAGATTCCGTTGTCTGCTCCAATAAAATAATGTTCTTCAAATTCCATTACAAGATGAATATTCTCTGGAGTCCATTCGGATTCAACTCCTATTATGTGGATGCTGCCCTTAGGAAATGCTCTAAACGCATTTTTCAATATATAAGCAGTCTCAGAGGCATTATAAGGGCTAATTTCATGAGAAATATCTACTATATTTAAATTAGGAATTTGTTGTAAGAGAGCAGCTTTAATAACAGAAATCGAAAAGTCTTTATGTCCAAAATCAGTGGTTAAAGTTACGATGGTCATAAAGAGATTTTTAGTTTAAAATTATTTATTTTTATGATATTAATATTAAACATAATAAAAATAAACTATTTTAATTTTGTAACCCTTGAATGAAATAAAAATTGATTTGAAAGAAGTTGATTCTCAGAATTTTTTTGGTGAACAGAACTCAAATATTACAAAATTAAGGAGCTATTTTCCTGAAATTAAAATTGTAGCTAGGGGTAACTCATTAAAAGCATATGGTGAGGAGCTTATTCTTAGAGAATTTTCAAAAAGAGCTGATATGCTCATTACTCATTATGGAAAGTTCAATATCCTTAATGATGAAATAATTGAAAGAATCCTTACATCTCAGGGAAAAGAAGAAGAATTACTTGAAAGTGGAACAGAGATTACAATTCTTCATGGAGTAAGAGGGAAAATTATAAAAGCAAAAACTTTGAATCAAAGAAAATTAGTTGAATCAATGGAAAAAAATGATATGGTTTTTGCAATAGGTCCTGCAGGAACAGGAAAAACCTATACCGGAGTAGCATTAGCAGTAAAAGCATTAAAATATAAACAAGTTAAACGTATTATTTTGACTAGACCAGCAGTTGAAGCTGGAGAAAATTTAGGATTTCTTCCAGGTGATTTAAACGAAAAACTTGATCCATACATGCAGCCTTTATACGACGCTTTAAGAGATATGCTTCCAGCTGAAACTCTTCAAAATCATATAGAAAAAGGTGTTATACAAATAGCTCCCTTAGCATTTATGAGAGGTAGAACACTTGATAATGCATTCGTAATTCTAGATGAAGCTCAAAACTCAACCCATTCCCAAATGAAAATGTTTTTGACAAGAATGGGTAAAAATGCAAAATTCATGATTACAGGCGATCCAGGGCAAATTGACCTGCCTAGAAGAATGATATCTGGTTTAAAAGAGGCACTACTAATTTTAAATAACAAAAAAGATATTGAAATTGTACACTTAGATGATAAGGACGTTATTAGACATCCTATCGTTAAAAAAATAATTGATGCTTACAAATCAATTGAACACGACAATTAAATATGACAAATACATTAATGAAAATTGACTTAAACTTAAAAAATGTAAAGTCTAGATACTCAGGAAAAGTTCGGGAAATTTATTATTTAGAAAATGATTTAATTGTCATTATTGTTACTGATAGACTTTCTGCTTTTGATATTGTATTACCAAAAGGGATTCCTTACAAAGGGCAAATTTTAAATCAAATAGCTTTAAAAATGTTATATGAAACAAAGAATATTGTTCCAAATTGGTTAATTGAGTCGCCAGATCCTAATGTCTCTATAGGTAGATATGGTGAGCCTTTTAAAATTGAAATGGTAATTAGAGGCTATTTATCTGGACATGCAGCTCGAATATATAAAAGTGGATTAAGAGAAATATGTGGAATAAAACTTCAAGAGGGCATGAAAGAAAATGACAAGTTTGACAATCCAATTATAACTCCTACAACAAAAGCTGATAAAGGTCATGATGTGGATATTTCCAAAGATGAAATAATAAGTAAAGGAATAGTTAGTGAGAAAGATTATAATTTATTAGAAGAATTCACTCGAAAACTATTTAAAAAGGGTACAGAGATAGCTAAAAATAAAGGTTTGATTTTGGTTGATACAAAATATGAGTTTGGAAAATTATCATCTGGAGAAATCATTCTGTTAGATGAAATACATACTCCAGACTCTTCTCGGTATTTTTATGAAAATGGATATAATGAAAGACAAAAAAATAATTTACCACAAAAACAACTTTCAAAAGAATTTGTTCGAGAATGGTTAATCAGTAAAGGTTTTCAGGGATTAGAAAAACAAAAATTACCCGAATTTCACTCAGCTAAAATTGAATCAATTTCAAACAGATATATTGAATTATATGAAAAAATAACCGGTGATAATTTTGAAAAGCCACACTTGGACTTTATTGAAAAGCGTATTCAAACCAACCTAGAAAAATATTTTGATAATTAGACTAAAAATGCAGTTCAAAAACAGCTATTTAACCAATAAATTATAAATTTCTGTAATTGGCGTGCTATTTTTGAAATATAAAGCATTTTCATACTTTTTAAGCCATGTAATTTGTCTTTTTGCATATCTACGTGTATTTTTTTTTATTTCACTAATAGCATCTTCAAATTTTGTTTTTCCTTCGAAAAAAGGGAATAATTCTTTATAACCCACTGTATTTAAGGCAGGATAGTTTCTGTAATTAAATAAATTTTTCACCTCTTTCTCAAGACCAACATTAACCATTAAATCAACTCTTTTGTTTATTTGTTCATAGAGTTTTTCTCTAGGTAATTCAATTATAGCCATTTTAGAAATAAATTTTCTATTACTCTTTATTTTTCCAATGAAAGAAGAATAAGGTTTACCACTAGATATACAAACCTCTATAGCTCTAATTAAACGCACATGATTGTTTTTGTCTATGCGAGTATAATACTTTGGATCTTTTTCTAATAGTAATTCTTGTAATGCTTTTAATCCGTGTGTTTTATAAAATAAATTAACTTGGTTTCTAATTTCTTTTGGAATTTTAGGAAATTTATCTAACCCAAACATAATAGCATCTGCATATAATCCTGAACCACCAACCATAATTAATGTTTCATAGTTATTAAAAAGAGCATTTATCTTATTTATCGCCTCTTTTTCAAAATCACCTACAGTGTAGATTTCTTTTATAGATTTGTTTTGAATAAAATGATGCTTAACCTCTCTTAATTCTTCTTGTGTAGGAGGAGCAGTCCCTATTTTTAATTCTTTATAAAATTGTCTAGAATCACAAGAGATTATTTCAGTATTAAATTTTTTTGCTAATTCTATACTAATTTTTGTTTTACCTACAGCAGTTGGACCGGCAATATATATAAGTGATTTATTCGACATCATTTAGTGGTTTTCCACATTGATGACAATATATAGATTCTTCTTTGTGATCAGAATTCATGCAGTAAAGACAAGCTTGTGTATTAACATCTATTTTTTGTGTTTTTGTCATTTCAGCAGTAACAATTCCAGTCGGTACTGCAATAATACCATATCCCAATATCATTATTATGGAAGCAAAAAGTTGTCCTAACGGTGTTTGTGGAGCTATATCGCCATAACCAACAGTGGTAAGAGTCACTATACACCAATATATACTTCGTGGAATGCTTGTAAACCCACTTTCTTCACTTTCGATTAGATACATGAGTGTGCCAAAAATTATGCATAAGATAAGTACACCAAATATAAAAACAAATATTTTCCTTCTACTTGCATTTAGTGCCTTAAGGAGCGTGTTAGATTCACCGATATAAGGGGTCAATTTTAAAATTCTAAACACCCTTAAAAGACGTAATGTTTTAAGAGCCAATAAACTGTGATTTCCAATCGTTAGTATTGAAATGTATTTAGGGACTACTGAAATCAAATCAATTATGCCATAAAAACTAAATATATAGCTAAATGGTCTGCGAACGCATATAATTCTGATAAAATATTCAATAGTGAAAATTATTGTAAATATCCATTCTGCATTATCTAAAAAAATATGATATTCATTATCGATGTAGTCAACACTCTCAAGTGCAACAAATAAAACGCTTAATAAAATTGTTATTAATAATAAAACATCAAATAGTTTTCCAGCAGGTGTATCTGCTTCATAAATAATGCTATGCAGTTTGTATTGCCATTTTCTCATTGAATACAGATAAATACAAATATAAATTTGATTACTGTAAATGTATTAACTTCAAATATTTTTTCCGAGATAAGTAGGTGCAAATTAATTTTTTAGCATCATGATTTTCATTAACTGAAATAATACGATTCTTAATTTGTGATTTATTTTTGATTTGATAATTTAAATCAAAATATCCATAGCCATTGAGTTTGTTATTTTCAATTAAAACAAAAGAATTTTCACCGTTTTTTCTCCCTTTT
This sequence comes from uncultured Bacteroidota bacterium, assembly GCA_913041125.1. Lineage (GTDB taxonomy): Bacteria > Bacteroidota > Bacteroidia > Flavobacteriales > Flavobacteriaceae > MS024-2A. The sequence continues at coordinate 12,325 of CAJWHM010000001.1, read as the reverse complement.
TCAATTATTAAAAAATCAGAATATGGATAATCAAGTGATCTTTTTAAATTATTAATTTTTAAATTATATTTTTCTGGTGATTCATTACAATGATTATTGTTTTTACATTGTTTTAATTTCAAATTAAAACAATCTATTTGTGTATTATTCTTCAGACTAGTTTTTTTTAAACATATTCCAAAATCATCCTTCCACTTAGCTAAACTTAATTCTGCCAACTTTTTGTTCTTAAATACATTAATATAATTTTCATTCTTTTTTACTTGTTCAATAACCAATTTTAAATAATTAGAATCTTCTTCAATTTTGATGCCAACTGGATAAATTCTGTATTTGATATAAATATTTAAAATAGGTCTGTTTTTTTTTATATCGTTTTGCTCTTTTAAAAGTGTTAAAAGTTTTCCACCTGTAATTGAGTATGTGACTTTTGAAATATCTTTTTGAACAATTATAGATTTTTGTTTGTTTGTTATTAGATGATATGATACTTGTTTCTTAATATTATTACTACTGCCTATATATATAATTTTATTTTTATTGTTATAAATATAGTATACTCCCATTTCAGTTGGTAACGAATCAATAATTTTTAAATAATTACTATTTTTTATATTATAATTTAATCGTTCAATATTTTTTTTAATGATTGTTTTTTTTACATCCTTTTCTAATAGGATTTCAAAAAGCTTAAGTGTAACCTTTGCATCTCCATGAGCGCGATGTTGATCTGAAAATGGGATACCAAGATTTCTAATTAAATTCCCTAATTTAAAGGATGGTTGGTTGGGGAGTAAAATTTTTGAAAGATTTACAGTGCAAATTGTTTGACGCTCGTAGTTAAAACCAAGTCTACTAAATTCCATCTTAAGAACTCTGTAGTCAAAATTTGCGTTATGCGCAACTAGGATACAATCTTTTGTTATTTCAACTATTCGTTTTGCAACCTCATGAAACTTAGGAGCGTTAAACAACATTTTAGAATTTATTCCAGTTAGTTTTACAACAAAAGGCTGAATTTCTTTTAGTGGATTTACTAGACTAATGAACTGATCTATAACCTTTATTCCATCAAATTTATAAATAGCTATTTCAGTTATGCCCTCTTCGTTATATTCACCTCCCGTAGTCTCAATATCGACTATTGCGTACATTTTTAATAAAATCTTTCACCAAATATTTTACTACCAACTCTAATCATGTTTGATCCCTCTTCAATTGCAATACTGTAGTCACCACTCATACCCATCGATAGGATCTTGAATGACTGATACTTGTCATAAATTGATTTTAATAATTTGAATTCACTGCGAATCTGATTTTTATCCTTTGTAAAACTAGCCATTCCCATAAGTCCTTCAATCAAAATATTATTATATGATTTTGATGATTCTAAAACTAATTCTAGTTCATGTGGTAAAATACCAAATTTAGTTTCTTCTTTTGCTATTCTAATTTGAATTAGACATTTTATCTGACGATTATTTTTTTCAGCTTGCTTTTGGATTTCTCCTAACAATCTTATGCTATCTACAGCGTGTATATAGTCAACAAATGGAGCCATGTATTTTACCTTATTTCTTTGTACATGACCTATCATATGCCATTTTACGTCTTTAGGCATCACTTCCCATTTTGAAACCATTTCTTGAATTTTATTCTCGCCAAATATTCTTTGTCCTGCGTTATAGGCTTCAAGAAGATCTTTTACTGGTTTAGTCTTTGAAACAGCAACAAGGATAACATTTTTATTAAGTTTATCTTTTATTAATGATAGGTTTTCCTTGATTTTCATGGAAGGTATAACTTAATGTCTTTTTTAATGATTTATAACTAATTTAAATAAAAAAGGGCTGTTTTAACAGCCCTTTTAAATTAGTTTAAAATGAATTACTGAGCAACAGTCATGCCTTTTTCAATTAAATCGTAAAATTGATCTAATTTAGGCAAAACAACTATTCTAGTTCTTCTGTTTTTTGCACGATTTGATGCAGTGTCGTTATCTGCAACTGGTATATAATAACTTCTACCTGCAGCTGTCATTCTTGATGGAGAAACACCAAATTCGTTTTCTAAAATGCGTACTACAGCTGTAGCTCTTTTGACAGATAAATCCCAATTATCTTCAATTCCATCCATCTTAATTGGTACATTGTCTGTGTGACCCTCAACCATAAATTCAATTTCAGGTTTATCGTTTACAACTTTTGCAACTTTACCTAAAACAGTTTTGGCTCTATTAGTAACAGTATAACTTCCACTTCGGAATAAAAGTTTATCAGAAATTGATACATATACAACTCCTTTTTCAACATTTATTTCAATATCCTCATCACTCATATTACCTAGAACACCTTTAAGACTTGTAACAAGCGCAAGTGTGACGGAGTCTTTTTTAGTAACAGCATCTTGCATTCTTTGAATTCGTATGTCTTTTTCCTTCATACTTTCAAGTGATTTCTCAAGGTTTTCAGCACCTTTAGTCGAAAGTGTTGTAAGATTGCCGATATTGTTAATCAGATCTTGATTGTTTTCTGTTAAAAATTTGTTTTGTTCTGTTAAAGATGCAACTTGTGCTAAAGCTGCTTCTTTTTCATCATTACATGTGTTTAATTGAACAGTAGTAGAATCCAGGAGATTCTTCGTGTTTTGTTGCAATTCTTCTAATTCTGTGAATTTTTTTTGAGAAACACAAGATGCTAGAAAAATTGAAATAAGGGTTAAAGCGACTGCTTTTTTCATAATAAATTTGATTTTATTTTTTGCAAATTAAATGATTTTATTCAATTTTCTTAGACAAATCACTGAAATATGATTTTCTTGAAATAAAATAATCAAATATTATACTTTTTCTATGATGATATTTAATATTTAAAATACTTTTTTTTCGTTTATAGATAATACCCTTATAACTTTTATAAAAAGAATAATGTGCTTTTATTATAGCTAGTGTTTTTGATAATTGTAATGTTAAAAAATAATAAATCCCTATAAATCCATCTAAAAAAAGCCTTGTCATTATTATGTTAACTCTTTTGTTTTTAGGTAAATTTTTATTTAGCATAAATAGAGAATTCCTATGATTTAAATATATTTTTTTTGGCGATGGGGGCAAGGTTCCTCCTCCAACATGATATACCTTTGATGAACCAACGGCTAAAACCTTATATCCCTGATTTGAGGCTCTCCAGCATAAATCAATTTCCTCTTGATGAGCAAAAAAGTCAATATCAAATCCATCTAACTCCCAAAAAATATTTTTTCTTATCAAAAAACATGCGCCACTAGCCCAAAAGATCTCTGAAGTTTTATTGTACTGTCCATTATCCTTTTCTACAGTATTGAGAATTCTACCTCTACAAAATGGATATCCATACTTATCTAAAAACCCACCAGCAGCACCTGCATAATCAAAATATTTTTTATTCTCGTAATTTAGAATGTGCGGTTGAATTATTGCAACTTTATTTTTTGCTTTGAATTCTTCAATTAAAGGAGGCAACCAGCCTTTCGTTACACTTAGATCATTATTCAAAAGCGCATAATATTCATAATTAAGATCTTTTAAACCTCTGTTATAACCTTCAGCATAACCATAATTTTTTTTAAGCTCAATGCGTTTCAAATCAGAATAATTATTTTTTAACCATGACACAGATTTGTCAGATGAACCATTATCTATAATTACTACGTCAGCCTCAGGACTATATAATATTACATTTGATAAAAATTTTTTTAAAAGTTTTAGGCCGTTATGGTTTAAAATTACTAAAGCTATAGGCTTCATAATCAAGATCTATATTCAGGAAGTTTTTCAATAAAATCTATATGCTTTTTTCTATCATTTACTTTACAAAAGTAATGATCAAGGCCATTGCTTATCATCAAAAATGGACAGGATAATTCAATATTATATCTTGTGATTTGATCAAATGTATTTTGATTTATTCTTACCGAATGAGCTTTGCATTCCACCAAAATATAGGGTTTAAAATCTGAGCCTGTTACAACGATATCAAATCGTTTTTTCAAATTATTAATTTTAATTTCCTGCTCTATTCTTATCCAAGATTCTAAATATCCCAAATCTTCAATAAGATAATTCACACAGTGAACTCTTACCCATTCTTCAGGAGTAATCTTTAACCACTTTTTTCGAACCCTATCAAAAACAAAGAATTTATTTTTTATAATTTTAGTTTTTATATTATAGTCAGGAAAATTTAATTTTAACATTTTGTAAAAATGCAATAAAAATTTAAAATGCAACCATTCCTAAATTTTCTAGCAAAAATTAATAAGAAAGAATATTCATCTTTTTATTTGTTATCTGGTAGTGAATCATTTTTTATTGATAGAATATGTGATTCTCTTATTGAAAATTTGGTAAACGAAAACTCTAAAGATTTTGATTTTTCTCAACTCTATGGGAAAGAAACAACAGCTTCTGAAATTATAGAAATAGCAAAAAGGTATCCCATGCTTTCCAAATACAATGTAATTATAATAAAAGAAGCACAATTTATCAATAATAAAGAGTTAGACATACTGGCAATATACGCAAGTAAACCAATGTTACAGTCAATAATTATATTTTGTTATAGGGGTAAGTCATTTGATAAGAGAAAAAAATTATACAAAGAAGTTGCCAAATATGGTGAAATATTTGATGCTAAGCCATTATTTGATAATCAACTAAATCCTTGGGTTAAGAGTCAAATGATAAATAAGAAATTGAAAATGACACCGGATGCAGTTGAACTTCTTATTTCAAATATTGGTTCAGATTTAAACAGAATTGACAGTGAATTGGTAAAACTAAATTTAATTTTTTCTGAAGATAAATTAATATCAAAAGACGATATAGAAAAACACGTAGGGATTAGTAAAAAATTTAACATATTTGAATTACAAAAAGCTTTAGGATTAAGGAATTTTTCTCATGCATTTAAAATTCTACAATACCTAAATACAAACCCTAAAGAAAATCCAATTGTTTTGATTTTATCAGGGATTCATTCATATTTTCAGAAACTTTTGTTAATTAAATCAATAGGTAGTAATTACGAAAGAATTGGAATTAACCCTTATTTTATAAAAGAATATGAAAATGCAGCTAAACTTTTTACGATGAAACAATTAGTAAATGCGATGGAGCAAGTTTTAATAGCTGATTTAGAATCAAAGGGGATAAAATCAACAGGAAAAAGTTCACAAGAAATAACAGAAGGATTATTATTAAAATTATTTGCAATTTAAGAAACTACATAATTGGGAAATCATTTGGATTTGACTCATTCATAATTTCATATATAGCCCCAAAAATATCATCTTCTGAGGGTTTGGAAAAATAATCTCCATCACCGCCGTATGCAGGTCGGTGAGATTTTGCTGATAGCAGTTTAGGTGGAGAGTCTAAAAGATTAAATATTTTTTGATTTTCTAAAAGTTGTTGTAAAATATAAGAGCTTGCACCACCTGGAACATCTTCGTCAACAATCAAAATTCTATTTGTTTTAGCAATGCTTTTACTGATTTCTTTGCGAAGATCAAAAGGTATTAAACTTTGAACATCAATCAACTCAACTGATATTCCCTCATTTAGCAATTTTTTTGATGCAGATTGAACAATCCTTAAAGTGGATCCATATGATACAACTGTAATATCTTCACCTGTACTCATGAATTCTACTTTCCCAATTGGAATTGTAAATTCTCCTAAATTTAGTGGTAACTTTTCTTTTATTCGATATCCATTAAGAGATTCAATAATGATTGCCGGTTGATCTAATTGTAAAAGTGTATTGTAGAAGCCAGCAGCTTGGGTCATGTTTCTTGGAGTTAGTATATAAATTCCGCGCATTAAATTTATCATTCCCCCCATAGGGGAACCTGAGTGCCAAATACCTTCAAGACGATGACCTCTAGTACGAATAATTAGTGGCGCAATTTGTTGGCCTACAGTTCTATAGCACATAGTAGCTAAATCATCACTTAATATTTGAATACAATATAAAATGTAATCTAAATATTGAATTTCTGCTATCGGCCTTAACCCTCGTAGTGCTAAACCAATACCTTGTCCAATTATAGTTGCCTCTCTTATTCCAGTATCTGAAATGCGTATATCTCCAAAAATTTTTTGTAGCCCTTCCATTCCTTGATTTACGTCTCCAATTTTTCCAACATCTTCGCCAAACATTATTAGATTATCATGTTTTTTGAATAATGCCTCAAAATTATCTCGTATTATAATTCTACCATCTACTTTTGGCTTTTCATTATCAAATATTGGTGGTATGTTTTCAAGATTTAACAACTGATCCTTTGATACTGAATATAGATCAGAAGAAATTTTCTCTTCAACTTTTTTATAAAGATTGTTGAACCACTTATTGAATTCAGGGTTTTTTTCATTTTTTGATTTTGCTAAAAGAAGGTTAATTTTTCTTCCTGCAGATATTAAGTCTTTGTAGCCTATTTCTTCTAATTGATCTAGTTGTGTAAAAATTAAATGAATTTTTGGATCATTATAAGTTTGCTTTTTCAATTGAGAATCAAAAGCAAAAAGTTTGTCTTTTTCGTTAATTATCGGCTCTTGATATTTATTCCATGCTTCACGTCTTTTTGTTCTTACATCGCTATTAATTCTTTTTTCGAGTTTGTCAAGTTCATCTTCTGAAGATATGCCTTCATTCAATATCCACTCACGCATTTTAATGTTACAATCATACTCTTTTTCCCATTCTAAACGTTTCTTAGACTTATATCTTTCATGTGATCCTGAAGATGAATGACCCAATGGTTGAGTAAGTTCAGTTACATGAACCAAAACTGGTACATGGTCTTTTCGTGCTGTCCTTGATGCATATTCATATGTTTTGATAAGTGCAGGATAATCCCATCCTTTTACTCTCATTATTTCAAACCCTTGTTCTGAATCTGTTCTTTGGAATCCCATTAATGCTTCAGATATACTTTGTTTTGTAGTTTGTTCTTTATTTGAAACAGAAATTCCATATTCATCATCCCATATACTTATTACCATTGGAATTTGCAATACACCAGCTGCATTTATTGCTTCAAAAAACATTCCTTCACTAGTACTGGCATTTCCTATAGTACCCCATGCTATTTCATTTCCATTATTTGAAAATTTATGAGAATCCTTAGGTTTTATATTTCTATATATTTTTGAAGCTTGAGCTAATCCTAAAAGTCTTGGCATTTGCGAACCTGTTGGTGAAACATCACCACTGTGATTCTTTTTTTTCATCAGATCTAACCATTCACCATTTTTTTTTCTGCTAGGTGTTACAAAATGACCACCCATTTGGCGTCCCCCTGACATTGGCTCTCTACTCAAGTCTAAATCAGCATATAGTGCAGAAAAAATATTAGAAATACTCAAAAGTCCTTGAGCCATAAGTAAAGTCTGGTCTCTATAATAACCAGATCTAAAATCACCATTCTTAAAAAAATGATTTAGTGCTATCTGGGGTACTTCTTTTCCGTCACCAAAAATTCCAAATTTTCCTTTCCCTGAAAATACTTCTCTTCGGCCTAGTATACTACACTCCCTACTAGTTACAACAATTTCATAATCTTCAAGTACTTGTTTCTTAAAAACCTCATATGAAATTTTAGTATCCTCTTCTTGCTTATTAAGGCCCATAATAGATTGCGAAAATACAAAAAAAAGATGGACTTTGATTTTTTAAAAGCAGACAGAGATTTAAAGATTTTTACAAAAAATTAAAACCATTTACGGGTAAATAAACTACTTAATGTACTTAAGCGTGGATAGAATATAAATCTAATTTTACTTGAATAGTTATCTTGTGATGGTTCAAATCCATTTGAAGAGTAGAGAGGAAAAAATAATTCAAAATAATCTTGTACTAGATTAAATTTTATTCCGGTATCAAAATATCCAACTGAATTTCTACTTTGATTTTTTAGAGCACCTACATCAGCATAAAATTCTATCCATTTCCAAATACCTATTGAAGTATTTAATGATATCATGTAGTTATTTGCTGAAGATTCTTCAAAAAAAGATTTAAAACCACCCTCAGCAGGAACAAATTGCTGACTCCAGATGCCAGTTTCATCTGATCTTCCTAGATAATCATATCTAAAAAGATAATCTGGAGATCTATTTAAATTAAAATCAAAAAATTCTGTCTCTAAAGTATTATGCCAAAGAAATTTACCCGCAAAAAAACGAATACCAAATTGTCGACCACTAGGGAATAATTTTCTGTATTGTGTTGTAAAGTAAATTTTTCCAAATTTATTAGAAAGCTCAAGGTTTGAATTTGTAGAAAAAACATTTACTGCATCTGAATTATTATATCTGTGTAATATGCTCACCACACTATAGTCTGGACTAACATCAATATTTGGATCACGATCCCTAAAAACATTATACCATGAAATATTAAATAATTGCCTTTTGTTTGATCTTAAATCCATTGGTCTAAAATACATAGAGAATGAAGGTTGAATAGAGGTATATCTTAAATTTGTGTTGTAATGATAGCTTTTACCAGTTATAAAAGCTTGATTTAGATAGTTTTTACTTTTATGATTGATGAAACGATAGCGAGTCCTGAAAAATCCTACATAAGCATCTTCTTTAAATGAATATTGTGGATGTAGGTCAAGTTCAAAAGGTTGATTTTTTATTCTCGTATTGTAAAACCTCATCCCAGCTGTAAAACCATCATAAACGTTAAAATCAGATATTGGATGATAAAACAGTTGATTCCGCTTTAAATTTTCGCTATCACCATAAAATGTAAGTTTTAATGGTTTAAATCCATGTGATGATTTTAGATATTTCCAATTATTATGTCTATTTTTTTCAGGAAGATATTTATTAGAATTTATGGCAACAAAATCAAAATCATCTCTTTTAATTTTATAAACACTATCTTTTCCTGAATGAAAATACCAATCTTCCTTTACAATATTATCATCTTTAATTAAGTCAAGTTTAAAAGGAACTTCTTTATTGTTTTTTTCACTAATTGTAAAAAATATAGTTTTCTTATTTTTGACTACATTTTTTATAGATAAATCAAAAGCTTCTCTGTCTGAAATATAGTTTTTGAAAAACCAATCTAAATTCACATTAGAATTTTTTTCAAGAATAGATTTTAAAGAATCTTTCCCCTTTTTTTCACTAAAATATTTTAAACTTTTAGATACAGTTTCATTCCCTAAAAATTGATTCAAATAATAAAAACCAGAACCCACATGGTACGGTGATGTATATAATTCATTTGATTTTGTCAATTTTTCACGCCCAAGCGTATCAGATTGTTGATTATTTGCGTGTTCACCGAATTCATAAATAAAAGAAAAACTTTCATTAAACCCTATGTTTGATGCACTGTACCCATTAAAGGGACGTATACCCAGTAACTTAAAATCTTTAAGAGCTCCTAGAAATTTACTATCAGGGTAATAAGATTCTATATACTTCATCATTACATATGTCTGCATTCCACCGGGAATCCAATGTTTTTTTCTTTTATTTATAATTAAATTTTCATGAAGATAACTTGCTAAATATGCTTTAATGAATTTTGTTTCATAGATAAAAGCATCACTAAAGGGTTTTAAAAATGAAAGTGCTTCTGTAATTCCTACTATTGGATTTTTTGAATAGTCTTTCTTTAATATTAATATTTTTTCCTGACTAGGTTTTCCTAAAATTTGATTAGTAAAGTTGTATATTTTTTTAATTGACTCGTTAATATCAACATCAGAATTTTTTCTTGGTAATATATCGGTAGTGATTTTGAATTCATCATCTAAAATAATAGTCTGAAAACGATTCTCTTTTTCAAAAACAAACTCTGGACTTGAAAGTGCATTTGAAACCCATTTACTAGTATTGATATCTTTATTTAAAGTATCACTTTCTATGTTCACTAAATTACTTTCAAGAAAATAATCTTTCCCATATTTCCATTTTACTTCGTATTCTGAGGGAACATGACTATTATCTCTTAGCCCCAGATTACTATTTAATATCCACTTTCCACCTAAATATGGGCTAATGCTTAAAAAGAAATCTCTAAACAAAATTTTGTTATTTAAGCCAATACCAAAGCCCGTAAATTTATCATCAGGAATTTTGATTTTATATTTTATATAAATAATTATTTCTCCCCCTTTTATTAAAGGTTTACTCAGATTTAATTCAATAATATCAAGCTGTTGATCAAAATATGACCACTGAAGTTTGTTCTCTTTATTTCTGATTTCATCAATTTTGCTAAACCCTAATTTGTTTTTAGCACTGAAATAGAAACTTCGATTAAATTGATTAGCTAAATGTTTGACCAGTTGAGACTCAGTTCCCTCATAAGCATTAGCCCAATCATTAAGGTATATTTTTTCAATTGGACCTTGAGTAGTGTTGACAAAAGTAATTGTTTGAGAAACTGTAACGGTTTGTTTATTTTCATCTAGTGTAGCATCTATTTTATACTTATTTTGAGCATATAGATTAACAATTAATACTTTAATTAAGAATATCGAAAAAAATAAAAAAACATTATTTTTTATCATCTAAAAGTTTGGTTTAAAGTTATCTATTTTATAAAAACGATTCAGACATTCTATTACTTCTTCAACTGTATCAACCACCTCAAAAAGTTTTAAATCTTCAGGACTAATATTATTTTGTCCAAGAAGCTTTTCTTTAATCCAATCGATTAATCCTTTCCAATAATCTCTTCCAACTAATATTATGGGGAACTTATTAATTTTTGAAGTTTGGAGTAATGTAAAAGATTCAAAAAGTTCATCGAGTGTACCCACACCACCTGGCATAACAATAAATCCTTGAGCATATTTTACAAACATAACTTTACGAACAAAAAAATATTGAAAATCAATTAGCTTATCCTTATCAATATATTTATTGCTTTCTTGTTCCATAGGTAAATTTATATTTAACCCCACAGAAATTCCACCAACTTCATTTGCACCTTTATTAGCAGCCTCCATTATACCTGGGCCTCCTCCTGTAATAACACCATAACCTAATTTTGATACAGCCTTAGCTATTTCAGTTGTTAAAACATATGTTGGATGATTTGATTTAGTCCTCGCAGATCCAAAAATTGAAATGCAAGGTCCAATAGAACTAAGTTTTTCATAACCATTAACAAATTCACTCATAACTTTGAAAAGTGACCATGAATCGTTGGTTCTAATTTCATTCCAATTTTTCATTTGTATTTTACTCATTTTATCTGAGGGATTAATAATTCTTCAAACTCTTTTCTTAAAAATTTGGATGTATAACTTGTTGGATGATTAATAACATCCTCTGGAGTTCCTTTACAGACTATTTTCCCACCCTTACTGCCACCTTCAGGGCCTATATCTATAATATAATCAACTTGTTTAATTACATCCATATTGTGCTCAATTATTAAAACAGTGTTACCCTTATTGACTAAAAGATTAAGTACATTTAAAAGTACTCTAATATCTTCAAAGTGAAGACCTGTTGTTGGTTCGTCTAGAATATAAAATGTATTACCTGTATCTTTCTTTGATAATTCCGAGGCAAGTTTAATTCGTTGAGCTTCTCCTCCAGAAAGGGTAGTAGATGATTGCCCTAAATTTATGTATCCTAAACCTACATCTTGAATTGTTTTTAATTTTCTAAATATTTTTGGAACTGGTTCAAAAAAGCTACAAGCTTCATTTATTGACATCTTTAAAACATCTGAAATTGATTTTCCTTTATATCTAATTTCTAACGTTTCTCTATTAAAACGCTTACCATGACAACTTTCACAATCAACATAAACATCAGGTAGAAAATTCATCTCTATCACTTTCATTCCAGCTCCTTGACATGTTTCGCAGCGACCTCCAACAACATTAAAACTAAATCTTCCAGGCTTATATCCTCTTATTTGTGATTCTGGAGTTTTTGTGAATAAACTTCTAATTTCGCTAAAAACTCCACAATATGTTGCCGGGTTGCTTCTTGGAGTTCTGCCAATTGGACTTTGATTTATATCTACTATTTTATCAATATGTTCTAAACCATTTATATTGTCAAATTCTAGGGGGACTTTTACACCATTATAAATATTATTGTTTAATATGGGATATAGAGTTTCATTTATTAGAGTTGATTTTCCACTACCTGAAACACCAGTTACACCTATCATTACTCCTAAAGGAAAATCAATATTTAAGTTTTTTAAGTTATTCCCTCTACACCCTTTAATTTCAATTTTATTACCATTACCTGTTCTTCTCTGATTTGGTATATTGATTTTCA